>JBDTSG010000019.1:0-70949 GCA_039931265.1 Flavobacteriales bacterium
CGCACAGGACTTACAGCTGCGGGAACAGCTCCGGTATTGCACCGGATTCCCTCTTCGTCCGCCGAAACTTCAGTGAGGGCGGATAACTCCGCCAACGCTTCCGCTTTTTTGGAACCTGATCGCGCGGCGAATGTATCCGTCCATCCACCACGGATACATTCGCCGTGGAGCCGTGACATGTCTTACACCATTGAACCCGTTCGTACCGACGATGCGAGCATCGCAGCAATGGCGGCCTTGTTGCGGTCGGTGTTCCCCAACGCAGTGCACTTTACGGAGGATGTGGTGCGCTGGCAATACCGCGACAATCCCGATGGCACCGCGGTCGGTTTCAACGCATGGAGCGGAACGGAACTGGCAGCGCACTATGTGACCATTCCATTGGTCGCGCGGGTCAACGGCAGGGAGGAACGTGGCCTTCTGTCGCTCAATACGGCCACGCACCCCTCCCATCAAGGGAAGGGATTGTTCACGAAGCTGGCCAACGCGACCTATGAGGCCGCCGCAAAACAGGGCTTCGGTTTCGTGGTCGGTGTGGCGAATGCGAACAGCACGCACGGCTTCACCAAGAAGCTTGGTTTCCAATTGGTCTCTCCGCTGCGCGCGATGGTCGGTGTCGGCCCGGTCGTGAACAAGCACAGTGGCAAGGTGACCTATGAGCGCATCTGGCATGCCAAGGCGATGGAGTGGCGGGTTGCACATCCCTTGAACAGCTATTCGATCTCCTTAACCACGTGCAAGGACCTTGTCTTCACGGAGCGAAAACAGATGGGCGCTTCTCTCCTATTGGCGGCGCTCGATCCAGGAACGGCCCCGGTCAATATGCCCGATCACACTGCCTTTGCGCCGCTGCGTATTTGGATAGGGCTCGACAGTAAAACCAATTGGCGTTTCAGGCCTTACGTCAATATCCCCGCTTGGCTCCGCCCTTCCCCGTTGAACCTCATCTTCAAGGATCTCACGGGTCAACGCCGATCACTGGATCCCAAAACCGTCCGGTTCCAAGCCATCGATTTCGATACGCTCTGAGTGGTCGGAACTTGAGCGCAACGATCAACGGATCCATGCGGTCACGAACATTATCCGACCGTCCGGTCTTCTCATCATCCGATCAGTACACCATCAACCGCGGCTCGCTCATCTCTTCCATCGCGTACTTAACGCCTTCGCGCCCGAGCCCGCTGTCCTTGATCCCACCGTACGGCATGCTGTCCACGCGGAAACCAGGCACGTTGTTGATGATCACGCCGCCCACCTCAAGCTCATCGTGGGCCTGTTTCACATGGGCGAAGTTGTTGGTGAACACACCGGCTTGCAGGCCATAGGTGCTGTTGTTCAGTTGGGCGATCGCTTCATTGAAGTCGGCGACAGGCTCAAGGATGGCCACCGGGCCGAAGACCTCGGCGCAGTTCACGCGCATACTGTGGTTGGTGCCAGTGAGCAGCGTTGCTGCGTAGATGTTGTGCGCAAGATCCACGGGCTTGCCACCCGCAAGGATCTGCGCTCCAGCCTTCGTTGCTTCTTCCACCCACGCGCTGATGCGCTCGTAGTGGCCCTTGTCGATGATCGGCCCAACAGTGACCGAAGCATCGCTCGGATCGCCAGCGGTCAACGCGGCGTACTCTTTCACCAACAGATCCCGGAACTGATCGAACACGGACTGCACCGCGTAGATGCGCTGCGTGCTGATGCAGGTCTGCCCTGAATAGATGTTCGCGCCGATGGCCACGGTCTTCGCGGTCGCAGCCAGATCAACACCCTCATCGACGATCACAGATGCATTGCCGCCAAGCTCCAGCGCGACTTTCTTCTTCCCGCAGATGCTCTTCAAGTGCCAGCCCACTTTATCGCTTCCGGTGAAGCTGAGCATCGCTACACGATCATCTTTCACCAATTTCTCGGCGACGGGCACACCGCACATCAAGACGCTGAACGCGCCCTTCGGCCAGCCGACACCCTCGATCAATTTGCCCAGTGCCAGCGCACTGAGCGGAGCTTGCGGTGCGGGCTTCAGTACGACCGGACAACCAACTGCCATCGCGGGAGCCACCTTGTGTAGCACCAAGTTCAAGGGAAAGTTGAAGGGCGTGATCGCTGCGATGACACCGACAGGGAAGCGTTTCGTCAGTGCGGTCTTTCCAGCACCGGCGCCGTAGTCGAGCGCTACACTTTCGCCGGTGAAACGCAGTGCTTCGGCAGCGGCGGTCTTCACAGTAGTGATGCATCGCGCGATCTCCGCTTTCGCGTAACCCAACGGCTTGCCGCCCTCCTTCACGATGAGCATTGCCAGTTCCTCCTCGTGTTTCACGATCAACGCAGCGAGTGCTTCGAGCTTTGCGCTGCGTTCACCGGCGCTCAGCTTGCGCACAATCTCGCGGCTCGCATGGGCAGCGGCGATGGCCTCTTCCATTTGCGCTTCGGTGGCGTGCGGCACTTTGGCCAACTCGGTTCCGTGGTACTTGTCAACAACGGTGTTGAAGGTGCCGTCACCCTCGCTCACCCAATCGCCATTGATGTAGTTGGCAGGCTTGAAAAGCGTCGTGGTGTTCGAAGCCTTTGTCGGCGAGGTGGCGGTGCTGGACATGGTCCAAAAGTACCGCCCAACGGAACGAGCGACTACTTCGCCAAGTACCTCCCCACCGGCTTCAGCAGCACCACCTGTACTTCCTGTTCTTCGAAGCGCGAGAAGCTCGCCTCCACCTGCTTGTCCGGCCAGATGATCTGCACACGTCCCTTGGCCACGTCGTAGGCCGCAGTGTAGAGCGTGCCGAAGCCGCGCAGGTACTGTTGGCTGTATAGCGGCGGTTTCAGGAACTGCTTGATGAGCGCCGCACGGGTCTGCTTCGGATTGGCAACGCAGGACTCCAGGAAATGTTTGCGTTCGATGGTATGCGTGAACGCAGCGTATTCATCCCATTCGACCTGATGTTGGTGATTCGTCGCCACGGCTTGGTAGATCACCACCGGCGGACGATCCGGGTTCAGGTACACGGTTGCGTACTTGCCACTCTTGTCCACCACCGTGACGTTATAGCCCATATGCACCGGCACCCGCGATAGCGTGGTGCAGGCTTCGTCCACATCGCTGCACGTTTCCAATACGTAGCGGATCAATAACGGAATGCCGAAGCCCGTTCCGCTCACCTTTCTTCCGCCGAATACAAGCGCTACAGCAAGACCATCCGCGTTCATGCCATCGAGCAAGCCCCAGCCGCTGTCCTGCACTCCGATGACGGGCTTGCAATACTCCGTGTAGCGGAGACGGCCATCGAAGTAGCGCGGGTCGAAATCGTAGTTGCGGATCAGCGTAGGTGCGCCCTTTGTCCATGCGACCTGCGAGCACCCGGCCATGTACGGCGGCGGGCACCACATGGTGAGAAAGCGGCATGCGACATCATCCTCTTTCGCGATGCGGCATAGCGTGTTGTACACCGGGATCAGCTCAGGCATGTGCAGCTCCAGCAAGCTGCGACAGGTCACGAGGTCAGGGCGCTTTTCCAAGCCCTCGCTCTCGTACCAGATCTTGAACAGTGGCCACGCGCGATCGAAGAAGGTCTGCCAGCGGTCGCTGGGCCAAGGCTCTTTTACAAGTTTCAGGTGTACGTACATCAGCTCAATTGTTCACCACAGAGACACGGAGGCACAGAGAAATGCAAAGTGGCATGAGGGGGGTATTCATCACGGAGGCACAGAGACACAGAGACACAGAGGTAGTGGGAGAACATCTTATTCGCCATCGACGAGATATCCGTTCATCATACGCTTGATGCCCTTGACCAGTATGGGTGAGTTGAAGTTCAGTAGCAAACCAACGCGCTTGTCGGTCAGCTTCAGGTAGGTGAGCAGTTGGGCTTGGTGCACGGGATGGAATTCTTCCACTGCCTTTACCTCGACGATGATGCGTTCATCTACCAGAAGGTCAAGCCGAAGGTCGTTGGGCATGCGCACGCCCTTGTAAATGATCGGCACCGCCATTTGCTGAAGGACCGGAATGCCCTGCTCACGAAGTTCATGGGCCAAGCACATTTCATAAATGCTCTCAAGCAGTCCCGGCCCCAACTCACGATGCACTTCGATCGCCGCCTTGATGATAAGCTCGCTCAGTTCATCATGCTTGAGCCGTCGGTCTGTCATCCCATGTACCTCCGAGCCTCTGTAGTCCATCGCCTTCGCAAAAATGGGTTCTCCGTGTCTCTGTGCCTCTGTGGTGAACTCTTCCTCACATCATTTTGAACCCCCCGATCTCCAGCATGTGCTCATGCCCATTGCTGCCATGCGCTCCGGGCGCCACGCTCTTGAACTGCGTGCGGATCGCTGCCAGCCACTTCTTCGAGCGTTCGGTGAGTTTGAAATCGTCGGTCATCATGCGGCCGCGCATAACGAGGATGCCCATGTCGGCGCCCTCGTAGAACCAATCGCCGGGACGCGAGATGCGGAGAAAGAAGGCCTCGTTGTCCTTCTCCACGTAGCGACGGTGCGTGTCCATGCGCCAGAAGTAGATGCTGCCGTCCTCGCGCATGCGCCAGATGCCGCTGCGCGGTGCTTCGGTCACGCGTTGCACATCGTCGGTGGTGTACTTGATCACCATCTGTCCCCAGCTGTCGATGTTCTCCTCCTTCGACCAGCGACGGTTGAGAGCGTTCACGCTGATCTCGTAGGGCACGTTCATCCATTCCAGGGTGTGGAAGAGGTGCAGCGGCATGTCGCTCAACGCGAAGACCGCATGGTTGGTGATGCTACTGGCACCCGTTACACGCGGGTTGAGTTCGCCGAGGTAGATCTCCCCGTTGTCCTTGTCGATGAGGTAATCGAGTTCGAAGTAGCCCTTGTAGCCCTCCCTGCGCAGTTGATCGCCGAAAAGGCGTGCGTACTTGCGGGCCTTCGCGCGGATCTTGGGGGTGAAGGTGTCGCTGAAGATCTCGTTGCCGCACCAGCCGCCTTTGTAAGGCGTGAGTTCCTTGAAGCCCACCAGCTCGGTCATCAACGGGGCCACGATGGTGCCATGCCGTGTCACGCATGCTTCCATCGCCGCACCGCGACAGTTGATGCGCTTCATGATCTTGCACTCCTTCTCCGCCTCGATCTCCTCCGCATACTTGGCGTATTCCTCCTTGGTCTTGATGAAGAAGGTGGTGTGGCCGCTATCGCCAAAGGGCGTTTGCACCACGAGGTCGTTCCCGAGCTTGCCCTTCGCAGCGACCTGCATGAGATGTTCGAAGTTCTTCACCGGATGGAGCACGTATGGCACACACGGCACGCCGGCCTTCTCGGCTACGCGGTTGGTGTTCACCTTGTTGTCCAGCCAGCTGCGCAACTTGGCGGGCGGGAAGATCACTTCCAGCCCGGCTTTCTTCGCGAGCGCCTCGGTCTTCTCATCGAACATGAGGAAGAGGGCCTTGCCGTTCTTCCCGTTCATCTTGCGCTGCTCGATGTAGTCGCGCACTTCGCTGTGCGTGAGCAAGTAGTTGTTGATGTCCTCGATGCTCTGGAACTCCTCGTGCGGCTCTTCGGTCTTCGGGCTCATCAAATTCGGATGCAGCCCATCGAAGCAGTCGATGTAGGTGATGAACTTGAAGCCCTTGATCCATTCGTCCGCTCCCAGCAGGTTGAAGTTGGTGGCGCTGATGAAATAGATCGGCGTCTCGTTCCGGTAGAAGAAGCGGCGGATGTCGCTGACGCCTTTCAGCAGGTTCGCGGGCTTCTTCGCCACGCGCTTTAGTGCGGACTTCTTCCTGGCAGGGGCCTTTGCCGACTTCTTCACGGGAGCGCTCTTCAGTGCGGGCTTGGCGGCCTTCGTGGAAGAGCGCTTGGTGGGCTTCTTCTTCGTCGGGGTTGCCTTGGCCTTTCGTGGAGCGGCTGTCTTGGTCTTCTTGCTCATGATCGCTTCTTCTTGGTTGAGCGATTTCCTTTTGTCGCTGGCGATATTACACGCATACCCCCCATCGCAGTGGTGGTCTTTTGCCGCCCCAGCGCCGCATCGGTGAACACCCGCAAGCCAAGCTCAGGTCGATAACCATGGATCTCCTTCACATCAATAGCGATGAGGAAGTCGATGATCTCCTTGTTGATCACCTGGCCAGGCACTAACACGGGGAAGCCCGGCGGATACGGGATCACGAAAGATGCCGAGACGAGCGGCAATCCCTTGCGCATCTCTTCCAACGCGGGTTCCAACTTCACGTAACGACAACGCTCCTCCTTGTACGCGAGGAAATATGCAGAGCGGATATCGCCGCCTGGCACGCCGGGCTGGCCTTGGAAGCTGCTATGGAAGCTGCTGAAGTCGGGTAGCGGCGGATACTTCTCCAGGTCCTTCAGGTCGCGCAGTTTATCGATGTGCATCAGCTTGTCCTCGCGCTCCATGCCCGCGTTGCGCTCCTCCAGTTCATCGGCGATCTGCAACAGCACCTTGGTGAGGTAGGCGAGCGAGCCGCGCGTGGTGCCGATGTTCGTCATGAAGAGCACGCTGTTGCGGCTCGTCTTGTTGATCTGTATCGCGTGCTTGTCCATCAGGTACACGTTCTTGAACGTATCGCCATCGATGCCGGTCTTGCCCGTGTACAGGTTGATCTTGGTGGGGTCCACGGCGAACTCATCCTCGGCCCATGCCTTCTCGATGTCGTTCCAGCCCTTGTCCTTGCGGTAGTAGTGTTCCAGTCCGCTCTGCCGGTGTTGCGCGGGGATCAGGTCGGCGATGGTGATGATGTCGAACCAACGTCGCAAGCGGTCGTTCTCGCGGATCGTTCGACGCAACAGCAGGCCGAGCTCGATCGCTTTCTCCACCAGCTCGTAGCCTTCGAACTCCACCTGGCGGCGGCCCACGTCCATGCTCGCGAGGATCTGGTAGTTGGCGCTGGTGCTGGTGTGCGTCATGTACGCCTCGTGGAACGCGGCTTCGCTCTTGCGCTTGAAATCCTCGTCCCAGATGTGGATCATGCTGCCCTGGCGGAACGACGTGAGCGTCTTGTGCGTGCTCTGCGTGGAGTAGGTGCGGATGCGCACTTTGGTGGGATCGGGCAGGCGCGGTTCTTCGTTCTTCTTCAGGCCCTTGATGTGCGCGGCGTACTCGGCCTTGTACTCTTCGGTCTTGTACTTGCGTGCGAGTTTCGCAGCGACGTGCATCGCCGTGCGTTGGCGTAGGATGTAGGAGAAGCCCGCGAAGGCCCACCACGCTTCGTCCCACAGGAAGACGATGTCCGGCTTGATGGCCAGCACCTGTTCCATCACGCGCTCCACGTTGTACACCACGCCATCGAAGGTGCTGTTGGTGAGCAGCAGCATCTTGACGCGATCGAGCTTCGAGCCCTTCTTGAGCAGCAGCAATTGCTCACGGATGTGTTCCAGCGGCACCGCGCCGTACATGCTGTACTTGGGCAGCGGATAGCTGTGTAAGTAGACCGGATACGCGCCGCTCAATACCATCCCGTAGTGATGGCTCTTGTGGCAGTCGCGGTCTATCAGCACGATGTCGCCAGGCTCCACCAGTGCTTGCACCACGATCTTGTTGGTGGTGCTGGTGCCGTTGGTGGCGAAAAAGGTCTGCTGCGATCCGAACGCACGTGCGGCCAGCTCCTGCGCCTTCTTCAACGGACCGGTGGGTTGGAGCAAGGAATCCAATCCGCCCGTGGTCGCGCTCGTTTCCGCAAGAAAGAGGTTGCGCCCGTAGAACTCGCCGAAGTCCTGGATCCACCGGCTTTTGAAAACGCTGTTGCCGCGTGAGATCGGCATGGCGTGGAACACGCCCATCGGCCGCTTGCTGTATTCCTTCAATGCGGTGAAGAACGGCGTGTCGTACTTCTCCTGGATGCCACGCATGATCGTCATGTGCAGCTCGTTGAGGTCCTCGGTGCGATAGAAGATGCGACGGAAGTTCTTCAGCGTGCTGTCCTTGAGGTCCGTCACCGGCGTGTCCGTCACGTAATAGCGGTCCACTTCCGGACGGAACCAACGCATGATGCGCGCGAGCACCGGTCCCATGTTCGCCTGTCCGCGATCGCTGAGGTCGAGGTCGTCGATGGCGCGCGTGAATTCCTGGAGGATGCCTTTGTGATGCGTGCTCTTGTACGGCACGCCGTAGCGCACCACCACCGCCTGTATGTTGTGGTTGAAGAGCAGCGCCACCAGCGCGTCTTGCACCGTGCGCACCACCACCGGCAGGTAGATGAACGCGTCGCCGCGATCACGACAGCTGTGCAGCTTCTGCTTGAGCGCGGCTTCTTCGCCATCGCTCAGCTCGTCCACGAAGAGCACCTCGAAGTAGTTGAGGTGCGCCACTTCCGTCTCGCTCTCCAACAGCACATGCGGCGGAGCGAAGGGATCGGCCAACGCCACTGGATCGCTGCGGAAGGCGCCACTGCTCAGGTTGCGCACCACGTGGTTCGCGCTCTGCGTGAGCGTGTGGTACTCACGGCCTTTCAGCATCTGCTGCAACCGCTTCACGGTGTCCTTGCCCGGATAGGCCCAGTAGAGCTCGATGGTCTGGAGGTCCTTCAGCAGCGCCTCCACTTCGGAAGGATCGCCTCTGCCTTCATTGAGCGACGAAGCCGCGAGCTTCAGTTGGTCCCAGGTGTGGGAGCGCAGGCGCGCGGCGTTGAAATGCGAGCGGGTGTTGGTGGGATCTGTCATCGGGGTAAGCCGATGGGAAAGATAGGATCGTGAGGTGTCACTAACGCACGTGTCCCGCGCGGTCCAGATACGCGCCGATGTAATAGGAAGGAAGGCGCTTCTGCCAACCCAGCCTGCACAATCCCACGCCCTTGCTTGGTCCCGCGTTGTTGGCCTCCTGTATCCGTTTGGCCTCCAAGAGAAGTGTGGGAACTTCCAGGTCTTCGCCGGAAGACCTGACGATCACCCCGGTCTTCAAAGCGCCCTTCGGGCCATAGGGCACAAGCACCACCGCATTCGCGGAGATCGTTCGCGGCATGCTTGCTTGTTCGATGGCCTCCTTGCTCCAGGGCCTGTTCCAGCACAGGTCGTTGCTGCGACCCAAGCGCATGGGCAGGTCAGGCCTGAACGCCGCCAACTCTTCCGGGGCGAGCGGCATGTCGCCGATGCGCTGCGAACGCTGGGCGAAAAATGCTGTTGACACGCGATAGAATACGCAGGTGCGCCTGTAGTTGTCCCAGAAGGTCCACAATCCATCCTCTGACTGGCAGTCATAGAAGACCTCATGCTCGTCGAGCCCGATGATCCTGAACGGCCTCGTATCCCAGTCGGGTTGGCAAAGCGCACCCAACGCCAATCCGGACAGCGACATCACAACGTGTGGCTGGATCAACGACCCTTCTTCGCGGTTTTCTTCACAACGGCCTTCTTCACGGCCTTTTTGGGCGCGGCTTTCCCGCTGGGGCGGGATGAAGACATCTTCGCTGCGGCCACCTTGGGCTTCGCCGCTTTGGTTGCCGGACCACTCCGCGTCGGTCCTTCGTGCAGCGCCAGCCTGTTCCCTTCGCTATCAATGAAGAGCGCGAAGTTCCCGGAGGCATCGTTGATGTGCGTCTTGGACATGATCACGCGACCACCGGCCAGTTCCACGCGGCCGAGCACGCCGTCGAGGTCGTTGCCGGCGTTGAGGTAGATGAGCGAACCGGTATCGCTGGGGTAGCAACCGGGACCCGCGATGAGCGCGCCGCCCACGCCTTCGTCGGCGGGGAAGTAGGCCATGGCGAACTCGCCGTTCACGCTGATCTCCATCTCGATGCCGTAGAGCGCGTTGTAAAAAGCTGCTGCGCGATGGATGTCGTAAACGGGGATCTCGAACCAGCTGATGTAGTTCTTCAGTCGTGCGCGGTGCTTGCTGCTGCCTGCGGTGCTGCCCATGGTCAGATGGTGTAAGGGTCACTGGGTGGACGGAAAGAGGAGATGATCGTGGGCTTTGGCTCCTGTGCCTGGCGCTCCTCGTCCTTGATCTGCAATTCGCCCAGCTCCTGCACGCGTTTGGGTTTGATCAACGGGCCAAGACTTTCCAAGTACGGGTGTTTCGCACCCTTCTGATACACGCTGAAGTCGATCATGTGGTCGCGAAAGCTTTTCAGCGGCTGGCCCAGACGCAACACGCCAAGTTCACGGCTGCGGCGCACCTTCTCCAAGTTGATCTCGATCGGGATGAACTCCTCGTTGTTCTCCGCTTGGTAGATCACGCGACCCTCCGGACCGCACACGATGCTACGTCCGCTGCCACCCGCGTCCAGGCCGTTGATGTCGAAGAAGTAGCACTGGTTGATGGCCGCACTTGCCCGTGCAATGCTCAGTTCGATCTCCCGGTCGATGGTGCCCGTTAGCGTGGGGTGCAGGATCACTTCGGCGCCCATTACCGCCAGTGTGCGTGTGGTCTCGGGGAACCACATGTCGTAGCAGATGCTCACCCCGAACTTGCCCACGTCGGGCACGTCGAACACGCAGAACTCATGTCCACCGGTAACGCCCACTTCGTAGGGGTAGAAAGGGAACATCTTGCGGTAGCGCGCAACCACGCTGCCTTCGGGGTCGATGACCGAAGCCGTGTTGTAAATGACCGTGTCGCCCGCCGCGTTCTTCGCACGTTCGAAGATGCTGCCCGGTAACAGCCAGATGCCGTGCTTGGCCGCCGCAGCGCACATCTCCTGCTCGAATTCACCCGGCACGGCCTGTGCGTTGGCCGTGAGCGGACCGTATGCACAGAGCTCGCTGAACAGCACCATGTCCACCCAGGGGTAGATGTTCATGAGCAGATCCAGCTTCAGCTTCATGGCCTCCACGTTGCTCTTCGCAGCGGAGGTACGCATCTGGATGCCGGCGATGGAGAAGGGTTTCATTCAGTGAATGGTTCGATGGCGAATAGGTAATGGTGAATGGGATGCGCAGGTTCTATTCGCCATTCACCAATGACCATTCTCCTCTTCCTGTGTTCATCCTAAGATCTTATCCAACTCCTCGTCCATTATGTCCAAGCCCTTGTTCAGCAGCTCATCGCTGATCACGAGAGGGCTCAACACGCGGATGATGTTCTTCTCGGTGCCCGCGTTGATCACCACCAGATCGCGCTTGGCGCAGGCGTTCATCAATGCATTGCAGGTGTCGGCATCGGGTTGCAGCGGGTCGCCATTGTGTACGAACTCGATGGCCATCATGGCGCCGAGGCCGCGCACGTCACCGATCTGGGTGTGCTTCGCCTTCATCTTTTCGAAGCGCTTGCGGATCACATTGCCCACCTGCCTGCCCTTCGCGTTGATGTCGATCTCCTCCATGTACTTCAGCGTAGCGAGTGCGGCTGCACAGCTCACCGGATTGCCGATATAGGTGCCGCCGATGCTGCTGGCACCTGCCTTGTCCATGATCTCCGCCTTGCCCATCACCGCCGCTATCGGCATGCCGCTGCCGAGGCTCTTCGCCCACGTGCTGATGTCGGGCACCACACCGAACTGCTCGAACGCGCTCCACGCACCCGTGCGACCGAAGCCGCTTTGGATTTCGTCGAGGATCAGCAGGATCCCGTGCTTGTCGCAGAAGGCACGCAGACCTTTCAAGTAGGCCGCAGGTGTCACATTGAAGCCGCCTTCACCCTGAACCGTTTCGATGATGATGGCCGCGAGGTTCTCCGGAGCGACCGTGTTGTGGGAGAGTTCTTCCAAACGATTCAATTCCGCCTTCACGAAGTCGGCCTCACTGCGACCGGCGCCGTAGCGGTAGAAGTTCGGGAACTGCGTACGGTACACCTCCGGCGCGAAGGGGCCGCAATCCGGCTTGTAGCCCACTTTGCTGGTAAGCGTCATGGCCATCATGGTGCGGCCATGGAAGGCATCAGTGAAGCAGAGCACGCCCTGGCGTTTGGTGGCTTGGCGGGCGATCTTGATCGCGTTCTCCACGGCTTCAGCACCGGTGCTTACGAGCAGGGTCTTCGTGGGTCCGCCATGCGGAAGCAGCGTGTTCAGCTTCTCGCACAATGCGATGTAGGGCTCGTAGCTCGCCACGTTGAAGCTCACGTGCAGGAACTTGGCCGCTTGCTCTTGGATGGCCTTCACCACGGGTGGTGGGCAGTGGCCCGCGTTCACCACGCCGATGCCGCCTGCGAAGTCGATCAGCTCGCGACCGTCCTCGTCGATGATGGTGGCACCACTGGCTTTGCTGGCCGTGGCATAGTTGAACATGCCCACGCCGTTCGGCACGGCGGCCTTGCGGCGGGCGATGAGTTCCTGGCTCTTGGTCAGTTGGTCGGTCATATTGGTCTTCGTCACGACGTCTTCGGGCGGCGAAGGTCTTGATTGCACACCATTGGAGATGCCTGCTGCTCCGGTAGAAATAAACAAGGCCCGCACCGGCGCCCGTCCGTGCGCCAACCGCTCTTTGGAGCGGGGTGAACGACTTATCAACCAGGCCGCTATTCGTCCCCGGAGATCTCCCAGCGTGCCACGATATCCAGCATGATGGGAATGCCAAGTCTCTTCAGCCCAACTCGCCGGCCCCCGGATATCCATACTGACACTGCGATGCGGCTATCCGCACCCATGTAAAGAGGATCATTCCACGATCCCACGTTCGTCAGGTCTTCACGCTCTTTTGATGCTGGCTGAACGACTCGTATACATTTGGCGCGCTCCATGAAGAAGAAGATGACGACCAAGAACGAGGAAACCGCAGAGCAGAAAGCGGCGCGCCGCTGTTACTCGCAGTACGGAAAGAACGAAGGACTGTCGTTCGACCCTCTCAAGGAGCTCAACCTTCCGGCGAACTACGACGAAGTGCTGGAACGCTTCAAGAAATTGCAGGGGGAGCGCGCCATGGAAGCGCTGAACTAGACGAACACGCTACAGACACAACGCCCCGGAAAGCCGGGATGTCCGAAGCCCCGATCGACCCGTCGGGGCTTCGCCTTTTGGGTTGAACATCCATCGGGAGAAACACCCGGTTGAGCGGAAGATCAGAACGTTAGCCGCAACTTCGCCCTGCGCATGGGAGCCGACCGAGCATGACCTTGAAGAAGAAATACAGGCTACTGGAGGTCACCGGTATCGAGTTGCAATACATGGTCGTGGACCGTACCACGCTCCAAGTGCGTTCTCTGAACGTCACAGTGCCGGACGATCCCGCGGGAACCGCGGCCGACGTGGAACGGAGCGAGGAGCCCGTTGGACATGTCCTCGAATTGAAGACCACCAAACCGACGCGCAACATTCCTCGTTACCGTCGGAAGTTCCATGCCGAGGTGGTTGCCATCAATGGGCAGTTGGAGAACAGGGGCTGCATGCTGATGCCCACCGCCATGCATCCCTTCATGGATCCGGCGACGGAACCGCTCATGCGCACCAACGGGAACAACGCAGTGAACCAGTTGTACGGGAAGATCTTCGATACGCGGAGCCACGGCTGGAGCAATAGCCAAAGCATGCACCTCAACCTGCCGTTCGCGAGCGACGATGAATTCGCGAAACTCCACGCGGCCATACGTGTACTGTTGCCCATCCTGCCTGCCATGTCCGCCTCCTCCCCTTTTGTCGATGGCAAAGCCGGCGGCTCATTGGACATGCGCCTACAGTGCTACATGCGTGGCCATGAAAAGCTGCCGCAGTTGGTGGGTCCCATGATCCCTGAAGCGCTCTTCAACCAAGAGGACTATTACCGCGAAGTTTTCGCACCCATCGCCCAAGCACTTGCCGTTTACGACAAGGACCAGGTCCTCGATCATCATTCCGCAAACCGGCGCGGCGCGATCGCACGGTTCGACCGTGGATCCATCGAGATCCGTGTCATCGACATGCAGGAATGCCCGGGCGCGGACCTCGCGATCGCGGAACTGGTGTGTGCGACGCTCAAGAGCCTGTGCACGGGTCAATGGATGAGCAGCTACGTGCAACGCGCGTGGCACGAGAGCGATCTCCTAGCGATCTTCAAGGACGTGATCGTGAAGGCGGGTGCTGCCACCATCAGCAACACCGAGTACCTCCGCATGTTCGGTATCGATCAGGAGAAGGCCACGGTGAATGCGATCTGGCAGAAGCTTTTTGAGGAAGTCAGCGCTGGCCTCTCACCGTCGTGCCAGGAACACATCCGTTTCATCTTGGACAGAGGCTGCTTGGCCTCACGCATCTCGAAACGCGCCGGAAAGTCACCGGATCACCAACGCTTGTTGGAAGTGTATACGGATCTGGCCGCTTGCCTTGCCGGCGATAAGGCGTTCGCTTGATCCGCCCAGTGTAAATGGCATTGTCGGGTGCTCAACTTTGTCCATCATGAACATGGATGAGTATTGGATGCAGCGCTGCCTGCAGCTTGCGGTGAACGGCTCACGTTCAACCGCACCGAACCCGATGGTCGGGGCTGTCTTGATCGGGACTGACGGCATGCTTGCCGAAGGCTGGCATCGCGAGCACGGTGGTCCTCACGCCGAGGTGGAATGCCTGCGGGCTTTCGGCGATGGGCCGATACCCGATGATGCAACACTCTATGTCAACCTTGAACCTTGTGCCCATCATGGGCTCACTCCTCCGTGCATCGACCTGCTGATCGCGCGTGGTGTGAAGTCGCTTGTTGTGGGTTGCGCCGACCCGAACCCGTTGACCAAAGAGTTGAAAGGAGTCGCGCGCGCGCGCGAGGCGGGCATGCGCCTACGCGAGGGAGTGTTGCGCGATGAGTGCCGGTGGATCAACCGTCGCTTCGTGACGAGCATGGAAGAGCGACGCCCTTACGTGATCCTCAAATGGGCGCAAAGCGCGGACGGTTTCCTGGATCAACATCCGCGTGATGCGCGCCGTGTTCAACGCATTACCTCTTCGGCCACCGATGCCCTTGTACACACATGGCGGGCGGAAGAGCAAGCGATCCTTGTTGGTAGCCGCACAGCGCTCAACGACGATCCGCAGTTGAGCGTGCGGCATGTTGATGGGCGCCCCCCCTTGCGCATTGTCATCGACCGGAACGCCATCGTGCCAGCCGATTCCCAACTCTTCAATGCTAGTGCCCCGACCTTGATCGTGACCAACACGCGTCGCACGGACGTCCACTGCGATCAGATCATCGTCACGATCGGGAACGATCCGATCGAAGCACTTTTCGGCGAGTTGCAGCGTCGTTCCATCCGCAGCCTATTGGTGGAAGGGGGTGCTGAACTTCTCGACCATTTCATCCGCAGCGCGCGCTGGGATGAAGCACGAGTGATCACCGGAACACCTGTGTTCGGCAAGGGAACAAAGGCTCCGATGTTGGAGAGCCGGCCCGTTCATCTGGCCAAATGCGATAGCGACGACATTGCATTCCATGTTCGCGTGCCTGCACCGACCGCAGCATGGCCTCAGTGATCACCGACCCGCACACGTACCGCACGTTGGCAGGTACGGGCAAAGGCCTTTACCGCGAAAAGGCAAGCAAATTCCTCAGCATCGCCTTTCCAATTGCCGATGAGACGGACTTCAAAGTGCGGCTTACCGGTGTCGCGAAAGAGCACCATGACGCACGGCACCATTGCTACGCATATGTGTTGGGAGCCGATGGCTCCGTTCATCGTAACAGCGATGCGGGCGAACCCTCGGGCACGGCCGGTAAACCGATCCTGCGTCATCTCCAAGGACGATCGCTCACATTCTCCGCGGTGATCGTGGTGCGCTGGTTCGGTGGTACTCTTCTCGGTAAGGGCGGCTTGGTGCAAGCCTATGGTGAAGCCGCGCGATGTGCGATCGATGCTGCCGGGATCACGGACCACTTGGTGACCGTACAACGCGAAGTGGTATGCGGTTACGCGCAGGTGGAACAAGTGAAAGCGTCCGTGGCGAATGCGAAAGGCGAAGTGATGTTCGCCGAGTACGGGGATCCCTGTACGCTTCAGGTCGCGCTGCCGATCGCGCGGATCAAGCGGCTCGAAGAGCAGTGGCGCCGAGCAGACATCCTGTGCACCGTGCCCAGCGATCAACCGAAGTAGCGCGCGAGCCGATCGTTCACTTCAGCGGGTGCCGTGCGTGGACGCCCGCTTTTGGTATCCATGAACACCAGCGTGGTCTCCGCTTCAGTGAGGAGAACACCGGCCCCGTTCCGGATGGTGTAGTGGAACACGATGCGCACGGTCGGGAGTGTCCGTAGCTCCGTCCGCACGCTGATCTCGTCGTCGTACAACGCCGGCTTGTGGTATGTGATGCGCAGTTCGCGCACAGGCAGCATCACCCCGCTCTCCTCCAGTTCACGATAGCTGATGCCGATGCTGCGCAACATCTCAACGCGCGCAACCTCCAGGTATTCCGCATAGTTGCCGTAGTAGACGTAACCCATGCGATCGGTCTCCGCGTAGCGCACACGCAGCTTCACTTCGTGATCGTACATGGCGATGAAGATATCCGCGCCGTTGCATCCATGCCGCACTTCGAACTACCTTGTACCGGCGCCCAGCGATCCCTTCCGATGATCTTCCGCGCGACGTACATGATCAATGGAGTGCAATGTTCCAAGTCCGGTGAGCGGGCAGGCGCGACAAGTCGTGGCGTAAATGGTGCGATCTCCTGTGTTCCGCGCCAGTCGCGGCCTGCGCGTTGTTCATCGCTGGCGTTAACGCAACGCATAATTTTCTTCTCCGGCAAGTGTCCGCTTCATTTGTTTTTCACTTTCCACCGCTCATATTTGCCTCCCCTGTCACCGCACAGCGCACACTACTTCGATCACCGCGCATCCTCCGATCATCCATGCCCTCAGCACCCGCATCAACACAGACAATGAAGAAGGACCACGAGAAGATCTGGGACCGTTGCCTGGACGTGATCAAGGACAATGTCAGTGAGCAGAGCTTCAAAACCTGGTTCGCCCCGGTGAAAGCACTGAAGCTCGCCGAACATGTCCTCACGATCCAAGTGCCTTCGCAGTTCTTCTACGAATGGTTGGAGGAACACTACATCGGCTTGTTGAAGAAGATCATCCGCAAGGAGCTCGGTAGCGAAGGGCGCTTGGAGTACTCCATCATCATGGAGAACGCTGGACATAACGCCCATCCCTATTCGGTGAAGGTGCCAACGAGCAACGCACGCGACACGAAGAACCCCGCTGCACCGTTGCCTTCGGACCTGTCGCAAAGCCCGATCAAGAACCCGTTCATCATCCCTGGCCTCAAGAAGGTGATCATCGAGAGCAATCTGAACAAGAACTACAGCTTCGACAACTACATCGAGGGCGATTGCAACCGCCTTGCGCGCAGCGCCGGTTACGCCGTTGCCAGCAAGCCGGGTGGTACTTCCTTCAATCCTCTCCTCCTGTACGGCGGTGTCGGCTTGGGCAAAACGCACTTGGCGAACGCGATCGGCATCGAGATCAAGAAGAACCATCCGGACAAGAGCGTCCTCTACCTGCCAGCCGAGAAGTTCACCCAGCAGTTCATCGAGGCGGTGAAGAACAACACCGTGAACGACTTCAGCCAGTTCTACCAGATGGTGGACGTGTTGATCATCGACGATGTGCAGTTCCTAGCGGGCAAGGAGAAAACGCAGGACGTCTTCTTCCACATTTTCAACCATCTGCACCAAGGTGGTCGTCAAGTGGTGCTCACCAGCGACAAGGCACCGGTTGAAATGGCCGGGATGGAGCAGCGCCTCCTCTCCCGTTTCAAATGGGGTCTCAGTGCGGATCTGCAAACACCTTCCTTGGAAACGCGCATCGCGATCCTCGACAAGAAGATGTACGCCGAGGGTATCGATCTCCCGAAAGAGGTTGTGGAATACCTCGCCTACAGCATTACCACCAACATCCGCGAACTGGAAGGCGCAATGATCAGCCTCATCGCCCAGAGTTCGCTGAACAAGAAGGCGGTGACGTTGGACCTCGCGAAGCAGATGATCGACAAGTTCGTGAAGAACACTGCGCGCGAAGTGTCCATCGATTACATACAGAAGGTTGTTTGCGATTACTTCGATCTGCCCATCGAACTGCTGAAGAGCAAGACGCGCAAACGCGAAGTGGTGCAGGCCCGCCAGATCGCCATGTACTTCGCGAAGAAGATGACCAAGAGCAGCTTGGCCAACATCGGTGCACATTGTGGTGGAAAAGACCACGCCACCGTGCTCCACGCTTGCCGCACCGTGAACAACCTCCAAGAGACCGACAAACAGTTCCGTGGTTACTTGGACGATCTCGAAAAGAAACTGAGCATCCACTGATCCCATTGAAGGGCCCCACGGATCGGGGCCCTTCTTCTTTGTGCACATTCGCGCAAAGAGGTTCAAAGAACTGCCGATCGCATGAAGATCCTGATGGTATGCCTCGGCAACATCTGCCGCAGCCCGATGGCCGAAGGTGTGCTGCGGCATTTGGCACAAGCACGCGGCATTGAATTGGAAGTGGACAGCGCCGGCACGGCCGACTACCACGTGGGCGATCCACCGGACAAAAGGGCCCGGGCGGCCATGCAACGCAACGGCATGGATATCGAAGCATTGCGGGGGCGACAAGTCGGATCACGCGACTTCGACCGCTTCGACCTGCTGCTCGCAATGGACAAGAACAATGAACGCGACCTGCTGCGCATGGCATCGGGCAGCGCCGAAAGGGGAAAGGTGAAGTTGATGATGAGCTTCGCCAACGGAGCCATCACAAGCGAAGTACCCGACCCCTACTATGGCCCCGATAGCGGCTTCGACGAAACCTTCGACCTCCTGAACAACGCCTGTAACGGATTGCTCGATGCCATTGCCAAAACCTGAACCCGGTGTTCTGTACCTGCTCCCCGTGTGGCTCGGGGAACATGGCCGTAGCGGTGACATGCCCGCGATGAACGCGGAACTCGTCCGGGCCATCAACCTGTACTTCGCTGAGCACGAGAAGACCGCGCGGCAAATGCTCCGTCGCTTGGTGCCGGAGGTCGTGTTGCCAGCGCTGGAGATCCACCGGTTGGATAAGGACAGTGACCGCGCAACGGTGGTCGAGTACGTGAAGATGATCCTGGCCGGGCGCGATGCGGCCGTGGTGAGCGAAGCCGGCATGCCGGGCATTGCAGATCCCGGTGCGGAACTGGTGCGCGAAGCGCATGCGCACGGTGTTCGTGTTGTCCCACTTGTCGGACCGTCCTCCCTGCTGCTTGCCCTGGCCGCGAGCGGCCTGAACGGCCAACGTTTCACCTTCCACGGCTACCTGCCCCGTGAGCAGCCCGAGCGACTGAAGGCGCTGAAAACACTTGATGGGGATGTCGGACGCACGCACGCCGCGCAACTCTTCATCGAAACACCCTACCGTAACGACGCGATGCTCTCGGATATCGTGCGCACCTGTTCGGGTACAACGTTGCTCTGCATCGCTTGCGACATCACACAACCAACGGAGATGGTACGCACACGCCCGATCGCTGAATGGAAGAAGGCGTTACCGATCCTGAAGGACCGACCGACGGTCTTCATCTTGGGACGCTGACGGCTCAACGGTCAGTAGGTCCGGTGCACGGCAAGCTGGTAGCGCCCGGCTTGGAGGAAGCACTCGAATCGCGACGGCCGCGGCAGAACGGGCTTTTGAAGAGCGTGATCTTCAGTCTTACGTAAGCATCAACGGAGTACACATTGGGCCGGGAGACCAACGGAAGAATGTTGTCCGTTCCGATGATGAGGTTGTTGAGGCGTAGCATAAGACCGACCGTCGGCTTGCGGTACTCATGAAGGACGATCGGTAGCGCCGCTTCCAAGCGCTTGGTCTCGTAGCGCGGAACGATGGCCACGGTGGCCACACGACGAAGCCGCGTTCCCTGGGTACCTGCCATGGGTTGCACAAGATCCGCAGCAACGAAGAAGCGATCGGCGATACGGCGGTCGTACTGGACGCTGACGGCGGTCGGGAGCCCGATGCTCAGAGCATTGTCGACGTGATACCCGGTGAAGTCGGCGGTGAACAAACTGTCGAGGCCTTCCGCCCCGTCCACGTTCATACCGTCATAGTCGGGAATGCTGGCCCTTGCTCCGACCAAGGTCCCACCGATGGCTTCGTTGAATTTCATGCCGCCGATATCGATCACACTGACGCCGAGCCGCCACAGATACGCCGCTGGTGCGCAGCCTGTGCTTTGGCTGTGCGGTACGTATCGGCTCGCATCATGTTCCGTGCGCTGGTATTCCAAACCCACATCCACGCCGAACCCCTTGCCAGCGTTCGTACCGGGTGTTGCGAAGCCGTATTGCGCACGTGCATTGTACACTTCGATCCGTGCGGTGTCCAGTACCTCATAGTCGAATTGATCCACTTGCAAAGCCGCACCGGCGTGGGCCATGATATACTTCGCAGTAAGCCCGCCGCTCAACAGCGTGTTGCCGTTCGCGCTGATGATGCGCGCAACACTTCCACCGAACTCGGTCCATGCCGCTGTACTCGAACGGAAGTCGGTTTCCGGATACCGGATGCCGTGCTGTGGCGAGTATGAAAGGCCTTCGCTGCCGAATACCGCCAACGAGTTCGGCAAGCCGATGGCGGTGGCCATTGCACGCGTGCGCATGCTCAGGCCTATAGCCGTTCGGCCCAGCGACCACGCGAACGCCGGGCCCTTGAACTCCGCGCTCGCGAAGAGCCGCTTATCTCTCGGCGATCGATCGGTCCCGATCAGCAGATCACCGTTGGTGCCGTGAATGCCGTTGCGGATCTCACCCACCAACGAGTGTTGCTTGCCCAAGTACACGTAGTCGTTCCATGCGAAGAGGTTGGCACCGACCAAGTTGATATCGAGCCAAGGCCATTGTGTTGCCATCCGCGCCGGGTTCAGCGGCACCGCATCGGTGCCGGCCCAGTTGCTATTGGCGATTCCGAGTTGCTCTTGGGCCTGCACGGTCATCGCACTGGCCAGCAGCGTAAGAAGGATGCATCTTGACATGGCGCCGTTCTTACGAACGCGCAAGCGCAGGGTTCCTATTGCGCCGGACCTGTCCCGACGCCTACGGAAACCACCTCCACCGTGTAGCGAACGGGTGTCCATGGAGGCACGATGCCGCTGGATGACCCGTTCGGCCCGAAAGCCATGCTCGACGGAATGATGAACGTTCCTGCTCCACCAGCATGCAGCAAGTGGACCGCCGTCTCCACCCCTTTGATCACCTGGCCCGGATCGCCAAGTACGAAGGTGATCGGCTGTACAGCGCTCCCTTGGTCGAAGACACGGCCATCGAGGAAGGTCCCCTGCATCTTCACGGTTACCAGTTGCCCTGTTCGGATGATCGCTGTATCGGAGCCCACCTGAGTGATCGAGCAGAACATATCGCTCGTGCCCCAGCGCATCCAACCGGAGCTGTCGGCGAAGTGAGAAAGCTGCAAACGCTCTGTGCTGTCAGTACCGGCCCTGTGCAGGAGCGCACGCTTCGCTTCCTCTATCTCCAGTGCATCCATGATCCCCAACAAGGCGATCTCCACCTTCAGCATTGCCGTGTCCGCCGGAGGCGCAACAGTGGTGCCGATCCACTGCGCCCAAGGGAACTGTCCGGCACTTACCATCACGGTAACGCTATCGCCTTCGTTCATGCGCTCCAACACGGCGGCATCGAACGGTCGCGCGCGGTCCACTTCGAAGTTGCGCTCGCTGCTGAAGAGCGAACCCGCATCGTTCCCGTTCAGTGCGATACGCATGCGCATCAAGACGCTGTCTCCCGTCATCGGGGCCATGGTACCCTCGCCGAGCACATGCAACCTGAACCAAATACCGGACTTCGCCTCCTTGAAACCCGGATACGGACCCCGATCACAGGCCACCAGTGCCAGGACCAACACCGCAACCAAGAGGATCCTCATCGAGAAGTGCTGCTGACTTTCACCAACCCGATCCGGTACACCACCGTGCTGCGCATGGGCACCTTGGCCATGTCGCCGATCAAGCCGAACGCGCGATGGCTCGGTATGATGAGGATGGCGCTGTCGCCAGCGCTCATGTGTTGGATCGCTTCGTGCAGGCCGCTCTCCACATCGTCGTGCTCCACGCGGAACGATTCCGGCTCGCCGGGCTTGCTGCTATAGCACTCCGTTCCGTTGAGCAGTTCCATGCGGTAGTTCACGGTCACCAACTGATCGGGCACGGCTGTCGGCCCCTCCTTATCGCGCAAAAGGCAATAGCGCACGCCTGTTCCGGTGGCCGTTGCGGCCAGCCCTGTCCGCTTCACATAGAGATCGATATCGCGCGCCTCCAGCCGCATGGCCTGTTGGTTGTCGGCGATCAGCGTACCGCGGTCGGGTGCAGCAGGATGTTCCTCACCGGATGGCCCCGTGCATGCGGCAAAGAGCAACGGCACGATGAAAAAGGAGCGTGTCATACGGTCAAGTACGGAGGCACAATGGCGAGAAAACGCTCGACCACCTGTTGCAAGGGTTCGAACGCATGGCCACCCGCCGCATTGCGATGACCACCACCGAGGAAATGTTCAGCACATATCCTGTCCGCGGGCAATGAACCCTTGCTGCGGAGGCTCACCTTCACACGATCCGGGCGTTCCATGAAAAACGCGGCCAGTCGGATGCCCCGGATGCTCAGCCCATAGTTCACCACTCCCTCCACATCGCCGGGTCGGAAGTTGAAACGCTTCTGATCGGCCATGGACAGGGTGATGACCGCGGTGCCCAGATCCGCGTGCACGACCAATCTTTCACTTAGCGCGAACCCGAGCAGTTTGATGCGGTCGGCACTGTTGTCGTCGAGCACGGCGGTGTGGATCACATCGGGCACGGCTCCGCGCTCGATCAGCGCGGCCGCCACCCGGTGCGTGTGGGGCGTGGTGGTGCTGTAGCGGAACGATCCACTGTCGGTCATGATACCCGTGTAGAGGCAGGTGGCCGCAGCGGTTGATATATGATGCGACCAACCCATCGCCTCCGCAATGTCGAACACCATCTGGCTGGTGGCACATGCGCCGATATCGCTGAAGCTGATATCGAAGACATCCGGCTCGCGGTGGTGATCGACGAGCACCTTCATGGGTGCCGTCCGCATCAATTCCTCCATTTTCTCCACACGATCCAAGCGGTTGAAGTCGAGGCAGAACAGCACTTCGCATTGTGCGATCGCTTCGGCTGCCCTGCTCTTCTCTGTTTCGTGGATGACCGCATCCGCATACCCTGGCATCCATTGCAGGAAGGCAGGCGGTGCGTTCGGGAGCAGCACTTGCACCGTGTGTCCCGCAGCCCTTAGCACATGCATGAGGCCGAGGCTGCTGCCAATGGCATCCCCATCGGGATTGTAGTGCGTTACGATGGCTACCCGGCGCGGAGCACTGAGCAGGGTTTGGAGCGCAGCGATCGCTGGAGCGGGTGTGGAAGTGGTCACGTGTGGTTGCGCTCGGAATGGTTCTTCGTTGTGCGGCCCGATGGGGTCGGCTGCAAAGGAAGAAGTCCCGGCCGGATGGCCGGGACTTCCCCTTCACGGATCCTTATGCTGCTTCACTTCTGCGGTTCAAAACCAACGTTCGGTGTGGGCATGTGCTCGATCATGATGCCTACGCAACCGATGTCGCGATCCTTGTTGGCGCCCTTGCGCTGGTCTTCCGGCACGCCGGGCGCCACCACCTCTACCAACAAACGCTTGGTGCTGGTGCACGAGAACTCGATCTCCTGCACCATTTCATGCTCGCTGCAATCCCACACCACCTTACGCACATCCTCATACACCGTGCGCTCCTCCATCCGCTTCACATCCTTCGTTTCGCCGGTGGGTTGGCCGTTGGCATCCATGATAGATTCCTGCTCGGTAACCTCCACCATCTCTTTGCGTGGCTCGCGCACCACTTCTATCAGGCGGAAACCCATGTCGTTGCCGATCACCTTATGATCGAAGCAAAGGCTGATCCGGTAATCCTGTCCGCTGTAGACGATGATGTTGAGTTCCGTGGGAACACCGACCTGCACCTGCGCGCTACGGCTCTGGCCATTGAGCGAAAAGCGCGGATCGCCCGATCGCTCGCAGTTGAACTTGTGATAGTCGGTGCATTCGTACTGCGCCTGCAGCAACGGGCTGCACAGAGCGAGGGTCGAGATCAATACTATCTGCTTCACGTTCTTCATCTCGGGTTCAATTGCTGGCGACGGGTACGTCCTCCGGTTGCACGATGGCAGTACGGATGGTTTCCACGGCTTGTTCCAATTCCTTGTAGTTCTCGGGGCTGATGGCGACCCGGACGTCATCGCCCAAGACCATACGGCCGCTTGCGCTCTTGCCCGTCGGTGCTTCGCGCTTCACATCCAGCTTATCATAGATCGCGCGCACGCCGATCAACTGCTGCTGCGCAGCGGCCACGCCCGCATCGTCCTTGTAGTCCTCCATCAGTGCGATCAAATGCTCGAGGGTGAACTTCTGGTCGGCCACCCGCTGCATGAGTTCAGCTGCGTTGCCGGTCTGTTCGGCCTTCTTGATCACCAAATGCATGCTTTCCACCCAACCACCGGCCAGCACCAGGGCCAGCGCCGGGCCCATGTTCTCGTCCTGCAATTTCTCGTAGGCCTTGTAGTAGGCTTCGTTGCTGATCGTTTCCAACGAATCGCCGAAGGACACGTTCTTGTCCAACCGCTTCTGGATGGCCCCATCGAAAACACTGCTCAGCCCCAACTGCTCGCCGAGCTTCTTCACCGTGAGGTAGTAGCGTGCCACTTCCACCCGGTTGAACTGGCTGGCATACACCAGGTCGGTGGCATACACGCCGAAGTTCAAGGCGCGTTTGTTCAGCGTTGCGTACCGGTCCACATCGGCGGTGTTGCTCATGAGCCTCTTGTCGCCTTCGCCCATGAGGTTGCGCACCAACGAGAACAATTCGTTGGGGGTTGGCATCTGGTACAAGCTGGTGCTGAGGGCAGCACTTTCGTCGGCACCGATGGTGAGGCGTTCATCCGCACCGGCCTGTTGATCCGGGGTGCTACCACCGCAAGCCGCCAATGCGATGGTACCAATGGCCACCGTGATCCGCTGTTTCGTTGACATCATCTTTCGAGCTGGGGATTCCGGTCAAAAGTACCCGCGTCGCAAGGGGTGTCCGAGCGTGTGCCCGGCATCTTTCCATGCCCCGGTGTTGATGGGTGCCACCGGCGGCTCAGGGTACCCCGAAGGACCTCGCTCCGGCGGCATCGATCCGCCATTCGGCGCATCGACCCTTCGGGCGCATGGCTCTTCTTGATCCATACTTCGTTCCTCGGTCGGAGACTTCGCAGTATCCGCCCTTCGTCACGCCTCGTCTGGATCAAGAAGAGCCACGCGTGTCATCCGTTCGATGTCCTTCGAGGTACCCTACTTTCGCCGCCCATAAACAAAAACGACGCGAACGATGGCCGGGACCAGGACCTTTACCATGATCAAACCCGAGGCAGTGGCAGCAGGCCATGCCGGCAAGATCCTCGATATGATCATCGCCAGCGGCTTCCGTGTGGTCGCCTTGAAGTACACCCGCTTGAGCCATAAGGAGGCCGGGGCTTTCTATGCCGTTCACAAGGAGCGCCCTTTCTACGGCGAACTGGTGGACTATATGGCCAGTGGGCCGATCTATGCCGCCATTCTGGAGAAGACCAACGCCATGGAGGATTTCCGCAAGCTGATCGGCGCCACCGATCCGGCGCAGGCCGCTGAGGGCACGATCCGTAAGGCGTACGCTGAGAGCAAAGCCAAGAACGCTGTACACGGGAGCGACAGTGACGACAATGCCCTGATCGAGGGACACTTCTTCTTCAGCAGCAGGGAGCAGTATTGAGAAGTCTTGAGTGGCGAGTGGTGAGTCTGCTTGACTCGCCACTCACCACTCGCCACTGGTTATTGGCTGCTCTTTTCAGTCGAGCAGGATCTCTTTTACCACAATGCGCCCCAGCCGTTCGTTGAGGAGTTTGATGAGCCCGTCTTTCTGGTAGCTGAGTTCCTGTTTCAGCGGCGCACTGTCCACTTTGATCCTCAGTTGACCGTGGCGCAGGCGGATGCTGCGGGTGTGCTTTGCGATCATGCCACCGGCCACATGGTCCCACGCGCTGATGGTATCCAGCTCGTCCATCTTGGGCCGCAGGCCGAGGTCCTGCACCATGGCACCAAGGGCCTCACCCAGCGAGCGCTCGTTCCTTTTTCTCACGGCTTAACGTGTTGCGGTCCATGGCGAAGAAGCGAACGTCGAGACCAAGCCCGTCCAATGCCTTGTGCAAACGCGATGCGTCGGTATCGGTGATGAGCACTTGACCGAAGCCACCATTACCAAGAAGCTTGAGGAGGTGCCGCATGCGCTGCGGATCGATCTTGTCGAAGATGTCGTCGAGGAGCAAAATGGGTTTCAAGCCGGAGCGCGCGGCGGTAAGATCGAACTGCGCCAGCTTCAACGCGATCAAGTAGGTTTTCTGCTGGCCTTGCGAACCATGCCGTTTCAGCGGTTGGCCGTCGATGGTGAAAAGCAGGTCGTCGCGGTGCACCCCTACCGTGGTGTGCTGTGCCGACAAGTCACGGTCCCATGCACCGCCCAGCAATTCGCGCATGCTCTTCTCCCCCACCTCGCTCCGGTACGTGAGCCCAACACTCTCCGGCCCGCTGCTGATGCCCGCATAGTGCGATACGAGCAAGGGCACCAACTGATCCATGAACGCCTTGCGCACGGCATGCACCGTTTCACCATGCAATACCAATTGCTCATCCCATGGTTCCACCTCGCTGCGTGTTACCCCGCTGCGGCCCGATCCGTTCTTGAGCAGCAGGTTGCGGTGTGCGAGCGCACGGTTATAGCGTAACAACGCATCCAAGTAAGGCCGGTCGAACTGTGCGATCAACCCGTCCAGAAAACGGCGCCGCACCTCGCTCCCATCCAGCACCAATTGTCCATCGTACGGTGTGATCATCACCACCGGCACTTTGCCCACGTGATCCGCAAGCCGATCGTATTCCTTCTTGTTGCGCGTGAACACTTTACGCTGGCCCTTGCGCACGCTGCAGGCCAGTTCAT
The DNA here is from genome assembly GCA_039931265.1 of Flavobacteriales bacterium. Lineage (GTDB taxonomy): Bacteria > Bacteroidota > Bacteroidia > Flavobacteriales_F > PHOS-HE28 > PHOS-HE28. The sequence continues at coordinate 26,838 of JBDTSG010000019.1, forward strand.
CGTCGCCGGCACCGGTGGCCAGGGTGCCCTTCACCATGAACCAGTCCTCGCCGTGCAGGATGTTGTGCATATCGACCGGCTCGAAGTAGCTCTTGCACAAACTCAGATAGTGTACCGCATCGAGCAGGTTGGTTTTGCCGACACCATTGGGCCCCGTGAAACAGTTCACCTCAGCGCCAAGGTCGGCGACGGCCTCGCGATGGTTCCGGAAGTTGAGCAGCGAAAGGCGCGTGAGGTGCATGTGGCTATTGCGGTGGGGCGAAGATGGTAAGGGAAGAGCTTGGGGCTGTGGGCTGCGGGGTTCAAAGAGGAAAGCTGAAGGGGAAGCAAGTACGGCGAATGGCATGTTGAGGCTGAGAATGCCATGGAAATGAGAAGTGACAGGCGACCGGAAGACACTGCAAGTGCGGAAAACGATGCTGCGACTTTGTTGAACAGTGCTGCGATGGAAACTTTGACAGGTGACGGTAGAGAAAAGGATGCGGCAACCCGATCGAACGATGCTGCGACCTTCCCGGACGATGCTACGATGGAAACATTGACAGGTGAGCGGACGGAAAGCGTTGCGGAGAGGAAAGAAGTGAATGCTGCGAGGACGGAAAACGATGCTAACAGTAGATCGAGTCTTGCTGATGGAGGAGTTGCGGGTTGACGGGTTGCGGGTTACGGGTTGCGGGTTACGGGATGAGAGTGGTAAGGGGTAAGTGGCGAGTAAGGGGTTGAGTGGCGAGTTGTGCTTTGGCGCCCCTCGACTGCGCACGGGGTGACAACGTTGAACTGAGTATTTTTTTCACGGTGATCGAAACCTTTTGGGATCACTTAGCGATCCAGTGCCTCGAACGGGTTAACAAACCAAACCCCCGATCGAAGAAAGACATGAAAAAGACAAGCGAAAACCGGTTCAGCATGATCCTGACCGTACTACAAGTTTGCGCGAAGCACGTTGCAACGTGGACGGGACTGGTGCCCTACAAAAGCGCGCATGACGAATTGGTGAACAACTCCGCTGCGATCAAAGCGGCCACGCAAAAGCAAGAGCAGGTGTTGATCGGTATTGCGTTGGACAAGCGTTTCAAGAAGGACGGCATGGTGAAGCGCACGGTGGATGTGGCGCAAGCCGTTTTTGCCTACGCTGTGGACCAGGGCGATCTGATCCTACAGGAGAAGGCGAACTACAGCCGCAGCGATCTGTACAAGGAGCGCGATACGGTGATCGGGCAGGTTTGCCAGAACATACATGGGCTGGCCAATGCAGCTATAGCAGCGTTGGGTGCATACGGTGTGGTGGCCGCCGACCTGACGGCGTTGCAGACAGCGATCGATGCGTACGTGAACGTGGTGGCCAGTCCGCGCACGGCACTGACGGTGCGCAAAGGCGCCACGGCTGAGATAGACCTGTTGGTGCGCAACAGCATGAAGATCCTGAACAGCCGCATGGACAAGCTGATGCCGGAGTTCGAGACGAGCGCGCCCACGTTCTTCCAGGAGTATTTCGACGCGCGGATCATTGTTGATCTGGGTGGCAAGGAGGAGAAGACGGCGGAGGCGGCTTAATGCCCGCACCCCTACCCTCGCCCACCATGAGATGGGCACGAGAAGAGCGCCCCGGCCAATGGCCGGGGCGCTCTTGCGTTAAGCCAGATCAAGCATTCCGATAGAAGTGTACAGAATGGGGGCTTATGGGCGCGACGGAATAGCTGGAGTATGGGGCACGGGGAGTAGGTTTGATGAACCACCCGCCAAACCCTTGAAACCATGATAGCGAACCGAGCACATTGGCTGAACTTTTTCGCTGCAGCCGGTCTTTTCGTTTGTGCATGCCAAGGTGCGCGCGGCCAGCATGATCAATGGATGCTGGGGAACGAGCGTGTGATCTTTGGATCATCGGGCATCACGACAGCGCCCCTGCCCACGCACATTGGCACCGACCCACTGGAATATCATGGAGAGAAGGCTGCGTTCGCCCAGCAGTTGATCTACGACCACGAAGGTGCACTGGCGGCTTTCTTGGTAGACGGAAAAATCTACGATGAAGAAGGCTACCTGATCGCCGACAACTGGATCACCGATCCGTGGTTTGGGACCTACGACCCCGGCACCCAAGGCTGTTCCGATTGCGTGCCGGATGGCATAACTGAGGCACTCGTGGTGCCTGTTCCGGGCCAATGCCTTCAGTACCTGATCTTCAGCGTTCGCATCGGTGACTATCAAACCAATTCAAGAACGTTCGTTTCCTTGCTGGACCTCGTTCAACCAAATCCGCACTTCATGAACCCCTTGCCGACACCAGGTAGAACGGGGAGACTGGTGAACATCAGTCTGAGCGCTTTCGACGCCGCAGCAAGCTGCAATAGTTTCTATGGCAACGATCAGCAAGTAGGTGAATTAGAGCCGATCGAAATGGACAACGATCTGAACTTGGGGTTGCATATGGATGCCATCGATATGGGACCAGGATCGGATAAATGGGTGTTCATGACGGATGGTGCGACGATACAGAGCTATCACGTGGATGCGGACTTGCAGACCCTTGCAGACAATGGAGCCGAGGAGTTATTCACTTGGATAGATCATGAACAGGGCCGGATGCCGCAAGGTGAGCTGGAGTGCATCGTCAGGGACGATGAGTTGCTTGTGGCATATACAAGGTTCAGAAGGGTGATATTGAATTTTTCCGAAGCCCACGATGTGGTGATCGCCCATTATGACCTAAATGGTGTCTTCCAGTATCATGATGTGATCGAAGCCAGCTTGTATGAGAACGGCTCGGAACAATGCAGTCGTATCAACGGGCTCGAGTTCTCCCAGAACGGAGACTACCTGTACCTGCTTCGTTCCGAAGACCCTGAGTTGGGCTACATCGATCTGACGAACATTCAAGGTGGAGTTACCTACTCGACCTTGGACATGGCCGACCACTGCCGCAGTGAGCTCGAGCGCGATGACTACACGAACGTCGGCAATCCACCCTTCAATGGCATGTATGCCATGGCGCCGGATGGACGACTGGGTCGATTGTTGAACACGAATTCACCCGGTGGACTTGCTTGGGATCCGAATTTCATGCAGTTCAATTTGAATGATGTGGCAACATCCTTCTGGGTGGAATTCGCGCCTGGACCTGCACCCGAGTTCTACGAAAATTGCGCTTATGGATACCAACTACTTACGGCACAGACCCACAACTTCAGTCCGTACGCGCAGAACTTCGCAGAAACATGCTGCGACGAGTGGCTCGCTTACAAAGGATACACTGTTGCAGTGAGCACGGGTGCGTCTTACTGGTCACCGGGGAGCAACCCTTTCGGTAATGCCACTGGCCCCGTTTACGTGATTGGCGATCTGAGTGTACCGGCTGGCGCCACACTTACCATAACGGACATGGAACTGCGGTTCGGACCCGACGCGGGTGTGATCATTGAGCCCGGGGGTTACTTGTTCAGCGATGGATCAACGTTCACGAATGCCTGTAGCGACCGTTGGAAGGGTGTTGAGGTCAGGGGGACGACCGCGTTGGGCCAACTGCCCTATTCCAACCAAGGCCGTTTCAGGACATTGAACGCAGTGGTGGAGAACGCCGAAGTGGGCGCTTTGGCAGCAACACGCAATGGCAACGGTGGTTTTACCGCTACCGGCTATCGTGGCATTGTGCAGAGCGCTGGCACCGAGTGGCGCAACAACGTGGTGGATGCGCACATACCCAACGCTGGCGTTACCAACAACATGAGCCGGTTCCAAACGTGCGACTTCGTGGTGAACAGCAATTGGCCGAGCGGGCCGGACCCATATGCCCACGCGATCGTGAGCGATTGCGGCAGGGTGCTTTTCCAGAACTGCAAGTTCCGGAACACGAACGCGACTTTCACCGGGGCGGATCGCGGTTTCGGGATCCTGAGCAGCGGCACGGCCGCTCCGCGCATCCTTGGTAACAACAATCCGGCGGTGAGCTACTTCGATGGCCTGTGGTGCGCCATGAGCGTTGGCGCCCACCGGCTCTATTGGCTGCGCAACATGAACGTGCGGAACTGCACCTACGGCCTAGTGGACTTCGGGCCCAACCTCGGCGAAGCGACGGGTAACGTGTTCGATATACCGGAGTGGACCGCAGGACCCTCGCCCATTGGTATGCTCTTGTACCAGACCAAGGCCTACGTGGTGGAAGACAACATTTTCCAAAGCACCGCGCCCAACAGCAATGCGGGCGTTGCATTCTGGGGGCCGATGGAGACGGTGAACCGCATTTACAATAACACGTTCAAGAGCCTTAGTTTGGGGAGCCTTGTTATCGGAGATCATCAGAACGAGCAGATAAGTGCCCTGATCGGACTTGAGATCCTGTGCAATGACTACGGCGGTAGCATGGTCAGCAATAATGTGGATTACGGCATGGGCCCGAACGCATACATCTCCGAGCAGCAAGGAGACCCGAATGATCAGTTGAATTTGGCGGGCAATCGTTTTTTTGTAAACCCGAACTGTACCACCTTCTTCGACATTGGCTTTGACCTAGTGCCTCCGAGCAGCTTCTTCAACTACAATCGCAGCACGGACCTTATTTGTGATCCGGAATGCCCGAATCCAACACATTATGCCGATAACCCGATACCGGCCCCACCCTTCGACAAAGCAGTTGACTGTGGTAACTCCTTCCTCCCCGAAGGTGGCATCATCATAGGGCACGAAACGGGGGTGCGTAAGCTGGCCAAAGCCCAGTTCGAGAGCGTGCTGGCCGTGTACACCAGTGAATTGGATTGTGGCGACCCTGAGAACCTGCTGGATGCGATCGGACAGGACAACCCATGGCTGGCGAGCCATGAACTGCGTGATCTGCTGTTCGCGTGCCATCCGTTGCGCGATGCGTTGCTGCAGGCGGTTATCGATCGCGAGCAAGCGATGGACGCGTGGCACCTTACACAGGTTTTTCTGCAGAACGTACCACTGAACAAGGGGCTGGTTAGCCAGTTGCGTAGAAGTGGTTTGGTGAGCACCTACCAAATGGCGCTGATCGACCAGGCCCAAGCGGGTGGCGGAAACAGTTACAAACAACTGTTGGAACGGGAGATCCACCAGCGCGCCATGGAACACTACATGGCCTACACCAATTGCGCACGCTATTGGGCCAGCGACACTATTTTCTCCGGCGCTGAGGATAGCTTGCGCACGGTGCTGGAAGATGGTATCAGCACCGGTGATCGGATGGCCTTGTTGCTTTACCACTTGGACCGCGGGAACTGGACAACGGTACAGGCGCTCGCGCAAGAGGCTTGGTTGCAAGGACCCAAGCACGAGGCATTGCGCTACTACGTGCAGAGCATGCGCAACGCGTACGGGCATGTTGAGGCGTTGAGCACAGCTGAGCGGCAACACTTCGATGCAATAGCCCAAAGCGGCGAAGCCGGTGCTGGGCTTTGTTGGAACGCCTTGCTGGAACTGGATTATTGGCGCGACTTGCCCCAAGTACCCATACCGAACGGATGGAAACGCTACGAAACACCAAATGCAGAAAGCCCGGTCAGCGGATCGGCAACCCACTTGCAAGCGCAACCGAACCCTGCGAACGAAACTGTTTGGCTAACGTTCGATCGGGCCACCGGTGCCGACCGGTTGCGTGTGTTCGGACCAACGGGAAACTTGGTTGTTGCCACCCAACTTGCCGATACACCGGGATTGTTGGAAATGGATGTGCGCAGGTGGGCAGCCGGTGTGTACTTGGCGGTGTTGGAGCGTGAGGGAATACCCCAAGAGCATGTGAAGTTCAGTGTAACAGGTAAGGCGCCTTGATCATGCTTCGGGTGTGCGCCATACTGGGCTTCGGGGCGTTGTGCGCAAGTGATGTTATTGGCCAGAACACCTTCAACATCGTGTACAACTATACCATAGCACAGGGTTGGCCTGATGCAGGCGGTGGTGCAGGTGTGAGCGTTTGGCCATCGGACTCCGGATACTTGGTTTTCTCCAACCAAGTAGCAACAGGAGGGTACACCAAGATATTCACGCATCGGTTCAATTCATCGGGACAGGCGCTTGGCGACATTGAACTCTTCGGACCCATCCCGCAGAACTACAATTACGGCTACGCTGCCCCCGTTGATGTCCACGCGGACTTCGCGTTAAGCGGGATCGCCGAGTTCGATATTTCGAATGATAGCACTAACCGATTGTTGATAGCACGATATGCCCCGAACGGTGATACGCTGAGCACCCACATTGTCTTTGACAGTTGCTTTTGCGGGCCACTACAGAGCAGGTCCGCATGGGGCGGACGACTTTTGATGCCGGGTTTCATTGCTTATGGTGGGGCCTTGTTCATGGCGGACACATCCGGACAGTTGGTATGGCAAAGAACTTACCCTGATACGCGACTAGCGCTGGCTGTAGAACCCCTTGAGGATAGCTCCATTGTAATGGCTGGCAGTCGGGCGAGCGGGATCGACAATGGGGTCTGGGTCATGCGCCTCGACAGTGCAGGCAACACCATATGGCGGCGGGACTTGGGAGGTAGCAGGTTCGCGTACAAGAACGTTAGCGCGCTGCAAACCCAGGATGGGAGCATTGTAGCCACGTGCAGCTACATGCCATTGCCCGGCGGTCCGAACGACCCGCAGTGGAACTACTTCCGCAAATGGGACATAAATGGCAATGTGCAGTGGAGCAAGCAGTACAATGAGCAACCAGAGACCACCACATACGATCTGGAAGAACTCGGTACCGGTGATCTGGTCGCATGCGGTGCCGAAAGCTCAACGCCTATCGCCAACCACGGCCTGCTTATGAAGCTTCAGCCCGATGGGGATCTCCTGTGGTTACGACGGTACACCTACTACAACAACACCAGCGCGATCCACACCCCATACGATGTGGAAACTACCAGCGATGGCGGATTCGTGATGGCTGGCAGGGCAATACAAGGGAGCTCGGACAGCCTGCCGGGTCTTTCGATGGTGTGGTTGCTAAAGGTGGACAGCATGGGTTGCTTGGTACCCGGTTGCGGCAACATAGGTGTTGAGGAAATTGCATTGGGGTTGGAGAACGCGTTGCGCGTTTACCCGAACCCAACTCATGGAGCAATGCAGGTGGAGTTGAATTTGCCCGATGACCTGCATGTACAAGGCGCCTTGCAACTGGTGGTGGTTGACGCGCTGGGCAGGCAGGTATTGGCGGAAGCAGTGGACCGCACTGCCAGCACGGTGCGGCTGGACTTGTCCGGCACGCCTGCGGGCATGTATTACTTCCACCTGCGCGATGATGTGCGCTGGTTGAGCGGAACCCAACTTGTTCTGGAATGAGCTACGGTATGCTTCTGATCTGCGCGGTGAGCACAATAGCCTACACCAACAGCGCACGTTATTGGGCAACCGACACTTTGGATCCCGGTGCAGAAGACAGTCTGCGCCTGGTGCTAGAGGATACCGTCAGCACGGGAGACCGCATGGCCTTGCTGCTTTACCATCTGCACAGTGGCAACTGGACCGAGTTGCAATCTATGTTGCAGGCGGATTGGTACTTAGAAGGGAAACACGCGGCTTTGCGCGACTATGTAGGCGCTATACGCAATGTGTATGGCGATGTTAGCCAACTGAGCAGCACGGAAATGCAGGCCTTCGAGGTAATAGCCAATTCTGGCGATGCCAGTGCAGGGCTTTGTTGGGGCGCACTGTTGCAACGTGACTACTGGCGCGAGCTCCCGGAGCTGCCGATACTCAGTGGATGGAAGCGCGACGAACTAACGCAAGAGGAACACAGAAACGACGCATTGGTAGACCTGCATGTGCAGCCAAATCCTGCCGTAGGGAACGTTTGGGTAACGACTGATACAGATAGTGGTGCCGATCAATTGCTGGTTTATGGCCCGTTTGGCGATCTGATTCTCAGTCGCCCGCTAGCCGGCACGAACGGCCTGATTGAACTGAACACCACCGGTTGGGTTGCTGGTTTGTACCTGCTACGCGCCACAGTTGAGAGCATACCCGTGGCCGAAATCAAGCTCACCATCGCTGGTAGCATGCATTAAATCGCGGCCAATGAAAAAAATCCTCGCTACCATATTGCTGCTGTTCTGCACCTGCATCCTGATGAGCGCACAGGGTACATTCAACGTGGTGTACAACTACAGCATTGAACTGGGGTTAACCGATGCCGGAGGATGTGCTGCACAATCGGTGATGGAAACAGACAATGGCTACTTGGTGTTCGCTACGGCCGTGGTGCCAGGAAACCTTGGCAAGGTTTTCGGTGTACGGTTTGATAGTAATGGAGGTCTTCTCGGTGAACTCGAACATTATGGCGCCACGCCGTATGACTATAACTACGGATACATCGACCCTGTAGAAAAAGACGCGTCGGGTAGCATTGTCGTCTTGACGGAATTCGAAGCGGGCAACTACAATTATTCGCGACAACTGTTGGCAAGGTTCGATGTTCTTGGTGATACGATCAATACTCATCTTCTGCTTGACACGGGATACGTTGGGATCAGGCAAACAGCCTTGTTGGCCGGCGGTCGATTCGCTGCCTGTGGTTTCAGTGATCCAGATTCGGTTCCAGCAACAGCGCTCTTGCTCGTTGGTGACACAAGCGGTAGCATTCAAGTGTTGCGCAACTATACCAATGCCTTGGATGCCCTTGGCATACAAGGGCTGTCCAGTGGGGGGCTCTTATTGTGTGGCTACCAACCCACCGGCGTTGACAACAGCATCTGGGTGATGCGCTTGGACAGCGCAGGTAACACAATCTGGCGCCGGGACATAGGTGGAAGCCGCTTCGCTTTCAAAAACGTGAGTGCCGTACAAACACAGGATGGCGGCATAGTGGCCACCTGCAGTTTTATGCCCTTGCCCGGCTCCCCCACCGACGATCAATGGAACTACTTCCGCAAGTGGGACATTGACGGCAACGTGCAGTGGACCAAGCAGTACAACGAGCAAAACAGCACTACTGCTTACGATATGGAGGAGTTGGCGAGCGGTGAGTTGGTAGCCTGCGGTGCAGAGGGTGCTACGCCGATCGCCAACCACGGGATCCTCATGCGCCTTGAGCCCGATGGCGATCTGATCTGGCTGAGGCGTTACGCTTATTACATGAATACGAGCGCCATACACATACCATACGATGTGGAACCCACAGCGGATGGCGGCTTTGTTATGACCGGCCAAGCCAGGCAAGGCAGCACCGACAGCCTGCCCGGCCTGCAGATGGTATGGCTGCTGAAGGTGGACAGCATGGGCTGCTTGGTGCCTGGCTGCGGCAATATTGGTGTTGAGGAAATTGCACTTGGGCTGGAGAACGCATTACAGGTGTACCCGAACCCGACGAACGCACACGTTACCGTTGAGGCAGCCTTGCCCAGCGATCTGGAGGTGCGTGGTGATCTGACGCTGGTTTTGGTTGATGCGCTGGGCAGGACCGTGCGCAACGAAACACTGGGCCGCGTCTTTACCACAACAATCCTTGACCTGTCGGCCCTGCCCAAGGGCGTTTACCACTTGCACCTGCGCGACGACGAGCGGTGGTTGAGCGGGACGAGCGTGGTGGTGGAGTGAGGGGGAAGTGAAAGATGAGGCTTGAAGTGAAATGTAAAATGAGGAATGTAGAATGTAAAATGTAGAGGGTGGGGAACCAGTGCCTTCGGTAACGCTGGGAGGAACCGACAATGCCCCCCATCCCCATTTCCCGCTATGTTCACGGCGCCCCGATACCAAGGGGCTTTGACCCATGCGCGAGGCCGCGTTCATCAACCGCAACAAGGCGAAATGGCAACGCTTGGAAAAGGCCGCCGACGGCCTGGACAAGTTGAGCGCCGATGAGGCCAACGACTTGTACATTGAATTGACGGACGACCTGAGTTATGCGCGCACGTTCTATCCGAAAAGCAATGTGACCAGCTACCTGAACGGGGTGAGCGCGCGCGTTCACCAGCTACTGCACCGCATCGAGCGCACCGACCGGCGCCGCTTCGTTACGTTCTGGACCACCGAGGTGCCGTTGGCCATGGCCCGCACGCGCCCTGCGCTGCTCGTATCGTTCCTGGTCTTCGCGGTTGCTGCGCTCATAGGCGCGTTGAGCAGCGCACACGATGGGACCTTTTCCCGGCTGGTGCTCGGGGACGACTACGTGAACATGACCATGGAGAACATAAAGGCGGGCAAACCCATGGACGTGTACGATGGCGATGGCGAGTTGGACATGTTCCTGGCCATTACGGTGAACAACATACGCGTGGCGTTGATGGCCTTCGCCTTCGGGCTGCTCACGGCCATCGGCACCGGCTTCATCCTGGTGCAGAACGGCCTCATGGTAGGGGTGTTCCAGTACCTCTTCTTCCAATACGGTGTGCTGAAGACAAGCGCCCTCACCATATGGGTGCATGGCACGTTGGAGATCAGCGCGATCATTATTGCCGGTGCGGCAGGCATTGCCATCAGCAACGGCATGCTGTTCCCCGGCACGCACACACGCTTGGAGAGTTTCAAGCGCGGCGCCAAACTCGGGTTGAAGGTGGTGCTGGGCCTGGTGCCCATCTTCATCATGGCCGGTTTCCTGGAGAGCTTCGTTACCCGCCATGCGCCGGTGCTGAACGACTGGGTGAGCGGCGGCATCATAGCGGTTTCCGGCGCCTTCATCCTTTTCTACTTTGTGATACTTCCGTTCCATGTTGAACACAGGACCCGTGCAGTTGCGCCTGGTGCGCGACTTTGAGCAGACCATCGGCGACGCGTTCAGCTTCCTGAAGCAGAACGGCAAGCTGCTGGTGAAAGCCATCGTGTACTTCTCGGCGGTGCCGATGGTGATCTATGGTCTGCTGAATGCAACGCAGTTGGTGGGAATGGGGCGGCCTTCGACCGCAGGGGATCCTTTCGCCGCCGTGTTCGCGATCTATGGAAAGCTCGCCGTCGTCTTCATTCCATACGTGGTGGCCCGGGTGCTGGTGAACGCGGCTGTGCTGGAGTATGTGCGGGCCTATCTGCTCAACGAGCATTACGGTCTTACGCTGGGTGAACTATGGAAACGGGTTGCCAAGAATTTCTGGACTTACCTCGGCATTTGGATCGTGTCCTACCTGCTGTTCGGCATCGGTTTCGTGCTGTGCTTCCTGCCGGGCATTTACCTGATGACGGCCGCTGTGCTTGCGGGCATCGTGCATGCCGTGGAGCGCAGCGGCTTCGGCGATGGTTTCAACAAGAGCTTCAGCTTGGTGAACCGATCGTTCTGGCCAATGCTCGGTCTGGTGGTCGTGCTCGGGCTGATCCAATGGGTGCTGACCTTGCTGCTCAGCCTGCCCACCATGCTTTTCACCGGCGTTGAACAAATGTTCGCCCCCGGCTTCGATGGCAGCATCGACCTGCCGACATGGAAATTGGTCGCCACTGGTATCCTCTCCACGGTGGTCGGCATCCTGGAACAAGTGATCCACGCCGTTGCGGTGATCGCCCTCGCCTTGCGCTACTTCAGTCTGGTGGAGCAGCGCGAAGGTGTCGGACTGAACGAGAAGCTGGCCGGGCTTGATCCCGGACCGAACTGAGCCAGCGCCAACACAACTTCGGAAACCCTGAACCCCCTAGCATGAGCTCTCGCCCACCCATCGTTCTGCGCCAACGCCGCGACTTCGGCCAGACCATCGGCGACACTTTCGCCTTCATGCGCCAGAATTGGAAGCCATTGTGGAAGGCCATCTTCACCATTTGCATACCGCCCATCCTGCTCGGCTTTCTGTGCATCGGTGCCTTCGCATACAACATGTTCAACACGGTAACTGCCGCCGCTTCCAATGGAGCTTTCGACTCGGCACCCTCATTCCTGCCATCCATCGCTTCCATCCTCGGCATCCTGTTGTGCATTCCCTGTTTCCTGTTCGGCGGGGTGATGATGGAGGCTGTTACCCACGAATACCTGCGCGCCTATGCACGCGGCGAGCACATCGGCATAACAACAGGTGATCTCTGGCGCCGGAGCATCGGCCAGTTCTGGCAGTACTTCGGCATCCTGTTCCTCGGTGGGATCGCGGCCATGATCGGTTTGGTGCTGTGCTACCTACCGGGTATTTGGATCGGCACCTCGTTCGTGATGGCACCCATGGCCCACGGCGAGGAGCGCTTGGGCGCCACCGATGCGCTGGGCCGCAGTTTCAAGCTGGCCCATAAGAAGTGGTGGTGGACGTTCCTCGTGGTCGTGGTGCTCTACTTCATCATCGGCGCCATTCAAGGCATGATCTTCCTGCCCTTCTACTTCGCCGCGATCCTCTCCTTCTTCGCTGGCATCGATGGCGACTTCAGCAGCGGACCACCGATCGCGGCCATGATCATCGGTGGCATCGGCTACCTGCTGCTCATCGTCGTGTCCTTCATGCTGATGCCGCTCTTCAGGGTCGGTACGGGATTGTGGTACCACGCGCTGGTGGAGGAGTTTGAAAGCAAAGGCTTGCAAGACCGTTTGGGGTATCTGGAAACGCTGTAGGCCTGTTTTCCTTCAAAGCCGAGACAAAGGGTGATGCGAGCAACGTTCGGCGCTGATGGGTCCTGTGCGCGCGGTCTCGGCACGTTGCTGTTGATCACCAGTGCGTTGGTGTGCCGCGGGCAGAACCAAGGCGCGGTGGACAGTATGGTGCAGGAGATGGTGGCCGCTGGCGGGGCCGATAGCATGCAGGTGCCGGAGCCGGAATACGTAACGCTGGATACCATGCTCCCGGAGCAAGAGGTACGCGCTTTCGACGAGGCAGCACTGGATGCGTTGCGCGCGGACCCCCGGTACCAGTACGAACGGGAAGTATCGCAAGCACCGAACGCCTGGGATCGCTTTTGGGAAATGGTGCGCGACTGGATCAGTGACCTCTTAAAGCGCCTGGAGGATGCCACCGGGCTGAAGTTCGTCTCGTGGTTCTGGGACTATATCTGGTTCGCGGTCTTTGTGGTTGCGCTGGTGATCGCGCTCATCGTCTTCCGTCGGCGCATGTTGAGCAAAGTGTTCGCGCGTGCTGCAGCGGGTACAGGTAGCGTGCGCACGTTGGACGAAGACATCACGGCCGATGACCTGCCGGAACAACTCGCCGGTGCGGAGCGCGCTGGCGAGTGGCGACGCGCATTGCGGCTCCACTACTTGTTGGTGCTGCGCCACTTGGTCGATGAAGATCACATCACTTGGAAACCGCAATACACCGACCGCGACTATCAGACACAATTGACCGATGCACTTGAGCGGGAACGCTTCGCTCGCCTGTCGTTCATCTTCAAATGGGTGTGGTACGGCGAAGCGCAAGTGGAGCGCGCGCAGTACGAACGCCTCGTTCAGGGCTTCATTGACTTCCGCAGCAAACGGGCAGCATGACGCGCAGGGAAAAGGTCATCGCGGCTTTGATCAGCCTGCTCATCATCGTGGTGGCGGTGTTGGAAGCGCTGGCACCCAAACCCACCGATTGGACCGCCAGCTACAGCCGTTACCACGACAAACCCTTCGGGGCACAACTGCTGTACGAGCGCTTGGGCGACCTCTTCGACGTAGTGACGCCCATCCAACGCTCGATCTACGAAGTATCGGAAGAGCGCTGGTACAAGGACACAGCCGTCGCCCATCTCTATCTCAACGACCGCTTCGATCCGAGCGGCCCCGATCTGGAGCGGCTGTTGGGCATGGTGCGCTCCGGCGATCACGCCTTCATCGCAGCTGAGGATCTCGGCGCCGACCTGAGCGATTCGCTCGGTATCGGGACCGCACGCAACTGGATGAACTGGAAGGACACCACGAAGCTCACGTTCGAACGCGGCGTGGCCATCGATACTGTTTTCGCATTCCCGCGCATGGGCAATGCCTCCTACTTCACCGACTTCGATACGGCGCGCTGCACGGTGCTCTGCACCACCAACGACACCAACGCCACCCTGCTGCACATGCGCGTGGGCAACGGCCACCTCTACCTGTGTACAACACCGCTCGCCTTCACCAACTACCACCTGTTGCGCGACGCCAACAACGATTTCATTGAAGCGGCGTTCGCGTGGTTGCCGAGAGGAGAGCTTTACTGGGACGAATTCCACAAGGTGGGCCGCGGCGGTAGCATGACCCCGTTGCGCTACATCCTTGGGCAGCCCGCGTTGCGCTGGGCCTATTACGTCGCCCTGCTGCTGGTGCTGTTGTACATGTTCGTGCAGGCCAAGCGCGAGCAACGGGCCTTACCGATCGTTGAACCGCTGCGGAACAGCTCGCGTGAATTCGTGGGCACGTTGGGCCGGTTGTACTACGAGAAAGGCGATCACGCCGATCTTGCCCGCAAAATGATCGCCCATTTCAAGGAAGACGTGCGCAACAGGGCCTACCTGCGCGGCTTCGAATACGACGAACGCACGGCAGCGCACATTGCCCGCCGCACGGGCATGGCACAAGCAGAGGTGATCAGTGAACTGCGCTTCATACAGGACATCGGATCGTTGACCAACACCAGCGAAGAACAATTGCTGCAACTCAGCGACCGGCTGCAGGCACTGCGCAAACGCCTATAGAAACGACGAACATGGACGAGAACACAAGCAATGGACCACCCGCCGGACCGCAAGGCGCGCCGCGACAAGTCATAACCGGCCAAGGCGGTGCCACGCCGCCGCCACCAACGGATGCGATACCCGGCCAAGCCATCGGGAGTGCTTCAACAGCCCCGACCGATTATGTACCGAGCGTTCCGTTGCACGAACTGCAAGCCGCGGTTGGCAAGGTGCGTGCGGAAGTGCGCAAGGTGATCGTGGGCCAGGAGCGCATGATGGATCTGTTGATGATCGCCTTGCTGAGCGACGGCCATGTGCTCATTGAAGGGGCGCCGGGGTTGGCGAAAACGCTTACGGCCAAATTGCTGGCAAAAGCCATCCGGACCGATTTCAGCCGCATCCAGTTCACGCCCGACCTGATGCCGAGCGATGTGATCGGCACCAGCGTGTTCGACCCCCGCACGACCGCCTTCGAGTTCAGGCCCGGGCCGATCTTCAGCAACATCGTGCTGGTGGACGAGATCAACCGCGCTCCGGCAAAAACACAAGCCGCGCTCTTCGAGGTGATGGAAGAACGCCAGATCACCGCTGACGGGAAGACACATGCCATGGGCGTTCCCTTCATGATCGTGGCCACGCAGAACCCGATCGAGCAGGAAGGCACCTACCGTTTGCCCGAAGCCCAACTGGACCGGTTCTTCTTCAAGATCGAAGTGGGCTACCCGACGGTGGATGAAGAAGCAATGATCCTTGCACGCTACGGTTCGGGCAGCGAGCACTTGAGCACTGCGGCGGTACAACCGGTGCTCTCCGCTGCTGAACTGGCCAATGCCCGCATGCTGGCGAAGGCGGTGCGGTGCGAAGAGAAACTGGTGCGCTACATCGCCGCCATCGTGGACCAGACACGGCACGATCATGCCTTGATGCTCGGCGCAAGTCCGCGCGCTTCCATTGCGATCCTCATGGGTGCCAAAAGCGCCGCCGCGATCGACGGTCGCGATTTCGTGACACCCGAGGACATACGATTCGTGCTGCCGCATGTGCTACGTCACCGTGTGATGCTCACACCGGAACGCGAGATGGAAGGCCTAACGCCCGATGCCGTGATAGAACGCTTGGTACAAAAGATCGACGTGCCCCGGTGAAACGCTTCTGGCGATCGTTCTTCATCACCCGCCGCGCGTTCATCGTCGGTTGGTTGCTTGTCCTGCTCTTCGTTGCAGGCTGGTTCAGCCCGGTCGTGTTCGGGCTGGCAAGGGCTGCGGCATTGCTGTTCGTGGTCGTGATCGCAGCTGAGCTGCTCACCCTGTTCCGCACCAAAGACGCGGTGCAAGGGGAACGGAGCACGTATGCAAAATGGAGCAATGGCGATGAGAACCCGGTGACGATCCAGTTGCGCAGCCGCTACGGGCTCCAGGTGCATGTGCGCGTGCTCGATGAACTGCCGGTACAGTTCCAGCGGCGCGATCTGGTCTTTGAAGGTGATCTGGCAAGCGGCGGCGAAGCGCGGTTCCCTTACGCTGTGCGACCTGTCCAGCGCGGTGTTTACAGTTACGGAGCCATCAATGTGTTGGCCAGCACGGCCTTGGGGTTGGTTGAAAGGCGGTTCATCCTCGAGGCGGGCAAGCAGGTGGCCGTGTATCCGAGCTTCCTGCAACTGCGCAAATACGAGTTGCTCGCCATCAGCGATCGCCTCACCATGGCCGGTGTAAAGCGCATCCGGCGCATTGCGCAGCATGTGGAATTCGACCGCATCAAGGAGTACGTGCCCGGCGACGATCGCCGCACCGTGAACTGGAAGGCAACGGCGCGGCGCGGCCGCCTCATGGTGAACCTCTACCAGGATGAGCGGAGCCAACAGGTGTTCTCACTGATCGACCTGGGCCGTGTGATGAAGATGCCGTTCGAAGGCCTGAGCTTGTTGGATTACGCCATCAACGCGAGCCTTGTCATCAGCAACATTGCCATGCACAAGGACGACAAGGCCGGTCTCATCACCTTCAGCAACAAGGTGGATACGGTGTTGCGCGCCAGCCGTCAGCGTGGGCAGATGGAGAAGATCCTGGAACAGCTGTACGCGCAGCGGACGGACCATTGCGAAACGGACATGGAGGCGCTATACGCCAATGTGAAGACGCATATCACGCAGCGCAGCTTATTGCTGCTCTTCACCAATTACGAGAGCGTGAACGCCCTGCGGCGGCAGTTACCCTTCTTGCAACGCCTCGCGCGCACGCACCTGCTGGTGGTCATTTTCTTCCAGAACACCGAGTTGGAGAACGACCTGAAGACCCGTCCGTCCAACACCGTGGAACTCTACGCGCACACGATCACCGAGAAACACATGCACGAGAAACGGTTGATCGTGAAAGAGCTCGAAGGTCACGGCATCACGAGCATCCTCACACGCCCGCAAGACCTCACCGTGAATGTGATCAATAAGTACTTGGAGATCAAAGCGCGGGGTGCGCTGTGACCTACACTCCTACGTCCACCATCCAACCGAACGGATCCGCCGTGCGCCCACGGCGGATGTCGTCGAGCACGGTGGCCACATGGTTGCTGAAGCTGTCGTTCGCCAAATTCGGCAGCGTGTATTCCTGATCATCGTACGCGATGCTGGCGATGTGCGCGATGGTCGCCGCGGTACCTGCACCGAACGCCTCCTTCAGCGTGCCCTTGCGGATCGCCTCCGTGACTTCCGCAACGCTCACGCGGCGCACCTGCATATCGATGCCCTCCTTCTTCGCAATGCGAATGATGCTGTCGCGTGTGATCCCTTCCAGGATGGTACCGCTGGTCTCCGGGGTCATCAGCGTATCGCCGATGCGGAAGAACACGTTCATGGTGCCGCTCTCCTCGAAGTACTGGTGCGTTTCCCCATCGGTCCACAGCAACTGCTGGAAACCCTTGTCCGCAGCCATCTTGGCCGGGTACAAGGAAGAAGCATAGTTGCCGCTGCACTTGGCGGCCCCGGTACCGCCGGGGAATGCACGACTGAACTCGGTCTCGATCTTCACTCGCACGGCATCCTTATAGTAGCCACGTACCGGGCATGTGAAAATGATGAACCGGTAGGTGTCGCTCGGACGAACGCCGACATACTCATCGCTGGCGTACATGAAAGGCCGGATGTACAAAGCGCCCTCCGCATCACGGGGTATCCAAGCGTGATCCATGCGGATCAGTTCGAGCATGCCCTCCATGAAAACATCCTCAGGGATGGCGGGCATGCACATGCGCTGTGCGCTGCGGTTCATGCGCGCTATGTTGTCCTGCGGACGGAAAATGGCAACACGACCGTTTTCGCTGCGGTATGCTTTCTGGCCTTCGAAAATGCTCTGCCCATAGTGCAGTGTAATGAGCGCAGGGCTCATTTCCATCTTGCCGAAAGGCTCTATCACCGGCTGCTGCCATTGCCCGTCGCGGTAGTCCATCACGAACATGTGGTCGCTGAACACCCGGCCGAACACCACGCTTTCGAGATCGATCCCGGGAAGGCGGCTGTGCTCTATGGGGCGCTTGGCGATCTTGCGGTCTGTAGTGATCATGTGTTGCTTCCCGACATGTCGGGCCTCATTGGTTTCGTTCCGTTGCCGTACTTCGGGGATCGGCCCGAAGTTATGTGCGGCCGCGTTCTACGGAGGTTCCAGCGGAAAGGATAAACGGACGGGAGTATGAAGGACATCCACGACGTGCTGCGCACCCACTGGGGATACGACTCCTTCCGACCCTTGCAGGAACGCATCATCAACAGCGTTCTGGAAGGGCGCGATACGCTCGCCCTGTTACCGACCGGTGGCGGCAAAAGCCTGTGCTACCAAGTGCCTGCCTTGGCCTCCGGAAGGTTGTGCCTGGTGATCTCGCCATTGATCGCCCTCATGAAGGACCAGACCGAACGGCTGAAAAAACAAGGCATCCCGGCCAGGGCGATGTTCAGCGGGATGGCTTACGCGGAACTGGAGAACGCTTTGGAAGCATGCGCCTTGGGCAAGAGTTCGTTCCTCTATGTAAGCCCCGAACGCCTGCGGAGCGAGTTGTTCCTTGCCCGTGCATCCCGCTTGCCCATCGGGCTGATCGCCGTGGACGAGGCTCACTGCATCAGCCAGTGGGGCTATGACTTCCGTCCGGCATACATGGGCATACCGGAGATCCGCGCAAAATTCCCGGGTGTGCCCGTGCTCGCTCTTACGGCCACTGCCACCCCGAAGGTGGCCGAGGATATCATGGTGAAGCTGGCCTTCCGTGAAACGAACATCTTGCGCTCACCCTTCCAGCGCCCGGAGTTGACGTTCTGGGTATCGCGAGGCGAAGACAAATTGGGGCGGTTGTTGCGGATCGCCCAGCGCGTGCAAGGCAGCGGCATCGTTTACCTGCGCGATCGGAAAGGGACCGTGCGAATGGCGGAAACGTTGCAGCAGCATGGCATCAGCGCTGCTGCCTACCACGCGGGCTTGTCCATGGAAGAGCGCGATCGCGCGCAACGGGCGTGGGCGTCGGGCGAGGTGCGGTACGTCGCGGCCACCAACGCTTTCGGCATGGGCATCGACAAGGGCGACGTGCGGGCCGTGGTACACATGGATCTTCCGCCGGATCTCGAAAGTTGGTACCAAGAGGCGGGTCGTGCCGGTCGCGACGGCGAACCGAGCTTCGCGTTCCTTTTGCACGGCCCCGGCGATGTGGATCGTGCGCGCGATCGCCTGCGCACCAACTTCCCTTCCCTGGCGGAAGTGAGAAAGGTCTACCAAGGTTTTGCCGATACGCATCGCATCGCCTTGGGTTCGGGCAAGGATGAAGCATATACGCTCGACCTGCGTGATCTGGCAAGGCGCACAAAACTGCTCCCCAACACCGTGCTCAATGCACTGAAGGCTCTTGAGTTGAACGGCGATGTGGCGCTGAGCGACGGCTTGCACAGCCCATCCCGGGTTTTGTTGACCACGGATCCCAAGGCCGTGTACGATCTGCGGCTCAACGATCCGAAGCTCGGCCCGTTGGCGGAAGCCCTGCTGCGCATGTACGGCGGTCTGTTCGAGGAAGCAGCATTGATCGAGGAAATACGTGTAGCACAGCACCTGCAGTGGAGCGTGTCCACCGTGAAGGAACGGCTCCACGAACTTCAACGCCTTGGTCTGTTGAGCTACACGCCCAGCAGCAGCGAGCCCGCTGTAACGCTGACGGTACCCCGCCGCGATGCACAACGCTTGATGTTGGATCACGATGCGCTCACCGCCAGGAAAGTGCGCGCGACGGAGCGGATCGAGGCGATGATCGCTTTTGCTTCCCCTGAAGTAACCTGCCGTGAAAGCCAAGTGCTCAAGTACTTCGGCGAAAGAGCTACTGCGGAATGCGGCCGCTGCGATCGCTGCATGGCGCGGAAAGAAGCGACCGGGCCGTTGGGGGAAAGCATGGCCCAAGCGAGGCTTGAGCGCTGGATCGAGGACGCGCAACCGGGGTTGCGCAAGCACTGATGAAGGATGACCTTGCTCAAACGCTCATTCTATCTGCAGGAGGATGTGGTGGACCTTGCCCGCAGGCTTTTGGGAATGGTGATCGTTACCGGTAGCGGCTCCGGACGCACCTCCGCCATCATCACCGAAACCGAGGCGTACGCCGGCGAGCCGGATCGTGCATCGCATGCCTTCGGCGGCAGGCGTACACCACGCAACGAGGTGATGTACGGTATTGGTGGCACGGCGTACGTCTACCTCTGCTACGGCATCCATAACCTGTTCAATGTGGTAACGAACGCGAAAGGGATACCCCACGCCATACTGCTGCGGGCGGTGCAACCGCTGGAAGGCATGGATACCATGCGCATGCGACGGGGCGGAACGATGCGGGAACTTTGCGCAGGCCCGGGCACGCTGACCAAGGCGCTTGGTATCGGGCTGCACCACAACGGTGTCGACCTTGTGAATGGCGCGATCAAGATCGAAGAGCGCGGTTTCCATGTTCCGGACCACGCGGTGATCGTCGGCCCGCGCGTCGGTGTGGAGTATGCAAAACAGGATGCACGGCTCCCCTATCGGTTCCGTGTTGCAAAGGATCATTCCTTCGCGCCATGAGCCAGCGCATCGTGTTCATGGGTACGCCGGAATTCGCGGTGCACTCGCTCAATGCACTGTTGAAGTCGGGTGTGGAAGTCGCGGCAGTGGTAACCGCCATGGACAAACCTGCAGGGCGAGGACGCCAGGTGCAGGCCTCCGCCGTGAAGCTCCGGGCCGTTGAACTGGGCCTCCCCCTGTTGCAACCGGAAAGGCTGAAGGATCCGGGATTCCATGCCTCGCTGTTGGACATTGGTGCAGACCTCTTTGTGGTGGTCGCCTTCCGCATGCTGCCCGAAAGTGTCTGGACCATGCCACCGCTGGGCACCATCAACCTGCACGCATCGCTGTTGCCACAATATCGCGGCGCCGCACCGATCAACTGGGCGGTGATCAATGGGGAACGCATCACCGGTGCCACGACATTCTTCATCCGCCACGAGATCGACACTGGGGATATCCTCATGCAAGAGGAACTGTCGATCGGCACGGATGACACGGCCGGCGAAGTGCATGATCGCATGGCCCACATGGGTGGCGACCTGCTGGCGCGCACGGTCCAGTCGGTCTTGGCCGGCACCGCCTCTTCACAACCGCAACGATCCTCGACCGGCGTCGTGCTCCACGCAGCGCCGAAACTCAACCCGTTGAATTGCCGCATCGATTGGAATCGTACTGCGCAACGGATCCATGACCACGTGCGCGGGCTGAACCCCTATCCCGGGGCTTGGACGCAATGGATCGCTGCCGATCGCTCCGCTCATTTCAAGGTTTTGCGCACGGCGGTCACCGCGCAGCGGACGGTGCATACGATCCCTGGATCAGTGGAGATCCATGCCGATGGTCTTCGTGTTTCATGTGCCGACAGCAGCATTGAATTGCTCGAAGTCCAGGCGGAAGGCAAACGCCGCATGACCGCGGCGGAATTCGCGCGAGGCCTCGATCGCGGTATCGCCATCCGTTTACAATGAACTACGGCCGCTTCTTCGTCATCGCTTCACTGGCTGTCGCGACTTCCACAGTGTTGCATGGACAGGGCCACTACGACAGCGATCGTCTCCAGTGCCCGCAGGGCGATGGACCGATCCGCAGCCGGTGCTGTACGACGATAGATCGTCCACAACAACGTTGCTGTGCATCACCGGCGAAGTGCGGCCGCATCTGCATCTGCACGCACACCACACCGAACACATTGCGGTGCTGGAAGGTGAAGCGACCATGTTGCTCAGCGATAGCATCTTCACCATCAGGCCCGGCACCTACGTTGCGATACCTGTCGGAACACGTCACGCGGTGCGTGTGTTCGGAACGGCACCGCTCCGCGTACTCTCCCTCCGATCACTTGGCGATGATGGTAGCGATCGCGTGTTGGTGGATCCCGGAGCCGTTTGGAGCGATCCATGAAAACCGCGGCAAGGGCTTTGCTGGAACCCGCTCTGGCAGCGGTTTACAGGAGGAGTTATCAACAAACCCCCTGTTTTTTCAACATTTTCCGGCGGTTGCCCCGGAAACCCTTGACCGGCGCGGCTCGGCGGATACATTTGGCCCCGGACCACCAAACCAACGGTCCGACCATAAAACCCAAACCACATGAACAAAGCAGAACTGATCGAAAGCGTGGCCGCCGAAGCGAAGCTCTCGAAAGCCGATGCGAAGCGCGCCATTGACAGCTTCGTCAGCAGCACACACAAGGCCCTGAAAAAAGGTGACCGTGTGGCCCTCGTTGGCTTCGGCACCTTCTCGGTGACGCAGCGCAAGGCCCGCAAAGGCCGCAACCCGCAAACGGGCAAAGAGATCAAGATCGCCGCTAAGAAAGTGGTGAAGTTCAAGGCAGGTGCTGAACTGGCGAAGAAGCTGAAGTAAGCCCGTCCCACGGACAATGGAGAGGTCCCTCGCAAGAGGGACCTTTCTTTTTCCACACCTTCCCCAACCGCCGATAACACCGGATGGACCAATGACCGACGAGGAATTGTACGAGCAGCTCACTGCGTTCATCAGCGACAACAAGCGGGCGCTCTTCGATCGCATCGCACCCACGCGCATGCGGCATGTTACCGTGGTGCTGGAGGACATTTACCAAAGCCACAATGCGAGCGCCGTTGTGCGCACCTGCGATCTGCTCGGCGTGCAGGACATGCACATCATAGAGAACCGGAACACGTACACGCTGAACCCGGACGTTACCTTGGGAAGCAGCAAGTGGGTGGACCTGCACCGCTGGCGCGAAGGCAAGGACAACACCATGGCGTGCGTGCGCGCCCTGCGGGCACAGGGCTATCGGATCGCAGCAACCTCTCCGCACGGCGACAGTGTTGACCTGAAGGACCTCGACCTGTCCACGCCGATCGCATTCTGTTTCGGGACCGAGTTGGAAGGCTTGAGCGAGGAACTGTTGGCTGCCGCCGACACGCGTGTGCGCATTCCGATGCACGGCTTCACGGAGAGTTACAACATCAGCGTAAGCGCGGCCATCGTGTTGTTCAACGTTACTGAACGGCTGCGTACGAGCGATGTGCGTTGGCGTTTGGGCGACGCGGACATCGTCAAGCTCAAACTCGATTGGGCGCGCAAGACGCGGTATCACGCATCGCTGATCGAGGATCGATTGCGCGAACGATCATCGAGCGGTGATGATGCGAACGAGTGATCGCGTCCGTTCACTTTTCGTTCTGCTCCGGTTTCCACCATCAACATCGCCCGGTGGAAAATGGAACCTTGTCGGGACATGTCGCGTAACAGCGTCCCGATACATTTGGTCAAACCCTTAACACTCCATAACAATGGGAAAAGGTGACAAGAAGACGAAGAAAGGAAAGCGTACTGCTGGTAGCCGTGGCAAAGCCCGCCCCAGCAAGCGTGCACGAGTAGCCTCTGCAAAGAAGGCCGGTGCGAAGAAAGCCACTAAGAAGGCTGCTCCGAAGAAGAAGGCCGCCAAGAAGAAGGCCGCCAAGAAGAAGAAGTAAGCAGACCACGCTACAGAGCGAAGGCCCCTCATTATCGAGGGGCCTTCTGCTTTCCGGACGATCACGGTTGCAAGCGTGTTCGCTCCCAATCGCCGTGCGTGCGTCGCTCGTAGAGGATACGATCGTGCATGCGGTTCGCACCGCCCTGCCAGAATTCAACGCGCAGCGGCCGCACACGGATACCGCCCCAGTGGAAAGGTCGCGGCACTTCGACATCCTTGAAACGTTGCTCCCAACGCGCATACCGCTCCATCAGCCGTTCGCGTGAAGCGACCTGCATGCTCTGGTCACTGGCCCAAGCCCCGATGCGGCTCTCTCTTGGCCGAGTGCTGAAATAGGCATCGCTCTTGGCCGCATCCATACGTTCCGAACGGCCCTCGATGCGCACTTGACGTTCCAGCTGGGGCCAGAAAAAGCAGAGCGCGGCCCGCGTATCGGCATCCAAGTCCATCGCCTTGCGGCTGTTGTAGTTGGTGAAGAACACGAAACCCTCGGCATCGAACGACCGCAACAGGACAACCCGGCAAGAGAGATGGTCAACACCCGATGTGGCCAATGTCATGGCATTGTGTTCCGGCATTCGCATATCGGCCGCATGCTGCAGCCAACGTCCGAAAAGTGCGATGGGGTCGGCTCCGGCTTCTTCCTCCAAGAGCGAATGCTTGCCGTAGTCGTTGCGAAGGTCCAGTTGCGCACCGGGTGGTTGTTCCATGTACGGGAAGAGTTGCCCCGAATGTATCCCGCGCAACCCCACCCCGCTCCTCATCGTCAAATGCTCGCACGCCTTGCGCTGGGCATGGAGCGCAACCGCTCGCGTTCGTGCTAGTATCTTGTTGCGGAATTCAACATGGCCAAGGACCGCTTGGAATTGGACCCCACGAATGCGTTGCCGCCGCAACGCGGTCGCCTATTGGTATCGGGTCCCTACTTGCCGGACCCATACTTCCGCCGCACGGTGGTGCTGTTGTGCGAGCACGACGACGAAGGCTCCTTCGGTTTCGTGCTGAACCGCTTCATAGATCTGGAGATCAGCGATCTGGTGGAAGGCTTCCCACCGGTGCGCACACGCATTTCCATCGGCGGACCGGTGCAGAGCGGCAACCTGTACTACTTGCATACGCTGGGCACAAGACTGGAAGGAAGCCAAGAAGTGATCGCAGGCGTGCATATGGGCGGCGACTTCGACCAGATCCGCGGGCTGCTCTCGGCCGATGCTTCACTGGCGCGCCATGTGCGCTTTTTCGTAGGGTACAGTGGCTGGGGCAAGGATCAATTGAACGGTGAAATGGAACAGCGCGCGTGGCTTGTGGGCCAAGGCACGAAGCAGCGGATCATGAACACGAAACGCGACGATCTATGGGCGCAGACCCTGCGCAGCATGGGTGGTGAGTTCGCACCGCTCGCCGGGTTCCCGGAAGATCCAACGCTCAACTGAGCACGATGGCGTTCAGCAGGTCAACGAGGTGTTGTGCGGCGCGGTGCGCGTAGCGTTTGGTCCTGTACGCACTTGCCCATTGCACGCCGCGCACGGCGTTCGTGAAAAACAACTCATCGGCGGCAAGGAGGTTCTGGGGATTGAGCGAGCATTCGTAAACCTTCATGCCGTTCGCCAAGGCCAGATTGATGATCTGCATCCGCATGACGCCCCCGATGCAACCGTCCGCCAGCGATGGCGTGTAAAGCACGCCGTTGCTCACGATGAAGAGATTACCACTACTGCTTTCGATGATGTTGCCGCGATCGTTCTGCAGAAGGCAATCATCGAGCCCGCGCTCCTGGCTCCAGAGCCCGGCCATGATGTAGTAGTGGCAGTTGAGCGTCTTGTGGATGCTGAGCACATTGACCGGTTTCCGCATTTCCGGCCATATGTCCACCGTAAGCCCCTGCTCGTTCAAGGTGAACTTCTCGGTTGAAAGCGGGAGCAGTTCAATTGTATAACCACCGGTGCTGCTCTCCGGACGATAATGGCCATGGCCCTCGCGGTACACTGTGAGCCGGCAACGGCCGCTGATGATCCCGGTACGCTGCACAAGCAGTTCGATGTGCTGCGACAGTGTGTGAAGGTCAAGACCGTCCGGCCGATCGATCCGCAACACCTTCAGCCCTTCTTGGCAACGGATCCAATGCGGTTCGAGAAAGCACGGTTTGCCGCGCACCACGCGGATGCTTTCGAACACCCCATCACCATAATGGAACGCACGATTGTCCAATGGGATCACGGGGCGATCCCCTTCCGCCACCCGACCGTTAACGATGAC
Source organism: Flavobacteriales bacterium (assembly GCA_039931265.1). Lineage (GTDB taxonomy): Bacteria > Bacteroidota > Bacteroidia > Flavobacteriales_F > PHOS-HE28 > PHOS-HE28. The sequence continues at coordinate 52,571 of JBDTSG010000019.1, forward strand.
CCAAGGCCTCATCAGGGGAGCCGTTCCAATTTTTGCATCACAGGACGAAGCGGTGCGTTCGCGGGGACTAGCACCCCAAGCACACCGGCGGCGATCGCAGCATCCATATCGCGCTGCCGATCGCCGATGAAAACCGAACCTTCCGCCACGGCATTCAAGAGCGCCAAGGCCCGTTGCACCAACAGATGCCCCGGTTTGCGGCACAAGCATTTGCCATTGTTCGGATGATGTGGGCAGTGCAGTATCAACGGCATGGGCGCTCCAGCGTTCGTGAGGCGGTCGTGAAGATAGCCATGCACCTTTTCCAGATCGGCCTCCGTGTGCAGGCCCAAACCTATCCCACTTTGGTTGGTGATGATGGCGACCGGGATGCCCGACTTGTCCAACTCCTTGAGCACGGCAGCCACATCGGGCAGCACTTCAAAGTCCTCGACGCGCCAAGTGTGCTCTCCGCGTTCGCGGTTAACGACGCCATCACGGTCCAACAGCACCGCTGTTAGTCCTCTGCTCAACTCCATGACCCGATGATCCGTTCCACCATGGCCGGTAACAGGCCGGGGCGCAGCGCCGCCATGAAAAGCACACCGAACAAAGCACCAACGAAGTGTGCATCGTGCGCAATGTTGCCTTGGCGTCGCTTGTCTTGTACATACTCGTACACGAGATAACCGATACCCACCAGCCAACCCGGTATGGGGATGGGGACGAACATGATGTACATCGGATCCAACGGATCGAGGACGATGCTGGCGAAAAGCACGGCCGCAACGGCTCCACTTGCACCAACGGCACGATACTCCGGGTTGTTGCGGTGGCGCAAATAGCCCGGCAGGGCCGCAACGGCTATTGCGCCCAAGTACAGTAACAGGAACATGACCATCGGCATCCCGGTGACCGAACCCAACTGCGCTTCCACCTTTCGGCCGAACATCCAGAACACGAACATGTTCACGAACAGGTGGGCTCCGCTGCCATGCACAAAACCATGGCTGATGAAGCGGTAGTACTCCTTGTTGTACTGCACCTGGAAGGGTTCGAACCACAGCTTCTCCAATGTGGGCTTGTCACGCAATGCCCGCATGGACAGAATAACCGTGAAAGCGATGATGACAAGTGTGACCATGGGCGGCGAAAGATGGGCAGGAACAGCGTGGGGCTATCGTCACCATCAATCGGAGTGGTCGCGGAGGATGCGCCATTCGCCATCGCGCTTCTGCCACAACAAACTGAATCGGCCAGCAAGGGTATCAGCGGTGCGGGCCAATTTCCATGTGCCTGAACACCATGCGTGATCCGCGCCGACCGGCAACGCTTCAATGGTGGCGAAGGTGAGGTCTCCCATCGCTGCGGCATCGGGGTAGCTTCTCTTGTAACGCTCCGTCACAGCGGCACGCCCGCAATCCTGATCCGTCTTCGCGAGGAAGCAGACCTCGTCCCAATACCCGTTCATGAAGCCGTCGATGCTTCCCGCATCCCACTCCTTCTCTTGCGACCGCATCACTGCTGCAATGGCCTCGCGGTCCGCATCACCGAAACCCGGACTGCAGCCCGCCAGAAGTAACAGTACGAGCAAACACCTGATCATGGGGTGAAAGAAACGAAAAGGCCACCTCGCGGCGGCCTCAGTAGCGCGGGGGAGACTTGAACTCCCGACCTCATGATTATGAATCATGCGCTCTAACCAGCTGAGCTACCGCGCCATTTACCGTTCATTTTCTGAAAAGGCGGGCAAATATAGACGCGTGCCCCAAAGGCGGTCCGTAACCGGACTTTGCCGGGTAGCGTGTTTTTCTACCTTGTCCCCGTCACTTATCAGAGGAACCGGAAATGGCGAAGAAAGCAGCGGCCAAGCCCAAGAAGACCACCAGCAAGAAAGGCGCGAAGCCTGCCCGTGCAGTAGCAAAGCCCGCCAAGGCCAAGCCCAGCAAGCAGGCCCGCGCTAAAGCCACGGCCGCGAAAGCGAAAGCCCCGAAGGCCAAACCCGGGAAACCGATTGTGAAAAAAACGGCGGCCCCCAAGAAAAAGGTGGTTCTGAAAAAACCGGTGCCGGTCAAGGCTAAGAAAGTGGTGGTGAAGAAGCAGCCGACCAAAACGGCGGTTGCTTCGCCCGCAAAGCCGAAGGTGGCAGCCGTTCCGGCAGCGAAGTCCTTACCCGCGGCGCCGAAGGTCACGGCCGCCCCACCCGCTAAGCCGGTAGCGGCCAAGCCCGCCCCCGCCCCGCCCGCACCAGCACGCCCGGTCGCCATCAAGAAGCGGCCGGTGAAGGAGAAATTCCAGATCGAGTTCCAGGTACGCTCCACCCCTTCAGCGCTCTACGACATGCTGCTTTCGCCCAGCGGCTTCAGCGAATGGTACTGCGACGATGTGGACGTGCGCGGCGAAGAGTACACCTTCAAATGGGGTAGCGAGGAGGAAAGAGCGATGATCATCGGACAGCGACAGAACGAGGTGACCCGGTTCCATCGGATCGGCGATGAGGACGATGAGAGCTACTTCGAGTTCCGGATCAAGATCGACCCCATTACCGACGAGGTGGCATTGATCGTTACCGATCACTGTTGGCCCGATGAGATGGAGAATGCGAAGGCTCTCTGGGCAAGCCAGATCGCGAACTTGGCCCGCGTTCTGGGCGCATAGCACATCTGGCACGGTCTTCCCGCGTCAGGCGCGTGATGAAACGGTTGCACTTGCTCATGTTGCGGTCCTTCTGGGGGCCACTTGCGATCACTTTCGTGCTCGTCCTCTTCATCCTGTGCATGCAGTTCCTGTGGAAGTACGTGGACGACCTGATGGGCAAGGGCTTGGAGACGATGGTGCTGGCGGAATTGCTCACCTACGCCGCCGCCAGCTTCGTTCCGCTCGCCATGCCATTGGCCATCCTGCTCAGCAGCATCATGACCATGGGTGGTTTGGGCGAGAACAGCGAACTGACCCCGATGCGCAGCGCAGGTCTTGGCCTTTTCAGCATCCTGCGACCGTTGGCCTTGGCGGCATTGATGCTGGCCGGTATTTCGTTCTGGTTCAGCAACAACGTGATCCCTGTTGCCAACCTGAAATTCTACAGCCTCCTGTGGGATGTTACCCAGAAGAAACCCGCACTGAACCTGCAGCCCGGTGTTTTCTACAATGGCATTACGGGCGTCAGCATCCGCGTGCGCGAGAAGCACGACGATGGTGGCCTCGACGACATCCTCATCCACGACCATCGCGACCAATTCCAAGGCAATCGTACCGTGATCCGCGCAGCCACCGGCCGCATGCAACGTAGCAGCGACGGGCGTTACCTGTTGCTGAGCTTGGATCACGGCGTGCTCTACGATGAACGCGGCGCAATGGCCAAAGGCAGGCCGCGCAAGGGCACTCAGCAGGGCGATCATCCACTACTTCGTGGCAGTTTCGATCATGACGTGTTGCGCTTGGACATGAGCGGGCTCGATTTCAAGCGGGTGAACGAGGACCTGTACAAAGACCAATACAAGATGCTCACCCTCGGCCAGTTGGACCTTGCGATCGATAGTTTGAAAGAGAACGCGAGCGATCGGGTTCTTGCCCAGGAGAAGTACTTGCGCAGCGCATCCTGGGCTGTACGCGATAGTGCACGTTCCGATGGGCAGGGTTTGTACACGGACCGAAAGGCATTTTTGGGGCGGATCGGGAAGGACCAGCAGCTGGGCTTGCTGGACAAGGCCATGGATCTGGCCCGCAGCCAAGTGGCGTTCATTGAGCGCGGAGTCGGGGAACGTCACCAAGCCATGGAGCAGCTGGCCCGCTACAGCATCGAATGGCACCGTAAGCTCATGCTCTCCTTCGCCTGCGTGATCTTCTTCTTCATAGGCGCACCATTGGGTGCCATCGTACGGAAGGGTGGCCTCGGTCTACCGGTTGTCATAGCGGTGCTCTTCTTCCTTGTCTTCCATGTGATCAGCTATTCCACGGAACAAATGGTGAAAGGCCTTGACCTGTCGCCATGGCCGGGCATGTGGATCAGCACCCTTGCGGTATTCCCCATCGGCCTCTTCCTTACATACAAGGCCGCAACGGACAGTCCGCTGCTGGACAGCGATGCGTATCATCGCGCTTGGGAAAAGCTGCTGCGCAAAGGCAGCAAGCGACATGCGGATCCTGCAGTTGTGCAATAAGCCACCTTACCCGCCGATCGATGGCGGCAGCAAGGCCATGCACAACATTACCCGCGGTCTGCTCGCCGCCGGGCACGAGGTGAAGGTGCTTTGCATCAGCACACCGAAGCACACGTTGGACATCGACGCAATACCGAAAGCGTACGCACGCGCCACACATATTGAGGGGGTGTTCGTGGATACGAGCATGAACATGGTGGATGCTTTCACCGATCTGGTGACGATGGACAACTACAACATCAGCCGGTTCTTCAGCGCCGATATGGATATCCGGCTCATCCGCTTGCTCAGCGAACGGCGTTTCGATGTGATCCTGCTCGAGAGCCTCTTCTCCACTCCCTACATAGCCACCATAAGGCGCTACACCAAAGCGCGCATCGTACTGCGCAGCCACAACCTGGAGCATGTGATCCAAGAACGGATCGCCACGGGCGAGCGCAACTTCCTGAAGAAGCCGTACCGCCATTTCCTGGCCAGGCAACTGAAGAAATACGAGATGGCTGTTCTGGAACAAGTGGACGGCGTGGCCGCCATCAGCCCGAGCGATGCGGAGAAATTCACGTCCCATTGCAAGAGCACGCCCATCGCCACCATCCCGTTCGGTGTGGATCCGGAGGAGTATCCGGTTTCGACACCCACCGGAGCACCGATCTTTTTCCACTTGGGCAGCATGGATTGGTTGCCGAACGAAGAAGGCGTTCGATGGCTGCTGGAGAGTGTATGGCCCAAGGTGCTGAAGCGCGAGCCGAAAGCCCGGTTGCACATGGCCGGGAACAAAATGCCAAAGGATCTTACCGGAGCGGACACTGAAGGCGCTACCATCAGTGGCAGGGTGCGGAACGCACTTGCGTGGATGGCCGCCCGCCATGTAATGGTGGTACCTCTTTTCAGTGCAGGGGGTATGCGCGTGAAGATCATCGAGGGCATGGCCATGGGCAAATGCGTGATCAGCACACCCATCGGGGCGGAAGGCATCGAACACACGGACGGCAAGGACATCATCCTGGCAAAATCCCCCACGGAATTCGCCGATCGCATGGTAGAACTGATGGAAGCGCCGGAACGCGCCGCGATCATCGGCAAGAACGCACGTAAGCTGGTGGAGGACCGGTACAGCGATCGCCGCATCGTACGCGACCTCGTGACGTTCTTCAAGAGTTTGCAGAAAGCATGAAACTGTTCGTGCTGCTGAGCCGCGTTCCCTATCCGCTGGAAAAGGGCGACAAATTGCGGGCCTACCACTTGGTGAAACGGCTTGCCCAGAAGCACGACATCTTCCTGTGCTGCCTCAGCGATCAACCTGTTGCACCCGGCGCTGTGGAGCACCTGAGCGGCTTTTGCCAGCACATCGAAGTGGTGCACCTCCCCCGTTGGCGCATCGTTCTGAAGTTGGTGAACGCCGTCTTCACCCGCCTGCCCTTCCAAGTAAGCTACTTCCACCACGCGGCCGCGCAGCGCCAAGTGGATGCCGCGATCGATCGCTTCAAGCCGGACCATGTGTTCTGCCAGTTGGTGCGCACCACCGAGTACGTGCGCGAGCGTTGGGGATTGCTCAAGACGCTCGATTACATGGATACGCTGAGCAAGGGCATGGAGCGGCGTACCGAAACATCCTCGTTCTGGTTGCGCCCCCTGCTGCGCGCTGAAACACGCCGCTTGATCGCCTACGAGAACTTGATGTTCGACCTGTTCGATCACTGCGTCATCATCAGCGCGCAGGACCGCGATTACCTCTACCACCCCGGGCGGACGGATATGGCCGTGATCCCGAACGGAGTGGACACCGGGCATTTCCAACCGGTCTCCGCCGAGCCGCACTTCGATCTGTTGTTCACGGGTAACATGAACTACCCGCCCAACATCGATAGCGTGCTCTTCCTCGCCAACCGCGTTCTGCCGCTGGTGCGTAAAGAGCGCCCGGGCACCACCCTGCTCATCAGCGGGGTGGACCCCAGTGCCCGGGTGCGCGAACTGGCCGAACGCGATCCGCTGACCACGGTTACCGGTTGGGTGAAGGACATCCGCGCATCCTATGCCGATGCCAGGATCTTCGTTGCGCCCATGCAGATCGGCACCGGTTTGCAGAACAAACTCCTCGAGGCCATGGCCATGCGCATGCCCTGCATCACCAGTCCCCTCGCGAACAACGCGGTAGGTGCCGAGCCGGGGTCCGCCATCCTTATCGGTACAGAGCCCGAAGAGCACGCGCGCAACATCCTGCACCTGCTCAACAGCCCCGAAGAGCGCGACCGTATTGCCGCCAACGGGCATCGTTTCGTGCAGCAGCGCTTCGACTGGCAGCGCAGCGCCGATGTCCTGGACGCGCTTATTTCTTCTTGAGGCTTCGGGCCACGGGCCGCGGACTTCGCGCTTGTCCAAGGAACCTCAACTGTTTGCGCTGTGCTCGTCAGTTGCCGGGCCAACCCTGATCGCTTCGTCGGCGGTGTTGGAATGTGATGACACGCGAACCGACCACGAACCAGCCCATGGCCCGAAGCCCGAAGCCTACTTTCGCAGCATGAGCGGACTGGACAGGATAGAAGAGGCCATAGCGGACATCCGCGCCGGCAAAGTGGTGATCGTGGTGGACGATGAGGATCGCGAGAACGAAGGGGATTTCGTGACCGCTGCGCGCAATGCCACACCGGAGGTCATCAATTTCATGGCCACCCACGGGCGTGGGCTGATCTGCGCAAGTCTTACTGAGCAACGCTGCTCGGACTTGGAGTTGGACCTGATGGTGCGCGACAACACAGCGACGCATGAAACACCGTTCACCGTAAGTGTGGACCTGAAAGGACATGGAACCACCACCGGTATCAGTGCCAGTGATCGCAGCAAAACCGTTCTCGCCCTCATCGACCCGGCCACCAAGCCCCATGAGCTCGGAAGGCCCGGGCACATCTTCCCGTTGAAAGCACGCGATGGCGGTGTGCTCCGCCGGACAGGTCACACGGAAGCCACGGTGGATCTGGCGCGGCTTGCCGGTTTCGAACCGGCCGGCGTATTGGTGGAGATCCTCAATGCCGATGGGACCATGGCGCGGCTGCCTCAGCTCCGGGAGATCGCCCAACGCTTCAACCTGAAACTGGTTTCCATTGCCGACCTCGTGGCCTACCGGCTGCGCACGGAGCGGTTGGTGGAGCGTCTCGTGGAAGTGCAACTGCCCACGGAGCATGGCGACTTCAACCTGATCGCCTTCCGCCAAACCACCACCGGCGAAGAGCACTTGGCGTTGGTGAAGGGGGAATGGAAACCGGATGAACCGGTGCTGGTGCGCGTACACAGCAGTTGCATAACCGGCGATGTGTTCGGCAGTTGCCGCTGCGATTGCGGACCGCAACTGCACGCCGCCATGCGCGCCATTGAACGCGAAGGCCGGGGCGTGGTGGTGTACATGCACCAAGAAGGTCGCGGCATCGGCTTGATCAACAAGTTGAAAGCATACAAGTTGCAGCAGGAAGGCCACGACACGGTTGAAGCGAACCGTCTGCTCGGATTCGATAGCGATGCGCGCGATTACGGCGTGGGCGCACAGATCCTTCGTGATCTCAACGTCCAGAGGATGCGCCTGCTCACCAACAACCCCAAGAAGCGTTCAGGCCTGATCGGCTATGGCTTGGAGATCGTGGAGAACGTGGCCATCGAGATCGAGGCCAACGACCACAACCGCGGTTACCTCCTTACCAAGAAGTTGAAACTGGGGCATGATCTGAGGATAGAGTGATGGAGTGTGCGCAGTGACGAGCGACTTCCTCAGTCGAACACCCGATCCTTGTCGCTCCGCCTGAACACGTTGCGGAACTTCTGCCATAGCTCCGGCAGGTTGTTGAACTCTTCGCGGTACGCCACGCCAGCGCCTTGTGTCGTGGGCGCTTGGTCCACTTGGTTCAAGTTGCGGTCGTTGCTCTGGCTGTACACTTTCAACCGCAGCTTGCCATCGCTGGTGATCAGGTACTCCACTTGGAAATCGCCGATGAGCGTGTTGGCCTGAGCTGTTGCCGCATTGCCGTACAGCACTCCCACATTGGTACTGAGCAACAGCCGCTCATTCAGCAGCGCAGTGCTCAGCGCGAGCGCCACTTCATCTTGCGCGATGTTCGTACCGGGCCTGTAGTTCACACCCAGATCCACATCGCTGCTGAGCTTGCTCAGCCAGTTGCTCACTTGGTTGCTGAGCAGTTCGCTGGCCGTGGTGCCCGCCACATTGCCACCGCTGGCCGTGCCGGCTTCACCGAAACTCTCGGGGGTGTTGAATTTGTTGAGGACGATGAGGAAGAACACTTGTCGGCTCAGTTCGTCCGGGTCGGCGAGGGCGCTGCGCACCTGGGTCTTCACGCCTTCATCCACGGTGGGCAGTTCAATGGTGTAACTGATGTCCGGGTTCATCAATTTGTTCTCCAGGCTCATCACCACTTCCACCGGCACACGCTTGCGATAGGCGTCTTTGTTCTCGCGCATGATGTCGTACAACGGTGCGCTCAGGCGGTACACGGCTTGCAGATCCAATTGCGCATCGAAGGGATCACCGAACCAGCTGATGCGACCGCCCGGCTTCAGTGCAAAGCGCTTGTTCACCAGGTTGCGCAGCGTGAAGAGGTAGTCGCCCGAAGTGGTCTCCAACCCGCCGGTCATACGGAACTCACCAGCCGGGCTAACGCTCATCTCCATGCTGCCTTTCGCGCGTGCGCTCAGGATGTCACCTACCGTGGGATCGAAGATCAATTCGAAATTGGCATCGGGTGTCACCTCCACTTTCATGTCCAGGCCGATGCCCGTGAGATCGATCACCTCGGCTGCGGCTATGGCCGCGCTATCGCTGCTTACGAAGTGGATGAAGTCCACACCCCCGACTTCCGTGCTTCCACCCAAGGGGAACTTGATGTCGGTTCCGCGCTCGGTGCGTGCGTCCACTTCGATCAGCAGTTGGTCCAAGTATCCGCTTATGCCCACATCGCCGGTGGCATAGGCCCGGCCGAAATACAGGTTGTTCTGGGCTTCGGTGGTGTTCATGCACAGGAGTTTGTCCATTGCAATGCCCACGTCGAAGTTCCAATCGTAGAAACCCTTGTGCACAACGGTTCCGTTGGCCACCCCGATGTTGCCTTCCTCATCCACCACTTGCACTTGGTCAATGGTGAACATGGTCGGTAGTACATCAACTGCGTGGGTGAAATGATAGCTCGTGTTCAGGTAGTCGATGCGCACGCCGGCCTCGGTCAGTTGCAGATGTCCTTTCGGCTTCGGCTCGTTGATCTTTCCGGTAACGGCAACGTCCCCCGTTACGCTTCCCCTGATGTCGCTGATGCCACCTTCCAGAAAGGGGTTGATGAACGCGAGATCGAAACGATCGAAAAGCACGTGCAGGTCAAGTTCATCGGCGCGGCCGGGGGCGACACTGCCATTGAAGTTGAGGGCCGTTACCTCGCCGGTCATCAATGACCCTTCAATGTCCACCTGCCGCTTCGTGTTGTTCCAACCCGCGGCGAAGCGCACATCGCCCACCTGCTTGTCGGCGATGGCCAAACTGTCCACGCACAGGTAGCTGAGCAGGAACGGTGAGTTGTACAGGTCGAACACGCGGCCGTCGCCATCGATCTTGCCGTGCAGGGTGGGCCCATCAACGAAGGGTTCGAGGTTCTCCAAACCGACATCGTGGAAGGCGAACGCGAGCGGCAGCGAGGGATCCTTGCTGAGGTGGCCGTTCAACATCATTTCCTGCCCTTCGTTCACCAGCAGCAATGAGTCGATGCGCACGGTCGAGCTATCGATGCGGACGTGCGCCGGCTCACTGTTCTTCCAAGTGCCGCGCCCGAAGAAGAGCCGGCTCGGCAACAACTCCAGGTCCACGGCGTGCGGACCTTCCACCATACCCTGCATGTTCAACTCGCCGCTGGTACCGGTACTGCTGGCTTCCCAATCCGCCGTCAGTTCCACTTCGTCCTGGTAAGCCTTGCCGCTTACGCCGATGCCACCGATCCAGGTGCTGTCGCCCACGGATTGCCGCGCGCTGCGCAAGCTGAAGGCCAAGACATCGAGCGTTTTGTCCAAGATCACTTGAACGCTGTCGCCGCTGAAAGAGCCGTAACGCGCGCGGGGCAAAAAGGCCGATAGCCCGAGATCGAAATTGCGGCTATTGAGATAGCCTGAGAACGTGCTGCCCGGCGCGATCTCCACATCGGGAGCCACCAGCCCGAGGATCTCGGCCGCGTCCTTCACGCGCACGTTGAAGGTGAAGTCCTGCGGCTGCTGCACGTAATCCACTTCGCGCTCCAAGCTCGGGAACACACTGTACGCAATGCTCTTCATGGCGCCGGGCAGCTTCGTTGGCAGGAAGGTGCCCAGTACTTCGGCATCGGCGAAAGTGCTGCGCAGTTCCAACAGCTGCTGGCCATTGCTGCGGTCGCTGCGCAGGGTAATGTCGCCCAGATCATGATCACCATCGGCGAGGCAGTAGCTGATGCCTTCAACGGCGATGAAACCCTTGAGGCTGTCGGGGGCGAACGTGCCGGCTGCGCGGACATTGGCGGCGGCCACATTGTACTTGTCCGTCGACAATAGGTCCAGCGCGCGCAGGTCCACATGTGCGATGGAACTGGTGAAATCCACTTTGGGCCATTTGCCGCGCAGGTCCGCAAGCCCTTCGAATTCCAATTGGAGCTTGGGATCATTGATGACGGCGGCACCGTTGAAAAGCTTGCGCTCCAAGCGGCCGTTCACCGAAATACCCGTAATCGTTTGCCCATTGAAAACGAACGACGGTACTTCCCCTTCCAGGTCGGCCATCATACTGCGGAAGTCCTTCCCGCTGGCTTTCACCTGAAGGTCGGTAGTGATCGGCCCCACTATGCCATCGTTCACCAGCTTGCCCAGGTCGAAAGCTTTCGCCGCAACACGGCCGGTTGCGCTGAAGACGTTGGTAAGGGTATCGCGTTCGAATGTCAGCGCCGCACCTACCTCTCCGATCCCCGTCCGCGTACGGCCGCGCGCCGTGAAACTGTTGAGAAAGCCGGTGAAATTCCCCTTGAAGTTGATGTTGCCGAGCCGCTCCACTTCCACCGGTAGTTCCAGCGTTCGTCCCTCGATGAAGGGTGGTCGGGGCAGCCATGACAAGTCGTGGGCATCGGTATGCAGATCCACCACATCCACCACTATGAAGGTGCTGCGGATGTTGGGCAGGCCGCTCAATTCGCCTGTCCCTTTGAAATGGCTCTGCTCCCCGAACCACAGGTCGATGTTGTGGCCTTTCAGCTCCGACACGGTACCCCGGAAATTCCCCTTTACTCTTACCGGCAGATCCACGCCGCGCAGGGCCGAGGCGAACCATGCGATATCGCCGAACTGCAGCAACGAACTGTCCAGGTCGAGGCGCATGTACACGCTGTCCACGAATTGGTTGTACGACCTCCAGTTGGGAGATGTGAACGCGAGTTGGCCGCTCACCGCACTGCGCGGGGTCCGCAACCGCATGTCGTGGATCGTGATGCCACGACCGCTCACATTGGCCAAGCCGCTCAGCCCGTCGAGCCGCAACCCGCTCTTCTCGCTGAAATTCACCGTGCTCAGCAACGCAACAATGCTGTCCCCCGCAACGTCCAGATCGGTGCCCACCACATTGGCGTCCGGGATATCGATGTGGCTGAAGTCGACACCGTATTCCACCGGCTCGTGGTTGCCACTGTTGAAACTGAAGTGCAACCCGTGCACCTTGAACCGCCCGCAGGTGATGGTCCACGGCGCAGAGGCAGCGGTATCGGGTTCGCCGCTGTCGAGCTTGGCGAGCAGTTGCTCCAAATTGCTGGTGCTGTCGCCCTTAACGGTATTGAGCCGGAACCGTGCGTTCTCCAACTCCAGCGAACGCGCCTTTACTTGGTGGGAACGCAGGTGCACGCGCCACGTGTTCACGCGCAACACGGGTGCCCAAAGCAGTGTGTCGCCCTGCAGGTCTTCCACATAGAGCCCGTGGAACCGGATATTGGTGAACGGGCGGATCTCCACACGATCCACACGGACGGTGGCACCCAGCGCTTCCGTTGCGGCATCGCCGGCCCAATGGCCCAACCACGTCTGCACGGCGGGCATGAGCAGCAGCAGGCACGCCACGAAGACCAGTACCAACAGGACAAGCAAGGTGCGGAAAGCGTAGCGCAGGATGCGCTTGAAGATGCGGGCCGCTTTTTTCACACCTATCTCGTTCGCCGCGTGAAGACAAGAACCGGACCTTCGTGCCGCCTGCCTTCGGGCATGGCCAAAAGTAGCCGACGCGATTTGCCCTCATCCGCCCCCACCATCCTTCTCGGCATCGAGAGTTCCTGCGATGAAACCGCCGCGGCGGTGCTGGTGGACGGCGTTGTGCGCAGCAACGTGATCGCAGGGCAGGACGTGCACGCGGCATGGGGCGGTGTGGTACCGGAACTGGCCAGCCGAGCGCACCAAGAGAGCATCGTACCCGTGGTGCACCGGGCCATGGCCGAGGCCGGGGTGAAAAAGGAAGAACTATCGGCGGTGGCTTTTACCCAAGGGCCCGGGTTGATCGGGGCGCTGCTGGTGGGCTCGTGCTTCGCGCGCAGCATGGCGCAGGCGCTGGGCGTGCCGCTGATCGCCGTGGACCACTTGCGTGCGCATGCGTTGGCCCATTTCATCCGCGATGGTGCCGAACGGCCGGTGCCCGCGTTCCCCTTCCTCAACCTTACCGTTAGCGGAGGCCACACGCAATTCGTGGTGGTGCGTTCGCCATTGGAAATGGAAGTGATCGGCAATACGCTGGACGATGCAGCCGGTGAAGCGTTCGACAAGGGAGCCAAGATGCTCGGACTTCCCTACCCCGGTGGTCCGCTCATTGACAAGCTGGCACGGACCGGCGATCCAGGCCGGTATTCCTTGCCCCTGCCGATGATGCCGGGGTTGGACATGAGCTTCAGCGGGTTGAAGACGGCTTTCCTGAACCTGTTGCAACGCGGCGTTGCAAAGGACCCGGACTTCAAGGTGAAGGAGCAGGCGCACTTGTGCGCGACGCTGCAACATGCCATCGTGCAGGTGCTCGTGAAGAAGACCAAGGCAGCCGTTGAGACCACTGGTATTACGCGCATAGCGATCAGCGGGGGCGTTTCGGCGAACAGTGGATTGCGCCAGCAGCTGGGCGCGCTGGCGCGTACCGAAGGCTGGGCGTTCTTCGCGCTGCCCCCCGCCTATTGCACCGACAACGGCGCGATGATCGCGATGGCGGGCCACTTCCTTTTGGAAGCGGGCGTCTCCGTCGGGCTCGATGTGGTGCCCATGGCGCGATCCTTGGAGGGACGAACCCCCAATGCCGCCATGCGGACCAGTGGGACAACATGACCCAGCATCGCGCGCACAACATTTATGAAGATCGCCCCCATGGAAACCATGCGCTCCGCGGCCGGCATATCGCGGATGCGGTCTCTACTTTCGCCGCCATGGTTTTGAGGCGATCGATCGGAGCTGGCTTGTTCGTTTGTGCAATGGGAGCGCATGCCCAAGAGGCTGCGCAACTGATAGCCCGTGGCGACAGCCTGCTCGCCTTGGGCAAACCGGCCAAGGCGGTGGAGAGCTTCGACAAGGCACTGAAGATGCAGCCCGATGCGCGCAGCTATGCCGCACGCGCCAGTGCGTGGTACGCCATGGACGAGCCGGACCGCATGCTGGAGGACTTGGACAAAGCCTTGAAGCTGGACAGCATATCACCGGAAGCGAATTACCAACGCGCGCTTTACGCCATGCGCGGTTTGAGCTGGACAACGGCCGAGATCCACGCCGATCGCGCGGTGCGCCATGCCGCACGCGAGCCGCTCCGGTCGCAAGCACTGATCGTGCGCGGCGAGGCGCGTGCGGAGTTGAAACGCACCACTACCGCGCTCAGCGACCTGGAGGAAGGAACACGATCCGTTCCCAACGACGCCGGTGCCCTGCGCGTGCTGGCCCGCCTGTACGACGTGAACAACCAGCACGAAAAAGCACTGCGGGTGTTGGATCACCTGTGCCTGTTGGAGCCGAACGACATGGGCCACCTGGTGAACAAGGGCTTCGAACTGGCGCTGCTCGGGCGCCATCCGGAGGCGTTGGAGGTGTATGCACAGGCCTCCAAGTTCGACGGCGATGAGCCGGTGCTATTGAGCAACCGCGCCTATAGCCTGATGGAATTGGGCCGCGACGATGAGGCCCTGCGCGATGTGAAGCGCAGCTTGAACCAGGAAGGTGGCAACGCTTTCGCATTGCGCACGCGGGGGCTGTTGTACCTGCGCCACAGCGAGCACGACAAAGGATGCGAGGATCTGAACCTCAGCCGCATCATTGAGCCGAGCCCGGAAGCCGACGCGTTGATCGTAGCGCATTGCGCCGGGATACCCCAGCGCTGAGCGCACTCTGCTCTTCTCGCCCTACCTAACGGCTCACTTCACCACCACGCGCACGGCCGTGGTCGTTCCGTCCGGGCTGGCTACGCGCAAACTGTAAACGCCCGATGCCGGTTGCTCGGCAAAGCGGACCTCCGCGCTCGTGATCACACCCTGCTTGCCCACAGCCCTTCCCTGGGCATCGAACAACTGCAATGTGCCGCCGATCGCCGCTGGTGCAGCAATGGTGAACGAGCCATCGTTCGGGTTGGGCCAAAGGCTTACGCCGAACGTTTCCTCTTCGTGGATACCCGCGCTGCTGGTCTCCGCCACCTCGAACTTGTCGAGGCCGCCTTCCACTATGTGACCGGGTGTTTCATCGCGGATGCTGGCGATGAAACGCATGTTGGCCGTCAGCGGCAGCGTGGTCCAGTTGCTCCACGTTTTCGACACCCATGTGCCCATGCCCGCGTCGGAATCATCCACCAGTTCGATCTGGATCGTATCGATGCCGTTGGTGAGGTAGATCATCATCTCGTCGTTCACAGCACCGGTGCCACCGTCGTTGAAGAACCAACGCGCGTAACCCACTTCGGGAATGAAGTAGCTCGACAGGTCGAAGACGGGGCTGGTGAGCGTGGTGGTACCATCGTCCACATCATCATCCCCTGCCCCGCCGCCGCCGTTGCCGGTAACGTAGGCGCGATCGCTGCAATCGTTGTTCACATCCACATCGGGGTTCGATGCGGAATTCTGGTAGACGGTCCCAACGGGTTCGCCGCGCTCCCATGCGCCGGTGGAGGCGTTGCCGGTTTCGTTCCAACCGAAGTCGAAGGAGAAGTCATCGTACCAGCCCACGGGCAGGTGGATGGTGATCAGGCCACTGTTCTGGTCCAACTGCTGTGCGGGCAGGCAGGCGGTAATGTGGCCCCAATGCCCGGCGGTGATCGTGTAGTCGGCGGCGAACATGGCAGGAACGGTAAAGTTCCCGTTCACATCCGTGGTGGCATTGAAGGTGTAATCCGTGCTTTGCAGCAGCACGTCGGCACCCTCGATCGGCGTGTTGGTTGTTTGCTCCAGCACCTGGCCTTGCAACGCGAACGGCGTCAGCGGCACCAGTTGCACATCGAGCGTGGTCACTTGGCCGTTCACCAATTGCACTCCGGTAACCGTTTGGTCCAGATAGCCCAAG
Organism: Flavobacteriales bacterium; assembly: GCA_039931265.1. Classification (GTDB taxonomy): domain Bacteria; phylum Bacteroidota; class Bacteroidia; order Flavobacteriales_F; family PHOS-HE28; genus PHOS-HE28. The sequence goes on from JBDTSG010000019.1 coordinate 68,254, forward strand.
GCCGTCACCGTTACACTGTAGGTACCGGCCTGGTGGTAACCGGTGGCGTAAGTGCCATCGATGATCGTGTTCTCGCTGATGGTGGTGAGGTCGATGGTGAGCAGTGCGTTGTTCACCGGAGCCGTGGTGAGCTGGTCGGTAACAACGCCTTCCAGCCAGCAGGGCTGCACGAACGTGGGGCCGAGGATGAAGAGCCCTTCTTCGATATCGCTCGCCAGGATGTTGCCGCTGGGCAGGAAGGGAAACACGCCCCAACAACCGTTGAAGCCACCGCCACCGAAGTTGGGCGAGGTATCGTAGTGCCCCACCTCCACCATGTTGTGCGGATCGCTCACATCGTGGATCACCACGCCGTAGGTGTAGTAGCTGGTAGCAAGGTTGTCGTGCAGCCAGTAGGTGTTGTGCGGTATGGCATCGCTGCCGGGGTTGCTCTGCGTACGGTCGGCCTCTTCAATGTTCAGTGGATCGCTGATGTCGTAGCTGCCGATGAAGGCATCGTCGCGCTCGTCCGTGGTGAAAATGAAGTCGCGCGTGTCGTCGGTCCACACGTTGTGGGTGAAGGCGCTGGGGGTGATCTGGGTAGCGATCACATCGGGGTTCTGGAGGTCGCTGATGTCCACGATGCTCATGAAGCCGTCGTAGACATGCGCGCCGTAGAACGTATCGCCGTGGGCGTAGCAATCGTGTACGTACCAATCGTCGAAGGTGCCGATCTGCACAGGGTCCATGGGATCCTGGGTGAGGTCATAGATGATGACACCGCCGTTGCCGACATCGCTGCCGTTGAGGAACAACCGACCGTTGCTCTCGTCGATGAAGAGCGAGTGCATGGTCTGCCAGTTGAACGTGTCGATGACGATGTTCGGCAGGTTGGTGCTGGCGGGCAATGGTGAGAGATCGATGATGCTGAGGCCCCACGCCGCTTCGGTGGTGATGTAGGCATAGTCGCCGTAGGTCTTGATCTCGCGCCAGATGCTTGGCGGCCCGGGCATGAAGAACACTTCAACCGGGTTGGCGGGGTCGGTAACGTCCACAATGCTGACACCGCCTGACAAAGGCGAACCATCGCCGTTAACCCCCACGATGGCGTACTCGTTGCCTACTTCATCGGCGTAGCCCCAGAGGTTGCTGAGGTTGCTGCTGTGCAGCGCTTGGTAATCGACATGGCCCAGCAGATCGAGGTTGTAGTTCTGGGCGGTTGCCGAAGCAAGGCAGAGGGAAACAAGAGAAGCGGCGAGAAAGCGCATGGCAACAAGGTTTTGAAGGCGGCCGAATGTAGGCCGAACGCGCGCCGGCCGCGCACCACTTCGACGGATGAAAAGCGGGGTGAAACAGCGATCCCAAGCGCTTGGGCGGTTGCGTTGGTGGACCGTTGGCGCGAACAGGGGCCGTGGAATGATCTACGCCCAGCGCTGACGTGCGAATGGAAGGGGCGATGAGAGGCGGATCACCTGCACGCAGCGAACCACCCTTGCGGAAAGCAAGGACCGGGATGCTGGTGACAACGTAGGGCGGACAAGTGGCCCTGATCGGCAAAGCCGAGAGCGCAGGGGCAAAACCTCGCTGGTTCCGCTCCAGAACGTGGCACAGTGTGCAGCACTCACTTGTTCATATCCACCGCTATCAACCTGAACTGTTCCAACGCAGCCTCGAGGTCCTCCACAATGGAAGCCGCCAGTACTCCCGGCTCCGGCAAATTCGCGCTGTCCTCCAAGCTGTCATCCTTCAGCCAGAAGATGTCCAGGCTCGCTTTATCGCGGGCGATGATCTCGGCATAAGTGTACTTGCGCCAACGACCTTCCGGCGACTTGTCACTCCACGTCGCTTTGCGCTTGTGCCGGTCGTCCGGGTTGTAGCAAGTGATGAAGTCCTTCAGGTCGGCGAACTCCAGCGGGTCGGTCTTCAGCGTGTGCTTGATGTTGGTGCGGTAGTCGTAGATCCACACCTCCTTGGTCCAAGGCGTTTTGCTGGCAGGCTTGTTCTCGAAGAAGAGCACGTTCGCCTTTACGCCTTGTGCATAGAAGAGGCCGGTGGGTAAGCGCAGAATGGTATGCAGCTCGGTGCTGCGCATCAACTCCTTGCGTACCGTCTCCCCTGCCCCACCTTCGAAGAGCACGTTGTCCGGCAGCACCACGGCGGCACTGCCGCCGATCTTCAGGATGCTGCGGATGTGCTGCACGAAGTTGAGCTGCTTGTTGCTCGTGGTGGCCCAGAAATCCTGGCGGTTGTAGGTGAGCGCCTCGCGCTTCTCCTCGCCCTTGTCGTTGGTGACAGTGGTGCTGCTCTTCTTGCCGAAGGGTGGGTTGGTGAGCACGTAGTCGAAGCTCTGGCTCGGCGCGGCTCGCAAACTGTCATCCCGCACGATGGGGCTCTCGTGGTCCATGTCGCCCACGTTGTGCAGGAAGAGGTTCATCAGGCACAAGCGTGCGGTGCTGGTCACGATCTCCCAGCCGCGGAAGGTCTCGTACTTCAGGAACTGTAATTGTTCCTTGTTCAGCTTGTTGTGTTGCGTGAGGTGGTCGTAGGCTGCCAGGAAGAAACCGCCGGTACCGCAGGCCGGGTCGGCGATGGTCTTCATCGGCTCTGGGCGCACACATTCCACCATGGCTTGGATCAGTGGTCGCGGCGTGAAGTATTGACCTGCCCCGCTCTTGGTGTCCTCGGCGTTCTTCTGCAAGAGGCCCTCGTAGATGTCG
>JBDTSG010000020.1:0-14769 GCA_039931265.1 Flavobacteriales bacterium
AGGCCTTGCACCTCACGGGCTATTACTATACGCTCATCGGTATCGTGCAGGTATCTGCGGCCATTCTCCTGCTGATCCCGCGCACGGCCACCCTCGGTGCGGTGATCTATTTCCCGATCATCCTCAACATCTGCATCCTTTCATTGGCCTTGCGGTTCGAGGGATCGCTGATCTCTTCTCCCCTCATGGTGCTGGCGAACCTGTACCTGCTCTGCTGGGACTATCACAAACTGAAATACCTCCTTCCCTTCCATCACCGCCAGGCCAACACTGCGCTATCCGCATCAACCGTTCGCGACACCTCTTTTCCCATCAAGTTCTTCGCGGGAGTGGGCGCGACCGTTGTCCTTGTGGTCCTTCTCATCCAGTTCGGCTACAGCATCACACCGCGCATCCGCTTGTCCGATTGCAAGGAGCAATGCAAGGGAAGCAACAAGTGCAAGGCCTGCGAAGCGTTCTGCGCGTGCATCCATGTACACGGCCAGCCGCTTGACTCCTGCCTGGCCGTTTACAAAGCGGCTGCGGAGGATACCATCGCAACACCGTGAACCGAGGGGTGTTCGTGTGGTTCTACGCCGATCCCGTCAGGAACAGGTGTTCCAACGTGCCTTCAGTTCGAACAAGAACGGAGTACGCGCAGGCAAGCTCGTGAAATACAGCCCCGGCGATGGCCGCCAGAAGTTCACCTCATCCAACCCACGCGCGGCGAGGAAGGGAAACCATTCGTTGGCGGCGGTTCGAACTATCCGCAACTACTGCTAGCAAGGCATTCATCGCGAGAATAGCGATGCCCTTCAGAGACGTATCCATGTAGCCCACCACTATAGACACCCCCGCTCCTATCTTCACGAACACACACGCTACCCGATGACCAACTCCGCCGTACGCGCCCTCGAACCCACTGCTCTCTGGAACCACTTCGCCGATCTGAACGCGGTGCCGCGGCCGAGCAAAAAGGAGGAACGCGTGATCGCCTTCATCAAGCGGTTCGGTGAGGAGCTTGGCCTGCCCACGCAGGTGGATCATGCGGGCAATGTGATCATCAAGAAGCCGGGCACGAAGGGCAAAGAGAAAGCCACCACCGTTGTGTTGCAGAGCCATCTGGACATGGTACACCAGAAGAACGGTGATACCGTGTTCGACTTCGATACCGAAGGCATCCGCATGAAGGTGGAGGGTGATTGGGTGAAGGCGGAAGGCACCACGCTCGGCGCGGACAATGGCATCGGCGTGGCCTCTATCATGGCGCTGCTGGCATCGACCGACATTCCACATCCGCCGTTGGAAGCGCTCTTCACCATTGATGAAGAGACCGGCATGACCGGTGCTTTCGAACTGAAAGGGGGATTGCTGGACGGCAAGATCCTACTCAACCTGGATACCGAGGAGGACAACGAACTCACCATCGGTTGCGCCGGTGGATCGGATGTGACGGCGAATGGAACGTATGCGAGCGAGGCCATTCCCAGCGGCACGATCGGTCAGCGGTTGGTGGTGAAAGGCTTGAACGGTGGGCACTCGGGCACGGAGATCCATATCGGGCGGGGCAACGCGAACAAGTTGATGAACCGCTTGCTGATGCGCGGCGAAGAACACGGAATTCGTATCGCGACAGTCGATGGTGGCAGCTTGCGTAACGCGATACCGCGCGAGAGTGTGGCAACGTTCGTTGTGCCTTCGGATAAGGTATCGGCATTCAGCACCGCGATCAATGAACTGAAAACGATCCTCATTGCGGAATACCGGACCACCGACCCGGAGTTGACGATCGAACTCACTTCCACGGAAGTCACCGGCAAGGTGATGACCGCCAGTGATCAGCAACGTTTCCTGCGCGCGGTGCAGGCCTGCCCGAACGGGATCCACCGCATGAGCCCCGATGTCGCAGGACTTACGCAGACCAGCAACAACCTCGCTCGCATCGAACTGAAGGATGGCCTGTATACGGTGATGTGCCTCACCCGCAGCTCGGTGGACAGCGAGAAGTACGACCATGCCGATATGATCAAAGCCGTGTTCGAGCTGATCGGTGCGGAGGTGAAGTACAGCGGTGCATACCCGGGTTGGACGCCGCGTCCCGAAGGCCACATCGTAAAGTTGATGAGCAGCATCTACCGCGAGCGGTTCAAGGAAGAGGCGCACGTGTTGGCCTGTCACGCCGGCTTGGAGTGCGGCATCCTCGGCACCAACTACCCGGAGATGGAGATGATCTCCTTCGGCCCCACGATCCGTGGCGCGCACTCGCCCGATGAGCGCGCGCAGATCAGCAGCGTGCAGAAGTACTGGGGCTTCCTGTTGGAGACGTTGGAGCGGATCTGAAGAGATGGGGTGATCCAACACAGTGCTGCAGTGTACTGTGCAGCATGTGGCGCATCGCAGCCATTCTTTGTCTCCTCCCTTTTGTGGTCTCCGCCCAGCATTGCGGCCACGACATCGCCTCCTTGATCGCGGTGCGGTCACATGCTGCGGGCGACAACGCTGTGATCGATGGCCTGCGCATCACCCTGCTGGTCAGCAACAATGTGCCCATGGTCCTGAACAGCGGAACACTGCACCCGTTCTGGCGCAACGTGGAGCAAGTGGCGCCGGTGAAGCGAGCGCTGGAAGCGAAGGGTTATCGCGTGCTGGTGTTGCAGGACCTGAAGTAAGACTTCCATCCACCGATCCACTTACTGCTTTGCATTGGTGCATGCACTTATGGGCATACCCCTCCCTCATCCACCTGCCCGTCGCAATCGTCGTCGATGCCGTTGCAGAGTTCAGGGCGGGATGGATTGATGTTGAGGTTGTTGTCGTTGCAATCGCCTTGGCAGGTTGTGAAACCATCGGCATCGTTGTCCGTGCAGTTCAAGGTGCCGTTGCACTGCCCGGTTCCGTTGCATAGATCGTTGATGGTGTTGGGGTTGCCATCGTCGCATTGGGTGGTGGGCGGACTAAAGATCTGTATGCAGGTGCCTGAGCCGTTGCAGATGAAGCTGGTGCAGGCGTTGCCCGCAGCGCATTGGGTGCCCGCTGCCGCAAAGGACCACGCGTTGGTGGACAGCGCCGTGTTGCACACCAGGCAAGGCACGCCAGGGTTCGTTTGGCCGTTCGCGAAGCACTCGCCGCTGATGGTGCAGATGTTCGGACCCGCGCAAGGGTCGCACACGTTGTCCTCATCCACCTGTCCGTCGCAATCGTTGTCCTGCGAATCGCAGGTCGTCTCCGTGGGCTCGTAGACCGCCGACCCGATCGCGTAATCGGAAGTGGCACAGGTGAGCCAGGTTCCGCCCACGCAGAGGTTGGCGGTCTTCTGCGCACCGCTGCATACGCCCACTTGGTTCTCGCACATAACGAGCATGAGGCCCGGGTCGGCCGAATCGGTGAGGCCATCGCCATCGTTGTCGATGCCATCGCAGACCTCGGGCGCACAACCCTCATCCACCTGTCCATCGCAGTTGTTGTCGATGCCGTCGCACAGTTCCACCGCACCCGGGTGCGCCGTTGGGTCGTTATCGTCGCAATCCGTGGCACTGAATGCACAGCCGGTTGTTGACGTCCCCACAGCTCCATAACCATCGCTATCAACATCAATACAGGCGTCCGTCGCATCGCAGATGCCATCGCCATCCGCATCAGGACCCGGGGTGTGGGAGCAGCCCGTTAGCGGGTTGCAGGTGTCGAACGTGCAAGGATCGCCGTCATCGCAGTTCAGTGCTATGCCGATGCAGTTGCATGCACCATTCTGCACATCGTTGGTGGTGCAGGCATTGCCATCATTGCAAGCAGTTCCGGCAGGAGGGCATCCGCCACAGCCTTCATCCACCTGGCCATCGCAGTCGTTGTCCACACCATCACACACTTCGGTCGCACCGGGGTGGATGTTGGCGTTGTTGTCGTTGCAATCGCCCTGGCATGTCGTGAACCCGTCAGCATCGTTATCCGTGCAGTTCATGGTTCCGAAGCATTGCCCGATCCCGTTGCACACATCGTTGATGGTGTTCGGGTTGCCATCGTCGCATTGGGTGCCGTTAGTTGCGAAGAAGCTACTGATGCAATTGCACGCGCCGTCATGGACATCATTCACCGTGCAGGGGTTTCCATCGGAGCATGGCGTTCCCGCCGGTGGGCATCCGCCACAGCCTTCATCCACCTGTCCATCGCAATCATCATCGATGCCGTTGCCACAGACCTCCGTTGCGGGCGTTCCAGCGCAACCACACGCGCCGTTCTGCACATCGTTGGTGGTGCAGGGGTTGCCGTCGTCGCAAGCCTGGCCAGCAAGTGGACATCCGCCGCATCCTTCATCGATCTGACCATCGCAGTTGTTGTCGATGCCATCGCACAGTTCCACCGCACCCGGGTGCGCCGTTGGGTCGTTATCGTCGCAATCCGTGGCACTGAATGCACAGCCGGTTGTTGACGTCCCCACAGCTCCATAACCATCGCTATCAACATCAATACAGGCGTCCGTCGCATCGCAGATGCCATCGCCATCCGCATCAGGACCCGGGGTGTGGGAGCAGCCCGTTAGCGGGTTGCAGGTGTCGAACGTGCAAGGATCGCCGTCATCGCAGTTCAGTGCTATGCCGATGCAGTTGCATGCACCATTCTGCACATCGTTGGTGGTGCAGGCATTGCCATCATTGCAAGCAGTTCCGGCAGGAGGGCATCCGCCACAGCCTTCATCCACCTGGCCATCGCAGTCGTTGTCCACACCATCACACACTTCGGTCGCACCGGGGTGGATGTTGGCGTTGTTGTCGTTGCAATCGCCCTGGCATGTCGTGAACCCGTCAGCATCGTTATCCGTGCAGTTCATGGTTCCGAAGCATTGCCCGATCCCGTTGCACACATCGTTGATGGTGTTCGGGTTGCCATCGTCGCATTGGGTGCCGTTAGTTGCGAAGAAGCTACTGATGCAATTGCACGCGCCGTCATGGACATCATTCACCGTGCAGGGGTTTCCATCGGAGCATGGCGTTCCCGCCGGTGGGCATCCGCCACATCCTTCATCCACCTGTCCATCGCAATCATCATCGATGCCGTTGCCACAGATCTCGCCCGATTCCTGGCATATGCTGCCGCCGGAGCCGTCGCACACCATGGTTCCGTTGCAGCCGCACGCTGCGCCCAGGTTGAAGTCTTCATCGATCAGGCCATCGCCGTCGTTGTCGATGCCATCGCAGACCTCCACGGCTGGCTCGTGCGTATAGCTGATCGTATTGGAGCAGGTCGAAACATTCCCCGCGATGTCGATGGCCTGAGCGGTGAACGTGGTCGTGGAATTGAGCGTCACCGACACAGGTATCGCGAAGCTGCTTCCAGCATTGTTCAGGGTCGCCACAACCGGACCGGAGCATGTGTTGGAGGTGTAAAGCCTGATCGTTGTTCCGGACTCCGCCATGATGCCGTTGATTTCCGGCGTTGAACTGTTCGAAGGCGAAGCCGGTGTGGTGCCCACGAGTGTGGGTGCGGTCGGCGCGATGTTGTCGTGTTCGTACGCGAAGCTGGATGAACAGCCCGATTGTAGACCGCCGGCATTCGTGGCCTGTGCGCTGTACAATGTGATCGTGTTCGACCCAGCCACAACCTGTTGGCTGAAGGTGGTTCCCGAAAGCGGACCGATGATCGCGATCGGTGCGCCTTGGCAAGTGCCCGAAGCATAGATGCGGACCGTTGTCCCGTCATCAGACAAGCCCGACAAGGTGGGTGTGGTGGAGTTGGACGGCGACAGGGGCGCGCTGGAAAGTATCACAGGCGTTGCTGGCGGACCGGTCGGTACGCACACTCCGTTCACACAGCTGTTTCCTGAAGGGCATACGATGCCGCACTGTCCGCAGTTGAAGGAGTCGCTGCTCAGGTCGATGCCTTCATCGATCACGCCATCGCAATCATTGTCCAGACCGTCGCACACTTCCACTGCTCCAGGGAAGGTCGCCGCATTTTGGTCGTCGCAATCATCGGCGTTGGCCACCCCGGGCGTATCGCAAGGCAGTGGTTGTAGCATGTTGCCGAAGCCGTCGCCGTCGTTGTCGGCGTACTGCTGCGGGAAGCCGTCATCCACAAGGCCGTTGCAATCGTTGTCCACACCGTCGCACACCTCCGTTGCATCCGGATTGATATTCGCATTGGCATCGTTACAATCACCTTGGCATGTCGTGAAGCCGTCCGCATCATCGTCCAAGCAACCGCACACGCCGTCTTCATCCACCTGCCCATCGCAGTCGTTGTCCACACCGTCACACACTTCTGTCGCACCGGGGTGCGTTTGCGGGTTGTTGTCATCGCAATCCTCGGGTGTGTTGCAAACGATCTGGTCGTAGTAGCTATCGTTGTCAAGATCCAAGCAACCGCCGTTCGCGGCGCTGATCCCCGGTATGATCACGAAGCAGCCGTTGGTCTGCTTCAACGTGTCGCCCAACAAACTCACCGATGCGCAGTCCACGCCACCCGCGTGAAGTGCGTAGGGCACGCTCAACAATTGTGTGGTACCCATGTCCACGTATGTGCTTCCACCGCTGGCATCCAGTTCCACTTGCAGGAAGTGCGACGCACTGCCCCAACCCACCTCGGCGAAGACACCTTGCACGGCGCTCCCCTGCCCCACTGCCACGCTGAACAAGCCGAAGGCGTTGGTGTTTACCGCGTGCGTTTCCTGGTAGGCGATGGCACCACTGGCGGTGCCGCTGTGTACGCTCAGGCGCACGCTCACGGGTTGGCTGCTCAGCACATTGCCGCTGGCATCGCGCGCTACGGCTTGGAAGTCGAAGGCCTGCGGCACTTGCGCAGCGAGCGCACTGCAGAGCATGGTCGAAAGAAGGAACGTATGGAAGCGCATGGCGTTGGGTTCAGGGAAGTGGTTGGGTGCGTACCACGGTGGGCACGGTGCCGCCGATGGTGATCAGGATCGGATCGCGGTCGTTGCGTGCCCCGGTGTACTTCACCGTGCCGTCGAGGTTCACGTCGGTGGGCAGGTAGCCCGTTGTGGTATTCGTGGGCACGTTGCCGCCGATGGCCAGCAACACGGGATCGCGATCGTTGTCGGTGCCGGTGTACTTCACCGTGGCATCGCCGTTCACATCGCCTTGCCACAACAGGTGGCGGCCGTCGCGCTGCACTTGTGCATCGGGCACGTGCAACGCGGTGCTGCCGGTGGTGAGGTCGAAGGCGTTCGCACCGGTGCCGAGGAGCACAGGTGCTTGTGAGAGCACGGGCAAGTGGTTGCGGTGACGCAAGGCGATACGGTAGCTGCCGGGCAACGCGGTGATGCGCACGGGTGAAACACCGTCCATGTCCACCACATCGCCATCGCGCTGCAGCAACCCAGCACGCGCCCCATCGATGCGCGCGACATCGTCGGCGCCGCGCAGTTCAATGAATACCCAGTCGACGATCGCATCGGCACCGGTAATGAGCAACACCGATCCCGACAGGTGCGATCCGCTTTGCAGACCCACGGGCGGATGACCCATGGCACTGAACGGCTCGACTTCCGGCAACAGTCCGCGCACCCGCAGACTGTCGTGCATCAGGTGGTTAGCCGCATCGTACGGACCGTCCAACAGTGCCGCGATGTTCAACGAAAGCTGCACACCCTCCGGCTGTTGCACACCTGCGGTGGCCACCGCGTTGCCATCGAAGAACGTGGCGCTGCTCGGTTGGCCCAACGTCCAGCTGAGCGAGGTTCCACCTGCCGCTCCCGACCCACCGGCGGGCACCACGGCACGCGGTGCAACGGACTGTGTGCGTACCACGTTGATCGCGGCATGCAACAGGAAGAAGCCAAGAAAGATGGATGTGCGCATGTGTTTCATCCCGTTCACCGGGGTAGCTGGTCGGCCGGAAGCGGGCGCAAGTTGTAAGGATCCAGGATGCAGCGCAATAGAACTTTCGTTACAGGTGCTTGGTCATTATCTCGAGGATGAGGGGAACACCATTTTCACCTGCCGTATGGCGGGCGGAAGCGCAGCGTGAATGCCTTGCAGGGGTGCGTGGTGCTGGCCATTTATTTCCCCTGCCGTTGGTTCGCGCGCTTCCGCGCGGAGCACAAAAAGAAGTGGTGATCCAGGTAGTTGTGAGCGGGGCGTGGATGTATCGGGTGATGGGGCGTTGAGTTGGTATCGCAAAAGCTGGACAGTTGGCAGCATGGTGGAAGTGATCGATGTCCTTTGCATAGACCTTTGCCCATGCCCCAACGCAACCCTTCCCTCTCCCTCATCGGCTTGTGTATGTTCACCGCGTTCGGTGCTGCCAAAGCACAAACCGTTACCGACATCGACGGCAACGTGTACAATACCGTCACGATCAATGGGCAGGTATGGATGCAGGAGAACCTCGCCACCAGCCGTTACCAGGACGGCACGCCCATCCCCTTGGTGAGCAACGCCACCACGTGGTTCAACATCATCGCGTCGGGCGGACGCTGCTTCTACGACAACGATTCCGCCGCCAACGCGCCGGACTACGGCACGCTCTACAACTGGAACGTTGTCACCAACCCCTTGAACGTATGTCCGATGGGCTGGCATGTGCCCACCGATGCGGAGTGGAACGCCATGACCGTCTTTCTCGACCCCACGGTGGACCCGAACTGGTCGGGCACCACGGGTACGGGTACTGACATTGCCGACCAGCTGAAGGAGGTCGGGACTGCCCACTGGGACCTCGCCGGCGGCACCAACAGCAGCGGTTTCACCGCACGGGGCGCAGGTTACCGCACGAGCATCGGCGACTACGACTACCTGTTGTCCTTCACCCATTTCTGGACCTCCACTTACGGCCAGCAGGGCATGGCGTGGATCCGAAGCCTCAACTTCAACGACCCCACGATCGTGCGTATGCGGGTGGACCGCCTCTATGGAGCAAGCATCCGGTGCGTGCAGGATATCTCCACGTCCGTTCCCGACAACGGCCTTGACGAAGGGCTCCAACTCTTCCCCAACCCGGCAACGGATGTGGTGCAGCTCGGCGGTTTGCCGCATGGACCTGTTGACCTCGTGATCACCGATGCCGCAGGAAGGCAGGTGCGTTCGGAACGCCTAAGCGCGAACACGCGCCGCGTTTCCGTTGCAGGCTTGGTGCCCGGTGTTTACCTGCTATCGGCGACAACGGCTACAGGCGAACAACGCGCCTGGCTGCGGGTGGAATAGCGTCGGGACCGGACGGGCAACTTGACGTTTCTTGAACGTCTATGACGGGACCGGCGGAACACCTCCACGTTTCGCAGCGACTATCTTGTCGATGGTGAAACGCTTCAATGGGAAGAGTTGAAAAGGTTCGACTTAGTGGGAACCGTGGCGGTCCTACATTCGACGACCCTTCCGCAAAAACCCGCACCACATGATAGCAGTTGCAGTGATCGTCGTTCTGGTCGTGCTCGTGGCATTGTATGCCATCGGGATCTACAACCGGTTGGTGAAGCTGAAGAACCTGGTGGCCGAGGCTTGGAGCGGGATCGATGTACAGCTGAAGAAGCGCTACGACCTGATCCCCAATTTGGTGGAAACGGTGAAAGGCTATGCCGCGCATGAGAAGGAAACCTTCGAGAACGTGACCCGCGCGCGCACCGCAGCGCAACAGGCCACAACGGTGGAAGGCCATCAGGCGGCGGAGAAGAACCTCAGCGGCGCACTGATGAACCTGATCGCCGTGGCCGAACGCTATCCGGAGCTGAAGGCGAACGTGAACTTCCTGGACCTGCAGAACAAGCTGACCGAAGTGGAAGGTGACATCGAGAAGGCACGCCGCTACTACAACGGCAACGTGCGCGAGCAGAACACGCTTATCGAGTCGTTCCCGAGCAACGTGATCGCGAATTCGTTCGGCTTCACGAAGTCCGTGTTCTTCGAGTTGGAGGACAAAGCGCAGAAGGAGGTACCATCGGTCAAGTTCGCGTGATGAGGCGCTGGCTGCTGCTGGCTTCGTTGGTCGGGGCGCTGTCCGCCAACGGGCAGGACGAGAAGATCAACTCCTTCCATACGGACCTCACCGTCGCACCCGATGGGCAGCTGACGGTGACGGAAGAGATCAACATCCACGCGGAAGGCGACGAGTTCAAACGTGGTATCGTCCGCAAGCTGCCGCTGCTGTTCGAGGACCACAACGGCAAGGAGTGGCATGTGCAGTACGAACTCAGCACGGTGGAAGTGTTCGGCGCAACCTCGCCGTACCACACAGCTACCGAAGGCGACGACTTCGTGCTGTACGTGGGGTCGGAGGGCAACTTCCTGCAACCCGGCGATTACCCCTACCGCATCACCTACACCACCAAGGGCCAGGTCGGTTTCTTCCCCGACTATGATGAGATCTACTGGAACGTGAGCGGCAACGGTTGGGACTTCCCGATCGACAGCATTTCGGCGACCATCCACTTGCCCGCAACGGCGCAGGTGAAGCAGACCGCGTGCTACACCGGTGAGTTCGGCTCCACGGAGAATGCGTGTACGGCCTTTCCCGTCGACGCACACACGGTCGACTTTCACGGGCGCGCCTTGCAGCATTACGAAGGCTTCACCGTGGCCGTGGGCTTTCAGAAAGGCGTGGTGGCCGAACCACCTCCGCCGACGTTCTTCGAACAGTATGCCGTGGGGCTCGTGAGCGGTGGCATCACCCTGCTGCTCCTCCTCTACTACTTCAGCACCTGGATCCGTTTCGGCCGTGATCCGGACAGGCCCACCGTGATCCCGCTCTTCGAGCCGCCCGATGGACTTTCACCGGCATCCGTCGGCATGGTGATGGAGGGGAGCTTTGAGAACAGCCTGATCACTCCGGCCATGATCCACCTGGCCGTGAAGGGACTGATCCGCATCGAGGAGAAAAAGGAAGATGTGTTGCTGGGCCTCATCACCAAGGAGACGTATACCATCGTGAAGTTGAAGGAAGCCACGGGCCTGCCCAAGGAGGAGCAGGAACTGTACAACCGGCTGTTCAGTTCAGGACAGGACAGCTTTGAATTCGACGGCAAGTATGATCCGAGCGTGCTGAGCATGGCCAACGCGTTCAGGGCCACGCTCCGGTCGCAGTGGAACACCTTCCTGAACGCCGGCAACAACGCGCGGTTCTGGTGGATCCCCGTCCTCTCCGTCATCCTCTGCGTGGTGGCCCTCTTCGTCCTGCACAACTCCTTTTGGGGCGACTACGATGCACTCTACATCATCGCCTTCCTGGTGGCGAACCTCATCCTGTTCCTGATCTACCGCGTCCTCATCCGTAAGCCCAGCGTGGAGAAGCTGGCCTTGCGATCACGTTTGCTCGGGTTCAAGATGTACTTGAGCGCGGCGGAAGAGAAGCAGTTGCAGCACTTCAATCCGCCCACGATGACGCCCGAGGTCTTCGAGAAATACCTCCCCTATGCCATCGCCTTCAAGGTGGAAAAGATCTGGGGCGACCGGTTCCAGGACATGATCGGCAAGGCCCTTATCGACCAGAGTTACCACCCCACTTGGTACAGCGGTTCCATCATGAACTACGGCTCGTTCTCCCAGCACATGAACTCCTCGCTCAGCAGCAGTGTGCGGTCCTCCAGCACGCCGCCTTCCAAGAGCGGCGGCTCCAGTGGTGGCGGATCTTCCGGTGGTGGTGGCGGTGGCGGAGGTGGTGGCGGGTGGTAGAACGGCACATGCACGGCCGGATGCCGGGGTCGGAGCGCGGCGTCTGAGCGTCCGTTGCAACCGTTCTCACTATGGCCGGAAAACTTGACCGGGATCAGGGCGTGCCGATATTGCGATCACGGAAACGCGATAGCATGCGGCTGCACCATCCCCTGCTCGCTCTGGCTTTGTTCATTTGCGCAGGGTCTTCCGCCCAGTCATGGTCGGCCGAACAGGCGCGTCTCACAGCCAACGAGGCCAAGCTGATCGACACCGACTCCCTCTTCACCGACTGCGATTGGAGCGCCTTGGGCACCGACCTCGTGAACAAGGACCTGGTGCTGATAGGTGAGCAGAACCATGGCTCAAGGGAGATTTTCGATCTGCGCAACAGCCTGATCGCCGAACTACAGGCGAAGCACGGCTTCGATGTGGTGCTCTTTGAATCGGGAATGGGTGAGTTGCTCATGCCCGATAGTGCCAGCGCGGAGGACCTGGCCAACGGACTGACCGGCCCTTGGAACACGACCTCGTTCGCGGACCTCATGCGTCATCTCACGGAGCAGCGGATAGCCTATGCAGGTTTCGACGTGCAGCGCAGCGGGCGTTCGTTCGTGCATGTGCTGCGATCGGTGTGCGCTGCGCTCCGGCTGGACAGCACCCTGTACGCCGGCTTGGAACAACGCTATGGTGTGCTCGCTAAAAACCTGGGGCCGAAGGCCGACCACGCCACCGTGCGTGGAGAGGCGGAACAGCTCATCGCCGACTACGAGCGGCTGCTGTCGGTTCTTGGCGATGCTCTGCCCAAGGCGCCCGATACGCAGCAGCTTCTTACGCACCGCACACTGAAGAACCGGGCCGACTTTCTGCGCTACATGCTGCAGTTCACCGCCGACAAGGATTGGAGCGCCCGCTGGGCGGCGCGCGATTCGGCGATGGCGGGGAATGTGCGCTGGCTGGCCGATGTGGTATACCCGGGCCACAAGCTCGTCATCATAGCACACAACTACCACATAGCGCGCAACAACGCGAACGAGAAGACCATGGGCGAATGGCTGCACGCGCACTATGCCGACCGCATGTTCGTGATCGGCAGCTTTGCCGGTGGCGGCACCTATGCGGACAATACGCGCAAGCCAACGCCGATGCTGCCTCCCGACAGCTCGGCACGCGACATCAAGCATGTGATCACGGGCTTGGGCGGTTTCGCGCACTATCTGCGCATACCGGCCGAACCCACGCCCGGCACGCAATGGCTGTATGAGCCCGTGGTGGTGAAGGACACCTTCATCGACTTCTCGGATCGCAACACTTTGGTGCCTGCCCAACACTTCGATGCGCTATTGCTGATCGCACGTGTCTCCCCGCCGGTGTTCCTGGACCCCTGACACCGCACCAATGAACGTGTGGCCATCGGCGCTGCCAGCAGTGGACCGATGAACCAACGCATGTCCCGTCAGGTGCACTGAGTCCGGTGCGGCTAAAACGCTACGTTGGGCGAACGATCCGCGCCATGCTGCCAGACCGGTCATCATCATCACGCGCCGCCGGGTTCGGCTTGGTCTTCGACGATCCCGCGCTTGAAGCAGAGTTCTGGAAGAGCCAGGACGCCACCACGGTTCAACAGGTACGCATTGCTTCGGTGTTGGGCATGGCGATCATCCTCTTCTTCGGCTTCCTCGTGCACGAGGTGATCACGTTCGGGCACATGGGCGACTATGTCCTCCGCTACGGCTTGTCCATCCCGGCCATTCTGGTGGCCGTGCTGCTGACCTATTACAAGCGGGCAAGACGTTATCGTCATGCTTCCCTGGGTATTGCGATGCTCATGAGCTGTGTGGTGGTGAACCACGACATCGTGTACACCGACCTGCCCACCGACTGGGTACACTCGGCGAACATGCTCGTGGTGGGCTTCACGTTCACCTTCCTGGCGCTGCCCTTCCGCATCGCCCTCCTGCTCGCTTTGGTGCAGACCGTCCTTTACGAGACGGCACTGGTGCACCGCGTGGGCCTGGACTGGTTCTACATCACCTATTCCAACGCATTCTTCCTCTCCGTGCAGTTCGTCAGCGGTACGGCCGGCTTCATGCTGGAGCAGAGCTACCGGCGCAACTTCCTGCAGGCGCGCAACCTGGATGAGCAACGCGCGTTGGCCGAACAGAACCGTGTCCTCAGCGATAACCTGTTGCTCAACATCCTGCCGGAAGAAGTCGCGGAAGAGTTGAAGACCAAGGGTCACGCCGATGCGAAATACTTCGACAGCGTCACCATCCTCTTCACCGATTTCAAAGGGTTCACGCAAGCGAGCGAGAAGCTGTCACCACGGGAGCTCGTGGAAGAGCTGAACACCTGCTTCATGGCGTTCGACGCGATCATTACGGCGCGCGGCATCGAGAAGATCAAGACCATCGACGATGCGTACATGTGCGCAGGCGGCCTGCCCGAACCGAAGACCTCCTCCCCTGTTGCCGTTGTGCATGCCGCACTCGAAATGCAAGCCTTCATGACAAGGCGCAAGGCCGAACGCGATGCACAGGGCAAACCCGCTTTCGAAATGCGCGTGGGCATACATACCGGCCCGGTGGTAGCGGGGATCGTCGGCGTGAAGAAGTTCCAGTACGACATCTGGGGCGATACGGTGAACACCGCGAGCAGGATGGAAAGCAGCGGCGAAGTGGGACAAGTGAACATCAGCGAGGCGACCTACGCGCTGGTGAAGCTTCAAAGTCCCGCATCGGCGGGGGACGCCACAGCAGTGAATGGCGAATGGTCGATAGCGAATGGTGGATCCACCCATTCACCAACTCCTATTCACCATTCACCCTCACCCCCGCAAGGCACTTCCCATTCGCCATTCACCAATGACCATTCACCCGCCTTTGTATTCACCCCGCGGGGAAAAGTGCAGGCGAAGGGCAAGGGTGAAATGGAGATGTACTTCGTCGGATCACTGCCCCAATGATGGCCGAGATCCTGCGCCCATTGCCCCGCCGCCCACAGCGAACAAGTGATAGACTTGCTAACGGCTGCCCGACCATGAGGTGGTTGGCGGAAGCCCGTGCCCGACCAGACAGTATGAAACAGCTTCTCTCCGTATTGATCCTCAGCCTTTCGTGGCATTCGGCCGCAGGCCAGAACATGGATACGCTGCTGCGCGTATGGCACGATCCACAGGTGTCGGACTCGCTGCGCATGG
>JBDTSG010000021.1:0-7056 GCA_039931265.1 Flavobacteriales bacterium
CAGTTGAGGCAAAACCGGTTACGGTTGAGCCAAAACCGCTACCGGTTTTAAGAATTGTCCATCCGCTTCTGACGAACTTACTTGCCCCCAGAACCATTGTTCTGCAAGGCATTCCGGCGATGCGTGCGGCTTTTACCGTGGTTCCTCTCCGGGTATAAACCCCTGCTTTCGAATAGCGTCATTGACACCTTCGGGCGGCCCGGATCGCATAAGTGGGTGTTCCGGAATTCCCCGGGACACTAAAACAAGAAGTGATGACTGCTTTCTTCAACGTGAAACTAGGCCTCGATGGCCTCACCTCAAAGGCCTTGGTGGAAAAAGGCCGGAACTGTGTGGACATGTTGAGCCCCAACGCGTCCTTCACCTTTCCCGCCGGTTTCCTGGCCTCTGTTTCCACTGCGTGCGATGCGCTGGAGCAGGCCGACCAGGAAATCCTTTTCAATGGCGGCAAGGTCACCTTTCAGATGAAGCGGGCTGCTGAAAAGCAGTTGATCACGCTCCTGAGGGTGCTGGCCGGGATCATTCAGGGGCAGGCCGCGGGCGATGAGGCCAAGATCCTCAGCGCCGGCTTCGACGTAAAGCGTTTCGGACCTCCGATCATCTCGCTGTCGAAGCCCAACGATCTCCGCTACATACCCACGGAGGCCCTCAACACGGTGGAGGTTCGATGGGATGTGACGGACAACGCCATCAACTACAAAGTGATGGTAAGCCTCTCCGACCCGGCCACGTCGGACAAGTGGGAGGTGGTCGGCTTCCCGAGCAAGGCGGCCTTCACCATCGAGGGTCTGCCCACCGCAACCAAGGTGTGGGTGCGCGTACAGGCTATTGGCCGCAAGGGCTTGGTAAGCCCCATGAGCCAGGTGATCATGGCCGTTGCTGCCTAACAGCAAGGCTTGTCATCTCGAGCGCAGTCGAGAGAAAAAAGGGAACAGCCCCGGCATTGCGCCGGGGCTGTTTTCGTTCCTGGCCGTGTTATGGGCGGGTCCTCAACGCGCTTTAGTTATCAACCTAACCGGCGAAAAGCACCAAATGGAGTTCGTCCGCATAAGTTCGTCATGTGAACAACCCCGCCGTGCTCCCGGTTCCGTTGTCGCGCTTGTACCATGCACGCGGAGCACCATCGCATTGCCATCCTGCATGAGCAGGCCCTGCTGAGGCAGGGCGCGGCGGGCAGCATCGGTCAACTGGCCGACTTCAAGGTAGTGGCCAACGCGGCCGACCCGCCCGAATTCAAACGCGCCTTCGGGGTGGGCGCACCGCCCGACATCGTGTTGCTCAGTGGCGATATCGCCTTGGCCGATCGCTGCGCCTTCCTCTCGTGGTGCATGAACAAGATGCCCGACACCAAGCTGGTGGTGCTGGGCGAAGGCAACTCAACGCCGGTGCAACTGACGGTGCTCTGTTGCGGTGCGCATGCCTATTTGTGCACCGAGCACGCCAGCGAGCAATTCGGCACCGCGTTCAGCAGCGTGCTGCAGGGCGCGTTCTATTTCCCCGAGCTGCCGCGCGAGAGTTTGGGCGCCCTGCGCCCGCCCATGGACAAGGAGCAGCATGCATTGCTGGAGCGCAAGCCCGCCAAGCGCCAGGCGGAATTCCTGCACACCCTGCGCCTATATCCGGGCGAGACCTACGAGCAGATCGGTGCGCGCATGGGGATCACAAAGAAGACCGCCGAAGGCCATGCCGAGGTGTTGTGCAAACGCTACGGCGTGAAGGGCAAGACGGGGTTGTTGCAGTTGGCGGCATTGCTGGGCGTATAGAGCAGCGTTGCGGGTGGGAGAACAACCGAGTAACCGCCGCAATGCTCAAAACGGGCCAGAGGCCCTAAGCCCGAAGCGCACTCGGCGAAAAGCCAAGCGCGTGCACTACGATACAGCCGAGGCCGTGCGGGACAGTGTCAAGGACCGCCGTGCGCGGGTGCGGATGCAAGGGACGAACCTGGTGGTGGAGGTGGGATGAGAATGGCGGACGAATGGATCGATCAACGGCGGGGATCAGGTGGAAGTCCGCCGAAGGACATGCACAAGCCATCTCCAAACGCAATGGCTTGAAAGGCAAGACGGGACGGTTGCTGTTGGCGGCGTTGCTGGGGGTGTAGGGGGAACCGGACGAACTTGAAAATTTGAGGTGGGAGATAATCTTGGAGCACCTGGAATAACATCCCCTGGGAGAGTTAAAAATTATCCCAGGGTGGTCGGCAATTCATTTCTTTGCTATGTTTGCGACCAACCCCAACCCCCATGCTCCAGAATTATCCCAAAACAGAACCAGGCGAAACGGACTTCGCTGAAGACGCAGTATTAAGCGGGACCGGGCACAGAACTGCAAAGATTTTTCAAGGCTACAACTGTGGCAGTCGCACCTATTCAATGGTGATGTCTTTGCGTGATGTCGAGCAGTATACCGAAGTGGACCCCGCCGCACAGCGCCCCTTGGATCCGCGGCATGCGCAAGGCATTGCGCAGTACATGCTTAAGGGCCTAGCAATGGCTGCTCAACGAACATGTGCTAACCTCCACGGCGAGCGTAACTTACCGCAAGCACTTGAGTTCATCCTAGCAACGATGGAACTTGGACCGTACATGTCCATACCCCCGCTCGTGACCTCGTTCCGGGAATGCAAGCGAGATGGGGAGGGTATCCGGGTCACTCGGTTGAACTCGGTTGAAACTGGTGACCTCGCTAGCTATCAAGTGACACTTCATGATCATACGCGCTTCTGGGTCATTGATGGTCAACATCGCCGTGAGGCCCTGCGCCTAGTGCAACAGTTTCTTAGTGACATCCGAAGCTATCATCGGTACCCCACTCAGCCTAAACTATACAGGGGTGCAACCAAGGGGCAGTTGTCGAGCGAGGTTTATGAAGCTTGGCAGCTCATTCACGCGGAGATGCACAAATGCAAGGTCACATTGGAGGTTCATCTTGGCCTCAATATGGATCAGGAAAAGCAACTATTCCACGACCTGAACAACCTAGGCATGAGCGTGAAGAAGCATGTCGCACGGGATATGGATAGCTCCAACCCGGTGACGCGCTTCACGAAAGAGCAGTTGCGCGATGGCCTGCTCCTGGGAAAGGTTTTGAATGGCAAGGTGAGTTGGGAAGACCCTGGGTACAACTCCGACGACCTCGTGGCAGTCAACTCCGTTCTATTGTTGAACAAGACACGAGAGACGGGAGCACGATCCAGTGAGGTCAATCCCAGATTGGACTCGGCCAAGAGATTCTGGGAGGCACTGATTAAATCGGGCAACCTTAGTTCGGATAGAGCCCGCCAAGAATCGGTTCTTGCACAACCCGTTGTAATGAAAGCTCTTGGTAAGCTTTGGTACGATTTCAACTGGGGGAAGAAGGCTGATTGGACCACGTCCGAAAACCAGCGCGTACTTGAATTGGGGATTTCCCGCATCAACTTCAGTCACACCAATGCTATGTGGCAGTACTACACGCTTGACCCGGCAATGCGCCGACAGGACTTCCCACGGTTACAGGCCTACCTGCCGGCGGGAGGAAATGACACACGGGATCTTGGCATGTTCGATGGCAAGTATTTCAAGTTCGGAATCAAGCACAACGACATCTTTCCGATAATCGGTGACATGGTGCGCTGTACGTTGGAACTACCCTCGCGTCAAACAGGAGAACAGGTCGCGCTATCCGTGTAGTGCTTCCCGGATTACTCGCGCAGGCCCTCGGCAAAAAGCCGAGGGCCTGCGGGGACATACCGACTACTATCAATACAGTGAGATCTGCATCCTAGAAGCGTGCGGTCGGGGCTCGGGTTCAAGGTGCGTGTGTTGCTGTCCAGCACAATGTGCCGGACGTGGCCCCATGCGATATGCTCCTTAGCTTCCAGAGTGAGCAGGACATCGGACGGTAGCAAATCTGACCTCCCCCGACCTCCCCGGCAATACCGTGAACAGGGTATTTTTGGGAGTGGGAGAAATTTGGGGAAGAGAAGGCGGTTCGGTCGTAAGATTGTATTTAGCTACTATCACATGAACACGGAAAGCAAAGGCAATGATGCGGATATGATCCGCCGCCTTCAAAGCAACCACACGGTGCTTGAAGAGCAGATGGCCCGCATTGGCTATACCTCGTCTTTGTTCCTGTTCTTTGCTATACTCACTACACTGGTCAGCGTGGCAATCCTGCTTTATACCAGCCGCAACATCGAGAATGATAACAGGATCGTGAACGAGCAGTATTTTGAATCACTGAAGCTGCGAAATGCTGCACTGAACACCCTCCATAAGCTAACGCTTCAGCTGGAAGCCATACGGAAAGAGAAGAAGGAGATTTCTGCGAAAAAAGAACCGGACCGAGCTGCCTTGGGAACCCTATCTGGCTTTCAGAATATCCTTGAGCCCGATTCCGCTAAGGCGCTCGCGGCGTATAAGAGAGAGGAGGAGGCAATGGCGGCGTATAAGAGAGAGGAGGAGGTACTGCAGGAAACGACCCTCAGGGTTCGGGAGGCCAGTTTGACCGACCCTACGGTCGGATATATGTTCCTGTATTTTGGACAACGCGTAAGCATTGTCATCCTGCTCGAAGTGCTCACGTTCTTCTTCTTGCGGTCATATGTGGGACTGAGGAAAGAACGCAGCGGACTAACAGAGATGGTCATCAGTGCAAGGCTGAAACTGGTTGCGTTTCATTTGCGAAGAGAGCTTCATGAGCCGGAACAAGTGAGCAAGCTGAACGACTTTATTTTCGGATTTGGACCCGCGAATGCGCCGAGAGCTGCAACTGGCCCGGTGGTTGAAGGACCTATAGAGCTCGACCCAAACAAGGTTCTAGATATACTGGCCGAGTTCATTCGACGTGGCAAAGGGAGTTGATAGTGGTCACCTAATCGCGGTTATTGGAGTTCCAGTGCGCTCGCGACCCTTGCCCTGCACAAGCTCGGTTGCCCATGCAGGTGCTCGGGTGTCAGTGGGGCAGCCCCTCGCGTTTTCCGCGAGTGTCGTTCGGCCTAGGGCCTCGGCCCCGCCCGGTGCCAAGGCAAGCCACCGCCATGTTATCCACTATACGCGCACCGTACACATTCACGTTCGATATTCGACACGGGGATAATAGCACCGACCACGCATGGAACAGGACGAAGGCATAGCGGTTGAGCAGGAGAACGTGGCATTGCGCGAGGAAATGCTGCGGTTCAACGTGATCACGGATACGGACGATAAGATCCCGGTGCTGTCCCTGTTGGTGCAGCGGAAAATGGTGGTGCCTGTGCATGGTGGAATGGAGGATCCCGATGAATGGCCGCTGTTCGCGACGCTGTACAAGCATGAGAAGGGAAAGGAACTGCATGTGTTCACTTCCGTGCTGCACATACCGGAGTCCTGCGATGCACCCGGGGTGGTCTTCTATCCTTTGGTGGACCTCTTGGATGATGCAATGAAGCATGGCATCAGGATGCTGCTGATCGACCCCAAGACCCCACATGGCGTGGGCTTCGTGATCGATGAGGAAGGACCACAGCTCTTCCGCCTGGGCTATATCGAGGACAACATGGACGACCTGCTGCGCGAGACGTGAATGTCGCCCCCCCGGCACGAGCTCGGGTGCCACTGCGGGCTGACGCTCCCCCGCACCACCTCGGTGTCCTTTGCGCACGCGCAGGGGTGTTTCGCGGGTGTCGTTCGGTCAAGTGCCTTTGGCCCGCCAAGCGCTGTACCCGGTAGGGTCGGGTATGAGCATCTTTGCTTGCACCATGAAGCACCTCGCCATTGCGACCCTGAGCGCTTGCGCCTTTACCTGCGCGCAACCCTGCCAAGCCCAGAGCAAACCGTTGTTCGAGGGCGCCGAAGTACTGGACAGTTGCGTGGTGGAGCTGCCCCTTACCTATGCCAAGAAGGATAAGGAGCGCTACACTCAGGCGGCGCGCTACCTCGAGAACGACGAGTTGATATACCTCACCTACGATAAGAAGTCGCACGCCGCGAGCTACGCGCGGGTGTACGTGGTGGTGGACATGGCCAAGGACAGTTCGGAGTTCGTGTACATGGAATCGGCAAAAGACCATTTGGTGATGGGTGGCGCCAAGCAGGCCAGCTTCCCGCAGTTCAAAGCCAGCACACAACGCTTTTACAACGCCGCGTGCTTCGATAAGCAGTTGGCGGCGCACCCGGAACTGAACACCGTGGTGCAGGAGGAGAAGCCCTGAACCAACGTACGCGCGTGGCCAATGTCATCTTCGACGAGAAGCAAGGCACACTGAAGTATTGAGCGCATCCTACTCCCAAGGCTTCTTGCTGCCCGGTGTTGGCCGCCGGGGCGTGTGCGCATGATCGGCCCGCATATCGTCCAGTTGTTCGCCGAGCGAGACCTGGTCATCGAAGTATTGGCCGTGGTTGATGAAGGTGGTGAGCTGTGCCACCACATCGGGTACCACGAACCGGCCCGTAAGCATGCCGTGCTTGATACCGCACCGCAGTTCGTTCGGATCGTCGGGATGGCTCACCAAGGCCATGTCGAAATTCTCCAGGATGAACTCCTGCAAGCGTTCCATGCCGTCCTTCTCCCGGTTGAACCGTTCGAAGTATTGCGCCAGCGCGTGGTGGCTGATGTGGATGCTGACACCCTTGTCCTGTATGCGCGCCGTGCGGTACATGCCGTCCCTGCCACGGTACCATACGAACGGTGATACCTGCATCACTTTGGTATCGGGCCGCAGCACCACCAACCAGTTGTTGCCCTGTGGCGAGCGGTATTCCTTCAGTACTTCCTTCCCGCGCAACTTCTTGTTCACCCGCGCTGCGTGCGTCAGTTCCTCAATGGGCTTCTTCATCTTGTTCCACATGGCAGGCAGGTCTGTGCATGCCTCCCGCACCACCTCCTCCGGCCGCATGGTCTCCACGATCATGGCAATAGGGTCTTTGAGCAATACTAACGCGCCCCAGGGGGCCTTTCGCCTTTGGGTACTGTTGGCTATGCACCGGGGATCGTTCAGGGCTCATGTTACGTGCGGCCTACCCTGCACCACCTCGGGTGACCCCACTCGGGCCGCCGCTCGTGTTTTCCGCGAGTGTCGTTCGGCCTAGGGCC
>JBDTSG010000022.1:0-8553 GCA_039931265.1 Flavobacteriales bacterium
TCCTCGTGGCCACTGCCATCGCCACCTACACGAACACGCACCATGGTGATGCCGCATGGGCGGTGCAGCCCGCGAACTGGCTGAACAACCCCGGTCCGCATGGCTTCAGCGAAATGCTGTATGAGAACACCAGCGCGGCCGCCAACAACGGCAGTGGCTTCGAAGGATTGGGTGACAACAACTTCTTCTGGAATTTCGTGACCGGTCTGGTGCTGATCCTTGGGCGATACCTTCCGATCATTGGTCCGCTGGCTATCGCCGGACTGCTGGCCGCGAAGAAAGTGGTGCCCGCAGGAGGTGGAACATTGCGTGCGGATACCGGAACGTTCGGTGCCCTGACGTTCGCTTTGATCTTCATCCTGGCCGCGCTGAGCTTCTTCCCCGCGCTCGCCCTTGGCCCCTTGGCCGAATACTTCAGCATGTGAACCCATGAGCAACAAGACCACATCCCTCTTTCCCCGCGCGCTGGTGCGTGAGGCGTTGGTGCAGAGCTTCGTGAAGCTGGCTCCACGCACGATGCTGCGCAACCCGGTGATGTTCACCGTGGAGATCGGCACCGCGATCATGCTGCTGGTGACGCTCTACATCGCGTTCACCGGTGAAACCGTACAGGGCGGCATCGGCTACAACGTGACCGTTCTGCTGATCCTCTTCATCACCCTGCTCTTCGCGAATTTCGCCGAGGCCATCGCTGAAGCACGCGGCAAGGCCCAGGCGGCATCGTTGCGCAAGTTGCGCGAGGACACACCCGCGAAATTGAAGCTTGCCGATGGCAGCTTGAAGTCCATCCGCAGCAGCGAACTGCGTCAAGGCGATGTGTTCTTCTGCGAGGCGGGCGACCTGATCCCTACCGATGGCGAGATCATCCAAGGTCTCGCGAGCATCGACGAGAGCGCCATTACCGGTGAGAGCGCGCCGGTGATCCGTGAAGCGGGCGGCGATCGCAGCAGCGTGACCGGCGGTACGAAAGTGCTCAGCGACCGCATTTCAGTGAAGGTCACTGGCGAACCCGGCACCAGCTTCCTGGATCGCATGATCGCGTTGGTGGAAGGTGCGAGCCGCCAGAAGACACCGAACGAGATCGCACTGACGATCCTGCTCGCGGGCTTCACGCTCGTGTTCCTCATCGTGTGCGTCACCCTCAAGCCTTTCGCGGACTATTCCAACACGGCGATCACCATCGCCTCGTTCATCAGCCTCTTCGTGTGTCTGATCCCCACCACCATCGGCGGATTGCTCAGCGCCATCGGCATCGCTGGCATGGACCGCGCGTTGCAGGCCAACGTGATCACCAAGAGCGGTCGTGCGGTGGAAACGGCGGGCGACGTGGACGTGCTGTTGCTCGACAAGACCGGCACCATCACCATCGGCAACCGCAAAGCCACGGCGTTCCATCCTGCGCCGGGTGTCGATCGCTCGGCGTTCATCCGTTCCTGCGTGTTGAGCTCATTGGCCGATGACACACCCGAAGGCAAGAGCATCCTGGAACTCGCGGGTGCACAGGTCACCAAAGGGCTTTCGCTGGATGGTGCGGAACTCATCAAGTTCACCGCGCAAACGCGGACCAGCGGTGTTGATCTCTCGAATGGTCAACGCATCCGCAAGGGTGCGCAGGATGCCCTTCGGAAGTTGGCCGATCAGGCCGGCAACGCGGTGCCGACGGAAGTGGAAGCCGAGGTGAAGCGCATCGCCGCATTGGGCGGAACGCCGCTCGTGGTTGCGGAGAACGAGCAAGTGATCGGTTGCATCGAACTGCAGGACATTATCAAGCCCGGCATCAGTGAACGCTTCGAGCGCCTGCGGAAAATGGGCGTGAAGACGGTGATGGTCACGGGCGACAATCCGCTCACGGCGAAGTTCATCGCTGAGAAGGCCGGTGTGGACGACTTCATCGCTGAAGCGACGCCCGAGGACAAGATGGCGTATATCAAAAAGGAGCAACAGACCGGGCGACTGGTCGCGATGATGGGCGATGGAACCAACGATGCACCCGCGCTCGCTCAAGCCGATGTGGGCGTGGCCATGAACAGCGGCACCCAGGCCGCCAAGGAGGCCGGCAACATGGTGGATCTGGACAACGATCCCACCAAGCTGATTGAAGTAGTGGAGATCGGCAAGCAACTGCTGATGACGCGCGGCACGCTCACCACCTTCAGCATCGCGAACGATGTGGCCAAGTACTTCGCCATCGTCCCCGCGCTCTTCATGGTGAGCATGCCCGCATTGGGCGCGCTCAACATTATGCACCTGCACAGCACGGAGAGTGCCATCCTCAGCGCGGTGATCTTCAACGCGATCATCATCCCGATGCTGATCCCGCTGGCGCTGCGCGGTGTGACCTACCGGCCCATCGGTGCCAGCGCGATCCTGCGCCGCAACCTCTTGATCTACGGCTTGGGTGGCGTCATCGTGCCCTTCATCGGCATCAAGCTCATCGACCTTGCCATCGCTCCATTCTTCTAAGCCATGAGAACCTACCTGACCCCCGCCCTGCGCATGACCGCCGTGATGCTGGTATTGTGCTGCGGCATCTACACACTGATCGTATGGGGCTTCGCGAAAGTCGCGGGACCGCAAAGCGGCGCAGCTGAACTCGTGAGCCGCGATGGCAAGCCCGTTGGCGCCGCGCTCGTCGGCCAGCTCTTCACCAGCGACCAGTACTTCCAAGGCCGGCCGAGCGCGATCGACTACAACGCATCGGGCAGCAGCGGCAGCAACAAAGGCCCGAGCAACCCGGACTATCTGGCCTCCGTGCAGGCACGCATCGACAGCTTCCTGGTACACAACCCGGCTATCGCGAAGGGCGAGATACCCAGCGAACTGGTCACGGCCAGCGGCAGTGGGTTGGATCCGCACTTGAGCGCGAAAGCCGCTCGCGTTCAAGCGAAGCGCATCGCCACCGCGCGCGATCTTACTGAAGATGCCGTGCTCAAGCTGATCGATGACCACACCGATGGCCCGCTGATGGGCATGTTCGGCACGGCCACTGTAAACGTACTCGAACTGAACCTGGCGCTCGACGCCTTGCAGTGAACATGAAACACCTACTGACCATCGCAGCCCTCGGTTGCGCACTGACCACTTCTGCGCAACACCTGGATAGCGCCATCACCATCACCGGTTACGCCGAAGCCTACTACAGTTTCGATCTGGCGCAACCGGACAACCATACGCGCCCGGGCTTCTTCTACAGTTTCAACCGGCACAACGAGGTGAATTTGAACATGGGCTACGTGAAGCTGGCGTATGCGAAGAACAACGTACGTGGCAACATCGCGCTCATGGCCGGCACCTATCCTCAAGCGAACCTGGCTGCCGAGCCGGAGGCATTGCGCAGCGTGTTCGAGGCCAACGCGGGCGTGCGCCTGAGCAAGTCCAAGGAGCTGTGGCTCGATGCGGGGATCATGCCCAGCCACATCGGTTTCGAGAGCGCCATCGGCAAGGATTGCTGGAACGTGACGCGCAGCATCCTCGCTGAGAACTCACCTTACTACGAAGCCGGTGCACGCCTGAGCTATACCAGTGCCAACGCGAAGTGGTACGTGAGCGGTTTGCTGTTGAACGGATGGCAACGCATCGCTCGTCCGGATGGCAACAACACCCCCGCCTTCGGTACGCAACTTACCTTCAAGCCCAATGGCAATACCACGCTCAACTGGAGCACCTTCGTAGGCAACGACAAGCCGGATACCGTGAGCCAGATGCGGATCTTCAACAACCTCTACGCGCAACTGCAGCTCACCGAACGCTTCGGGCTCATCGTTGGTTTCGACATCGGCATGGAGCAGGCGGCCAGCGGCGACAGCAGCGCGCTGTGGATGAGCCCGGTGCTGATCCCCCGCTACAAGATCGGCGAGAAATGCTACCTCGCTGCGCGTGCGGAACTTTATCAGGATGAGGATGGCGCGATCATCGCCACCGGCACCGAGCATGGCTTCAACACAATGGGCTACTCCATCAACTTCGATCATTGGGTCGCACCGAACGTGCTTTGGCGTTTGGAAGCGCGCAGCCTCAGCAGCCAGGACAAGATCTTTGCGGACGCCGATGGCGAGGCGACCACCACGAATACGTTCTTCACCGCCAGCCTCTGCATCGCACTCCCGTGATCGCCTCCGACGGCACCGACCCCCTGCTTCGGCCGACCTCCACCAGAGGTCGGCTGAAGGTCTATATCGGCATGAGCGCCGGTGTGGGCAAGAGCTACCGTATGCTCGAGGAAGCGCACCGGTTGCTGGCACAGGGCGTGAACATCCAGGTTGGCTACATCGAAACACATAACCGCACGGAGACGCATGCACTGCTGGAAGGACTGCCGATGATCCCGCGCCGCGAAGTGTTCTACAAGGGTAAACGTCTGGAGGAATTCGACCTGAACGCCACGCTCTTGTTGCATCCGACCAAGGTGATCGTGGATGAACTGGCGCACACCAACGTGCCCGGCAGCAAGCACGCCAAACGATACCAGGATGTGCTGGAACTGCTGGACAACGGCATCACCGTGATCACGGCGGTGAACATCCAGCACATCGAGAGCATCAACGCGGAGGTGGAACGGATCACCGGTGTCACGATCACGGAACGCGTGCCGGACAGTTTCCTGCAACGCGCCGATGAAGTGGTGAACATCGACCTCACCGCCGAAGAGCTGATCACGCGCCTGACCGAAGGGAAGATCTATGATCCAGCGAAGGTGGAGACCGCCATGCGCAACTTCTTCCAGCCTGAGAAGATCCTTCAACTGCGCGAGTTGGCATTGAAGGAAGTGGCCGGGCAGGTGGAAAGGAAGGTGGAGCAGGAGGTGGAAAAGCCGAAGCAGCTACGCCACGAGCACTTCCTTGCGCTCATCAGCAGCAACGCCGACGTTGCGCGCAAGATCATCCGTAAAACCGCGCGACTGGCGAACTACTACCACAGCGATTGGAGTGTGCTCTATGTGCAAACACCAGCCGAAGCACTGGACCGCATACCGTTGGACAAGCAGCGCCATCTGATCAATAATTTCCAACTGGCCACCGAACTGGGGGCTGAAGTGATCCAGGCGCAGGCAGGCGCTTCGAAACCCGGCATCGCCTTCTTGCCGGCGAAAGTCCTCAATTTGGAACGCGCGGACATCACCGAGGCCATCTTGCAGGTGGTGAAGGAGAAGGGCATCACAACGATGTGCATCGGCAAGCCCCACATCAGCATCTGGCAGGTGATCCTACGCACCAATACTTTCAATAAACTACTGGGGGCGCTGGCGGAAAGCGACGTCGACCTGGTGATCCTCTCCTGACCATGGCCCTGAGCATACAACGACGGTTGACCCTGGGTTCCCTGTTCCTGTACGTGCTGATGATGGGAAGCGCGGTGCTGGGCTTGTACTATCTCACTCGGATCAATGCAGCGTCCGAGGCGATACTCGCTGACAACCACGAGAGCATGCGCTTCATGCAGCAGCTGCTCACCACGTTCGATCAAAGTGATACGCGACAAGAACAACGACTTGCAAGGATGGATTCCCTTATCCGCCAGCAGGAGGGAAACATCACAGAGCTAGGCGAATCCGAACTGACCGTCCAGCTACGGGCCCACTTTGAGCAGTGGCGTACCGATCTCCCGCATGGCGCCAATGACGCTAAGGCCATGGTGAGGGACATTGCAGCTATCCAGCATCTGAACCTCAATGCCATTGACCGCAAGAGCGCTCATAGCAGGGAGATCGGTGACCACGCATTGTTCTGGCTCTTCCTGCTCACCATATTGATCACGCTGGTGGGTCTGGGCTTCAGCGTGGCCTTCCCTTCGGTGATGTCCGCACCCATTGTGCGGCTTAAGGAAGCGGTAAAGGCCATGGCCGCCCGAAACTATCGCCACCGGATCCCTCCGTTCCAGATGAAGGAACTGGACGAATTGGCGCATGCCTTCAATGACATGGCCAGGGAACTGGAGTTATACGACAACTCCAACATGGCGCGACTGATGGCCGAAAAGAACCGTGCGGAGGCGGTGATCAATAGTTTGCAGGATGCGAGCATCGGTGTGAACGAGGACGGCGTGGTGCTCTTCGCGAACCAACAAGCTTTGGAGCTACTGGGATGTGCAGCTGCGCAAATGGTCGGGCACCATGTATCCCATCTTTCGTCCCGCAACGATCTGCTCAAACATATCCTGAGCGAACGCGCATCAGCACCCTTCAAGGTCGTGGTAGGTGGGAAGGAGAACTATTTCACGAGCAGTTCAGTGACGATCAATGGGAGCAGCGGCACATTAGGGCGACTGTACGTGATCCGGAACATCACACCCTTCCAGGAGCGGGATCTGGCCAAGACGCTCTTTCTGGCCACCATCAGCCATGAACTGAAGACTCCATTGGCCAGCACGGATATCGGCCTGACGCTGCTCGAACGCCAGAGCGCCACCGCCCTCACCTCCGACCAAGGGGCCATCCTCATGGATCTGCGCAAAGACCATCAGCGACTGGTGCGCATAGTGAGCGAGCTATTGGATCTGACCCAAGCTGAGAGCGGCAATATCCGTGTACGGATCACGGAACTTCCGATGGACCAAGTGGTGCGGAACGCACTCGCCGCCGTGAAAGTCAGCGCCCAACAAAAGGACATCCAATTCGCCGTGCGGACCGGCGAGAATGCTGCCCATGTGCGCGCCGACGCGGAGAAGGCCGTGTGGGTATTGGTGAACCTGTTGAGCAATGCCGTGCGTCATTCAGCACAGAGCGGTGTGGTGACCTTGGAGACCACGGCTACGGACGGACAAGTCACCCTGAGGATCACGGATCAAGGACCGGGCATACCACAAGCTGAACAGGTGCGCCTCTTCGAACGTTTTGCACCTGGCGCCTCGACCCACGACGGTACCGGTTTGGGTCTTTCCATTGCCAAGGAATTCATGTCCGCCATGGGCGGGGACATTCGATTCGATGGCACCACTGCCAACGGAACATCATTCATTCTCACCTTCGCGGCCGCTTGATGACCGCATATGCCCACTTCGCATAAGTCACTGCATCCGCTCACGGCTGCGGGTCTGCTTGTCACCCTCGGTATCATCTACGGCGACATCGGCACCAGTCCGCTGTATGTCTTCAAGGCGATCATCGGCGAGCGCCCGATCACGGAGGATCTGGTGTTCGGTGGTATCAGCTGCGTGTTCTGGACGCTCACGTTGCAAACGACCTTCAAGTACATCCTCCTGACATTGCGGGCGGACAACCGGGGTGAGGGCGGCATCTTCTCGCTCTATGCCTTGGTGCGTCGCTACGCGAAGTGGATCTACCTGCCCGCGATCCTGGGTGCCGCAACCCTCATGGCCGATGGGATCATTACACCGCCCATCTCCGTGGCTTCGGCGATCGAAGGCCTTGGCGGTGTGAAAGCGTTCGAAGGGATCATCGTTCCCGGCAACGCGCTCACCATCGGTATCGTGATCACCATCATCTCCCTGCTCTTCTTCTTCCAGCGCTTCGGCACCAAGGTGGTCGGGTTCTCGTTCGGGCCGATAATGCTGGTATGGTTCAGCATGCTGTTGGTACTCGGGTTGGCGCAGGTAGCCACTTTCCCGCATGTACTGCAATGCCTCAACCCATACTTCGCCTACGAGCTTCTTGTGGAATATCCCGGCGGATTCTGGATCCTGGGCGCCGTGTTCCTCTGCACTACCGGTGCAGAAGCGCTGTACAGCGACCTCGGCCATTGCGGTCGCCGCAACATCCAGATGACCTGGATCTTCGTGAAGACCGCGCTCGTCATCAACTACATGGGGCAGGGCGCATGGATCCTCACACACGGTGGTACGCACCTCAACGGCGCCAACCCGTTCTATGAACTCATGCCGCCGTGGTTCCTCGTGATCGGCGTGGTGATCGCCACGGCCGCTGCCATCATTGCCAGCCAAGCCCTCATCAGCGGTTCGTTCACCTTGATCAGCGAGGCCATCCAACTGAACTTCTGGCCGCGTGTGCGCGTGAAGTATCCGACGGACGTCCGTGGCCAGATCTATATCCCCAGCGTCAACTGGATGCTCTGGGCCGGTTGCATGGCGGTGATGTTCATCTTCCGCGAAAGCGGGCACATGGAAGCAGCCTACGGGTTCTTCATCGTGATCGCCATGCTGATGACGACCACGCTGATGTTCGGCTACTTGCACCTGGTGCGCAGGTGGTCGTTGTGGCTGGTGCTGCCCATCGTGGGCGTCTTCCTCACCGTGGAAGGGGCCTACTTCGTGGCGAACGTGGTGAAGATCCTGCAACGCCCTTGGTTCGTGCTGAGCGTGCTCTCGATCGTGGGCGTCATGTTCATCTGGTATCGCGGCCGCAAGATCACCAACCGCTTCCTGGACTTCACGCGGCTCGCCGATCACGCGCAAGCCTTGCGCGACCTGAGCAACGACAAGGAGATCACCAAGTACGCAACGCATCTGGTGTACCTCACCAAAGCCGACAATGCGGGCCAAGTGGAGCAGCACATCATCGACAGCATACTAGCGCGCAAGGTGAAACGTGCGGACATCTACTGGTTCGTTCACGTGAACTACACCGATGCGCCGTACACC
>JBDTSG010000023.1:0-4318 GCA_039931265.1 Flavobacteriales bacterium
GCAGCGAAGAGCAGATCGGCATCGTGCACAAGAACATCGCCTCGGTGTACAAGTCATTGGGTGACCTGCCCCGCGCGCTCAGTGCTTTGAAGGAGGCCATCCCGGCCATTCGAACGCCTGCGCAGGTCAATCGTACCTGCTGTCTGCTGAGCGATTGTTACCGCCTGATGGGACAGCCCGATTCCGCATTGTACTGGGCACAACGATCGAACACCGTTGCCCGGCCTGTGGATGATGAGTCCGGCTATGCCCGCTCCTTTTATGTGCTGGGCGCGGCCTATGCGGCCAAGGGAGATCGCCAGCTCGCCGAAGTGCATTTCGCCCGCGCCATCGAAGTGGCCGATTCCTTCCATGTGATGATCCCGCTCGCCGCCTCCTTGGTGGCGCGTGGGCGGATGAAGCTGGAAGCAGGGGACTTGGATGGGGCCATCGCCGATGGCCGACGCGGCCTGAGCGTGAGCAGCGCCGGTGGCGAACTGGACGGTATGAGCGAGGCGGCCACCTTGGTGCGCAATGCCTACAAGCTGGGCGGACAGGTGGACAGCGCCTACCGCTACTTCGAACTGAAGACGCTGTACGCCGACAGCATGCGCAACGCCACCAACCTCAACAAGCTGCAGAACATGGCCTTCGAGCAGGAACTGAAGGAGCGTGAAGAGGCGAAGGCGAAGGTGGAGGCTGCCGCCGAGTGGTCGCGCAACATCCAGTACGGCATCATCGCGTTGGTGGTGATCACTGTCATCATCTTCCTGCTCATGCTCAGCCGCAGTTCCGTTGTCGGCGCACGGGCCATTAAGAACCTGTCATTGATCGCATTGCTCTTGGTCTTCGAATTCCTCAACCTCTTGCTGCATCCGCTGCTGGACCGCATCACCGATCACTCGCCGGTGCTGATGCTGCTGGCCATGGTCTGCATCGCCGCGTTGCTGATCCCGTTGCACCACCGCATGGAACAGCTCATCACCAATATGCTCGTCTCCAAAAACAACCGCGTGCGCTTGGAAGCAGCGAAGCGGACGATCGAAGAGTTGGAAGGCCCAGGAAAGTCGGAGCCTGCAAGCTAGGGTCGCAAGGGTTCTAAGGCATAGCCTGCATCGCCTTGAACGCGTCGATCTTTTCAGAGCCTATCCGAAGTGCGTGCTCCTCGTCCTGCGCCCATATGTCCACGTCGTAACTATCGCCGTCGAAAAGCACTTGGCCGATGCCATCCACGTCGAAGGCCTCCAAACGGAAGGCCATGTAGCCATTGAATTCCTGCACGGCCCAAAGGGAATGGCCCGGCGGCGCTGAAGGCAAAGGACCGTCCAGTGCATGTTCTTCTACCGTGGTATTCTCATTCCCGAAACGAAGCGCGGCATCGGCCGCCGCACGCGTGCTGTAAATCGCTAGGATGCCCCGCTCATCTTGCATCCCGCCCATAAGGACGTATACAGTGCCTGCCATGTCCCGAAAGTTGGAGCGCTCCGGGTCGATCGCAACCAACAGCCCTGCATTTCTACGCACCGGTTCGTGTTGAACCCCGGATCGCCAGCATACATTCTAGGCCACGACCTTGACGGAAATGATGTCGATCCCGAAGAACGCTTGCCCGGTGGGCGGGCTGGTGCCATGGGCCAATGGCATCTGGCCCATCCGGTGGCGCGGCCCGCATGCGGTGTTCGGCTGGGTGTACACCATACACGAGAAGCCGGTGAACGGACCCCTGTACATCCACTGGAACGTGAGCCAGGCGGACATCGTGAAGGCAATGGAAGACTTCGCCCTGTACAAGCCGAAACAGAGCGTGCAACTCGGCATTATGCAACGCCGCAGCATCATGGCCCGCAAGTGGAGCTTTGAGAAAGGCACCTTCTTCTATTTGGTCGAAGGCAGTCGGCCCGGACGCGAATGGTCGGTGGAACAAAGCGAACTGGAAAAACGCATCAAGGCGGCAGAAGAACAGCATGCGTGAAAGGGCGCGTTCCTCGACCTACTGCCCGCGCGTTAGATTGGTCCGAGTGCGTTGGGAACCCATAGCCCAGAGTACCAAGACCATGAACAAAGAGAGCCCAACGCACAGCCCTGCGGAGCGGGGAGCCACGGTTGTGATCACCCACCGCATCAAGGATGGATCGGCCCCGGCATACGAGGCATGGCTCAACGGGATCGGGCCCGTGTGCAGGAGCTTCCCCGGTCATTTGGATTGGCAGATCATCCGCCCCATCGCCGGGCTCAGCGGCACCTACACGGTGGTGATCCGCTTCGATACCGAAGAACACTTGCGCCAATGGATGCATTCCGATGAGCGCAAGCGCTACATCGCGGACGCGCGCCCGCTCTTCGCGGAAGAGGATCGCTTCCACATCTCCACAGGACTGGATATCTGGTTCGCACCTGAGGGCGCGGTGAGTGCGCCCATGCGGTGGAAACAGGCACTGGTCACGTTGTCGGCCATCTACCCGTTGGTGTTGGGTGTACCGTTGCTGCTATCGCCCCTCCTGCGCAAGCTCGGTGTTACGGACGGTGGCTTCATCAGCACCTTCATCGTTGCGGCCGTGGTGGTGTGGTTGATGGCGTACGTGGTGATGCCGAACTACACCAAACTGATCCGGCGCTGGTTGTTCGCCTAATGCAACAACGCATGGGCGGCGGAAGAGGAGCGCCCGTGAGGCCGGAGGACCATCGCGAAATATGCGGACGTCCCCCCTGCCTCGAAACCCGCTTCTTGTCCAGGATCTTCCGCCACGCATCGCAGCAATCGGCAATTGCGCCACCCCGGTGATGTGTTCCGCATGATGACGGAGCTGGATGC
Organism: Flavobacteriales bacterium; assembly: GCA_039931265.1. GTDB lineage: Bacteria > Bacteroidota > Bacteroidia > Flavobacteriales_F > PHOS-HE28 > PHOS-HE28. The sequence goes on from JBDTSG010000023.1 coordinate 2,792, forward strand.
GCAGAGTGGCTTGGGTGGAACGTCCAGCTGGCCTCTCGTGGAAGATCCTGAGGAGCTCATCGTAACGCGCCGCTTCACCTTGAAATGCTCGAGCTCCTGCTGATGTCGTGGTAGACGCCGAGCAGCTCCTCGTAGTACTCGGCCATGGTGCCACCGAACGAATACTGATCGCGGAGTGCCTTGAACCGCGCGGCCCAGCCCGCATCGTACACCGCGCACAGGAACACTTGGCCCAAGAGTTCCTTGTCCGTCCAGAAAGGCATGGGCGCATGATCCAAGCGAAGTTGGACCTGGGCCAACTGCGTGGGTGTGGGCTTTTCGAACGTGGCGATGAGTTCCCGCATGGCGTTGATGGCGTACTGCAAGGTGTCCTCGTGTACGCGCATCACAAACCTCGTTCGCCGGCACGGCCTGTTCTCCAAGTGCATGTCGTTGCCGGTGGGCAGCAGGGCGAACTCGTCCACCACCAAATAGGGTTGCGAGATCGCGATGTGGCACGCACGACCAGGGGTCCGTGGTGGGAGGGCTACGGGGGCACGACCGCAGGAGCGCATCGTGAAATCGGTGTAGACGAACGGGGCGACGGAGCAATCGATGCGACCACACAACGCGACGTCGAAATACTCGACCACGTGGAAGACCGTATCCGCTGCAAGCGGCTGCTCAGCCCCGGGGGGCGTGCATTCACAAGAGGGTGTTCCTTGGGCGCGCGCACTTGGAATGAAGGCTGCGATCAGCCCAAGGGCGGCAAGGAAGGAATAGGGCCGGATGGGCATAATGCGAATATCGGGCTTGCGCATGCAGCACCGGCAGGCTCACGCACGGCGAGGTACGGCACGCTCGATACGCTCTAGCTCGCCTTCGCGTAACGGGCAGCGACTTCGGCCGTGAGGTCGGACATCTCCTTGAGCGAAAGCTTTGAGATCATGTGGTGGATGTCCGCATCGATGGTCTTCTTGCTCAGGAAGGCCAAGCGGTCCTCGAAGCCATTGGGAAAGTCCTTGGGAGGCGCGTAGTCCATGAGATCATACGGTTCGCACTGCATGATGCGGCACAGGCGCTCGATATCACGCAGATCCACCCTGAGGGCCTTGCCCGAGAGCAGATTGCGCGCGGTGTGGTAGGTGAAACCATTGGCGGTGAGGAAGCGGAGCGGACGTGCTATGCCTTTGAGACGGGCCGCGCGGCGAACATTGATCGTGAGCATGGGTCGCGATTTGGGCGTTCGTACGCGCGATCGCAACGTTGGGTTGCGCAATTGCAGCTCCCGGTTTGGAAATGACGGAGAGAAGAGGGCCGATCACAACTCGCATGCGAGCGAACGAAGGTGCGGGCAGAGGAATGACAGGATCAAGTGGACTTTTTGCGATCGCAGGGGTTGCAATTGCATCTCTCGCGTTATGAATGACAGAGGCGTGCGGTGCGATCCCCATTTTTGCGGTGACGATCACAGATAAGGGCACCACGAACCGCGTGGGGTTCAAGCGTGGGAAGCCCGATGCACCGGGAACCGGCAAGAAGCGGAAG
>JBDTSG010000024.1:0-13102 GCA_039931265.1 Flavobacteriales bacterium
GTGAAGAGGATGGTGGCGCTGTCGAAGTGCTTGGCGTCGGCGTGGCCTTTGGCCTTCAGTTCCTCGGCGACTTCTTCCGGCAGGATGTTCAACAACAACTCTTCACTGCGTGCCCTTTCCTTGCTGATGCGGTTCCTCTGTATCATGAACACCCCGGCAAAGAGAGCGACCAGGACGAAGGCACCGATAAAACCGTTGCGCACCAGCTTCTGTTTCTGGATCTCCTTGGCCTGTACGGCCTTATCCAATGCGACCCCTTGCTCTCTCTTCTCCGTATCGTACTGGAACCGCACATCGGCGACCGCTTTCACCTTCTCGCCCGAAACGAGGCTGTCCTTCAATGCCGAGGACAACTTGAAATAGCGAAGTGCTTCCGCAGCATTCCCGCGTTGTTCGGCTATGAGCGCCAGTTCGTACAACGCATCGCGTTGTACTTCCAGCAATGGTGCGGAACGGCCAACGGCCAACGCGCTGTCCAGCGCGTTCGATACAAGGTCGTCGCGCAGTGCGGGATCAACCGCCGCACTGCGCAGCACGGCAGGGCTCGCATGGCGCAGGACACGAGCGAGTGCGATCATGCACCTGGCCTGCAGGCTTACTTCGTCGGAGCCACCATTGGCGGCTATCGCGATGCGCAAGTGGATGATGGCGCTGTCCTGCTGACCCTTTCCGAGGTACGCCTTGCTCATGATCTCGTGCATGCTGGCGAGCGCCTCCGGAAAGCGCCCCCCGTTCAACGCCATGGACTTCCGGGTATACTCCAAGGCCAGGTCATGGTCGCCGCGTGCCACGTAAACCTCGCCCAGGTTCATAAGGATATTGCTCGCCCAGCGATCGTTCCCGGAACGTAGAGCCTTATCCAGCGCTTCCGTGTAGGTGGAGGCAGCTTCCGCATGCATGCCGATGTTGAAGTATACGATGGCCGCATTGTTCAAAACGGCCGCCTCCCCGCTCAGATCATCGATCCGTTCGAACGTTCGAGCGGCACGCATGTAGAGTTCCACGGCAGTGGCATTGTTGCCCATATCCGCGTTAACGTTCCCGGACATGCTCAGTTCAATGCCTTGCCGGTACCAGCACCCAGCGATCGAATCGGCGATCATCGCTTCGGTGAGAAGCGGGAGCGCAAGGTTGTTCCGCCCAGCGGCAATGTGGGCCGAACCGGATTGGGCTGTCATACGGTTCTCCCGGGCACGGTCCCCTGCGGAATGGAAGAGGGCACGCGCACGCTCGCTACAACGCAGCGCACTATCCGCGAGATCCATGTTCAGTGCGTGCGTTGCGTACGCGGCGAGCACCGAACCGTGTGCGCGCGTATCGCTGAAGGCGACCAACAGCCGATCGGCTTCACGCAGACGATCAGCGGCGGCGGTGGCACCCTTTTCATCGAATTCCAGATTGGCCAGAAGGGCGAGATCGACCGCCAAGTCGATCCGATCATCGAGTTTTCTATGCACTTGTTCCGCCTCTTGCACGGAACGTGCTCCAAGAGCCGGGTCCAAATACCGGATGACGATCAGCTCGCCTTGCAAAGCGAGCGCTCGTCCAAGCTCCTTCTCGGCGCTTATCCGGCGTGCGAGACCAATGGCATCGTCCAGAAGTGTATCGGCCTTTACAGGCTCCACGCTCATGTATGCCTCGGCGAGATCCGTGAGCAGCCGCACGTGCGTGGCATCGAGCGGAGCATGCCGATCCAGCTCGCTTTGCCATTTGTCCACCTGGGCCCTTTGGGCAGTTGCACACCGAGGAGTACGCGTACTGGGAACCCACCGGCGCACTCACCATCGCCAGCACATCCGTGGAAACAGCGCGCGACGGCAACGACACCATGGCCTATCTCATCGACACCCTGCTGTACGAGAAACAACTGCAAGGCACCATGGTACTGCCGGACAATGGCGGCGGACCGGTGAAGGTGTACGAACTGGTGCGGCGGCCACTGGACCTCACGAAACACTGGCTCACCAAATTCCCCACGGACCAGACCGCGCTGGAGCAACGCTATGCCTTGCGTACCGCATTGCCGCCCGGCAAACATCCGTTCCGCACCGCCATCGGCGATCTGGATGGCGACGGCATCAACGACTACGCCTTCGCGCTGGAGCCCGATACCGGTTTTGGCGAAAGCGATGGCGTGCGCGACCTGCAGATCGTCTTCACCACGCCCGGCGGCTTCCAGCAACAACTCCTGCTCCCCGGCTTCTTTCCCGGGCGAAGCGCCGGTGGCTTCCACGATCCCCTTGGCGAGGATGTGAGCGGCATCAGCATCAGCGGCGATACGCTCATCGTAGCCCTCTTCGGTGGCAGCGCGTGGAAATGGCAGAGCCGCCAGGACTACCGCTACAGTGTGGAACGCCGCGCCTTCTACCTCATCAAAGAGCAGAGCCGCAGCTACCACGCCCCCAGCGTGGATAGCATGCACGATGACCTCGCGTCATTGGAACAGTTGGTGGCGCGCGGCGCAACCCTCGTTCCCGAACAAGAGGAGCGCTTGCAACTCCTGCGCAAGATGGTGGCGGGCTATGTATGGGCGACGAAGGTGTACGAGATGGGAGAAAGGAGGATCGGAGAGTGAGGGGGCCGGTTCTTTTGGGCGTGACCCCGCCTCAAATGCAGGCGGGGTCGGGTGCTCCGCTGTAGCCGGACTTGTCAGGGCCAGCGGCTGCGGCACTGCGGGGGCTTCCTTCGGTCGCCTCCTCGTTGCTCGCATCCGCAAGGCCCTTCCGGCGCCGGGCTGCCGCTGCGCACCCTCACGCTAAAGCCTCTTCGCAATGGAGCTTATCGTTGAACTACAAGCCTTCGCGTTTCCGATTGATTTTTGTCAGAGAACTGCACGAAGTACACACCCGGCACCAATGCACTGAAATCGCAAGCGATTACCGTCGAGGTCATGATTGTGCGCGGTACCAGCACACTCCTGCCCATTGCGTCAGTCACTCTGAGATTGAATGCACTGAACGAAGGTCCGTGACCGAGGTAGACCAACCCTGAGGTTGGATTCGGAAATAGCGACATGGCCGCGTCAGTCAGGTTGACGTCCTCGCTACCAACAGTTCCGTCAATCCCGATCACGATGCACACGGAATCCCCTTCGCAGCCACCGCCGACGGCGTGAACACACAACGTTACCGTATCGATAGGACCCACTATGTTCAGGATGGCTGACTCATCCGTCATGTCAGGGTCTGCACCCCAAACGAAGCCCGAAGGCAATGGATCCCATACGTAGGTATCCGCATCTGGAATGGCGGCAACCGAGAACGTATCAGACTCCATAATCAGCACACTGTTTGGACCTGTGATGGGACCCAACGACAAGGCAGGAACAACGACGTTCACTGACGCAGTCTCATCCACGCATTCTGGCCCTGTGGAAGCGGTCACACTTATCGACCCATCAAAGAATACCCAGGTCTCGCTCGTAACACTTCCAGTTGACCATAGGTAGGTCTCGCCTCCGATCGGTGTGATCGAAAGGAGCGATGAATCTCCATCACAGAATTCCAGGTCCCCTCCGATGACCGGTTGTATAGGCGCCGTTGTCACCTCGATCGTATCTACCCGTGGTGGGCCGGGATCGCCACACACATTGTAAGGTATTACCGAAAGGGTCGCGTCGCTCGTGCCAGCATCGGTCAAGAACGGAAGCCCTGTTCCTGAATCAACCCACCCACCAGTAACCGACCACTGATAGGTGATGCCTGGAACCGATGTTACCGAATAGCTCAAACCGGTCTGACCTTCACAGACGGTTAGATCACCGCTAATCAGGCTCGGTTGAAGTGGAAGAGGAACAGGGGAGAAGGACTCAGGGTACCAGGAACCAACGCTACAACTGTTGATCCCTCGGAAGCGGATCTGCGCCGTACCTGTTCCAACGATGAGTTGGGCCGTTAGACTATCAGAACCCAAGAGGATCCATCCCGCCCCACTGACCAATTCCCATGCGAAATCGGTCGGTATCGCTGCCGGTGCGACCACGATGCCCGGGGTACCTGTGAACGTCACGGTATCTCCCGTGCAGAGCAACGCCCCGGCGGTGATGTCAGTTGGCGTTGGTGGCACCGTGACAGGCACGACGTCAAGTGGTTTCACAGTCACAACGCTCCATTGGCCATGATTGTCGAGAAGCTGAAGGAAGAGCCAGTTGTTTGTAGTCAAAAGGTCGCAGGCTTCAAGGAAGGATTGGTAGTCGATGTCCGTTTGCGGAGTATCGAAGTACTTGATCTGCATATCGCTCGGGTTGGCCGATGCATCCGTCCAGTAGCGCACTGCAATGATTTCCCACGGCCCACCAGCATAGTTCCAGAAGCGCCGTGATGCCACACTACTCCAATGGACCTCACCAGCAACAACCTGCCTCAACCTCATGTGCAAGTCGTGATACCCAACGCTCAAGGTCGGATAGCTAGGTGAGATCGTAACGTTCAGGTTCAGGGTTGGGGCGACATTCACCGTGATACGGTTGACGTGGCCTTCATCGATCCAATACTCGTACCCGGTGACGTTCTGCGCTGTGGCACTGAGTGCAACAAGCACAAAGCCCGCAAGGGCTGTAGTCCTCTGCTTCATGAAGAACTCAGTGAGATTGTGCTTGGCCTTGGATGACCACGTTCTGGATCAAACCGCCATTTGTGTTTCCGGGAACCGTCAAGCCGGTCCAGTGAGCATTGAAAGGAACAGCACCATCCTTCCATGGCGCAGGGCCTTGGTAGATGTCGGCGTCAAGCGCATATGCAGGGCTTGTGTTTGGAATGCCGTAGTCGAATAGCTGACTGTACGTGGTAATGCTCGTTACGTTGTCGAACACTCCGGCCAGACCGCTTGATACTGGGTTGCTCGGGCAGGTGGCGGAGCCCTGCGTCATAACACCGCTCGTGCAGACGAAAAGGCAGTCATTGAAGCAACTGACTTCTGCCAGACCAGTCCCGCTCCCGTTACGCATGAGTATGCAGTTGTAATAAGAGTTTCCAGCCCCAGCGCTCGCATTGTTCCAACTATGAACCACACAATTCCGCATGGTCAAGCCTCCCGTGAAGAATCCTTGCGGAGCACTGCCAAAGACACAGTTGTCGATTGTCACCGAAGTTGCGCTCCAGCCGTTCATAGAGCCTATGACACACTCTTGGACATGGATCTGCGAATTCACAGCACCAGCGCCAGTAGTTCCAAATTCGAGACCTGTGAACTCACATCGGAAGAAGCTAACGTTCTGGGTGCCTGCATTGCTGAAGTAGACAGAGCCGCCGTTCATATCAAAGTCGATCCCGTGGATACTTGTGCCATCGGCATTATTGAGAAGCACCACGTCATTCAAGCCGGTGATGACCGTACTGGTCGTTACAAGGTTCGAGGGATCGTAGTACCCCGCACCGATAAGGACCACTGGGCGATCAATCAAGAGATTGTTGTTGATCCCGGTCAGGTTGAAAGATCCACCCGGCAGTATTAGCGTATCACCTCCGAGTGGGTTGCACAGCGCAATCGCCGCTTCAATGTCATCGCCCAAGAAGGCGCTGGTGTAGATGAACGTTGACACGCCAGCGCTTTGCTTCACCATTACACCTTGCTGGCCCTGGACAGCGCAGTGAAGGCCGATTGCAATCGTCAAAAGGGTAAACTGTTTCATGGGTCTGGAGGTTGGGGGTAGCGAAGTTGTGGAACTTTCGCATATGTGCAAGCCCCAGAATTCACGGTGCGTGCCCGGTCTACCCTCTCGCCTCCAACGCCCCACTCAAGGCCCCCGCGAGATTGGCGAAGAAGTTTCAAACTTCAGCAGAGTCTGTCGTGCTTTTGACGACGACCGTGCGGCCCTGCCATCACGCAGTCGATACCGTATCACCCACCTCATGGCCGACGCCCTCCAGAACTTCGAGTTCCTTCATCGCCTTCCTTGTTGGTCGCGCCAAGGGGATACCTCTCTCCTTAAGCACCTTGTGCGCTGTACCGTCGTCAATGAGCTCAAAAATCTTTGACTTGGCTTCTTCCAAAGAGGCATGGACTTCTCGCGCTCTGTGTCCTTGGACATAGAGGCGGAAACCACCTTGGTCCGCAGAGATCCGAAAGTGCATCTGGGAGCGTTTGATGTGTTCGCCATCCGGCCCTGTTCTCCACTGCGGCGATGAAATGAAGCGTTCGCGACGTTGCATCTGCCGCATGATCGTGCTCGCCTCGTTGGTTCCCGTCAGGTCGTCGCAGCAAAAAGTGCCGACTGTCATGCTCTCCCAATTGGGATGGTCGATATGGAACACATGGCGGATGCTCGTTCCGCATCTCTCGCACGTACCAATGAGGTCACCAAGATCATCTTGGCAAACCAACTGCCACCCCGATCTCGGTCGAATGAGACCGTGCTCTTCGGCATGACATCCCTTGCACAGGGTCAAGCAATCTTCAAGTGGGTACTCCCAAATGGGCAAGCCACTGTGATATTGGAGATGGTGGACCTGAAGAACTGCTCCATCGGCTCGTGAGCGCCCGCAACGTCGGCAACATCCCCCATCAACGGCTAGCACCTCTGCACGGAATTCAAGCCACTCTTCGTTCCGATATCTGGCTTTGCCTTTGGACTTCGATCGCTGCGCCAGAATCGCACTGGCGTCGGTGGGCTGCTCGCTTTTAACCATGGCTACCAATCTTACCCGATTGGAGGTGGCTCCGCCAGTCGGGGTTTGAAGGTATCCAGCAAGGGTCCGAACCTTCGACGGCGAAGACCGGCCGTTTGTGAACCGGTCAATGTTCGATCAGCCTGCATCATAGCACGGACCGAGCTGAAGATGCAAGTACTGCGCTCTTCTCTCGCTTGCCCCTACATTGACCTGACCATGATCTGTCTCTACTGCAACCAAGAAAAGCCGGATAGTGAATCCTCTGGGGAACACGTTATCCCTCAATCGCTAGGCGGCAACATAGACACGAACAATCCATTCAAGATCCATGAGGTTTGTGGCCGTTGCAACTCGCTGGTAGGGTCGTACGTCGACGGACCCTTCGTCAGAAGTTGGCTCGTGAACCTCCAGCGCGTTAGTTCAGCAAAGAAGTACGCGCGCATCGATGGTACTACAACGCTGCCGTTCCAGTACTTCGGACCACTGGTGGTGCTCGCTAAGGATGGCTTAGTCTGTGACTTTTGGACTGGTCCAACGGGTGACCCCACGTACCACTTTCACAAGCCATACCCAGAAGAGCCCGATGCCATGCCGACAGTCGGTCGGCCTCTTGGGAAGGTCGAGGTGGACCCTGGCTTCGTCATTCTCTTCTTGCGGTCCAATAATCCTGTTTGGCATCCTGTGATCGTCAACTCAGCATTGGCTCAATTCCCGGAAGCCGATATCCACTTAGGCAACTCAAAAGTTGAGAGGCAAGGACGCCTATCGAATGTGCCGGAAGCTCGAATGTCTTTGCGAGATGCAGCGTGGAAGCTGAACGGCGAAGTGCATACAGTCCCGGTTGTCCAGCATCTGGACTATTCCTTCCGATTCCAGTGCAAGCTTGCACTCGGCTTCGGTTTTCTAATGTTGGGGGAACGGTTCAAGTCCAGTGCTTCGGCAGTTCGGCTCCGCAATGGTCTATGGGCCAAGAATCGAGAACTACGTGCGAACACGCATATCAAAGGTTCAGGTCCTCTTTCCGGCAGAATTCCCGATGAACTTCGCCAACTCCTTTCCTGGAAGTATGGGCACACCATGACGATCATGAATCTCGGTGATTCTCTCGCACTCTACTCCAGCTTCTATGGGAGCGAAGTCGCGGTGACAGAGATTTCCGACGAACCCGACTTGTGGCGTGGCGTTGTAGAAGAAGGCAACACGTTCATAGTCGCACCCAGTCTTCGCGCCGCACTGTCACTTCGCATTGGCCAGTACATAGGTCATATATGCGACCCACCGCGAGTTGTTGCGGAACTACAGGACTTAGAGCGCATTATTGAATCGCTCCCACCTCACCCGCCGTTCGATATTTAGCAAAGCGACATCGTGCATCACATACTGTCTGAGGTCCGCACCGCATTTCTCGTATGGGATAGAAGCAAATAGCCCGGAGGCTTAACCGCCGAGGCCTACTGGCCCGGGCCAACCCCGCAACGTGCGGGGCGGGCTAAACTCCCAGCCAAACCCCGACTTGTGGGCGTACACACCCAAACCAGCGTGATCGGCCGGACCCTTCTTTCAACGCACCTTCGCATCGTGCATCGTCTTTCATTCCTCCTCTGCCTGCTGCTATCGAGCGCCGCATACGGCCAGCTCGCGCCTGCCGGTGTTCCGCTGGGTGAGGGTGTGGATGTGACAGGTGACGGCATTGCCGACCTGGTGTTCAACGGTGAGACCCAGCACATGGACGACCCGGAAATGGGCCAAGGCGGCTTCAACCGTGTGTGGCTGGAGCCTTTACCGGGCACGGTGTTCCTGTTCCGATGCACGCCGAACCGTTCGGACTTCTACCGCGTGGAAGAAGGCAGCACGCTCTCAGCGGATGCCGTGAGCGCCGGGCTGCGCTTTTTGCAGCTCTGCTGGAGCCGGCCCGAGGACGAGATACGGATCGGCTTGCTCGAGAAGGGTTTCGGCTTCCGCGGCGTGGACACCACGAGCTGGTACGGCAGCGACCACTTCAAAGAGGGCACCTTGGTGGTGCGCAGTGCAACGGGAAAGCAGGCGGCGCTCGCGGCTTTCACCATCGACCTCGACGTCGTCGCCGACCGGGTCGGGTTCACGCTGAAGGCATCGCTGCCCGTGGACGCGCACTTCGGGGAATTCGAACCCATCGTGAAACCTTTCACCAGTGAAGACTCCCTGCATTCCGCCTACTTCGGCCGCAAATTGATCGCGGAGCCGATCGTGCCTGCGGGCATTACGCCGGACGAGCGCATCGATCTCGTTACGAACGATACGGCCGATGTGGTGCTCACCGGTTACATCGCTTACACGGACAGTTCGCACAAGAGTGGCTGGTACCGGCGCGGCGTGAGTCCCCTGCCCGGCACGGCCTTCCTGATGGAGCGGCAAGCGGACCGCAGCTACCGCCCATTCCGCCTGGCCTTGGGCCAGACCCTTACGCCAACACGCTTGGAGATGGGCTTGCACAGCGGCAGCCTGCGCTGGGCCGATCCGTTGGCGGAGCCCGTGTTCATTCTGGTGCTCGAGCAGGCGTTCGGCCTACCGGCTCCGGAAGTGGAAGGCTGGTCTGTGCCGGAGAATTTTTCCGATGATGACCTGGTGTTCCGCTCGAACGAATACGGCCGGCCCATGCTCGGCTCCTTCGAGATCGGTTGTTCCAGCAGTGGAAAGCTCTGGATCAACCAGCAGGAGCAAGTGGATGCGGGCCAGCCGTTGGAAGCACGCTGATGTGGGAGGGCGTTGACCTCCGCAGCGACTCCATCTTAATCGCAGTGCGCGGTGAGGCGGGGCCGGGCCGTGAGCGATCGGAAAGAGGGCAGCCGCGTGCTCTTCCTCTCGGCCCAAGGCGATGGCATGTTCGGCGTGCTGGACCGTGTGGAAGAAAATGCTTTCATGGGGATAAAGCACCTCGGTATGTACAAGGACGGCCGCGAGCAACCCGAAGATGAGCTCACGCGTGAGAGGGCAGGAGCCATGGAGACCTATACCCTGACGGAAAGCGCTGGCGGAACCGACTTGAGCGTGGCCATGGATGTAAGCGACACGGAGGCGGCCTCTTTCAAAAAGATGTTCCCGGAGGCGTTCGCGATCGTGAAAAAGCTTGCGGAGCAGTCGCGTTGATCTTCTCCTGCTCGAAGAAGCCCGCGTGCAAGCCCGCATGCCGGAGCAGCGAGGTGATGGGCACCTTCTGTTCTTTCAGGCGTTGCGCGAGGTTGCTGGCGATGCGGAAGCGGTCGGTCATGTGTTTCATCCCGGCGGGACTTGCTTCGCCAAGCGGCTTCGCGAAGGCACAGTCGGGAGTGCAAAGGGAAGGCATGAAGGTAGTTCCAGTACTTGCAGATCGCGCCATTGTTCTTGCGGATGGTGCCATGAGCCATCCCGACAGCTTGACCAATGCGAACGCATCGGCAGCGCGCATCCTGCGTGATCGAGCATTGTCCAACTTTGTGCGGACCGCGGATGGCAGTTCTCGCGGACCAAGGCCATGCGCTTCGAACAATTCCCACCACCGGAACACCTCGCGGGTGTGATCCGCTGTTTCTGGACGGTGGACAGCGGTGCGGAGAAAGGCGCGCAGCGGAGCTTCAACACCGTGGCGGACGGCTACCCCGGGCTCATGGTCCTGCTGCCGGGTGGTGCGGTGCTGCACGATTCCGAGCACGGCGAAATGCCGGTTGCCTTTCTCTATGGGCAGGCCACCACGTGCCGCACCTTGGGCGCCAAGGGACATTTGCGCGCGCTGGGTATCTTCTTCCAACCGCAAGCGCTGCGATCGGTCTTCGGCCTAGAGGCCGCGAAGCTCACCGATGCGTGCTTCGATCTGGCACGCATCAGCGGCGGCGAAGCGTTGTGCGCGGCGCTGGCTTCCGCCGTTTCCGTGGATGCGTGCGTGGAACTGCTGTGCGCGCATTTCACCACGCTGCTTGCTGAGAATGCCGCGATGCAGGATGCGTTGGTCGTGCAGGCCGTAGCGCGCATCGAGGCGGTGAACGGGGATGTCGCCTTGCCGGAACTCTGTGCGGAAGCAGGCCTCACGGAGCGCACATTCGAACGCCGGTTCAAACGCCAAGTGGGATTGCCGCCACGGCTTTTCGCACGCATCCGCCGGTTCCAACACACCCTGCAACAGTTGCGCGCAGGCGACTACACAAAGCTTTCCGACGTGGCCTATGCGAATGATTACGCGGACCAATCGCACTACATCCGTTCGTTCAAGCAGTTCACCGGCATCTCGCCGTTGACCTTCCGGCGTGACGGCAACGAGGTGATCGAGAACTTCGTGGAACTGCGCCCGGACTGAGAAGAAAGAGGCCTTGTCGGTTCCGTTCTATTTCGCGCGGCCGTGTCGCGGTTGTTTCGCATCAGCAAACGCGAACGACATGGCACGCACCATCCTCCTCCTTACGGCCATCGCCACGGCACTGATGGCCGGACTCTTCTACAGTTGGACCTGCTCGGTGATCCCGGGCTTGGCGCGCTTATCGGACGACCGCTACCTGGCAGCCATGCAGGCAATGAACCGCGCGATCCTGAACCCGTTGTTCTTCGTCGTCTTCCTGGGGGCCATGCTCTTGCTTCCGCTTTGCACCTGGCAGCACTTCCAAGCCGCGGTGCCTGGGCGTGGCTGGTTGTTGCTCGCAGCCACAGTGGTGTACTTCATCGGTGTCATGGGCATCACCTTCTTCGGCAATGTGCCTTTGAACAATCTGCTCGATGCGGCGGATCTTTCATCCACATCCGCGAGCGGCATGTCGGAGTTGCGCTCCGCGTTCGAGCGCCAGTGGGTCCGGTTGAACACCATACGCACGCTGGCCTCGGTAGGCACACTGGTGTTGGTGCTGCTCGCCTGCCTTCGGATCCCACAGGAAGTTGTCGCAACGAATTGATCGCATCACCATGCTGCGTAGAAGCATCCTTCCATTCGGCCTGATCACCATGCTGATCCTGTGTACGGCCATGGGCCAACCCTCATCGCCCAACGCGGGCCAACAACTTTTCGAAACCCATTGCGCCCGCTGCCACGGCTCGGACGGTGCCAAAGGCAAATGGGGAGCGAAGGACCTGCGCACCAGCCGCCTCGGAGATGCAGCGATCATGAATCAAGTGCGCACGGGTCGTAGCATCATGCCCTCCTTTTCCAAGAAGTTGAACGAAGCCGAAGTGGCGGAGGTGATGCGGTACGTGAAGGAACTGCGGAAGTAGAAGGCGCCTCAGCCCTTCAACGTCGCCATATCGATCACGAAGCGGTAGTGTACATCCTGTTTCACCACGCGGTTCCACGCCTCATTCACCTGGTCCATGCGGATCATTTCGATCTCCGGAAGGATCTTGTGTTCAGCGCAGAAGTCGAGCATCTCCTGCGTTTCGCGGATGCCGCCGATGCCCGACCCGGCGAAGCTGCGCCGTTGCGAGATCACGCTGAACGCGTGGACGGGTAAAGGCTGCTCCGGCGCACCCACCAATGTCAGTGTGCCGTTGAGCGTGAGCAAGCGGAGGTAACTGTTGATGTCGTGCTGCGCGGAAACGCAATCGAGGATGAAGTTGAAGGATCCTGCGTGTGCTTTCATCGCATCGGCATCCGTGGAGACGACCACTTCGTTGGCACCGAGCTTCAAGCCATCGGCCACTTTGCTTGGGGAGGTGGTGAAGAGCACGACGTGCGCGCCCATGGCGTGGGCCAACTTCACGCCCATGTGGCCCAAGCCACCGAGGCCGACGATGCCCACCTTCATGCCCGGCCCGACTTTCCAATAGCGCAATGGCGAGTAGGTGGTGATGCCTGCGCAGAGCAGGGGTGCGGCGGCGGCGAGGTCCATGCCTTCCGGTATGCGCAGCACGAAGCCTTGATCCACCACGATGCTTGACGAGTAGCCGCCCAAGGTGTGGCCACCGAGGTGCTTGTCAGGCGTGTTGTAGGTGCCGGTGCTACCGCCGGTGCAATACTGTTCCAAGCCCGCTTCGCAATTGGTGCATTGCTGGCAGCTATCCACCAAACAACCCACGCCCACTTGCTGGCCTACTTTGAATTTGCTCACCGCCGAACCGACGCGCATAACATGCCCCACGATCTCGTGGCCCGGCACACAGGGATACTTCGCTGGTCCCCATTCGCTGCGCGCAGTGTGGATGTCGCTGTGGCATACACCGCAGAACTGGATGTCGATCTCCACGTCCTTTGGGCCGGGTTCGCGGCGTTGGATGTCGGCGGGCGCGAGCGGGGTGGTGGCACCTTGGGCGGCGTAGGCTTTCGCAGTGGTCGTGTTCATGGGTACAAAGGGACGTCGATCGCGCGCTCTGCCGACTTGCCGAACGCGCTATTGTACATGCAGATGGTGCCATGGGTCATACCCGGCAACATCCTCAATGTGCTCTCGCGGCGCTAACGCTCGACCTCCAGTAGACGTTCAGGACGCCATCCAGCTTGTCGGCATCCCAGCGGCTACCCACTGAAAAATACCCTTTTCAGGGTATGGATTCGTGTTGTGCTG
>JBDTSG010000025.1:0-45784 GCA_039931265.1 Flavobacteriales bacterium
CCTTCCGGTCCATGGCACCGAAGTCCACGGTAACACAAATGCGCCGGTAGATCTTCGTCGTCGGCGCCTCTAAGGCTGTGGCAGAACCGTGCGGCGCGCGCTTCACCGGGTGCGAACGCCGGGCGATGTAAGGGCTGAAGGTGACATACGCCAACAGCAATACGGCCATGACGGCTAAAGGGTAGACGATTAGTTGTACGAGCCAGGCACTGTCACCGGCTCCGGCGATCCAGTCGCCCACCACCTGCACCACCAGGCGGACGTTCAACCCAACGATGATGATCGCGCTGATCCATGCGAGCACAAGCAGCCAGCCCTTGGTGGCGAATCCCTTCATCCGCTTCTTGTCGCTTGCGAAATGGATGAGCGGTATTACGGCAAAGCCAAGTTGAAGGCTCAGGATCACTTGGCTGAACACCAGCAATTGCCCCAGCGAACCTTCACCGAAATAGAGGATGCAGAAGATGGCGGGCGTGATGGCGATGAGGCGTGTGATGAGGCGGCGCAACCATGGGCGCAATCGCAGATCCAGATAGCCCTCCATAACGATCTGCCCGGCCAGAGTACCCGTAATGGTGCTGCTCTGCCCGCTGCCGATGAGGGCCACGGCGAAAAGGATAGGGGAGAGTGTGCCGAAGAGACCTGTGAGGAGAAGATGCGCATCCTCGATGCTCTCCACACCTGTGTTCCCATGTTCGTGAAAGGCCGCCGCCGCAAGTATGAGGATGGCGCTGTTGACGAGGAAAGCGATGTTGAGCGCAATGCCGGTATCGATCGTGTTGTAGCGGATGGCTTCGCGGATGCTTACATCACTGCTTCGGTCAATGCGCCGCGTTTGCACCAGCGCACTATGCAGGTAGAGGTTGTGCGGCATTACCGTGGCGCCGATGATGCCGATGGCGAGGTACAGCGCGTTCCCCGAAAGGGCGCTGGGCACATAGCCGCCCATCACCGCGATGAACGCGGGCTGGGCAATGAGCATTTGAACCAAGAACGACAACCCGATGATCGCGACGATGCTCACGATGATGCGCTCCATCAACCGGATGCCGCGCTGCATGAGGAACAGGATCAGGAAGGTGTCAAGAGCAGTGATGAGTACGCCGTACAACACCGGGATATCGAAGAGCAGGTGAAGGCCGATCGCCATGCCCACCACTTCTGCCAGATCGCACGCGGCAATGGCGATCTCCGCCAGCACATACAGCGGAATGTTGATGAAGGTCGGGTACGCCTGCCGGTTGGCTTGGGCCAGGTCCACGCCGCGCACCACGCCCAGCTTGATGCACAAGGTTTGCAGCAGCAACGCCATGAGGTTGCTCATCAGCAACACCCAAAGGAGGTTGTACCCGAACGCACTACCGCCCGCGATGTCCGTGGCCCAGTTGCCGGGGTCCATGTAACCCACGCTCACCAGGTAAGCCGGACCCATGAAGGCGGCCAATTGCTTCCATCGGCCCCTTAGCGCAGGTATGTGCACGCTCTCGTGCACTTCGCTCAGTGACTTCCGCTGTGCTCCGCCTTTCATCGTATGAGGATGTGTTCGGCCGTTGCATGGCTCAGTTGGATCGTGCGGCCATCGCCGGTCTTCACGCTCAACGAGCCATCAAAGGCGTTACGCCCGAGCACCTGTAATTTGGCACCTATCCCCAGTTCCTGTTCGCTCAGGAAGCGGAGAAAGTCACGGCTGTGCTCGCCCACAGCGGCAACAGTGGCTTTCGCACCAACAGCCAAGGCAGCAAGGGCCTTGAAGTGTACCACCTTCAGAGCACCGTTCCTTCCGGGTATGGGATCGCCGTGTGGATCGAAACTGGGATGGCCCAGGAAATCGTCCAGTTTGTCCACCAGCTTGCTGCTTTGGATGTGCTCTAATTGCTCGGCCACTTCGTGTACTTCGTCCCAGCCGAAGCCAAGGCGCTCCACAAGAAAGGTCTCCCATAAGCGATGCTTGCGCACAAGCGCTACGGCTTGCTCGCGACCCTTGCGCGTAAGCGTCACGCCTTTGTACGGCTGGTAATTCAGCAAGCCTTTCTCCGTGAGTTTCTGCAGCATCACGGTAACGCTGCTGGCCTTGGTATTGAGGCGTTCCGCTATGGCGTTGGTGCTCGCAATGCCATCCTCCAGAAGTCTGTGGACGGCTTTCAAATGGTCTTCTTCGGCGCGTGTGAGCATGTGCTGCAGTCCGACTTGTCGAGGATGATCCGTAAAGTGAGGCGAAAGTAGAACATAAATTAGACGCAACTAAATATGCGATTAGTTTCGCCGTGCCATGATCCCCAAGCACCGTCGCCCGTCTGCCATCTTCCTGTCCCTGCTCCTGGTCCTGCTCCTGCTTCCTGTGGGGTGCAGCAAGCTGATGCCCGATGCTCCTGCCGACGATGCACTGCTTGATGGACCTGTGGAGGGCCTGAACAGTGCAGAACTTCAACGCTTCCTTGCTGGCGACGCGGCGTTCAACGATGACATCTTCAGCAGCGCGACCGGGCTCGGACCATTGTTCGTGGCCTCTTCTTGTGGCAGTTGCCATGCAGGCGATGGCAAGGGTCATCCGTTGAACGCACTCACGCGGTTCGGACAATACGATGCGAGCGGCAACCAGTACCTCGACCAAGGCGGCCCGCAGTTGCAGCATCGAGCGATCCCCGGCTATTCACCCGAGATCATCCCTGCTGGTGCGCCCTTCGCGGTGCTGCTTGCGCCGGCCAATACCGGCTTGGGCTTCTTGGATGCGGTGAGCGATGCGGACATCCTCGCCATGGCCGATCCCGCTGACGACAACGGTGACGGGATCTCCGGCGTTCCGAATTGGATAACGCCGAAGGGCTACACCACGCTGCGCCCGAACGCGATCGAGCAAGGAGGACAGTACATCGGCCGCTTCGGGAAGAAGGGAGCCACTTACGATCTGCTTCAGCAGACAGCGACTGCTTACGCGCAGGACATCGGCGTCAACTCCGCCTACGAGCCGATTGATGTGTACAGCGGGAACGAGATGGATCCCGAAGTCAGCAATGCCACCGTTCATGATGTGGTCTTCTATCTCCAAACGTTGAAGGCGCCGATCCAGCGCGAGCAGGACGTTGCCCGCGTCATCCAGGGAGCCGCGGTTTTTACTTCCACGGGATGTGCCAGCTGTCATGTGCCAGAACTCTCGACCGGTGCTTCATCCATTGGCGCATTATCGAACAAAACCTTCAGGCCGTACACCGACCTATTGTTGCACGACATGGGCCCGGGCCTCGACGACGGCTACACCGAAGGCAGCGCGCTCACCGGCGAGTGGCGCACACCGCCGCTTTGGGGCCTTGGCCTTGCGGCGGATTCGCAAGGCGGCGCGCTTTACCTGATGCACGATGGTCGCGCTGGGAGTATCGAGCAAGCGATAGCGATGCATGGCGGGGAAGCGATGATCAGCAGGGATGCCTTCCTCCAATTGCTTACCAACGAACGCGACGCGCTGTTGCACTTCCTCAACAGCCTCTGACATGTCGCACCAGCTTCGCATTCTTTCTTCCTGTGCTCTCCTCTGTCTTGCTATTGCGACGGTGCGATCTCAACCCGACATCCCTTCGACAGACACGACCGCGAGCGATACCGCCATGCACCGATTGAACATGGATGCGGTCTACGCCCGACCACTGAACACTTTGGGCGGATCGGCAGTGGCGCTGGGTGGATACGCTGAAGCCCATGCCGCCTACATGGGCACCGATGGCGTGAACGAAGGATTATCGTTCGCGATCCCGCGGCTCACGTTGTTCGTCTCAGCGGATATCAATGACCGCATCCAGTTCCTCACCGAGATCGAACTGGAGGAGGGCGGACGCGAGATCAATATTGAGTATGCCGCCGTGGACTTCACGCTGCATCCACTGTTCACCTTACGCGGAGGGGTGGTGCTCAATCCCATCGGTGCGTTCAATCAGAACCACGACGGCCCGCGTTGGAACTTCATCGAGCGGCCCGTAGCGACCACCACCATTGTGCCGAGCACATGGAGCAACGTGGGTTTCGGAGCCTATGGCAAGACGGGCAACGGCACGTGGACTTGGGGCTACGAAGCCTACCTGACCAATGGCTTCGACCAGCGCATCATCGACAATGGGCACGGCCGCACCTGGCTGCCGGCCACCAAGGAGAATTGCGAACGTTTCGAGGAGAGCTTCAACGGCGTTCCGCTCACCACGCTCAAGACGGCGCTGCGCCATAGGTCATTCGGAGAAGTGGGCATTTCCTGGATGGGAGGTGTCTACAATCTGTTCCAAGAAGATGGGCTGGAATTGGATCGCCGGCGCAGGGTTGATCTGTACGCGGTAGACTACAGCAACGAAGTGCGTCGCTGGGGCACGACGGTCGTTGCCGAGTGGGTTTGGGCCAGTATCGATGTGCCTACGGCGCATTCACCTCAGTATGGGAGTTTGCAGCGTGGGGGCTTCATTGACGTAGTGCAGCCCGTGTTGCGCCGCAGCATGTTGGGCTGGGACAACGCACGATTGGAACTGGCGGCGCGTGCCGACTATGCCGACTACAATGTTGGGGAGTTCGAGACCACGAGCACGAACATTGGTGATGAGGTGACCGCCGTCACCGGCGCTATTGCCTTCCGCCCTGTGGCGGGTACCATAGTACGCGCCAACTACCGATACTCCTGGGAGCGCGATGTGTTCAACAACCCCGTGTCGCGCAGTGCTGCCATCCTGATCGGGTTGTCCATGTACTTCTGACCGCTGGGCGCGGCGCTTCTACTTTCGCGGCCCGATGTACGCGCTGCTCCGCCCGCTGCTTTTCCTGCTCGATCCGGAACGTGCGCATGGCCTCACCTTCAGGATGCTGGAGTTCTTCAAGCATGTGCCTGGTGCACTGGCCTTGGTGGGAGGGAAGCGCCCACCGATCAACGCCGCCGTGGAAGTCATGGGTCTGAAGTTCCCGGGCCCGGTCGGTCTGGCTGCAGGCATGGACAAGAATGCGGAGCATGTGGATGCGCTAGCGCGGATCGGCTTCGGGCATGTGGAGATCGGAACGGTGACACCTCTGCCACAACCGGGTAACGATCGCCCGCGTTTATTCCGTTTGAAAGCCGATCGCGGGCTCATCAATCGCATGGGCTTCAACAATCATGGGGCACAAGTGGCTGCGGCCAGGCTTGGTAACAGGCCCGAACATTTTGTGGTCGGCGGTAACATTGGTAAGAACAAGGCCACACCGAACGAGCATGCAGTTGATGACTACATCAAGTGCTTCGAGGTATTGTACCCTGTGGTGGATTACTTCGTTGTGAACGTCAGTTCGCCTAACACACCCGGTTTACGGGCCTTGCAGGAGAAGGGGCCGTTACTGGAGATCCTTGCCGCACTTGTAAAGCGCCGCGCGCAACGCGGTATCGCGAAACCGATCCTGCTCAAGATCGCGCCCGACCTGAGCAACGATCAGTTGGATGATGTTGTGTCCGTCGTGAAGGAAAGCGGCATCCAAGGCGTTGTGGCAACGAACACCACCATTGCACGCGATGGATTGAGAACCCCGAATGAGGATGTCGAGCGGATGGGTGCCGGTGGTTTGAGCGGAGCACCCGTGCGGCTGCGAAGCACGGAGGTGGTGTGCTACTTGCGCGAGCGATTGCCACGGCCGTTGGTCCTCATCGGTGTGGGCGGCATCGACAGTGCGGAAGCTGCCATGGAGAAGCTGGATGCCGGTGCCGATCTTGTGCAGGTATACACGGGCTTGGTGTACGAAGGCCCCGCATTGCTCGATCGGATCAACCGGGCTTACGTACTTCGTAACCGTATTTGAATCCGTGTTCATCTATGTCCATCTGTGGTTGACATGAGCGAACTGAAGATCATAGAATGCCCCCGCGATGCCATGCAAGGGCTGCACGAGTTCATCCCAACGGATGCCAAAGTGCGCTACCTCAATGAACTGCTCAGGGTCGGATTTGACACCATCGACATCGGCAGTTTCGTCAGCGCCAAGGCCATTCCGCAACTAGCGGACACTGTGGAGGTGCTGGCGCGGATCGATACTTCCGGAACACGTAGCAAACTGCTGGTGATCGTTGCCAATGAACGCGGTGCGGAAGAAGCATGCAAGCAACCAAGCGTCACTTACCTCGGCTACCCGTTCAGCATCAGCGAGACCTTCCAACAACGGAACACCAACACGAGCATTGATGGCAGTTGGGCGCGGACGGCACGCATAGCCGAATTGGCTTCGGCAGCCGGCAAGGAACTGGTGGTATACATCAGCATGGCTTTCGGCAATCCTTACGGTGATCCATGGAACGCGGACATCGCACTGCGCTGGACCGATAGGTTGGTGAACGAACTCGGTGTGCGCATCATTTCACTTGCCGACACGGTGGGAGTGGCCCGACCGGAAGATGTCGCTTCCATGTTCGGCTCTTTGATCCCGGCCATGCCACACGTCGAGTTCGGTGCGCATCTGCACGCTCGCTTGGACAACTGGAAAGCCAAGACCGATGCTGCTTGGAACGCCGGGTGCCGCCGCTTCGATGGCGCCCTTAAAGGCTACGGCGGCTGCCCGATGGCGGAGGATGATCTCGTCGGCAATCTCGCAACGGAATTGTTCGTGGCCGACCTGGAAAGTCGGGGGGTGCGGACCAGGCTCGACATGGAGCAGTTGGAGAAATGCTTGGGCTTGGCGGGCGAAGTGTTCCTGCAGTGATGGAAGATTTTCACGCAGAGGCGCGGAGAACGCGGAGAATGCAATTGCTCCAGTTCGATGCGGTGCTATGCAAACGCTCCATCATTGCATCGATCATTCTTACGGGCAGAGTCTTCCTCATCATCCGGCCGTCTCTGCGTTCTCCGCGCCTCCGCGTGAGAAACCACCCCTAACCTCTCCGCAACTCGATCACCGTGATCTCCGGCGGCATGCCCACGCGACCGGGGAAGCCGATGTATCCGAACCCGCGGTTCACATAGAGGCTCATGTCTTCGTGCTTGTAGAGGCCTGCCCAATGCTTGTACACCCACTGCGCCGGACTGTACGTCTGGCCAGCGATGGTGATCCCGAACTGCGCGCCATGTGTGTGCCCGCTCACAGTGAGGTCGATCTTCTCCGCCTGCACTTGCGCCTCCCAATGGGTTGGGTCGTGGCTCATCAGCAGGCGGAACAATGAAGGGTTCGTTCCAACCAGTGCCTTCTTCAGGTCGCCGTATTGCTGGAAACGCGTGCCCCAGTTCTGCACACCGATCAACTCGATCCGTTCACCGTCCTTCTCGATGTACTTGAATTCATCCAACATCAGCCGGAAGCCGATGGTTGCGTGATGCTTCTTCAACCTTTCCAAGTTCGCCGCCTTGTCCTGCGCATTGTCCCACTGGGCGTAATCGCTGTAATCGTGGTTACCCAGGATGCTGAACTTCCCGACACGCGCGGTCAGCGTAGACAGCTTCTCCAACCACGGCTCGGCTTCTTCGCTGAAATCGTTCACCAGATCCCCGGTGAAGAGCAGCAGATCAGGGTTCTCCGCGTTGATCAGGTCGATGCCGCGCTGAACGATATCCGTACCCAGCGAAAAGCTGCCCAAGTGCATGTCGCTGACCTGCACCACGCGGAAACCATCAAAAGCCGCAGGCAGCTTCGCCGACTTTACAGTTACACGCGCCACGTTGAAGTGGCGGCGACCCTTGGTAATGCCGTACAACACTCCGGCAAACGGGATCGCGGCCAGCGCCA
This sequence comes from Flavobacteriales bacterium, assembly GCA_039931265.1. Taxonomy (GTDB): domain Bacteria; phylum Bacteroidota; class Bacteroidia; order Flavobacteriales_F; family PHOS-HE28; genus PHOS-HE28. The sequence goes on from JBDTSG010000025.1 coordinate 7,702, forward strand.
GACCCAGCTGGCTCAGGAAGCGGAAGCGCGTGATCGGTTCAGCATCGCTGTTCCCTGCGCTGCCTTGCCCGAGACGGCAGGCCACCCAGCGCAGTAGTTCCAGCAGATCTTCGATCAGGTGGAACGCCACGATCACCAGCTTGGGCAATAGGAAAAGCATCAACAGCGCGACCAACGAGAAGAAGAACGAGTAGCTGCGGTTGGCGCGCAATTCCTGCACGTTGAACGCGGCCCACACCAGCGTGGCGATCATCCCGATACTGATGGCCCAATACAGGAACCGCACCCAGCGCCTTCCGGCCACCGTCCATCCGCCCAGAGCGGTATTAACGCCCTTGTATGCATACAGGTCGATGAGCACCAGCACGAGCAGGAAGACAACGAAAGCGAGGAGACTGCGGAGAGCCATGTCGGTGTTGTTGGCGAAAGAGGGTGTGAAGGTCTGTCTCTTCCGTTAGTTCAACGCCACGGACAAGTCACGGTTTGACGGGAGGCTGGGCAGCGGTTTGGGTGGTGGGGATATCTTGGGCACATGAGAGAGTGGATGAACTTCTGTGTGATCGTGGTTCTCGTTACCCAAGGCGCTCCAGAGCTGAGCGGGCAGATGACTTGGCGCCGCTCGTACGGCGGATATGGTTCCGACAACGGCAAAAGCGTGCAGGCCACGGTTGATGGCAATTACATCGTTTGTGGTTCAACGGGGAGCTTTGGCCCAGGAGGTGGGGACGTTTATCTGACCCTTCTGGATCCTGAAGGTCATTTGATCTGGTCCAAGACGTATGGGGGTGCGGGTGTTGAACAGGGCAACTGTGTTCGGCAGATGACGGATGGTGGGTTCATCATCGCAGGACTGACGAACAGTTTTGGTGCTGGAGGATATGATGGCTTTGTCGTCAAGACCGACCCGCTGGGATCAGAGGAATGGACCCGAACGTTCGGTGGTCAGGATTGGGATGTCTTCAACTCCTTGGTCGTTCTAGACGATGGGTTGCTGTGCGCTGGCCAGTCTTATTCGGACCCGAGCATCGCAGGGGATGCATGGCTTGTAAAGATCTCGTTCGCGGGAGATGAGCAATGGTCCAAACTCAGCGGGTGGACCGGCGCTGATTGTATTCGCGCCATCGATACGTTTTCGAACGGGGGCTATGCGGCGGCTGGATACAGCAGCGATACCGTTGCATATGCCACGATGTTCCTCTTCGCGGCTGACGGCGATCTGCTGGACGCGAACGTGCAAACGGAGAGTCCTGGTTCGTATGGCAACGGGGTTGCCGTTACATCGGATGGGTTGGCGGTACTTGTTGGCGAGAAGATGGGGGACAACGGGAAAATCGCGATACTGGTCAGGAAGGTTGATCTGGACGGAGCAACGGTTTGGACTGATGTGACCTCACAAACCGATGATTGCGCAGCTCGTTCGGTTGTTGAACGCTGGAACGGTCAATTGGCGCTTGCGTGTTATACCACGCAGTATGGCAGTGGAGGTGAGGACATGTTCTTGGTATTCGAACACGCCGATGGTGGGTATGCGTTTGGGACCACCTTTGGAACCCTTGAGGATAATCCATCATGGGATGTTGCCGAAACATTGGATGGCGGTGTGATCCTATGCGGGACAACGCGATCATCTTCAGTTTCGCCCACTGATGTTTTTGTTGTGAAGACAGATACCTCCGGGTTTACCGAGGACGAGGAAATTGTAGCCGAGTTCGACCCCGTCGGGATCGCAGTGGCCACTGTTCAGTCAGGACTTGGCTTGGCCGGGAATCCAGGAACCAGGGATCGCCCCGTCAGACTGGTGGGAATGAAGAGCGCTGAACATGGTTTGGTTCAAGCACGCGATGCCCTTGGACGTGTGGCCCGTGTCTGGGAAAAGACCACGGGCATTGAGGAACTCCTCCTGACCGAACTTGACCCAGGGGTTTTCAGTATTGAGTTGCAGAAGGAGAGCGGCCTTATGTTCATCGGGCACGCTGTAGTCCAGTAGCTCCTCATCAAATTGAACGAGGCATGCCACAGGCTGCCAACGGGGCCGTAGGTTCGTCCACATAGCAGCGATGGAACCCGACGACGCCTCCTTTGACGCGGTGATGGCGGTGCATGCGCTGAGCGGCACCATCGCTCTGTTGGCCGCGCCCATGGCCATGGCGGTGCGCAAGGGCGGGCGCTGGCACCGGTTGTGGGGCAAGATCTTCGTGTACACCATGGCGCTCGTTTGCGCCACGGCGATCATTGCTGGCATTGCGCGGCCCAACATCGTTATGACGTTGGTAGCTGTGTTCAGTTTTCATTTGACGGCCAGCGGCTGGCGGGCGCTGTATTTGAAGCGGCTGCACAAAGGACAGCGGCCACAGCGCGTGGATTGGATACTGCACGGCACGGCAGGGGCCATCAATTTTTGCTTGTTGTTGTACGGCATCAGCGGGTTGCTGCTGAAACAGGACCGGCATCCCATGTATAAGGTGTTCGTGGTCTTCGGCGCGCTGGGCAGCTTTATGGTCGTACGCTACGTGTACCAGTTCTACAAGCGCAAGCACGAGCGGAACGAGTGGCTCTTCGACCATGTTGTGGGCATGCTGGCCGGCTATATCGCCACGGTGAGCGCGTTCAGCGCGGTGAACTTCCCCCACTGGTTTCCGCACATGCCCGTTTGGCTCATCTGGCTCTGGCCAACGCTTATCGGCGTGCCGAGCATCATCTTCACCACGCGCTACTATCGGCGGCGCTATAAGAACGGCCGTTCGCCCCACAACGATTTCAAGCTGAAGTTGGGGTAGGGGAAGCGTTTCACGCGGAGGCGCGGAGAACGCGGAGAGTACACATGCTGGTACGTGGAACTGACCTCCCGTACACACTTCCGGATATCGTCTTTCTCCGCGTTCTCCGCGCCTCCGCGTGAAAAATCGGCCAACCCTGTATTCTCCGTACCTCCGTGTGAGACCCTCGCCCCAGCCCATGTTGCACGTTGCTTCGCACCTTCGCCGCCGATGCGCGCCTCTGTTTTCACCGTTGATGTCGAGGACTGGTTCCACATCCTGGATGTGCCCAGCACCCCGCCGTTGGCGCAGTGGCCCTCGCTCCAAAGCGACGTGGAACGCAACACGCGGCGCATGCTCGAGCTTTTCCGGAAGAAGCAGGTAAGGTGTACGCTCTTCTTTCTGGCTTGGGTGGCCGAACGTTGGCCGCACTTGGTGCGCGAGGCGCTCGCCGATGGTCATGAAGTGGCCAGCCACGGCTACGCGCACCAACTTGTCTACACCATTGCACGCGAACAGTTCAGCGCGGACATCCGAAAGGCGAAGGACATCATTGAACAGGCCGGTGGTGTGAAGGTCCTTGGTTATCGCTGCCCGGGCTTCAGCGTAACTGCCGAAACGCCATGGTTCTTCGAGTGCGTGCGCGAAGCAGGTTACCTCTACGACAGCAGCGTGTTCCCCGGAAGTCGCGGGCATGGGGGATTGCCGAATGCCAAGCCGCTGCCGCATATTGTCAATACCTCGCACGGCGACCTGGTGGAGTTCCCGATCTCGTTGGGCAGCATGTTCGGGAAGAGGATGTACTTCTTCGGTGGCGGATACTTAAGGTTCTTCCCCTACGCGCTCATCCGCAACAGGGTGAAAGCTGTGCATGCCGAAGACAGGCCGGTGATCTTTTACCTGCACCCGCGCGAGATCGACCCGCACCAACCACGGCTGCCCATGAGCGCCAAGCGCAATTTCATGAGCTATGTTGGCTTGAAGACCACGGAGCCCAAGATGCGCAGGCTGTTCGATGACTTCCGGTTTACGCGGTTTGTTGATCTGCTCGGGAAGTATCAAGAGTCAAGCTCCAAGTAGCAAGTGTCAAGTGTCAAGAAGAAATCCCCAAGACAAACCCGCCTCCCTGGATGTGCATTTGCTGCATTCACCTTGACACTTGCTGCTTGACACTTGAGCCTTGACACTTTGCTTTATGGCCTTGGTGCTTGACACTTGCTGCTTGACACTTGAGCCTTGACACTTTGCTTTATGGCCTTGGTGCTTGACTCTTGCCACTTGACACTTGAGCCTTGACACTTTGCTTTATGGCCTTGGTGCTTGACTCTTGCTACTTGACACTTGAGCCTTGAAACTCCTCTTCCTCTACACCGAACTCGCCCCGTACTTCCTCGCTTGCGTGGAGCGCTTGGTGAAAGACCATGCGGTGGAAGTGCATATCGTACGGTGGCCGGTGAACAAGGAAGCACCCTTTGCGCTGCGTTTTCCGGATGGGGTGCGCGTGTATGAGCGCGACCGCTTCGATGATGCAGCCTTGATGGAACTTTCGGAAAGCATCGACGCTGACATCGCCTTTGCGAGCGGCTGGGTGGACAAAGGCTATTTGAAAGTCTGCCGGGCACTATGCGCCAAGGGCAAACCCACCGTCATGTGCAGCGATACGGCGTGGCGCGGCGATGCGCGACAGATGGCCGCAACCGTTGCCGCGCGGTTCTGGTTGAAGAAAACCTTTTCGCACGCGTGGGTCACGGGTGAAGCCCAAGCCCGGTATGCACATAAGCTCGGTTTCCCGGCAGCCAACGTGCGCACGGGATTCTATTCGGCCGATGTGGACCGGTTCGCTCCGCTGCACGAACGGTTCAAGCCCGCCAAGACGGAGCGCTTCCCGCACCGCTTGTTGTGCGTTGCGCGCTATATCCCCACCAAAGGGCATCAACTGCTGTGCGATGCGTTCAACCAGCTCTGCATCGCAGGCGAAGCGGGCGATTGGGAACTCTGGATAGCCGGCACCGGCGAATTGCACGATGCAGTGATCAACTCCGCCAGTGGCCGCAACCCGCGCATCAAGCATCTCGGTTTCGTCCAGGCCGAAGGCATGACGGAAGTGATGGCCCAATGCGGTGTGTTCGTATTGCCGAGCAGCTTCGAGCCTTGGGGCGTTGTGGTGCACGAGCATGCCTGTGCCGGGTTCCCATTGCTCCTCAGTTCTGCGGTGGGTGCGCGCGAGCGCTTCCTGCGCGATGGGGAGAACGGTCACGTCTTCGTTGCAGGGGACGGGAACACGCTGAAGAACATGCTGCGCATGATGATCCTCAGCACGGATGCTGAACTGCTCGCAATGGGAGAGGCGAGTGCGCAGTTGGGCCGCCAGTGGGGGCCGGGACAGTGGGCCGAAGTCGTGATGGATCTGTTGAGGTCCCACCCCGCCCTCTCCAAGGGAGCGGGTCGCAATGGGAAGGACAGGTGATCGGTTTGAAGAGTATCCTTGAATTCCTCCATGTCCCGGCGACTCTGCGGCTACACTGAATGAAACCACAAGTCCTCGTCTTCATCGACTGGTACAGCCCTGGCTTCAAGGCCGGTGGTCCGGTGCGGAGCATGGTGAACATGGTGGATCACCTCCGCGATCGGGTGGACTTCCACATTGTTACCAGCGACACGGAATACACCGAAGAGACCCCATACCCCGACATCGTCCCAGATGAGTGGACGACCCTTCCGGGTGGTGAACGTGTGTGGTATGCCTCGAAGTCGGGCATCAACAAAGCGGTTTGGCAAAGGCTCCTCAAGCAGAAACCTTGGGATACCATCTACATCAACGGCCTCTACTCGCGCTGGTTCAGCATCATGCCGTTATGGTTGACGCTCGGTACCGCGAAACGACGCGTGGTTGCTGCGCGCGGTATGCTCGCAAGCGGTATGATGGAGCATGGCAGGTTCAAGAAGCGCTCCTTCCTTGCCATGATGCGCACATTCGGATGTTACAAGGGCGTGGAGTTCCAAGCGACCAATGCTGAAGAGGTGGAAGACATAAAACATTGGCTGGAGCCTGATTCAAGCATTCATCTGGTCCCCAACCTGGGTCGCAAACTGGTCAACGGTGTTCCGGTTGACCGCGAGAAGAAGCCCGGCGAGCTTCGGTTGGTGAGCGTGGCGCGCATCGCCGTGGAGAAGAACACGCTCTTCGCCATCGAATGCCTCGCTGGCTTGCGCGGCAAGGTGGAGTACGATCTCTACGGGCCCATCTACGATGAAGCCTATTGGCAGCAGTGCCAAGAAGCCATCGCCAAGTTGCCACCCAACATCCGCGTTGCGCACAAGGGAACGATCCACCCCGATGAAGTGCCCGCCTTGTTCACGCGCTATCACCTGCTCTTCATGCCCAGCCAAGGCGAGAACTTCGGGCACACCATGGCCGAAGCACTTGCGGCCGGACTCCCGCTGCTCATCAGCGATCGTACACCGTGGCGTGATCTGGTGGCGATGAAGGCTGGCTGGGACCTGCAACTGGATCGCCCCCAAGTCTTCACCGCAACGTTGCGCCAACTGATCGACATGCCCGAAGAAGAGCATCTCCAGCTGCGCCACGGCGCCTTCGCGCTGGCGGCGCGATATTTGGCCGATTCCGGACCCGTTGAGAAAACCCTGAGCCTGCTGACCCGATGACCCAAGGCCGCACCCGCGTCGATCTCAGCCGCTTCAACAACTCGCACTACCAAGTGGGTGCTGGCGTGATCAAGTACACGCTCTGGTACTTCGTCAACGCGCTCTTCTTCATCAACCCGCTCTTTCCGTTCCGCGCGCCCAAGCCGTGGATCCTTCGTTTGTTCGGCGCTCGGGTGGGCAAGGGTGTCGTGATCCATCCACGCGTGAACATCAAGTTCCCTTGGAAGTTGAGCATCGGCAACCACTGCTGGATCGGGCAGTGCGCTTGGTTGGACAACATCGACCAGCTCACGTTGGAGGACAACGTGGTGATCAGCCAAGGTGCCATGATCATCATGGGCAGCCACGATTACAAGAAGGTGGACTATCCCACGATCCACAAGCCCGTGGTGCTGGAAGAGGGCAGTTGGGTGGGTGCGGGTGCGATGGTTTTACTGGGCGTTCGCCTGAAAACGCACAGCGTCCTGGCCGCGCACAGTGTTGCCACCGCCGATCTGGAACCCTACATGATCTATCGGGGCAATCCGGCGCGGCCCGCTCGTGAGCGTGTTATTGAGGGATAGTTTTGATCGCTGCGTGTTGACGGGTTACGTGTAACGTGTTCGCCGACCCTGGGATCTCGCAGTACCCAACCCGTAACCCGTCAACCCGTCAACCCGTCAACCCGTAACCCGTAACCCGTAACCCGTAACCCTTAACCCCTCTTGTGAAGGTCTCCATAATCACCGTCTGTTACAATGCGGTTGCGCATATCGATGAGACGTTGCGTAGCGTGGTGATGCAGGATCACCGGGACATCGAACTGATCGTGATCGACGGCGCTAGCAGCGACGGCACCCTGACGAAGATCGAGCGGTATCGCGAAGTGACCGCCCATGTGGTGAGCGAGAAGGACCACGGTGTTTACGACGCCATGAACAAAGGCCTGCGCTTGGCCACAGGCGAGATCGTTGCTTTTGTGAACGCCGGTGACATGATCGCACGGCGCGATGTGGTGAGCAGCATGGTAAAAGAGTTCGCCAAGGACGATGCCGATCTGATCTACGGCGATGCCCTGATGGTGGACCCTGCGGATATCACCAAGGTGAAGCGTTTCTGGAAGGGCGGTGAATACAAGCGCGAGAATTTCCGCAAGGGCTGGATGCCACCGCATCTGGGCACGTACATCCGTCGTAGCGCCTATGCTCGGTTCGGACACTTCCGCAGCGACCTGAAGGTGAGCGCGGATTATGAATTGATGTTCCGGTTCCTCTACAAGCAGCGCTTGGCGGCCCGCTACGTGCCGAGGGTATTGGTCCGTTTCCGGTTGGGTGGTATCAGCAACCGTTCGCTGGCGCACATTTGGCGGGCGAACGTGGAGGTATACAAAGCGTGGAAGTTGAACGGCGAGCGCGTAAGCCCGCTTATCGTTCTCAGCAAACCGCTTGGCAAACTTCTCCAGTACTTCCACAAATAGGGAACGTCAATGAAACGGGTGCTTGTGATCCACTACAGCCAGACCGGGCAACTCACCGAGGTGCTGCGATCCCTATGCGCCCCATTGCGCGAAGCCGGTTGCACGATCGATCACCTGCCCATCGAGCCGGTAACACCCTACGCGTTCCCATGGACACGCATGCGCTTCTTCGGGGTGTTCCCGGAAGCGGTGAACGGCGACCCCGTCGACCTGAAGCCGTGGGCCCGGCCTTCAGAGCATTACGATCTGGTGATCCTGGGCTATACCATCTGGTACCTCAATCCGAGCATCCCGATCCACTCCTTCCTGAAACACCCGGCCGCGGCCGCCATCATCAAGGACAAGCCGGTGCTTACCGTGATCGGTGCGCGCAACATGTGGGTGAACGCCCAACAAAAGGTGCGTGGACTTGTCGCAGACCTTGGCGGCCGTGTGGTTGGGAACGTACTGGCCGAGGACCGCAGCCCGAACATGGTGAGTCTGGTCACCATCATCCGTTGGATGTTCTGGGGGAAGAAGGATCCTTTCTTCGTCTTCCCGGCCGCCGGGATCCGGCAAAACGACATCGCGAGCATGGCGCGTTTCGGGCCGATCATCGCAAAGCACCTCATGGGCGGGAACATTGATGATGTGAACGCCGCGCTGCTCGAGAACGGCTCGGCACGCATCAAACCTTCGCTGCTGGTATTGGAAAAGCGCGCGCTCGTCCTTTTCGGCAAATACCGCAAGTACATCCTCGCCAAGGTGGCGAAGGACCCGGCGAGCCGCGAGCGGCGTGTCGGTGTTTTCTCCGTGGTGCTGCCGATCGGTGCCTTCATCCTTTCGCCCATTACAGCATTGGCCACCATGCTCTTGTCGATCTTCAAGAAACAGGCGCTGGACCGCGAGATCTCGGAGTTGCTCCGCTATTGACTTCCGCCGACGGGATCGTCGTTCCGGTGAAGATGTTCACCACGGTAAGGATGGCGGTCTATTTTTGCGCGCTTTGTACACTTGGACTTCATACTGCGCCGCTGAACTGGTGCGCCCGATCGTGGAACGGAGCTTGGGGGGGATCTGCCGATGAGCACCACGTTGAAGGACGTCTATATCACCCGCCTTTCGGGTTTCCTGCCGCACGCTCCCGTTACGAACGAGGAAATGGAAGCGCGGCTCGGCTTCATTGGGGGCAAGGCCTCGCGGGCGCGGGCGATCGTGCTGCGCAACAACGGCATCAAGCAGCGCTACTACGCCATGGATGCCGCGGGCACGCCCACGCATACCAATGCCGCGCTGGCCGCCGAAGCCGTTAAGGGACTGACCGGTCGCGGGGTGGCCATGGAAAGCATCGAACTGCTGGCGGCGGGCACTTCCGCCCCGGATCAGATGCTGCCCAGCCATGCCAGCCAAGTGCACGGCTTGCTGCCGCACAGTTTGGAGATCGTCTCGCCTGCCGGCGCGTGCGCTGCCGGAATGCATGCCATGAAATATGCGTTCATGAGCGTGGCAACCGGAAGTACCCGTAACGCAGTGAGCACAGGTAGCGAATTGATCTCGCCCATGATGCGTGCCGCCAATTTCGAGGCGGAGACCGAGCGCTACCGCCAATTGGAGCAAGAGCCCATCATCGGCTTCGAGAAGGAATTCCTGCGTTGGATGTTGAGCGATGGGGCGGGTGCCGCGTTGCTCGAAGCCACCCCGCGCGGCGAATGCGACCTTAAGATCGAATGGATGGTGTCGCGGTCCTTCGCGAACGAGTTGGAGGCTTGCATGTACCTCGGTGCAGAGAAGGAGCCCGATGGGGACCTGCGCGGCTGGAAGACTTATGCGCCCAGCGAATTCGCCGATCACTCGCTCTTCACCTTCAAACAGGATGTGAAGCTCTTGGGCAAGAACATCGTGCAAGTGGGTGTGAAGTGGTTGGCGGAAGTGATGCGCGAGAAAGGGCTGCCATCCAGCCAAGTGGACTATTTCATGCCCCACCTGTCCAGCAATTTCTTCCGCACCAAAGTGGCCGAGGAACTGACGGCACAAGGCATCCCCGTCGCCGACGACAATTGGTTCCTCAACCTCACCGAAGTGGGCAATGTGGGCAGCGCCAGCATCTACCTCATGCTGCACGCACTGGTGCAAAGCGGCCGCTTGAAGAAAGGCCAACGCATCCTGCTCATGGTGCCCGAGAGCGCCCGCTTCTCCTATGTCTTCGCGTTGCTGACGGTGGTTTAGGACTTTAGTACGCAAGGCCCGGTTGAGGCTCTTTTCTGACCTTTGCGCACATGAAGAAGGAAGAAGTCCCGCAGGACGATGCCAACATGTTGGAAGGCAAGTTCAAGGTGGTGAAGTACGCCCTGAACGAGAACGGCGAATACGTGAAAGTGCCCAGCGTGGGCTGGGAACCGGAGAACGTGGCGCTCGGGCAGGCTTGGGATGTGATCAACGAGCGCGTGGAGCAAGCCCGGCAGGATGTGTTGGCCGGGAAAGCCAGCCCGCTCGCCTTCCACATGGAGAAGAACATGATGGACGAGGCGCTGCTGGCCAAGCACATGGACCTGCCAGCGCGTAAAGTGAAGCGCCATCTGGAACCGAAGGAGTTCGCCGCCCTTGATGCAGCGACCTTGCAGCGCTATGCGGAAACGTTGTTGACCACCGTGGAAGACCTGAAGCGTGTTCCCGATGCACCTTCGCGCCCCATTTCCTCGGATAAGACATGAGCAAGCCGAAGGTCCCGTCTTCATCGGGGGACGTTTCCATTCCCTTCGATCACCAGCAGAGCGCGCATTGCGAATCGGGGGTCATCAGCAACCTCATGCGGTTCCACGGCCTGAAGGTCAGTGAGCCGTTGGCCTTCGGTATCGGCAGCGGATTGTTCTATAGCCACATGCCGTTCTTGAAGTTGAACGGTATCCCCGTCACCAGCTACCGCATCCTGCCCGGGCTCATCTTCAAGCGCTTCAGCAAGAACATGGGCGTGGAGATGAAGCGCATGAAGTTCCGCGATCAGGACAAGGCCATGGCCGAATTGGACCGGGTGCTGGACCAGGGTTTGCCGGTGGGCATGCTCACGAGCGTGTTCTACTTGCCCTATCTGCCGCAGGCGTTCCGGTTCCACTTCAATGCGCACAACATCGTTGTCTTCGGCCGCAAAGGCGATGAGTACCTCGTTAGCGATCCCGTGATGGAAGGCACCACCACGATCCATCGCCGTGCATTGATGCGCGCGCGATTCGCCAAAGGCACGCCGGACACCAACGGCCGCATGTACTACCCGATCGTTGTTCCCACCGGGGCCGATCTGAAAACAGCAGTGGCCAAGGGGTTGAAGCGCACAGCGCGCGACATGAGCAATGTTCCGATCCCGATGTTCGGGGTGAAGGGCATGCCCTACTTGGCGAAGAAACTACGGCACTACGAAACCAAGCTGGGCGAACGCCGGGCGAAGCTTTTCCTCGGCAACATCATCCGCATGCAGGAGGAGATCGGCACGGGCGGAGCTGGTTTCCGGTTCATGTTCGCAGCCTTCCTGCAAGAGGCAGCGGGCCTGTTGGGCAAACCCGAGCTGAAGAAGTACGCGATGGAGATGACGCGCATCGGCGATCAATGGCGTGAATTCGCTTTCGAAGCCGGACGCGTCTGCAAGGGCCGGGCGGAGGCCAGCACCACCTACGGCACCTTGGCCGATAGGCTGGAGGAGATCGGGCGAGGGGAGAAGGCGATCTTCAAGGAACTGGCAAAACTCCCGCTCTGATCCTGCCATGAGCGGAGCGATCATCCGGGTGCGCGGCTTGGTGAAACGCTATGGCGGACGCACTGCGCTCAATGGCATCGATCTCGACGTGCAGCGTGGCGAATTCCTCGGGTTGCTCGGACCGAACGGCGCCGGAAAGACGACATTGCTCTCCATCATCACCGGCGTGCGAAAGGCCACGGCAGGGACCGTGCATGTGCAAGAGCATGACATTGTCGCGGAACCGGATCACGTGCATGCCATGATCGGTCTGGTCCCACAGGAGATCGCCCTGTACGAGACCCTCACAGCCCGCGAGAACCTGCGCTACTTCGGCAGCATGCATGGGCTGGACAAGTCCACGATCACCGAACGGAGCGACGCCCTCTTGGAGCGCGCTGGGTTGAAGGACCGCGCGGATGAGCGGATCGGTGGTTGGAGCGGCGGCATGCAACGGCGGTTGAACCTGATCGCAGCGCTCCTGCACCGACCGGACGTCTTGTTCCTGGATGAACCCACGGTGGGCATCGACGTGCAATCGCGCGCAGCCACATGGGATCTGTTGAAGGAGATCCATGCCGGTGGGACCACGGTGGTGTATACCAGTCACCACATGGAGGAAGCCGAACGTTTGTGCACCCGCGTGGTGATCGTGGATCACGGACAAGTGGTCGGCAACATCGAGGCGCCAGGAGCGGAAGGCGCGGCCCGCTTGGAGGAGACTTTCCTACGGATCACCGGCAAAGCGCTCCGCGATAACTGACCATGGTGAAGCGCATCCTCGCCCACATCCGGAAGGAGTTTTTGCTGCTCGTGCGCGACCGCGGTGGCTTGGCGCTGCTGTACCTCATGCCGGTGGCCTTGGTCACCATCATGGCGGTGGTGCAGGATGCCCCCTTCCGCGATTTCAGCGACAACCGGATCCAAGTGCTCTTCAAGGACCTTGACGGCAGTGGCGTTGGTGCACGCGTGCGGGAAGGACTGATGAGCGCCGGTCCGTTCTCGGTGCTGGATGTGAGCGCCGACTCAGCGATGGATGCAGCGGCGCTGCGCGATGCAGTGCGCCGTGGAGAGCACCAAGTGGCCGTGATCGTTCCGCAACGGGCCTCGGAAGTGTTGAAGGCGGCTTCAGCCAAGGCCATCGCGAAGGTGTTCACGCAAGCGGACAGTTCGGTCGCTCCAACTCCGTCCATCGATACAGCGGTCGTACGGGTCATCATCGACCCAACGGTGAAGCAGGCTTTCCGGGGATTGGTCAACAGCCACTTGGCGAAGGTTCTCGCGGAGATCACCAGCGATCGTCTGCTCAACGATATGGGTGCGCAGATCGCTGCGCTCACGGGCACCGAAGCGCCGCAGTTGAAGTTGGAGGAGCCCATCCTTCGGCTGCACCAGGAACTGGCCGGAGCAGAGCTCAGCGGTGAGCGTGTGGCCGAGAACAGCACCCAGCACAACGTACCGGCTTGGACCATTTTCGCCATGTTCTTCATTGTCGTATTACTGGCCGGTAACATGGTGAAGGAGCGCAGTTCGGGTATCATGACACGGCTGCTCACCATGCCCGGCGGCACGGGCGAACGTGTTGCTGGGCGCATGCTCACATACTTGCTCGTGTGCATCTCGCAAGCCGTTCTGTTGGTGCTCGTGGGCATGTTCATCCTGCCCATGATCGGCTTGGCACCGCTCGACCTGTCCAGCGCGAGCCTCCTTGGTTTGTTGTTGGTGACGATCTGCGTTGGCGCAGCGGCCACGGCCTTCGGCGTGCTGGTAGGCGCGCTTAGCAGCACGCAGCAACGCAGCGCGGTGTTCGGCAGCACGGCCGTGGTGATCCTCAGCGCCATCGGTGGCATCTGGGTGCCGTTGTACATCATGCCTGAAGGGATGAAGGCGATCGGCCGCCTATCGCCATTGAACTGGAGCATGGAAGCGTTCAACAGCGTGTTGTTGCGGCACGGCAGTTTCGGTGAGCTGATGCCTTACGTGCTGCCGCTGATCGCTTTCGCCGGCGTTTGCTTGATCGTTGCCATCTTGGCCGAAACGGCAATTTCGCGCCGGTAGGGGCGATGCATGCATCGCCCCTACCGGTCCATTTGAACGTGCAGGCACCCGTCCATATCACCGGCCTCGGCATTGTTTCCGCATTGGGCAACGATGTGCCCGACAACCTGAACGCGCTCATCAACGAACGGACGGGCATTGGTGCGATCTCGCGTTTGAACACACGTCACGCGGCAACGCTCCCGGCGGCGGAAGTGAAGTACACGAACGCGGAATTGGCCGATCTGGCCGAACTGGAGAACCCCTACGCTTGGACGCGCACATCATTGCTCGGGTTGAATGCCGTGCAGGAGGCGATCGCGCAAGCCGGGGTCGATCCAGCGGCAGCGCGCGTTGGTTTCATCTCGGCATCCACGGCCGGGGGCATGGACAGCAGCGAGGGCATGTACGGGGAGTTCTTCACCGACCCACCCGGCCCATCGGCCAAGGAGTGGGTGGCCACGCACGATCCCGGCGAACACACTGAACGCATAGCGGCCGAGTTGGGCATCACCGGTTTCGTGACCACGATCAGTACTGCATGTAGCAGCAGTGCGAATGCGATCATGCTCGGCGCGCGCCTGATCCGTGCCGGCAAGTTGGACGTGGTGATCGCCGGGGGCTCGGATGCGCTCTCGCGCTATACGGTGAACGGGTTCAACAGCCTGATGATCCTGGATCATTCCTTGTGCCGCCCTTTCGATCGGAGCCGCGCCGGGTTGAACCTGGGCGAAGCCGCAGCCTACGTCATCCTCGAAAGCGATGCGCATCTGCGATCGCGCAACGCAACGAGCCTTGGCCGGGTCAGCGGCTACGCCAACACCAACGATGCTTTCCATGCCACGGCCAGCAGCCCCGAAGGCGAAGGCGCTTATATGGCCATGAGCCAAGCGCTTAAAGTGGCCGAGCTTTCTCCCAGAGGCATCGACCACATCAACGTTCACGGCACGGGCACGCTGAACAATGACCTGAGCGAAAGCCGCGCGCTGATCCGCCTCTTCGGCGACCGCATTCCGCCCTTCACCAGTACCAAGACGTTCACGGGCCATACGCTGGCTGCGGCAGGCGCGGTGGAAGCGATCTATGCCTTGCTTGCCATGCATCACGGTGTGCTGTTCGCGAACCTCCGCTTCGAACATCCATTGGTGGAAGTGCCGATCGTGCCTGTGCTGCAAACCACGCATGGGCGGCGGATCAGGCATGTGCTCAGCAGTTCCTTCGGTTTCGGCGGGAACAATACCTCGCTCGTGATCAGTGCCCCGCTATGAGCAAGACCTACATCATCGGGGCCTCGGCGATCGGCGCGCAACCGGTTTTCGATCGCGATGCGCCGGAGCGCGTGGTGCCCTACGACACGCATCCACTTAACGCGATCGTGCCGGACCTGTCGCGCTACATCGCCCCGATGAAGGCCCGACGGATGACCCGTCTTGTGCGGCTGGGGATCATGAGCGGCATGAACGCCATGGAACGAGCAGGCGTGAAGGTGCCGGGTGCGATCATCGTCGGCACGGGCGATGGCTGCAAGCACAGCACCGAGCGGTTCCTTACCAACATGATCGAGCACGACGAGCAAGTGCCCGATCCCACGGCGTTCATCGGCAGCACGCACAACAGCTTGGCGGGCCAGATCGCTCTTGCCACCGGCAGCAACGGATACAACTACACGTACTTGGCCCGCGGCCTGTCCTTCACCAGTGCGCTCGCCGACGGGCTATTGCATGTGCAGGAAGGGATCCGCAACGTGCTGGTCGGTGGGGCGGATGTGATCACTGCGGACTTCGTAACAACACAGAAATTGAGCGGGCTCTGGAAGCAGCGCAACGTCAACAACCTGGAGGTTCTTCAAAGCGGCGATGCCGGCGCCTTGGCAGGGGAGGGCAGTGCCTTCTTCGTCTTGGATAGCGAGCCGGCCGGTAAAGACCCGGTGGAAGTGGTGGCGGCGCAAATGGTTTTCGGCGAAGACGACATGGAAGCGCGCGTGATCGGCATGCTCGACATGGCCGGTCTTGCCGTCGGCGATGTGGATCTGCTCGTGCTTGGGTGCAATGGCGATGCTGTTGAAGATCGCGCGTACGCGAGCACGCAGGCGCTTTTCCCGCGCGCTGCCGTTGCAGCATACAAGCACCTAACAGGCGAGTACTATACGGCCAACGCCCAAGGTGCGTGGTTCGCGTGGAGCGCCTTGGTGAACGGTGGCCCACCCAAGGAATGCCTACTGCGCGCCGGGAGCAGTGGTCCCATCCGGACCGTGCTCTTCCATGATCGCTTCCAACGGAAGGACAACTCGTTGATCCTCTTGCGGAAGTAGTCTCAGGCCGTGCATCCGAACATCTTGCACATCTTCACGTCCTTTCCCATTCCATCTTTTCCACATGCACACCCGCTCCCTTGCCACCGCCATGCTTGTTGCCACCGCGATCGCCCCGGCTTCGGCCCAGAAGAAGTACGATTACGTGAGCGTGCCGAACGATCCTATAGGGGCACGGATCTACACCCTGCCCAATGGGTTGAAGGTGTACCTGAGCCAGAACAAGGACAAGCCGCGCGTGCAAACGAACATTGCCACGCGGGCGGGCAGCAAGAACGATCCGGCCACGGCCACGGGATTGGCGCACTATCTGGAGCACATGCTCTTCAAGGGAACGCATGAGATCGCGACGCTCGACTGGGAAAAGGAAAGCGCCCTGCTGGAACGGATCAGCGATACCTACGAAGAGCGCCGGACCGTTACCGATGAAGCCAAGCGCGATGCCCTCTACCACCGCATCGACAGCTTGAGCACCGAGGCCGCCAAGTATGCCGTACCGAACGAGTACGACAAGATGGTGTCGTCGCTCGGCGCCAGTGGCACGAATGCTTTCACCAGCACGGAGCGCACGGTGTACGTGAACGACATCCCGAGCAATGCTTTGGAGAAATGGATGATGATCGAGAGCACGCGCTTCCAGCAGCTCGTGCTCCGCCTGTTCCACACGGAACTGGAAACGGTCTTCGAGGAATTCAACCGTGGGCAGGACAACGACCAGCGCAAGGCTTCCGTGGCCATGGCCGAGCACCTGTACAAGAAGCACCCGTACGGTACACAGACCACCATCGGCACGGGCGAGCACCTGAAGAACCCGAGCATGGTGAAGATCCACGAGTTCTTCGACACCTACTACGTGCCCAACAACATGGCCGTGGTGCTGGCCGGTGATCTGGACTACGACGGCACCATCGCCATGGTGGACAAGTACTTCGGCGGTTGGAAGACGAAGCCCGTGCCTGCCTTCAGCTTCCAGCCTGAAGACCCGATCGCCGCGCCGGAGAGTGTGGATGTACTGGGCCCCATGGCCGAGTGGGTGAGCCTCGGATGGCGCTTCGATGGCGTGAAAGGGAACGACGCCATCATGCTCGACCTGATCGCCGGGCTGCTCTCGAACGGACAGGCCGGCCTCATGGATCTCAACCTCGTCCAGAAGCAACGCGTGATCAACGCCGTTGCTTTCGCTTTTGAAAGCACCGACTATTCGCAGTTCGGTATGAACGCCAACGCCAAGCAAGGCCAGACCTTGGAAGAAGCGCGCGACCTGTTGTTGGAGCAATTGGATCTGTTGAAGAACGGTGCCTTCGACGATTGGTTGATCGATGCGGTCGTGAACGACAAGCGCCAGTCGCGTACCCGCCAGTGGAGCGACAACAACGGGGCGCGTGCGAGCACCCTCACCAACACCTTCATCCTGCAGCGGGATTGGAAAGATGTTGTCGACTACCTCGATCGCATGGGCCGTATCACGAAGGCCGATGTCACCGCGTTCGCGAAGTCGCACTTCACCAACAACCATGTCTGCGTGTTCAAGCGCACGGGCGAGGACAAGAGCACCTTCAAGGTGACCAAGCCGGTGATCACACCGATCGGGATCAACCGCGAAGGCCAGAGCGCATGGTTTGCTGAGTGGGCGGAGAAGCCGATGACCGATCTGCAGCCGGAGTTCGTGGACTACGACAAGTCGATCACGCGCCGGAGCCTGCAGCACAACGTGCCGTTGGCTTACATCCCCAACACGAGCAACGATCTCTTCACCCTCGTCATGGTGCAGGACCTTGGCAACTACAGCGATCCGAAGCTGAAACTCGCGATCGAGTACCTGCCTTATCTGGGAACGAGCAAGTACACAGCGGCCCAGTTGCAACAGGAGTTCTTCAAGTTGGGCATGGAGTTCACCGTGCAGAGCGGACAGGACCGCAACATGGTTTCACTGAGCGGACTGGACAAGAACATGCCACAGGGCATTGCCTTGTTGGAGCATCTGCTGGCCGACGCGCAACCCAACAAGGAGGCGCTGGCGGAACTGGTGAAGGACATCATCAAGGTGCGCGGGAACAACAAGAAGAACAAGGGCATCATCATGAACAGCGCCCTACTGAGCTATGCGCGCTATGGCGACCTCTCGCCCTTCAAGGACATCCTGAGCACCGCGCAGTTGAACGCGGTAACACCCGATGAACTCATCCAGCGCATCAAGTCGCTGACCACTTACGCGCACCGCATGTTCTACTACGGCGCACGACCGGTGGACGAAGTGGTGGCAGTGCTGGACAAAGAGCACCTAACGCCTGAGGAACTGAAGAGCTATCCGAAGCATGCGCCGTACGTGGAACTCCCCACCCAAGAGAACAAGGTCTACTTCGTGGATTACGATATGGTGCAGACCGAGCTGATGCTTGTATCGAAGAGCGACATGTTCAACACAGGCAAGCTCCCTTATGGCACGCTGTTCAACGAGTACTTCGGCAGCGGTTTGTCGTCCATCGTGTTCCAGGAGATCCGCGAAGCGAAGGCGCTGGCTTATTCAGCCAATGCCCAGTTTACCCGTCCCGCGAAGAAGGAGGAAGCCCACTACGTGCGTGCGTACATCGGCACCCAGAACGACAAGTTGGGCGACGCCGTAACCGCCATGCTCGCGCTCATGAACAGCATGCCTGCGGACGAGAAGATGTTCAACGGCAGCAAGGACGCCGCGTTGAAACAGATAGCCAGCCAGCGCGCCACGAAGGAGGCCATCTACTGGAGTTGGGAGAATGCCCAACGCTTGGGCATCGACCACGACCTCAACCGCGATGTGTACAGCGCTATCCAAGGCTCCAGCCTCGATGGGTTGTCGGCCTTCTTCAACAAGAACATCGCCAACCGCACTTACACCTACTTGGCCATCGGCAAGGAAAGCGCCATGGACATGAAGGCATTGGAACGCTTGGGGCCGGTGACCAAGTTGAGTTTGGAGCAGGTTTTCGGGTATTGAGCATGTGATCGGTCCTGCGCCGATCCCCCGCCCATTGCCAACCCTCCATCAATCGCGGGCCAAGCCCATGATCCACCCGGCCTACTTTTGCCGTAGGTCCTGCCCAACAAGTGGAAACAACGCCCAACGAGGCACAAGAACTCATCCTGAGCGGCAAACTGGAGGCCTTTGTCTTGGGCACCCTGCCAGCGGATGAACGTTTTGCCGTGCTGCGGGCCTCCAACGCGTTCGTGGAAGTCAGGGAAGAGATCACACGGTTGGAGGAAGCTTTGGAGCGCTCGGCCCAAAGCCCTGCCTCCGGTGCGCCGATTTTCCTGAAGGCCAACATCCTGGACCGGTTGAAGGGCGATTCATGGCACCAGGACACACCCGGCGATCCACCGATCCTGCACGCCGGGTCTTCGCGGAGCGACTATGCCGACTGGTTGGACCTACCGGAAATTGCAGCACCACCGGTTTTCGAGGATCCCTTCTACATCCCGATCGGCCAAACGGCGCAAGCCATCACCCTTGTTGTTTGGTTGCGTAACGGCGCACCCGCCGAGACGCACACCGATTGCGTGGAGAAATTCCTGGTGCTGGAAGGAAGCTGCGAGATCCACCTGCCCGATGCGGTACACAAGCTTCAGCCCGGCGACAAGTACAGCATACCGTTGCATATTCCCCACACGGTGGTGGTAACGAGCAGCGTGCCGTGCAAGTTGGTAGTGCAGCGCGTGGCCGCCTGAACCATCAATCCTTTACCACTTTCCTGCTGGCGCGCATGGCGCTGGAAACGATCTGCAGGTTGTAGATGCCAGCGGGCAGGCCAGCGAGGCTGAAGCGTGCACCACCTTCTGCGGGCCGCACATCGTCCAGCATGCGCACCAACCGGCCTGTTGCGTCCGTCAATTGCAGATCGGTCCTTTCGCCGGAGATCCCCGGTAGGTCCACCGTGAGCAGGTCCTCCGTAGGGTTCGGGAACACCGACCATTCGGCGATCGGGGAGTAGGCCGAAGGGACGGACGCATAGAGCGTACTGTCCAGCACAATGTTCTCATCGCCTTGCTGGTACGTGGCCCAGATGAAATAGCAGAGGAACATCTCATCCGCCGTGGTGGCTCCCCAGCCGATCGTTTGCGGCGGGTTGTTGGGGTTGTCCGCATTGTTCATCGTGTTGTCATACACCCCTTCGCTCTTGATCACCGCCCCGGCCGGTATGGGCTGCACCTGTTGGAAGGTGTAGTAGCGCTGCCAGTGGAAGTCCCAGCGGGGGATGTCGATCAGCGGAATGCTGTCGCCCGCGTATTCGTACCACACTTTGAACGAAACGCCCACGTGGTGCATGTGCGGGCATATGGAAACGAAGGAGCGGTTCGAGGGCACCGTGTATTCGTGATGGAAGGTCCGCACCGTGTTCGCAGGGATGACCAAGGGGCCATCGGTCATGTTGCCGTTGCCCAACAGCCAACCAACGTTCACCGGTCGCACACCCCCACCGGTCACGAACTCCAGATTCATCACTGTGGAATCCACCAGCCCTTGGTTGCCGGGGCCATAGTGGATCTCCAGGACAAAGTCCGCGTTCGGGGGCAGGGCTATTCCCCATTGCGGCGGATAGCGCACCAGATTGCCGCCCGGTTGCCAGGCGTTCATGTAAAAGCTGTACGTGGGCGAGCCGGTGTTGCTGTTGAAGCCGGGCAGCGGGTCGGCCAGGTCGTTCGCAAGCGATGCTCCTGTGTTATCGTAGGAAATGTCGGCATGGTGTACGACGGAATCGAGGCCGGGGAAGACCTCGATCGCGTTCACATAGACGGTAGTGGGGAAGGGGTTCTCGATCACGAACCAGCGGTACTCGTCCGTGTTGTACTGCAAGGTGTACGGTGGTATCGCCACTTGGAAGTCGATGGTATCCAGCAACGAACCACCGGCCGGGAACACGGGCGGGGCGGGTTCCAGACCCGGATCGCCGAAAGGGGCACCGAAGTTCACCCAGTCCACAACGGCATCGATCTCCGCTTGGGTAAGCACGTTCTCGTGCGCGAAATGCCGGTAATCCGGATCAGCGGGCCACGGAGGCATGTGCCGGAAGCCGACCTGCTCCTGCACGGAGAGCCCGTTGTCCACCACATCGGAATAGCTCATCAGTTCGAATGGACCGATGCTGCCTTGGTGATGGCAACTGGAGCAATGGTCGTAAATGATGTTGGCAACATCGGGGCACCACACCGGGTTCTGTGCGCAACACAACGTGGATGCATGGGCTGCCACCAGCAGCACGACCGGAATGCATTTGTTCCACATCGTTGGAAAGGTAGGCGGCGCACGGGCACGCGCTGGGGGCCTCTCACCCCGCGAAGAAGATGCGCTCCACCGTCCAATACGTGGCGGTGAGCGCGATCAGCACGGAAAGCGGGATCACGATGCGTTGCCGGTAGTACGGCTTGTCGCTGAACCATTTGCCCACCAGCAAGTAGGCCAACAGGATCACCGTGATCTGGCCAAGCTCAACGCCAACGTTGAAGGTTACGAGCGCCGTGGCGAAGTGTTCCGTTGGCAGCCCGATCTCGCTCAATACCGTTGCGAAACCCATTCCGTGTATCAGGCCGAACAGGAAGACGATGCCCAAGCGCGAGGCCTTCACACGCGGGGAGAAGATGTTCTCCAACGCGACGTACAGGATAGAGACGGCGATCATCGGTTCCACAATGCGCGTTGGTGGTTCGATGACGCCGTAGAGGGACAATCCGAGCGTTACGGAATGCGCAACCGTGAACGCCGTCGCTTGCATGATGATCGGCTTCAGCTTCGCGCTCAGCAGGAACAAGCAGAGAACGAAAAGGATGTGGTCCAACCCCAGGGGCAGGATGTGCGTGTACCCCAGCTTCAAGTAGGTCCATGCCGCCTCGGTACCAGTGATCCGCTTCACTTCATCGGGCACCACGTGCGCGGCCAACGGCATCGCGATCAATACCAACGCGAACAGCGCGGCATACCGGCCAAGGCGGGTTTTGGCGGCGTTGTGCGATCCCATTGTGCGGTTACGAAAGGTTAGGTCTCAGCGTACCACCCGCATGTACGGCACTACGGCATCGACCGGATCGCATACTGGGCATTGCATACAGCCTACCGCTCAATGCTTCAACACCTTGGCGCCGTTGGCAAGGTGGAGGAAGCAAGTGGCGGAGAACATGATCCCAGCGAGCGGGTGCAGTTGCCCGCGCGGCTGGCGCCGCTCGTAGCGCGCAGCATCCACAACACCGCTCGACCCAACGCGCTGTGCCGGAATGGCGTGGATCCTACATTCGCGAGCATGGGAAACACCGCTCGCACTTTGCTGCTATGCACGCTGATGGGCCTTTGTGGTATGCAGGTGCATGCACAGATACCCGCGGCCTTCGATAGCACCTTGGCCGCCAAAGTGGGGGCCGATGAACGGGGCATGCGTATGTACACCTTGGTGCTGCTTACCGCAGGCACACGAACGGATATCCCACAAGCGGAGCGCGACAGCTTGTTCCGCGGCCACATGACGAACATCTCGCGCATGGCCGATGCTGGACAATTGTTGCTGGCCGGTCCTTTCGAGGAGAACCCGAGCTATGCCGGCATCTACATCTTCACAACGCCCACCATCGCCGAGACGCGCCCCTTGTTGCAGACGGATCCGGCGATCGCGGGTGGCGCATTGGGCGTGGAGCTTTTCGAGTGGTACGGCTCCGCAGCACTGATGGAACTTCCGGGTCTGCACAAGCGCATCCAGAAGAAAGGACATTGACCAACGGGGTAGCGATCGCCAAGCGGTGTTGTGCGTGGGACGCATGCGCATTTCGCGAACCAGTCGAAGAGCAGTCCACGGTGCAATAGGAGCATTCGTTCGATTACGAAGCCCTGACCTAAAAGGGACCTTCATTCTTCAGATGAGCGTGATCCGTGCACAACCTGTGCAGAGTGGAACACGGAATCCACGCATACAGCAAAACTCGAATCGTTTGAAATCACCTGACAGCATCTTGATGCATTCAAAAGCATATTCTTTCTCATGAAGTAAGGAGAAGTAGAATATGATTTCCAAAATAGGGCTATGCTATTCACGATGACATATCGATCTGTGGAATCCCTTTGCCAAGAACCAAGCATAAAATCACAAAGCAGCACCCCCGTAGTGTTGGTCAACATTGTGCTCGTGTTCCGAGCTTTCGCTTCACTTTCAAGTGAGAGGGATTCGATCCGCGATCGAAAGAAGGTTGAATCCGAGAGTGCCCAAGCCATTTCGAAATCGGAGGTTTGAGTTCCGGACGAACCACAACTCTCCCCAAAGAGTACCCACAACCCAATGGCAGACATGAGGTATGCCGAAACCCAGCAGGCGCCCGGCTTTTTGCCGAGTGTCGTCTTATCTAGGGCGTCCCGCCCGTCGCCAACGGTGTTGTGCATGGCATGCTGATGGTGAAACTACGTTTCTGATCTACCCCAAAAGAAAAGACCCCTGACAAATCGGGGGTCTTCAGTGATCGCGGTGTGCGCCCTAATGATGGTGCTCTTCCGAAGGGCGGCTAAAACCGGACGCTCACAAAACCTTTCAGGAAGAACGGCGTGCCCGGGGTGAAGTGCAATTCGCTCACCGGATCGCTCTCATTGCTCAACCGGCTCTCCGTGTCGAACTGCGCTTGGTTCCATTCGCTGTTCAGCAAGTTCTCGGCGCTCACACCGATCTCCAGGCTCTTCAAGCGATAGCTGGCTGTGGCATCCAGCAGGACGTATCCTTTGGCAACTACACTGTTCGTTTCGTTCGCGGGCCGATCGGCTATATGGCGGTAGCGCACGCTGGCGTTGAAACCGCGATCGCGTTTGTACGCCAACCCACCGATCGTGGTGAAGCGCGGGGCCAATGGGATCGCATCCTCGCCGGAAGGCGGTCCGATCACTTTGCCGTCAACCAGGTTCAGGTCCGCATCGGCGAAGAGGTGATCCGTCAACTGGTACCGCACGCTGAGGTCAATGCCCATACGCTGTGTGGGATCGCTCGTTTCCACCACGCCACCATCGCCCACGTACACCAGCTCGCTCTCCAAGTAAAGGCCCCAGAACGCAACGTTCACCAACATGCGCGGCAGGGGCTTGAAGGTGGTACCGAGATCCGCGCCATACGCCCTGGGTAGCGTGCGGCTCGCCTTGTCCACCACCACGGCGCGTGCATCGTTGCTGTGGAAACCCACGCCGGTGCGCAAGTACACCTGTGCGCGCTGGCTGAAGGTGTACGTGAAGTTGAGCTTCGGGCTCACACGCGCGATCGTGCTTTCGCCGCTCACTGAATCAACACCGCGTGCATCGGTGTACATGAAATGGAAGACATCCAACCGTGCCGCGCCATTGATGCTGAAGCGTTCGGTCACATCCACTGTTCCATCCAAGTATGCGCTCGCATTCAGTTGATCCACACTGCCGGCAACGATCGTGTCGAAGACCACGCGCTCGCGGGCGTTCTTCAGCGCGATGTCGGCCCCATCGTAACGCGCGCCCAGACCCGCGTTGATCCGGAACGGCAGTGCGCCGAGGTGCGTGCTCTTGCCGTAGGTGCCGACGTATCCGGCGATCACCCGGTCGTCGGTCTGGTTGATCATATCGCCGTTCACGCTATCGGTGGCGAAGAAGGTGAAGTTGCTGAAGAGGTTGAAGTCGTACTTCACGAAGTAGAGCTGGTTCTTGATCAGCCCGCCGTTGCGCAGGCCGGTGGCCAGGATCGCATAGGCATTGGTACGGGTGGTATTGCCGCCTTCGTCATCGTCGATGGCGCCGAACCGATCGATCAGGCCACTGTCGATCGCTCGCTGCGGCACCTGTCCGCTGGCGTTCCATGCGGCGCTGAAGGTGCTGGCCGATAGCGTGAGCTGGCTGCTTTCCCCGACTTGTCCGGTGTACTTGCCGAAGATGTTCAGCCGCCCGAAATCTTGCTTGCTATCGAAGTAGGCATCGGTGAAGGCGTACTCGGCAGCGATGTAGGCGTTCTCCTTTCTCTTGCCGAAGAGGTGCTTCTTATCCAGCACGTTGAACAGGCCCACGGCGCGCTTGGTGTTGAACATGCCGTACTCGGCCTTGATCTCGTTCTTGTCGATGCTGTTCTTGGTGAGGAACTCCACCGTCCCGCTCGTGGCGAAGTCACCGAAACGCGCGTCGTACGGGCCTTTGTGTACCAAGAGCTTGTCCATCGTCTCCGGTATGGTGAAGTGCAGATCGGCGTAGCCTTGGCCGTGCGCATGGCTCACCATGTTCACCGGCAATCCGTCCACGCTTACTTGCAGGTCGGTGCCGTGATCGCAATCAAAACCACGGAAGAAGATCTGCTCGGCCTTGCCGCCACCGGCGTGCTGCGCAACGAAGAGCCCCGGCACCAGCTGCATCATCTCCTGCGTGTTGTTGAACGGGCGCGTCTTCATGTCCAACGCATTGATCGACTCCGTGGTGCTGCTGCCGTGCTTGGCGGTTACCGGTGCTTCGCGCAGCTCGATTGCCGCTTGGGTAAGCTGCACATCCAAGGCCATGTCCGCAGCCACCTTGATCCGTTGCTCGTTGCGCGCAAAGCCGAGGATCGTTACCACCACCGTATGCTCACCGGCAGGAATGCCTGGAATGCTGTACCGGCCGATCACGTCAGTGCTGGCGCCCATGGTGGCATCCACCAGCACGTTGGCGCTTTGCACCGGCGTGCCATCCTGCTCGGCAATGGTGCCGCTGAGGGTGAAGCTCTGGGCGGAAGCGAAAGTTGAAGCCAGAAGCAGGAGAAGGGTAAGGTTCCGGTTCATGGTCGGTGGGGTAGGGACCGGGACATACGGGGACGAGGCCAAGACCGGATCATGCAACCGTACCGCACCGCGGACAACCGGCACTTCATTGCTTTCCCCGCGCTTCCGCAGCAAAGACATGCATCTGGTAGGGATCCGTCTTGAAGGCTTGCGCGATCAGCGCTTTACCGGCCTTGGTGTCGCCGCTTTTCAGAGCAACAAGCCCGGCGAGACAGGTCGTGTACGCGTCCTTGGTGCCCGTGCGCCGCGCCTTCACCAAGTGCATGCCTGCGTTCTCAAGATCACCCTTCGTGTAGTAGATGCCGGCCAACAACGCGTTCACGTCAATGTTGTCCGGGCGCAGGCCATACTCATGCAGGCCATTGGCCAATGCGGCGTCCATGTTCTTTCCGAACTCCAGTTCGAAGCGTCCCATTTCCAAGCCCACTTCGTGGCTGTGCCCGTGATCGGGCAATTTGGTTTTCGGCAGACTGTCGCCTTTTGCGGCGAGCGGATGGCTCATCCCATCGTCCACTGCGGTCGTGTGGCTGTGCCAATCGCCACCGTGGGCATGCATGCCGCTCTTGTCCATACCGCTCAAGCCGATGAGCGTTTCGCGTGCCTTGGTCATCGCCGCGTCGCGTGCCTCCGCTTGGTGCGTGGCCTCATCAACACGTGCGAGGTCCATGTAATAGTGCGCATCGGGTACCAACGCGATCGCTTTCTTCAACCACTCCTCTGCTTTTACGGGATCCTTTTTCTTCAACTCCAAGCGCCCCATGGCCGCCATGGCGGGCGGGTAGTTGGGCCGCTCGGTGATGGCCGTCATGTAGTTCGCTTCCGCGTTCTTCAGATCGCCGGTGTTCTCATACAAGCGGCCGAGCGTGGTGCGGCACCAACTCGTTTCCTCTTGGCCCGGGTATCCGGCTTGCACCGCCATTTCCATCGCCTCTATGGCGCCGGACACATCGCCATGGAGCTCGCGCAGGTAGCTGATCCGCGAGTAGGAGCGGAGGTCGGGTCGCGTGCTCACCATCTTGTCGCTCATGCGCACCGCTTCCTCGTAGTTGCCCAGTTCCACGTTGGCATCCACCAGCACGCCGTAGTTGAAGGCGCGGTGCGGGTCCAATGCCACCGCTTCCTTGCCCAAGAGCAGTGCTTCGGCGAATTGGTGCTGGCTCAGTTTCACTGCGGCTTTCAGCGTGAGGGATTCACCACGGCGTGCCTTGTCGGCGCCGCTCTTCGCGATCACATGGTCCAAGATGGACAGGGCCGCATCGAAGTTGCTGCCGTAATTGCCCGTGATGCGCGCTTCGGTGATGAACACTTCGCTCATGCGCAACCAGCTCTCCAGGTCATTCGGGTTTTTCGCCAAGGCGAGCCGCGACTTGTCATAGGCGTCGCGCATGTGATCGTATTCGTCGGGGACGCCCAATTCAACGGTGCGGCGCGGCAGGTCGGGCACAGCAAAGGCAGGAGCCGGTGCGGATTCCGACGGGCTGGTAGGTTCGTTGCGGACGTTGTTGCATGCGGTGGGCAGCAGGAACAAACCTGCAAGCGCCAGTGTTAGGATCGATCTCATGGTTTTGGGGACCTCGGCGTGGTATGAACGCAAGGATGCCGGGACTTACGGGTCCCGGCATCCAATTGGATCAACTATGGATCAATTCTTCGCTAGCTTGATCGCTTCGCGGAGACGGCCTTCACGGTCAACCACCTTTACCATGTAGGTACCGGCGGCAAAGGAGGAAGCATCCCAGCTGACAGTATTCTCACCCGCTTTCAAGAGACCGTTGAACGGCGTTGCCACAACGCGCCCTCTCAAGTCCACCACTTCCACCTTGGCCTCGAAGGCCGTGCTGAGCGTGACGTGAATGGTGGTGGAAGTCCCGATCGGATTGGGGTAGGCGGAGATGCCGCTGGTGGAACCAACATCGGCTATGCCCACGGTACCATCGCTCGGCAGCAAGATGTCCGGCTGGGTGTAGCTGATGGCGAGCCCGCTGCATTCGCCTGTGCCGATGGCCGGTGCTGCCACGTAAGGGAAGCTGGCCTGGAACGCCACGTCGTTCGCGTTGATTCCCGTGCTGTAGGTCAGCACGTCCAACAGGTCCTGTGTTACGGGGTTCGGGTCTCCGGCAGTGTAATCGTCATACCACAGGCCAATGGCAGCCAATACCGCACCGCCGACGGCTTGCAATTCAATGCGCGTAACGTCGTCCTCCAAGCGGCGCCCGTTGGGGAATCCGTCCATGTTGGGGATCCACTGCAGCGAAGCGTCGCCGTTGTAGAGCGGATCGGTAAGACCGGCCACAGCAGCTGCGATAAGCCCTTCGGTGCTGAATGCGGGATCGTTCCTGTCCGTTGGTGTTACAGCCATGTTCAGGCGCAACATGTCGCCTCCGTTCGGGAGGAAGTTGTTGATGAATGGTTTGCCCGAAGCCAAGGGGTCGCCGTTCTTTCCGGTTGCCAATTGGTAAGGCCGCAGGTTGGGGACACCCGTGTGGAAGACCGGCCAAAGGTCCACGCTGCGCGGGCTGTTGTCAGCGGGCAGCAACAGTGTCCCGAAGATGGCATCGTCCAATGCAGTACCGGCCACGGCAGCCGTTCCTTTCAACGGATACAGGCCGCTTTGCCCATTGCCGAAGTCGAACGCTTGCAGCGATGCGCGCTGGATGCGCAGCGGGGTGAACGCAGGTACAGCGCCACCGAACTGGCTGTCATCCATATAGAGGGCGAGTTCAGGGTTGTAGAAGTAGTTGCCGAACGTGCCGATGTTCGCGAGATCCTCGTATGGCGACAGACTGTTCCACAAGTCCTTGCTGCCAATGGGCACCACGGCTTCGTTGGTCAGCGGCATACCGAGGCGCGATACCTGCACCCAAGCCCCCATGTAATCTTGGGAACCGTCGGTGTTGAGCGTGCGCATTTCTTGGCGGCTGGCACTTGCCCACACGCCGATCACAAAGTCGGGATCGAGTATGTCGGAGGCATTGGAAACGTCCAAGCCGTCTTTCTGCAACGTACTGATGGGGACTTTGATCACCAATGCGCTCACGTTCAAGCATGCCAACCCATCCTTCGGTGTCCCGCTCTGGCGTGGCAGATCGCCCAGGTCGAACACACCGGCCAGATCCACGAAGAAGGGATCATCCACCGGTCCGGCGAAAACGGTTTCGCCGCTCGTCGCGGTGGTAATGGCCGCACCCATGAGGGCAGCGTACGTTGTACCCAGTCCTGCACCACCCTCTATGCTGCGCGTCCCAATGTTGTTGGGCGGCACTACACCATCAACGATGATGTTCTGGAAAGTCGCACCACCATCGATGCTGCGCTTCAAGGTGTACGTGGTCTTCAGGTTCTGCTGTCCAAGGCGCACGTTGAAGAACGTGGAGCCGTCCTCGTTCACTTTGTTGAACGTGAAACGGTAGATGATGTCATCACCGCTGGTGCTCGCATCGTTGTCCACATGGATCTCGTAGCGGATGTTCTCACCGAAGCTGTAGTAGTTGGGTCCACCGTGCGGGAACTGCATGGGGACGTACGTTGCGATAAGGATGATCGAATTGGGATCATCCGGGCAGCGGAACGCGTACACGTCGGTATTGTCGGCCAAGGGATCGTTGGCGATCAGCGGCGCTTCGCGGTGGCTGCTGGCATTCGCACCAAGTGCGAAGAGCAAGCCTGTGGCGAGCGCGAGGGTCTGGAGGGGCGATGCATGCATCGCCCTTGTGTTTGGTTTCATGTTGTGGATCGTTGGGGCCGATGATCATCGGCCCGACTGGGTTAGATCGCGGTACCCCTCCAAGGAGCGGCCACGTATGGGAAGGTTGTTTGGAAGGGAGCGTCGTTGCTCTCCACGCCGGTACTGTACTGCAGGTTGTTCAGAAGCAGGTTGGTAACGGGCGATTGCAGCATGTTGCTCGCATTGTAGTCGTCCATCCACAGGCCGATAGCGGCCAAGGCAACACCACCCACGGCTTGCAGTTCAATGCGCGTTACGTCATCCTCCAAGCGGCGCCCGTTGGGGAAACCGTCCATGTTGGGGATGAATTGCAGGGATGCGTCGCCGTTGTAGAGCGGATCGGTAAGGCCTGCAACAGCTGCTGCGATGATGCCCTCGCTGCTGAAGGCAGGATCGGTGCGCTGCGTAACAGGCACGGCCATGTTCAGCCGCAGCATGTCGCCACCGTTGGGCAGGAAGTTGTTGATGAAGGGCTTGCCTGCGGCGAGCGGGTTGCCGCCTTTGCCGGTGGCCAATTGGTACGGTGCCAGGTTGGGCACGCCCGTGTGGAAGATCGGCCAAAGGTCCACGCTGCGTGGGCTGTTGTCAGCAGGCAGGAGCAGTGTCCCGAAAATGGCATCGTCCAAAGCGGTACCCGCAACGGCGGCCGTTCCCTTCAATGGGTACAAACCGCTTTGCCCGTTGCCGAAATCGAAGCCTTGCAAGCTGTTGCGCTGTATGCGTAGACCAGCAAAAGCGGGCACGGCACCACCGAACTGGCTATCGTCCATATACAGCGCCAGTTCAGGGTTGTAGAAGTAGTTGCCGAACGTGCTGATATTGGCCAGATCCTGGTAAGGCGTCAGCGCGTTCCACAGATCCTTGCTGCCCACAGGCACAACAGCCTCGTTGGTCAGGGGCATGCCCAAACGCGAAACTTGGATCCAAGCACCGCTCTCGTTATAGCTGCCGCCGATCATGTTCAGGGTGCGCACGGCTTTGCGGCTGGCACTGGCCCAAACACCGATCACGAAATCGGGATCCAGGATGTTGACGGCCGAAGAAACGTCCAGCCCATCTTTCTGCAACATATTGATGGGGATCTTGATGCAGATGCTGTGCACGTTGGTGCGTGCCAGTCCATCGCGTACGATACCACCGTTGTTCTGCCGGGGCGAGTCTCCCAGATCGAAGATGCCGCCGAGATCAACGAAGAAAGCGTCATCGCTCGGGCCGCAGTACACCGTTTCGCCACTGGAGGCGGTAGTGATGGCTGCTGTCATCAACGCCGCATAGCTGGCAGCGCCAAGACCGGCACCACCTTCAATGCTGCGCGCACCGATATTGGGTGGGGGCACTACGCCGCTGGTTATTACCGTGGACCAAGTGGCACCACCATCAGTGCTCTTTTCCATGGTGTAAACGGTGAGCAGGTTCTGTTGACCCAGACGGATGTTGAAGAACGTGGATGGATCCTGGTTCGTTTTCGTGAATGTGAACCTGTAGGTCACATCATCACCGGCGGTTGCCACATCGTTGTCAACGTGGATCTCGTACCGGATGCCCTCGCCGAAACTGGAATAGTTCGGACCACCGAACGCGAGCTGCGCCGGGATGTAGTTGGCAATGATCGTAATGAAGTTGGGATCGTCCGGACTGCGGAAGCAGTACAGATCGGTATTGTCGGCCAACGGGTCGTTGGCGATCAGCGGTGCTTCGCGGTGGCTGGAGGCCCTTGTCCAAGGGCTCCATGCGAGCATTGCGCCGATCAGGAGTACACGGTACTTCATGATGGTGGGTTTTGGTTAGACCTGCCAATGGCGACAGGTGATAAGACATACGCAGGTGCGGGTGGATCGGATCGTTGGCCCGAATAAAAACAGCAAAAGCCGCCCCTTTCGGAGCGGCCCTTGCCGTTAAGGAGCAGGCCGGTTACTCGCGGATGAGACGCTCCGTGAAGAGCTCCCCGTCCACGCGTACGTTCACCAAGTACATGCCTGTGCCGAAGTCCCCACCGAGGCTCAGGACAGTGTTCAAGGTTCCTCCTCCCATTGCCACTTGCTCGTTGAGCATGCGTTTGCCCATTGCATCGAAGATCTCCACCTGTGCGGTGGTCGCTTCTTCGCTCAGGTTCTCGATCGTCAGGTTCAGCTGGCCATCGCGGTTCGGGTTCGGGTACATGCTCAAGTGAGCACCGTCCGTATCGAACTGCACCGAGCGCACACCGGCCACATTGATGCGGCAGGCTTTACCGAACTGCTGGTAGTTGCCACCGACCAGCGCGCGCACACGCACGTTCAGGTCCATGTTGAGCGGCAGCGGGCTCGTTACCATGCTGTTGAGGCGCACCGATGTGGTGGGCTTCAGGATCCTGCGGCTGTAGCTGCCGTGCGGATCGAAGAACCAGAACTGGTAACCCGTCGCATTGGCAACGCCTTGGCAATAGATGAAGTTCGCGAGCACGAGGTCCGTACGGTCGCACCAGTTGGGCTTCACGAAGGTTTGGCCGATGGGCACGTACCATTCGTTGGGTGCTTGGCTCGTACTTGTGAAGTCGCCGTTGGCATCGATGATGCGACGGCCCATGGCATCGGCCAGCACGTAACCACCACCGGTGATCCCGTTACCACCCGCGTCCATCACGATCAGATCGTACGCATCGATCGGCAAGCAAATGTTCTCGACTTCCACCGTGCCACCGGGCGTATCAACGTAGCCACCGCCACTTGCGGTAACGCTGTTGTCGGCCACGCGGCGTACCTCCCACGAGGTCTCGCTACCGAAGTTGTCCGTTTGGATGGTGAGCGTGAGGTTCTCGGTGCACGGTGCGCCGTTGCTCGGGGGCAATACGGTCGGTTGGGTGTAAGCGATCGCGAGCCCGCCGCATTGGCCAGCACCACTGAAGGGCATGGCTTCGTAGGGGAAGCTCGTTTGGAACGCCACATCGTTCGCGCTGATACCGCTGCTGTACGTCAGCACATCCAAGAGATCCTGTGTTACGGGGTTCGGA
This sequence comes from Flavobacteriales bacterium, assembly GCA_039931265.1. Classification (GTDB taxonomy): domain Bacteria; phylum Bacteroidota; class Bacteroidia; order Flavobacteriales_F; family PHOS-HE28; genus PHOS-HE28. Next base: position 40,100 of record JBDTSG010000025.1, read on the forward strand.
TCACCGTTGGTGTAGTCATCGTACCACAAGCCGATAGCGGCCAATGCCACGCCACCCACTGCTTGCAACTCGATGCGCGTTACGTCATCCTCCAAACGGCGCCCGTTCGGGAATCCGTCCATGTTGGGGATGAACTGCAACGTGGTAGTGGTGTTGTAAGCGGGGTCGGTAAGGCCGGCCACTGCGGCGGCAATGATGCCTTCGCTGCTGAACGCAGGACTGTTGCGCGGCGTCACCGGCACGGCCATGTTCAGGCGCAGCATGTCGCCACCGTTGGGCAGGAAGTTGTTGATGAAGGGCTTGCCGTTGGCGAGCGGGTTGCCGCCTTTCCCGGTAGCCAATTGGTACGGTGCCAGGTTGGGCACGCCCGTGTGGAAGATCGGCCAGAGGTCCACGCTGCGCGGGCTGTTGTCAGCGGGCAGCAGCAGTGTTCCGAAGATGGCATCATCCAGCGCGGTGCCTGCAACGGCAGCCGTTCCTTTCAACGGATACAGGCCGCTTTGCCCGTTGCCGAAGTCGAACGCTTGCAAACTGTTGCGTTGAATGCGCAGCGGGGAGAACGCGGGTACGGCCCCGCCGAACTGGTCATCGTCCATGTACAGCGCCAGTTCAGGGTTGTAGAAGTAGTTCCCGAACGTGCCGATGTTGGCGAGGTCCTCGTACGGCGTAAGGCTGTTCCACAGGTCCTTGCTGCCGATGGGGATCACCGCTTCGTTGGTCAACGGCATGCCGAGGCGTGACACCTGCACCCAGTTGCCGCTCGTGTTCACCGTGCCGTTGGTGTTCAGCGTGCGCATTTGCTGGCGGCTGGCGCTGGCCCAGATGCCCACCACGAAAGCGGGGTCGAGGATGTTGGCCGCTTGCGAAACGTTCAGGCCGTCCTTCTGCAGCGTGCTGATGTCCACTTGGATCACGATGCTGCTCACGTTCAAACAGGCAAGGCCGTCTTTCGGCGTGCCCATCTGGCGGGGCGCATCGCCCAGGTCGAAGATGCCGGCGAGGTCCACGAAGAAGGGATCTTCAACGGGTCCGCAGAACACTTTCTCGCCTGAACTCGCCGTGGTAACGGCGGCGGCCATCAGCGAAGCGTAGGAGCTGGCGCCCAAGCCCGCACCGCCTTGTATGCTGCGGGGCCCGATGTTGTTCACCGGCACGATGCCGTTGGTGACCACCGTTTGGAAAGTCGCACCACCGTCGATACTGCGCGACAACGTGTACGTGGTCTTCAGGTTCTGCTGGCCAAGGCGCACGTTGAAGAACGTGGAACCGTCCTGGTTCACCTTGTTGAACGTGAAACGGTAGATGATGTCATCGCCTGCCGTGCTCACATCGTTGTCGATGTGTACTTCGTAGCGGATGTTCTCACCGAAGCTGTAGTAGTTCGGTCCGCCATGCGGCAGTTGCATCGGAACATAGTTCGCGATGATGGTGATCGTGTTCGGGTTGTCCGGGCTGCGGAACGCGTACACATCGGTATTGTCGGCCAACGGATCGTTGGCGATCAGCGGCGCTTCGCGGTGGCTGCTGGCATTCGCACCCAGTGCGAAGAGCAGGCCGCTGGCGAGCGCGAGGGTCTGGAGGGGCGATGCATGCATCGCCCTTGTGTTTGTTTTCATGTTGTGGATCGTTGGGACCGATGAGCATCGGCCCGTACTGGGTTAGATCGCGGTACCCCTCCAAGGAGCGGCCACGTAAGGGAAGGTTGTTTGGAAGGGAGCGTCGTTGCTCTCCACGCCGGTGCTGTACTGCAGGTTGTTCAGCAGCAGATTGGTCACGGGCGATGGCAGGTTCGTGGTGTAGTCGTCCATCCACAGGCCGATAGCGGCCAAGGCAACACCACCCACGGCTTGCAGTTCAATGCGCGTTACGTCATCCTCCAAGCGGCGCCCGTTGGGGAAGCCGTCCATGTTGGGGATGAATTGCAGCGATGCATCGCCATTGTACAGCGGATCGGTAAGGCCGGCCACGGCTGCTGCTATGATGCCTTCGCTGCTGAAAGCCGGGTCCGTGCGCTGCGTAACAGGCACGGCCATGTTCAGGCGCAGCATGTCGCCGCCGTTGGGCAGGAAGTTGTTGATGAAGGGCTTGCCGCTGGCGAGCGGGTTGCCGCCTTTGCCGGTGGCCAGTTGGTACGGTGCCAGGTTGGGCACGCCCGTGTGGAAGATCGGCCAGAGGTCAACACTGCGTGGCGAACCGGCGGCGGGAAGGAGCAGCGTTCCGAAGATGGCATCATCCAGTGCCGTACCGGTCACCGCTGATGTACCCTTCAGTGGGTAAAGACCATTACCCCCGTTTCCGAAGTCGAACGCGCCGAGGCTGTTGCGCTGTATGCGCAGGCCCGCGAATGCAGGCACTGCACCACCGAACTGCGAATCGTCCATGTACAACGCCAGTTCAGGGTTGTAGAAGTAGTTGCCGAACGTGCCGATGTTGGCCAGGTCCTGATAAGGCGTCAACGCGTTCCACAGATCCTTGCTGCCCACGGGTACGACCGCTTCGTTGGTGAGCGGCATACCGAGGCGCGAAACCTGGATCCACGCACCGCTGTCGCTCGAGCCACCACCCATGCTGTTCAGCGTGTTCACGGCTTGGCGGCTCGCGCTGGCCCAAACACCGATCACGAAATCGGGATCCAGGATGTTGACGGCCGATGAAACGTTCAGCCCATCCTTCTGCAGCATGTTGATGGGGATCTTGATGCAGATGCTGTGCACGTTGGTGCGTGCCAGTCCATCGCGTACGATCCCACCGTTGTTCTGCCGGGGCGAGTCGCCCAGATCGAAGATGCCGCCGAGGTCCACGAAGAAGGCGTCATCGCTCGGGCCGCAGTACACCGTTTCGCCGCTGGTGGCCGTGGTGATGGCCGCCGTCATCAGGGAGGCGTAGCTGGCAGCGCCGAGACCGGCACCACCTTCAATGCTGCGCGCACCGATGTTCGGCGGCGGCACAACACCGTTCATGATGGCGGTGATCCATGTCGCACCACCATCGGTGCTCTTCTCCATCGTGTACCTCGTCAGCAGGTTCTGCTGGCCGAGGCGGATGTTGAAGAAGGTGGATGGGTCCTGGTTCGTCTTCGTGAACGTGAAGCGGTAGGTCACATCATCGCCCGGGGTGCTCGTGTTGTTGTCCACGTGCACTTCGTAGCGGATGCCTTCGCCGAAACTGGCGTAGTTCGGGCCACCGAACGCGAGCTGTGCGGGTATGTAGTTGGCTATGATGGTGATGGTATTGGGATCGTCCGGATTGCGGAAGCAGTACAGATCGGTATTGTCCGCCAACGGATCGTTGGCGATCAGTGGTGCTTCGCGGTGGCTGCTTGCCCGCGCCCATGGCGCGGAGAAAACACCCAACGCCAGCAACGCACTGACCAGAAAGGCTCGATGCTTCATGATGGAGTAGGTTAGGGTAGTGCGCCGGATGATCCCGGTCGCGGGGTGACATACGGCGGTTGCACGGGGATCGGATCGCCAACGACGGAATGCGCGCGCCATGCGTTCCACGCACCGCAACTCCTTACCGGAAAAAACGGATCACACGTTCCCCATCAGCAGCATGGCACTGCGCGTGGGGGAGGGGACGCCACCGGCATCCTCCAAGGTGAGAGCGAAGGTCTGTGCCTCGGTGATCAACGTCATGCGCTGAACGTCGGGCGCATCGCGGCGGCTAACGTACATGCCAGCAGACGCTCCTAAGGGTGGACGAGCGCGCGACCTTCATGGCCTTTTCCGCTGCACGACGATCGCGGGCTGGCGCACTTTGATCCCTATCATCCTCAGGTCGGGGAGCACGATGGACGCGCACCTTGCCGCGTCCAGGTTCTTGAAGTGAGAAGGTGAGTGGCCGGTGACCTTCTTGAACTGATTCGACAGGTGTGATACGCTGCTGTAATTAAGCCTCCATGCGATCTCGCTTATGGAGGACTGGTTGGCCATGATCAGTTGCTTGGTCCGTTCAACCTTCATTTCAATAATGAAGTTGTGCAACGTGGAACCATGTACTATTGAGAACAGGCTCGATAGATAGGCATAGTTGTAGTGCATCTTGTTGCTGAGGTAGGTCGAGAGGTTGGTGGCGGGCATTTCATCCGAATTGATCGCCTCGACGATGGCTACCTTGACCCTATCAAGCAAAAGAGCCTTTCTCTCCTTCACCACCCCAGTGTTGTAATGTTCAAAAGTGCGGTGCAGGATATCATACTTCACGTCTGGACCGATCTCTGTTATGTCATGTGCTTCGAGCTCGGCGATGGTATAGCACAAGCCGATCTTATCGAGCTCGATAAGGAGCATCATCCGCCAACGTAGGCTGGGCATGGTTTGTAGGAAAAGCCTCATGTGTCGATGGTGGGGTTATCGGAAATGTACTGTAACGAGTGTCGAAGAGCACTTCCATCGTTCCGGACCCGGGTCCGGTCCCGGGCTGATCCATCATGCGATGAACGGTGCGAACACCCATGTTCCATCATCGGAGGTGGCACGGAGGAAATGGACCCCGTGAGGCTCATCCTCCGGATTGAGCAAGGTGCTCCGAACGTAACGACGCGATCCCTACTGCAACCATTGATATCCGAAATGATCAGGGAGTAAGTGACAGCCACCGATGCATCGATGCATTCACTGGCCTCACCCGTGCCCCGGAGCCCGCTGGCGGCCCCGGGTGTACCGCGGATCGTGCGGATGTCAATTGCGTGGATCATCGCGTTGCGAGCAGGTTCGGTGATCAGTGCGTAACCACGATACGCTGGGTCATACGTTGACCTTCGCGTTCCACGACCAGAAGGTACGAGCCTCCCTCCAACCTGGTGGTGCTCAAGTGGTTTTCGTGTAAGGCCCCAGCCTCAGCGCTGAAGCGGTCCACAGCGATCACATTGCGACCGGAAAGATCCAAGAGGTCGATCGTCACTCGGCCGTCGGATCCGAACAGGGTACGCACGGTCAGATCATCCCTCACCGGGTTGGGAAATGCGATCAGCGCATCTTCCGGATCATAGTCCGCGATCATCCTACTGTTCTCAGCCGGCGGTGCGCATGTCAAGAAGCCGGTGGCCGTGCTACCATTTATGTTGCTGGTGTTGATGGAAGCAAGCGCGGTTCTCAACTGTGAGGCCGAGTATGTCCCACCGCACGCGCCGGTGTACTGGTTGGCCAGATACACCACATCACTTACCCGCATTCCAGCGAAGAGGCCGCTAGCGATGTACGCATCGCCCAGCAGGGTGCTCGACCCGCTGAAAGCTGGGTCATGAGCATCAAAGCCAACGTTCAAGGTAGCAGCGACCAATTGGCCCGCCAGGTTGTTGTTGTACGCCGTTGGATCGGTGAGAATGCCGGGAGGCAGCATGCTGGGTTGACCGATCGCCGGGAGGAAATCGGTAACGGCCTGGGCTGAAGTGAGCTGCAGCAAGCGCGTGCATCCCACCTCCAGCCCTGCTGGGAAGGCGTCCGCAAAGTTGGCGTGCAGGTAGGTGCCGGCGTTACTGCCTTGGGGTGAGGCGCCCCAATTGTGCATGGTCTGGGTGCGCAGCTCACACTCACACGGGGCGGGACTGATCACCACGGTCAGGAAGCACGTGCTGCTGCATCCGTTCGCATCAGTGATGGTCACGGTGTACGTTCCGGCAACGGTCACATCGATGCATGCCGTGGTCTCATCGGTGCTCCACCAGTAGGTGTACGGTCCATC
>JBDTSG010000026.1:0-5009 GCA_039931265.1 Flavobacteriales bacterium
GTCTGGAACGTTCTCGGTCCCGGTATCGGGCGACTGGTCATGGGGAAGTGAGAACAAGGTGTAGTTGGCACTTTGCGCAGGAGGGCGAAGGGCTGGGGCAGGCATGGCCTGGGCGATCTCCGTGGGCGGATGTGTTTCATTCCGACTAGTCGTAAGAGCGGAAGCCGGCGAGGCCAACCTTCAAACCCCAAGTCCCCTCACCCTCTCCGCGCCTTCTCGATCGCAGCAACGTCGATCTTCTTCATCTGCATCATGGCATCGAAGGCCCGCTTGGCGGCGGCGGTGTCGGTACCGGTCATCGCCTCGGTGAGGGCGATCGGCGTGATCTGCCAGGAGATCCCCCATTTGTCGCGGCACCAACCGCACATGCTCTCCTCACCGCCATTGCCCACGATGGCGTTCCAGTAGCGATCGGTCTCGGCCTGGTCCGCGGTGGTCACCTGGAAGGAGAAGGCCTCGCTGTGCGTGAAGGTGGGCCCGCCGTTGAGCCCGATGCAGGGAATGCCCAATACGGTGAAGTCGACCGTGACCACATCGCCTTGCTTGCCGGATGGGAAGTCGCCCGGCGCGCGGTGCACAGCTTTCACTGTAGAGTCCGGGAAGGTGTTGGCGTAAAAGCGCGCCGCCTCCTCGGCATCGCCATCGTACCACAAGCAGATCGTGTTCTTCGCAGGTTTCATGGGTTCGTCTTTTCGCGAATGGACGTGTGAAGCTACGCAGCTAGAGCGCGTCCTTCCGCACGTGTTCGGGTCTCTCTCGTGTGCGCATTCGGTCCAAGGCCTTCGGACGCCTCTCAGATGCTAGACCAAAAGCCAGACGCTTGTTCCTGTAGCACAACCTTGTCCAGGCTGGCGTACACGCTCTGTCCCTGCCCTTTTACCTTGGGAATGAAGGGCTGCTCTCCAACACCCCGGGCCCTATGCTACCGTCCGCGAGCACCTGACCGTCATTGTTGAGCGCCTCGTGCTATAAGAAAGTACCCGCTTGCCATAAGGATCGACGAAACGGTTAACGGCGAGCGCCTCCTTGCTTTAAGAAAGTGCTCACCTTCTATAAGAAAGTGCCCGCCTTCCATAAGAAAGCACTCACCTTCTATAAGAAAGTGCACCCCTTCTATAAGAAAGTGCTCGCCTTCTATAAGAAAGTGCTCGCCTTCTATAAGAAAGCACTCACCTTCTATAAGAAAGTGCTCGCCTTCTTTAAGAAAGCACTCACCTTCTATAAGAAAGTGCTCGCCTTCTATAAGAAAGCACTCACCTTCTTTAAGAAAGTGCTCGCCTTCTATAAGAAAGTGCTCGCTTGCTTTAGGAAAAGCACATCAGTACCCCAGAGATCTAAAGACCGCACACGCCCGGCTGTCGCATCGCCCTCCCGAACGCAAAAAGCCCCGGCGAGGTCAGGCTCGCTCAGGGTGAGCGGAAGTGATCGCTGTCTTCCTTCTCCTCCCACCGCCTCCCCTGCCCATTCCATCATTCCCGCGCCGCCCATGCCGCATACAACCGCGCACGCCCGAACGCGGACGGCCGGTCAGCCAGGCGCACCACCGGCCCAAAACCGCAACCCTTGAACAACTGCGCCAGCGCGGTGAACGACAAGGGACGGGGCACCCAAGGGTTCGATTTATCCGTATCGTACTCCACCAGCATGAAGGCGCCCGACGGCTTGAGAAGGGTGCTTGCACGCCTGATGAACTCCGACTGGTCGCGCACAAAGTGCAAGGCGTTGGCGAGGAGGATGCCGTCCAGTTCCGTCGCAGGAAGGGCATCGTGCACGAAGTCGCCGACGTGCTTCGTGATGTGCGTGCCGCCGTGCTCGTCCGGAACCAGCTTCAAAGCCAATGCGTCGCGGTCCATGGCGGCTATGGTGCTGTCGGGTGGCAGGAGTTCGGCGAGCGCCCGCGTGAACGTGCCTGTTCCGCACCCGAGGTCGGCCCAGCACTGCTGGCCGCCCCCCTCAAACGGCGCATTGCGCAGCATGTCCACGGCATCGCGATGATCCATGGAACAATGCTAATACGGCAACGTGGATCCGAAAGCCCTACTTACGCGGGGGCTGGATCATGCTCACCCGATTGCCTTCGCTATCGGTGAAGACCACCCAGAGCCCGATGCCGGGAATATCCTGCGGTTCGCCGATCACCTTGCCGCCAGCATCGGTCACCTTCTTCATTTGCGCCTTCACATCCTCCACCGAGATCACAACCGAAGGAATGTTGGGTTGATCCGCTGTCTTGGTGAAGAAGCCGCCATTGATGGCGCCCGGGGTCTTCACCATGTTGTTGGCATCGGTCTCTGCGGTATGTGCTACCACATAATTCCCCATCTCGGGGCCGGTTTCCTGCATCTTCCAACCGAAGGCGGAGGTGTAGAATTTGATCAGCCGCTTCCGGTCCTCGGCGGGCATTTCGAAGTGTACGACGGGGTTCATTGTTGATCTTTTTGTGGACCGTGAAGGTAGTTGCAGCGGGCAGTGTTGTGTTCTCCCACGGTGCTACATCGGGTCCGACATCCGTAGCCTTTTCGGCCATGCAACGCACCATCGTCAACCCGGTCATCAAGGATTCCGTCACCTTCATACAGTCCGCCGAGGAAAGCGGAGGCAAGGTGACCGAAGCGGAGATCACACTGTCACCCGGGGGCGGAAATCCCTTGCACTACCATCGCAGCTATTCCGAAACGTTCACGGCATTGAACGGCGAACTCGTCGTTGGCCTTGGCAAAAAGGGCACCCGCATGCTGAAACCCGGCGAGTCCTATACCGTGGCTCCCATGGTGATCCATCGTTTCTTCAATGCGGGCAAGGAGGAGATCAAATTCAATGTGAAGGTCACGCCCGGGCAGACCGGACTGGAGCAGTCACTGCGCATCGTGTATGGCTTGGCGACCGATGGGCTGACGAACAAGGATCCCATCCCCAAGAACTTGAAGCACATGGCCGTCGTGGTGTGCATGAGCGACATGAACATACCCGGCCCCATGTCCGTCTTGTACCCACTGCTCAAGTACATGGCGAAAAGGGCCAAAGCCAGCGGCGCCGAACAGCAACTCATCGACCGTTACTGCGTGTGACGTCATTGGGCAGGTAGCGCAGTTATCATTTGTAGAAGCGGTCGCTTTTCATCGCGGATGTATTTCGCCCACCGGATGTCGATGTCCGGGCTGGTGCAGCCACTGCCTCGATCGAACGACCGTTCGCTCGGTTACACCTGTGCGCTGACCGATGGAGCGTTGCTTTGGGGAACCAACGGCACTTCCATGAAACACATCCTCACCCTGCTCGCGACGCTGATCACCTTGGCCACCCGTGCACAGCTTCAGGAAGCATGCATCCTGATGAACTCGCAATTCTTCATCAACTCGGCCATGGGCGGATTCGTGCAGATGGCAGATGGCGGCTACGCTTCCGTTGGCACCTTCAGCGAGATCAACGACGGGAACAGCGATATAGGAGTAACGAAGTTCGACGCGAACGGCAACGTGCAATGGATGCACAAGTTGAGCGCAGGGAACGGCGTCGGGGCATACGCTTACGCCGGTGTTCCCACGGCCGATGGCGGCCTGGTCGTGGCTGGTCCGCATTACCTGTTGCAAGGTGTTTTCATCGCCAAGATCGACGCGGCCGGCAACGTGGAATGGGCCAAGACCTACCGCAGCGACAACTTCACTCTGATCCCGATGATCTACAGCGATTCCTTCGTCATGACCAACGACGGGGGCTTCGCCTATGTCCTTAGCCAGAGCGACATCGGGCGGGGCTATTGCATGCTGCGCACCGATGCGAACGGCAACATTCTCTGGAGCGATGAAGTGCGGTACACGTACTACGCATCGGACGTAGGCGAGCTGCCCAACGGCGACCTGATCTTCACCGGCTGGGAGAGCCAAGGTGCGGCTCTTACCATCCGTAAAGACGGCCTTACCGGTGCTACGGAGTGGATGCACTGGTACTCGGGGACCAACGAAGCGTTCAGCGCTTATGGCGTCGCCATCGGGCCGGATAGCACGATCGTTCTGTCCGGCGAGTGCTATGTGAACGCATCAGGTGAACTATTGCATTTGAGCGCGATGGCCCTTGCACCGGACGGTACGCCGCTCTGGATGACGAAGGTGAACACGGCGGATCACGGTGGTGGCTTTGAAGTGGCGACGCACCCCGACGGCGGTTACGTGATCACGGGCCGGGCTTTCGAGGCTGGCACCTTGACCCCTATCGCCACGACCGTTACGAAGCTAACGTCCGATGGTCTGTTGGATTGGAGCAAGCGCTACACGCATCCGGACGTTACGTGGACTTGGCAGACACGGATATCCGTTGCTGCCGATGGTAGCCCGCTCGTTAGCGGATATGACGCTGCCCCGACCGGATACCCGCAAGTGCTGCGCAAGCTCGGGGCGGATGGCTCCTCCTGCCCTTACTGCCCTAGCCAGGACACCGGCTCGTACGTGGCGCTAACACCCATCATCGCTCCGGATCAAGGCTATATGAACGCCGGTCCTTGGGCGATCGAAGAACCGCTCATTTTGACCCTTACCGACTACACTGCCCAAGTGCAGGCAGACGTATGCGGCACGGTGGGTTTGGTTGAACAGGCGAATGATGCGCTCATCAGCGTGGCGCCGAACCCATGCGCGGACCGCTGCACGATAACATTACCATGGGCAGTGCTTCAGCGGGACGCAATGATCGAACTACGCGACGCGCTCGGGAGGATCGTGCTTCAGCAGCCCTTGACCGGTACGAACACCGCTATTGATACGCGAACGCTCGCGGCCGCCGGTTACCTGTACCGGATAGTGGACGGTAGTGGAACGATCGCAACGGGCAAGTTGCAGGTGATACGTCCGTAGATGGTGAAATGGCAAAGGCCTGAGGAGCGGCCTTCAAACGCTTCGGCACCCGGTCATTTACCTTGGTGCCGTGGGCAAGCCATCCGCCGCCGAGGAACAACTCACGGGGTTCCTCGCGAAGTACACGCCTGAACTGGCGGCTCAAGCCCGCGCCCTGCGCAA
>JBDTSG010000027.1:0-52856 GCA_039931265.1 Flavobacteriales bacterium
CCACCACATCGAACGGATGCGTGGCGTAGATCATCTCGTGCAGCATGCCCTGCTTTTTGATCAGCATGCGGAAGTCGCCCTTCGCATCGTGCGTCTCCAGGTCCTTCGGTCGACGGATGTCGCGTTCGCAGAACGGTGAGTGTTCCAGCAATTGCCCGAACCAGTTGCGGTAACGCTTCGGCGTGTAGAGCGGATGATGACTCTCGACGATGAAGTGGCGGTTGTCCTCACTGTCGAACTCCAGCGTGTAGATCATGCCGCGCGGGATCAGCAGGTAGTCGCCGTAAGCGAAGTCGATGCTGCCGAGGAAGGTGCGCAGTTTGCCGCTGCCCTTGTGGATGAAGATCAGCTCATCGCAGTCGGCGTTCTTGTAGAAGTACTCCACCTTCTTGGCGGTGGGCGCGGAGAGGATGATGCTCACATCGCTGTTCACCAGGATCGCCTTGCGACTTTCCAAGTGATCGGCCACGGGTGCCACGTTGAAGCCATGCAAACGCAGCGCGCGCATGTTCTTCTCGATCGCGATCTTGGGCGCAACGTCCTTGGCGCCAACGATCTCCTTCACCTGTGTTGGGCGATGCACATGGTAGAGCAGCGAGCTCATGCCATCGAAGCCCACCGTACCGAAGAGCTGCTCGTAGTAGAACTTCCCTTCGGGGCTTTTGTGCTGGGTGTGGCGTTTGTGCGGGATGTTGCCGAGGGCGTGGTAGAAGGGCATGGGTGAATGCGGGTGAATGGTCAGTAGTGAATAGCGAATGGTCGTTGGTGAATGGTGGGAAAGCACCTCCATTCACTATTCGCCATCGACCATTCACTTGTTCTCATCTGTCAGTTCCGGGTGTATCGTTCCGTTCAATGCGAGCAGTTCTTCCTCCGCGCGGATGCGCGTGCGAAGCGCCATTGTATCCGTGATCGCCTTGGCAACGGTGCTGCGCGTAAGGCGGCCCTTGCGCCATGCGTGTTGCACAGCGGTCGGTAGCTGATGGATCTCCCGGCAGCTGGGTGAGCAGCAATCGTCGTACTTGTTGGCGCATGCTTCGCACTGCACGAGCAAGAGGTTGCAGCTTTCTTCCATGCAGTTGGCGATGCGATCGCTCGTAGCCCCGCACTGCATGCAAGCACTTACGACATCATCGCTGATGCGCTCGGCCATGCGGCCATCGAAAACGAAGTTGCGCCCCTTGAACTTGTTGTCCAGCCCTTCGCGTTTCACTTGGTGCGCGTAGTCGATGATGCCACCGTGCAACTGGCCAACGTTCGTGAAGCCGTGATGCTTCAGGTAGGCGCTGGCCTTTTCGCAGCGGATGCCACCGGTACAATAGAGCAGCACTTCGTCGCTCTTCCTGTCTTCCAACCGTTCCAGCACTTCGGCAAGTGCGCCGTGGAATTTGTCAGCCTTGGGCAGGTAGGCGCCTTCGAAATGGCCGATGGCGCTCTCGTAGTTGTTCCGCATGTCCACCACGGTGGCACCGGACGCCAGACGCTCGTTGAAAGCAGACGCGCTCAAGTGCTCCCCAACGTTGGTCACGTCGAAGGCATCATCCGCGAGTCCATCGGCCACCAGCTTCTTCTTCACCTTGATCGTGAGCTTGATGAAGGAGGGAGCATCCTCTTCGAGCGCGATCTTGAAGGGTACGCCAACGAACTCCGAGCGCGCATCAAGGCACTTGCGGAAGCGATCAACATCCGAAGACGGGAGGCTCACTTGCGCATTGATGCCTTCACTGGCGAGATAGACACGGCCGAGAACACCGATCCTTTCCCACTCCGCGTAAAGCGTGTTACGCAGCGCAGAAGGGTCCGCCAACCGCACGTACCGATAGAAAGAAAGAGTCGTCCGTTCTACACCTTCGCGCTCCAAGTTGGCGCGGAGCAGCTCCGGTGCGAACAGGTTGCGGAGATGGTGGGAGGCGCCGCTGTCCATTTGCTGCGAAAGTAGGGCAGGGCCGGGGCCGGGAAGAGCGCCCGCATAGCTTTGGCCACTTCATTCCGGATACATGACGAAGAAGATCCTTGTGATCGGCTCCAGCGGCCAGATCGGTACTGAACTCGTTGAAGGCTTGCGCGAGCGGTTCGGTGCCGACAATGTGGTGGCCAGCGACATCAAAGAGCCGCAGAGCGCGCAGACCGGTCCCTTCGCCATGGTGGATGCCATGGACCGGCGTGGTATTGAACGTGTGATCGACAAGCATGGGATCAACGAGGTGTATTTGCTTGCTGCACTGCTGAGCGCAACGGCCGAGAAGGACCCCGCCTTCGCATGGAAGCTGAACATGGAAAGCCTGTTCATCATCCTCGAACTCGCACGGGAAGGCAAGCTGAAGAAGGTTTATTGGCCCAGCAGCATTGCCGTCTTCGGACCGACGACACCCAAGGATGGCACGCCGCAGCACACCATTGCGGAGCCGAGCACCGTGTACGGGATCAGCAAGCAAGCCGGCGAGCAGTGGTGCGCCTATTACCACCGGCGCTACGGCGTGGATGTGCGCAGCATCCGTTATCCCGGCCTCATCGGTTGGAAGAGTGCGCCCGGTGGCGGCACCACCGATTATGCGGTCCACATCTTCCACGAAGCCATCAAGACCGGAGCGTACACCAGTTTCCTTGGGCCGGATACCACCCTGCCGATGATGTACATGCCCGATGCCATCCGTGCCACCATCGACCTGATGGAAGCGCCCGCTGAAAAGGTGAAGGAGCGTATCGGCTACAACTTGGCGGGGTTCAGTTTCAGCCCCAAAGAGATAGCTGTGGAAGTCGCGCGGCACATTCCGGGTTTCAAGATGGGCTATGCCCCTGATCACCGCCAAGCCATTGCCGATAGCTGGCCGCGCAGCATTGACGACAGCGCCGCCCGTGCCGACTGGGGCTGGAAACCGAAATTCGGGCTGAAGGACATGGTGGATGAAATGATGGAGAACCTGAAGGCATCGCTCGCGGCTTCCAAGTAACCCGCCTCTCTTTCCGTTCGTAACGACGGGCTCAATACCGCCCGCGCGATGATCCGACCGTACACCGCTGTCCGCCTTTCGTTCCTGGGTTTTGCACTGTTGGCCTTTGGCGGCATGGCCGCTGCTACCAGCCAGACACCCGCCAAGAACGAACAATCCTTGGACACACTGAACCAATTGGACGGGGAGGGCAGGAAGAACGGTTTTTGGCGCATCACCGCTCCCGTGGCCACCAAGCCGGGGTATGCGGACGGCCAACTGATCGAGGAGGGGCGCTTCGCTACCAATAAGCGCATTGGCACTTGGCACCGCTACTGGCCCAATGGCAAGCTCATGAGCGAGATCACCTACGACATGGGCCGGCCACGCGGAGACTACAAGACGTGGTACCAGAACGGCCAATTGGAAGAGGAAGGGAACTGGGACCTCGACCGCAATACGGGCAATTTCAAACGCTACCACCCCAACGGGGAACCACAGCAGGATTTCGTCTTCAACGATTACGGCGTGCGCGATGGTGTGCAGAAATATTACCACGAGAACGGCCAGCTCGCCGTGCAGGTGAACATTGAGGAAGGCAAGGAGGAAGGCACACTGAAGCGCTACTACCCGAACGGCGATCCGCAACAAGTGGCCACATTCGAAAATGGTGTGGTGAACGCGGCGAACAACAAGTTCCTGCGTCCGGTGTCCAAGCCGGCCACTGATCTGCCGAAGGCCGAACCGGCCAAGACGGCACCGGTCGTCAGCGCTACGGAGAGCGTGAACCCGGCCGATCGTTTCAACGAGAACGGCGTCAACACGCTCTACGATCAACAGAAGCGGATCAGTCAGGTGGGCGAGTTCAAGAACGGCCAGTTGTGGAACGGTAAGCGCTACAGGTACGACAGGGATGGCAAGCTGCAGCGCATCGAGGTCTACGACGTTGGCCGCTACATCGGCGATACGCCGATCACCGACGAGGACAAGCAGTGATCTCCCTGCACCTGTAACGGGCCGCCTCTACATTCGCGCTCCCTTCGCCCCAGCCAAGGGTGAAGGAGAAACATGCCCCTCGCTCCGCGCAACGCGCTCTTCCTCACCAATACCCTCAGTCGCAAGAAGGAGGCTTTTGTTCCGCAGGACCCACCGCATGTCGGCTTGTATGTCTGCGGCCCTACCGTTTACAGCGATGTGCACCTGGGCAATGTGCGCAGCTTCCTCACCTTCGATATCCTCTACCGCTGGCTGAAGCACATCGGGTACACGGTGCGTTACGTGCGCAACATCACCGACGTGGGCCATCTGGTGGACGATGTGGATGCGGGCGAAGACAAGATCGCCAAGCGGGCCCGCTTGGAGCGCCTGGAGCCGATGGAGATCGTGCAGAAATACACGAACGGTTTCCACGATGTGATGCGGCTGTTCAACATCCAGTCACCGAGCATTGAACCCACGGCCACGGCGCACCTCATTGAGCAGATCGCCATGGTGCAGCGCATCATTGCGAACGGCTACGCATACGAGGTGAACGGCAGTGTTTATTTCGATGTGGAGAAGTACGCCAAGGGCCATGCCTACGGCGAGCTGAGCGGCAGGAAGATCGATGAGCTGATCACCAATACACGCGAGACGGAAGGCCAAGGGGAAAAACGGAATCCGCTCGACTTCGCCATTTGGAAGAAGGCCGAGGCGAACCACCTGATGCACTGGCCCAGTCCGTGGGGCGAGGGCTTTCCGGGTTGGCACTTGGAGTGCAGCGTTATGAGCACCAAATACTTGGGAAAGACCTTCGACATACACGGCGGCGGAATGGACCTGAAGTTCCCGCACCACGAATGCGAGATCGCGCAGAGCGTGGCTGCCGATGGGGTTGCGCCCGTGCGCCATTGGATGCACGGCAACATGCTAACGGTGAACGGCCGCAAAATGGCCAAGAGCGAAGGCAACGGGTTCACTCCGGAAGAACTTGTTACCGGCAACCACAAGTTGCTGGAGCGAGGCTACTCGCCGATGACGGTGCGGTTCTTCATGCTGCAATGCCACTACGCCAGCACACTCGATTTCAGCAACGAGGCATTGCAGGCGGCCGAGAAAGGGCTGGAGAAACTCCGTGCCGGTATGGCCACGCTGTTGAAGGTGAAGCCGGGCACCAAGGACGACATGGATGTGGAGGCATTCGAGAATGCCTGCTACACCGCGATGAACGACGACATGAACACGCCCGTGATGATCGCCCAGTTGTTCGATGGCGTTCGCGTGATCAACTCGGTGAACGATGGCAAGGCTCAGTTGACGGCTGGTGCGATCGAAAAGTTGAAGAAGGTGTACAGCACCATGCTCGTTGATGTTCTCGGGATCCGCGAGGAGGAGCAGAAGAAGGACGACGGTTTGAGCAACGACTTGATGACCGTACTTCTCGGCATGCGTGCCGAAGCCAAGGCCAACAAAGACTTCGCGGCCAGCGATCGCATCCGCGATACGTTGGCCGGTATCGGCATTACGATCAAGGACACCAAAGAGGGAACCATCTGGGAGCATGCGTAACCGTGTCATTGCCATCGGGCTGATCGCATTGCCATCGGCGTTGCTGCTGCTGCGCTCTTGCGCTCCGGACACAGGTGGAAGCGTACCTCCGCCAGCGAAAGTCACGCCCGATCAGGCTGCGTTACCGCCAACGCCGGTCTTCGATCCCGATAGTGCCTACGGCTATGTGAAGAAGCAGGTGGACTTCGGCCCACGCGTGCCGGGCAGCGCAGGCCACAAGGCCTGCGGTGATTGGATGGTGGCTTTCCTGAAGCAGTACGCCGACACGGTGATCGAACAAACAGGGCACGTAACGGTGTTCAACGGGCAGCAGATGCCGTTGCGCAACATCATTGCCAGCTGGAAGCCCGAATTGAAACAGCGTGTGTTGCTCATCACGCACTGGGACACGCGTCCGTTCGCCGACAAAGACACCGAGCGCAAGGACGAGCCGATCCCCGGTGCGAACGACGGCGGAAGTGGCGTTGGGATCTTTCTGGAAGTGGCACGTCATCTCGCGGCGCATCCGTCGAACATCGGGGTCGACATTTTTTTCACCGATGTGGAGGACTATGGGGAGCCCAGCGGCGCCATGACCTCGGAGGGCACGGACAGTTGGTGCCTTGGGGCGCAGTACTGGACCAAGAACCCGCATGTGAAGGACTACACGGCCCGCTTCGGTATCCTGCTGGACATGTGCGGGGCGCGGGACGCACGCTTCCCGAAAGAAGCCTTCAGCATGAAGTACGCATCGCAGATCGCCAACCGCGTTTGGAAGACGGCCGAAGCGCTGGGCTATGGTGATCGGTTCCAGGACGACACCAAATACTTCGTGGGTGTGGACGACCACGTTAGCGTGAACGAGCGCCTGCGCATCCCCACCATCGACATCATCGAGTACAATGCGGGCACATCAGGGTTCCACCCGAGCTGGCACACCCACGACGACGACATGGATGTGATCGATCCCACAACGCTGAAGGCCGTTGGCCAGACGGTGCTGGAAGTGGTGTGGAAGGAGCGGTGAGCGCGCTGGTGCCGGGTCGACAATTTCGGGATGCATCTTAGCTGCGGACATGTCCGGCAGCGCCCTTCCGATAGCGAGCAAATGGATCCATGGATTGCTGTGGGTAACCGCCTTTTCCATTCCGCTTTCCGTGAAGTTGTATTTCCCCGGATCCGGGCTGGAGCTCATTTTTCCTGCGGAGCCGTTGATCGCAATTGTCTTGTTGATCGGCATTGGATCGCTGTTCTCCACAAGCGCGCGGCTCAGTTGGGATCGCAGGTTCATGCTGCATCCGCTGTCCATCTCAGTTGCCGTGTACCTCGGGGTAAGCGCGATCGCGGCAGCGTTTTCCACGATGCCGATGGTTTCCGCCAAGGCGCTCATGGTCCGGACAGCCTACATCATGGTCTTCTATTTCGCCATCGGATCTTTGCCGTTCAAGCATGGTGGTGGCGCCACCGCGTTACTGCGGAATTATGCTCTCGCGTTCCTGCCGGTCGTCATCTATTCCTTCGCCAACCAAGTGGAGGGCGGCTTGGATCGAGCGAGCGCTGGTTTCGTGTCGTACCCGTTTTTCATTGATCACACCATCTACGCGGCTGCGCTGGTGTTCGTGTTGTTCTTGACGGCGGCTGCGGCGCTGCGCGCGCTCTATCCGCCCAAGGATGTGAGCAAGGCATGCGCACTCGGCTGCATCGCTATCGTGCTGTTGGCGGTGCTGTACCTCTCTTTCTGCAGGGCCGCTTGGGTAAGTGCGTTGTTCGCGTCTTTGTTGCTCGCAGCGGCAGTGCTTTGGCGGTACGATCGATGGGTGGCCGTTGTTGGGGGAATGTTGGTCGTCTTGGTCGCGTTCGGTCTGCACAGCCGGTTGCCCGGTGCCGGTGCGACCGACTCGAACGCCTATCGATCGGGAGCGCGCGCAAGCATCCTGTCATTGACGAACGTGACCACTGATCCCAGCAATCTCGAACGCCTCAACCGGTGGAGTTGCGCACGAAGGATGTTCCTGGACAGGCCTTGGACCGGGTTCGGACCGGGCACCTATCAGTTCAACTACGTGGGCTATCAACTGCCCGAAGAGATCAGCTCGCTCAGCGTGACCGATACCGCTGCCGTCAATGCCGTGGTGAACTCCATGGTGGGAAACAAGAAGATGCTTTTGCGCTTCAGCCCCTTGGCGATCCAGAGCAGCGGCGGCACAGCGCATTCAGAATACCTGTTGACGCTTTCGGAATCTGGCGCCTTCGTCTTTGTCGCGTTCTTGGCGATCGTCCTGTTCGCGTTTCGCACGGGTATGCACACCACAAGTCGAAGTGTCACGCGCGCGGAGCGCATCGTCCCGGCAGCCATTGCGGGAGCGCTGGTCGCTTACTTCGTGCACGCCGGGTTCAATAACTTTCTTGACGATTGCAAGATCGCTTTCCCGTTCTGGGCATCACTGGCGCTTCTGGCCCGCCTTGATCGAGCGCGTCCTAACGACCTCCTCAGCTGACAGCGGCTGAACCGCTGTGGCCGGCGAAATAGTCGGTGAACTCATGTCCGTGCTTGAACCAAATGATCAATGTCCCGATGCACAATAGGGCGCACAGGAGCATGACACCGACAATGGAAAAGAAGATCACCTCCCAAGGTCGCGTCTTCAGGTCGATCATGCCTTGCCGCATGAGGGTGAGGTTGGGCAATTGCTGTTGGCCCAATGCCGTTGCAGTAATTTCATACCGCTTGCCCATTTCGATGAATTCATGGTTCGAGGAAGAGAGTTCCGCGACCACTTCCATCAATCTGAGGTCCATTTCCCTGAGTTGTGCATCCCCGGGATCCACGGTGCTGCCCATGCGCATGGCGTTCACCCCATCGGCAAGGGTCACCAGTTCGGCCATGCGCTTTTCCGCTTCAGCCCGCGAGTGGTCGATCACCTGCCGGTACAGCTTCGAAAGTCCTTCCAAATACGCGGTGGATCCACGTTCCGTCATGAGTCGTAGCTCCCGGTACAGATCGTTGACCAGCAATGCGGCCATCGTCCGGTCGCTGTCATATACGGTGATGGAAATGGTGTTCGGATCAAGCACTTTCACCTCGATCTTCTCCATCAGGTTCGCCGAGGCACGCTCATGGTAAAGTGGAGCAAGTGTATCGATGCCATAATGTGCGTAGAGGGCGAAGGTGCTGATCAAGTGATCCACCATTTCGGTGGATGCGGACATGTGTCCGAGGCGGTTGAGCCCGGGTGAATGTTCAGGAACGAACAGCGGGTGCTCGGTCGCATTCACCTCGGCGTCGGACAGGTAGACTACCACCGATGATCCATAGAGCACCGGGTCCCTCACGAAGGCGATCGCCGTGGCAGCCGCTGCCAGAACGGACACCAAAAGGATCCAGTATTTCTTTGACCAGAGGTAGCCGGTAAGTGGTGTTCGGTTCGTTTTTGCGGGCGCTTGTTCGAGCGGTGTATCCCACCCTTGCACCGGATCATCGCCGCGACGGGTCGTTCGCCTTCCTGTGGGTGTCAGTACCTCTGTCTCCATATCACTGGCCGCGTCTTTGTCGGGGTACCTGCTCGTGCAGAAAATGGTATTGGATATCTGTCGAAGGTATCTTTTTGAGGACGATGCACGCCCCGGCGACGCTGCCCGCGGCCGTGGTATTAAGGAGTTGTGCGTCAGGCTCACGAGCAACAGCCGGTGATCCCACATCTACCTTGCCGCCATGTCCGAGCAAGACCAAGACAAGCGCCTCTTCCTCCTCGATGCCTTCGCGCTCATCTACCGCGCGTACTTCAGTTTCATCCGCGCACCGCGCGTTAATAGCAAGGGCCTCAACACCAGTGCCGCGTTCGGTTTCACCGTTACGTTGCTCGACTTGATCAAGCGCGAGAATCCCACGCACATCGCCGTGGTCTTCGATACTGCCGCCCCAACGGAACGGCACGAAACGCTGCTCGATTACAAGGCGAACCGCGAGGAGATGCCGGACGACATCCGGAGCAATCTCGTCTACATCCGGCGCATCATCGAGAGCTTCAACATCCCCATTCTGGAGAGCGATGGTTACGAGGCCGACGATGTGATCGGCACGCTCGCGAAAAAGGCTGAGCAGGAGGGGTACACCACGTACATGGTTACGCCGGACAAGGATTTCGGGCAATTGGTCACGGACAAGATCATCATGTACAAGCCCGGGCGCGGGGGCGATCCACCTGAGAAGCTCGGGCCGAAGGAGATCTGCGCGCGCTGGGGGTTGCACACCACCGATCAAGTGAAGGACATTCTCGGGTTGATGGGCGATGCGGTGGACAACATCCCGGGTATCCCGGGCATCGGGGAGAAGACCGCCATGAAGTTGGTTCAGCAGTTCGGCAGTTTGGAAGGCGTGATCGAGAATGCCGACAAGCTGAAGGGCAAGCAGCAGGAGAATGTGATCGCCTTCGCTGAGCAAGGTCGGATGAGCAAAATGTTGGCGACGATCAACATCAACGCACCGGTGGAACTTGACCACGAAGCCCTGCACTTGGATCCGCCGGACAAGGACAAGGTGTTGGAGGTTTTCAGCGAACTGGAGTTCCGGAACCTGACGAGCCGGGTGCTCGGTGCTGATGGCAATGGAAGTGCCATTGCCCAACCGGAGAAAAGGGGAAAGTCGCAAGCTGCCCTTCCGCAGGTGGATCTGTTCGGGAGCACGGTGAACGAGGACGGTTCGGTGCAACTCACGGAGATGGCCACGATCCAAACGGTGGATCACCGCTATTTCCTGGAGGACACGAGCGAGAAGATGTTCATGCTGGCGGCCCAACTGAAGAAGCAGCCGCGCATCTGTTTCGATACCGAAACCACGGGTACCGATGAGCGCACCGCTGAACTGGTAGGGCTCGCTTTCAGCTGGAAGGCGCACGAAGGATACTATGTGCCCATACCAGCGGATCGTGCGGAAGCCCAGCGGATCGTGGGCATCTTCAAGCCCATCCTGGAGAACGAAGCCATCGGCAAGGTGGCGCAGAATGCCAAGTACGACCTCCGTGTGCTGCTCAACTACGGGGTGGAAGTGCGCGGGCCGCTCTTCGATACCATGGTTGCGCATTACATGCTGAAGCCCGACCAACGGCACGGCATGGACTACTTGAGCGAGACCTACCTCGGCTACCGGCCCGTGAGCATCGAAACCCTGATCGGGCCGAAGGGGAAAACGCAGAAGAGCATGCGCGATGCCGACGTGAGCGCGGTGAAGGAGTACAGCGCGGAAGACGCGGATGTCACTTGGCAATTGCAGGAGAAGTTCGCACCACTGCTGGAAGAGGACGGTATCACCAAACTCTTCAGCGAAGTGGAGATGCCGCTGGTGAGCGTGCTCGCTGAGATGGAAACGGAGGGCATCCGCATCGACATCCCCGCCCTCAAGGCGTTCAGCGAAGAGCTCGGCGTGGACATCCTGCGGTTGCAGGATGAGATCCACAAAGCCTGCGGCGTAACGTTCAACATCGACAGTCCGAAACAGCTTGGCGATGTGCTCTTCGAAACGTTGAAACTCGGCGGCGACAAGATCAAGAAGACCAAGACCGGCCAGTACCAAACGAGCGAGGACATTTTGCAGGAGATGAGCAACGCGCACCCCGCGATCCCGCTCATGCTCGACTACCGGAGCCTGCGTAAACTGAAGGGCACCTATGTGGACACACTGCCCGAAGCAGCCGATCCCATTACACACCGGGTGCACACGAACTATCTCCAAACGGTTGCGGCCACGGGGCGATTGGCAAGCAACGATCCCAACCTGCAGAACATCCCGATCCGCACCGAGAAGGGGCGCGAGATCCGCAAGGCTTTCGTGCCCAGGGATGCGAACCACCAGCTCCTCAGCGCCGATTACAGCCAGATCGAGCTGCGCATCATCGCCCACATGAGCGGCGACAAGAACATGCAGGAGGCCTTTCGCCAAGGCTTGGACATCCACGCGGCCACGGCGGCCAAGGTGTTCAATGTGGACATCGCCACCGTTACGCGCGAGCAGCGCAGCAGGGCGAAGGCGGTGAACTTCGGGATCGCATACGGCCAGGGCGCTTTCGGACTTTCACAGGGCTTGGGCATACCACGCGCGGAAGCCAAGGCGATCATCGATGACTACTTCGCACAGTTCCCGGGCATACGTGGGTACATGGACGAGATGATCGGCTTCTGCCGAACCAACGGCTATATCAAGACGTTGCTCGGTCGTCGTCGCTATCTGCCCGACATCACTAGTCCGAACAACACGGTACGGGCGCACGCGGAGCGCATCGCCATCAACGCACCCATGCAGGGCACTGCGGCGGACATCATAAAGGTGGCCATGGTACGGATCCATGACGAAATGAAGCGTAAACGGATGCGGAGCAAACTGCTCCTGCAGGTGCATGACGAGCTGGTCTTCGATGCGCACAACGATGAAGCCGGTGAACTGCTGCCGATGGTGAAGGAGTTGATGGAAGGGGCGATGCAACTGGACGCACCTCTTCTTGTTGACATCCATTTGGGGAAAAACTGGCTTGAAGCGCACTGATCGGAACGGGTACCGCGGGCATCTTTGAGCACCACGCCAACGTGCCCTACATGACCATTCCCAACCTGTTACGCCTGCTACCGATCGCGCTGCTCGTTGCCGCATGCGGTGGTGGGCAGCCGCAAGGCGATCAGCTCCTCACCGACGGCGCCGACAGCGCGGCTGCCGCGCAGGATGCCATGAAGCAGAAGACCAAGAAGAT
This sequence comes from Flavobacteriales bacterium, assembly GCA_039931265.1. Taxonomy (GTDB): domain Bacteria; phylum Bacteroidota; class Bacteroidia; order Flavobacteriales_F; family PHOS-HE28; genus PHOS-HE28. The sequence continues at coordinate 12,194 of JBDTSG010000027.1, forward strand.
CTTCTACAGCATCCCGAGCCCCATGGAAACCGCCGAGCTGCTGCGCGAGGCCGGGGCCGAGTACGACAAGGACATCCTGAACGATCCGAACAACCGCACCAACTACACCAGCCCGAGCAAGCAGGCGATCAACCTGGGCATCTACGGTGCGGACCTCAGTTATGCCAGCGTGTTCAACCAGACGCAGGAGAGCATGCTCTTCACGGCCGCCGCGCAGAGCTTGGCCAAGCAATTGGGTGTGAACAGCGTGTTCAGCGATAGTACCATGCAGGCCATGGAAGAAGCGAAGGGCGACCGTGAGGCGCTGCTCGACATCGTTACCGACACGTATTGGAACATGGACGGTTACCTGAAAGAGGAAGGCCGCAGCCACTTGAGCGCATTGATGATCGCCGCCGGTTGGACGGAAGGCCTGTACATCGCCACCCAAGTGGCCACCACCAAGAACAACGACAAGTTGCGCCAGCGCATCGCAGAACAGAAGCTCTCGCTCAAGGACATCATCTCCTTGCTGGGTGAGTATCCGCAGGAGCCCACGTTGGCGGCGGTGTTGACCGACATGCAGGCACTGGGTGCCATCTACGACGGCATCACCGTGAGCGGTAGTACGACCACGAGCACCGATGCCTCGGGTGTTACCACCATCGGCGGCGGATCGGCGGCCACGCTCACCGACGACCAACTGAAGACCCTCAGCGCAAAAGCCGCTGCCATCCGCAACAGCTATATCAACTGATCATGGCCATGACGACCCTACGCTCGATCGCCGCCGGCGCCGCTGTTCTCGCTGCGTGCCTGCTGCCGAACATGGCCGATGCGCAATGCCGCAGCTTCGCCAAGAACAAATGCATCCCGCAGTTGGCCCCTTACACCTTCAACGAAACCTTCAATGCCGCGCAATTGTCGCCCGGTGAGGAGGCGGAGGTGAGCATGACCTTTTACAGCGGCCAGCAATACCGCTTGCTCGTGTGCGTGCATCCTTCCCTCGGCGAGGTGAACTGGAAGCTGGTGGACGCGGGCAACAAGACCGTTTTCGAGAGCCTCGCGGACGAGCCGAAGAACATCTTCGACCTGAAGGTGGAAAGCACCACGCAGTTGAAGGTGCAGGTGTACGTGCCCGAAAGGAAGAGCGCCAACGACTTGGTGCCAGTGGGCTGCGTTACGATCCTGATGGGGTATAAGAAGTAAGGGAAGTGGCGAGTGACGAGTGCGGATAGGTGCAGCACTCACCACTCTCTGCTCTTCACTGCTATCTCCCGAGTACGACCTTCCCTTTCGCTTCCAAGTCGGTCTGTTCCGGGAACGCGATGGTGTGCCATGCGGCATCACCGGCTTTACCGCTCACGCCGAAACGCATGCGGCCCATCTCCAGCCCATCCGCATCATAGGCCTTTGCAACGAGGGTATCGGACATGTCGCGATCGAACATGAGGTACACGTTCAGCGTGTTGTAGTTGTCCGCTCCGATTGCCGCGGTCTTTCCCACGCTCAGGCCAAGCCGTCCAACGAAGGGGGGGCGAGCACCACGGGAAAAGCCAGCGTTTGCTGCAGACCTGTCTCCTGTCTTGGACACTTTCGCCAAACGGCCTCGAGAACCTTTGAGACACTTGCTGAACGCGGGGCGATGTTCATTTGACCAGTGGCACATGTGCTTTTCGGGATGTACATCAACGAGAGGCCCAACGCACCGGGGAGTGGATGGGCTTTCTCGCGCAGTGGAGCCGTCGCAGGCAGCGAAGGTTGTGGGCGCGTTGTCTTTACATTCGTCAGGACATCTTGTGCAACATCCAATGTCTGCCGCACTAGCACCGCTCATCTGCTTCACCCATCCACATGGAAACCAGAAACGTCCTGCTATTCGTTGCCGCCGTTAGCGTAGAAAGCGCTCTGGCCCAAGCCCCCCTTGTTGAATGGGAAGCCACATTTGGCGGTTCAGGGTTTGAAAGAGCGTATACCGTGCAGCCCGTGGCGGATGGGGGCTATTTGGTCGCGGGGGTTACCGAGTCTGAGGACGGGGACGTTACAGGTCAGCAAGGTGCGTTGGACTTCTGGTTGGTGAAAACCGATGCGAACGGTGGTTTGGTTTGGGAGCAGACCCTTGGCGTCGGTCTCGAATCTTGGGTCCAAGACGCCGTGGAACTGCCTTCCGGTGATCTTGTTCTGGTAGGATGGGTCGAACCAATAGCCATGCAGATCAGGGTGGTGAAAATGACCTCGAACGGCACCATCGTTTGGGTACACGATCTCGGCGGGTCGTATGATGAGCGGGGCTATGCGATCGACCCGACCCCGGACGGGGGATTCCTTATTGCCGGGCAAACCCATTCGAACGACGTGGATGTATCCGGTAATCATGGTGCCGACGACGCTTGGGTCGTGAAGCTCGATCAAAATGGGATCATCCAGTGGCAGCGGTGCTTAGGCGGTTCGGGCAATGAGGTCGGGTACGACATCAGTTCAACTCCGGATGGAGGAAGCGTCGTGCTTTGCGGAACGGTCTATTCGGATGATGGTGATGTAACCGGATCGCACGGCATGGATGACGTGTGGGTGGTGAAGTTGGACGCGGTCGGCGCGATCGAATGGCAACAGTGTTACGGTGGTTCCAATAGCGAATGGGGGTACGAATTGCGGCTTTGCCCGGATGGAGGCTATGTCTTCGTTGGTGGTAGCCGCTCCAGCGATGGTGACTTGACTTCAAACCAGGGTGATGCCGATCTCTGGGCGGTGAAACTGGACACCGCAGGTGTGCTCGTTTGGCAAATGTCTTTCGGCGGCAGCGGGTACGATGAAGCCACGTCGTTGTCCCTCGGCTCAGGTCTGGGGTACACCGTTGCAGGCCAAAGTTGGTCTTCAGATGGCGATGTTTCCGATCCGCATCCGGGCGGCGAAGCATGGCTGCTTCACCTTGGCGGAACCGGAACCTTGGTGTGGGAGCATTGCTATGGTGGTTCCTCTACCGAGAGCGCACAGTGCATCCGTCCGACATCGGACGGCGGCTTTGTGCTTGCTGGCGGCGCACGATCGGCGGATGGCGACGTGGGGTTCAACCAAGGCTTGGATGACTTCTGGCTCGTGAAGTTGAGCGGTTCCGAAGGCACAGCTGTCCCTACTGTCGAGGATCAAGGAATTCAAGCCGTGTGCGATCCTTCGGGGCAGGTCATTCGGATCGAGCTTGGTCATCGCGGTACTGAAGCGACCGTGCGCGTGTGCGATATGATGGGCAAGGTGCTGGCTGCTACTTCGTTCCGTGGGCATTCCGGTCGCATCGATCTGCAAGCACTCACCGCAGGTGGTTATGTGGTCGAGGTCTCCTCACCCGTGGAGCGCTCCGCGTTCCGTTTCGTGGTCTATTAAGGTGGGTCGATCGGATCGAGTGAATCAGCCGCTCTTGAAGAGAGGTTCTTACCGTAATCATATCGGTCACTGATCGGTCAACGGTCTCTGACATTGGTCGCGGCTGATAGGGCGCTGGACCAGCACGAGGAGTTTGAGCGCTGTCATGTCCCCATCCTGCGCGCGTTGGTCCGGTCGTTTTGCGTACTTGGGCATGGTAGCCCATGATGATGCGGATGGTGGATCAGGTGCCGATCGCTCCAGGGTAACGCAAATACGCCCATAGGCGCGGCCAGATGTTGCACAAGCATTCCAACACATGTTTTGGTTGGTTGAAGGAAATGATCCTCCGGTCATCCGGAAGACCAGCTAACACCCGCTACGAGTGCGCAGAACCCGGACTATTTCCCGAGCAGAACCTTCCCTTTCGCTTCCAAGTCGGTCTGTTCCGGGAACGCGATGGTGTGCCATGCGGCATCACCGGCTTTACCGCTCACGCCGAAACGCATGCGGCCCATCTCCAGCCCATCCGCATCATAGGCCTTTGCAACGAGGGTATCGGACATGTCGCGATCGAACATGAGGTACACGTTCAGCGTGTTGTAGTTGTCCGCTCCGCTTGCCTCGGTCTTTCCCACGCTCAGGCCCGAACCGTCCAACGAAGGGTCGAGCACCACGGGCAAAGCCAGCGTCTCCTCCACACCTTCCTTGGCACCTTTCAGGAATTCACTGGCGGCCTGTCCGGCCACTTCACCGCCTTTGTTGATCGTGTTCTTGGCCGCTTCACCCGCGCGTTGGCACGCGCCCAACAATGCCAAGCAGAACAACGCGCCGAAAGGATACGCCGACCGCGTCATGCTCACCGCACTGCGAAACGCACCGCCCTTGTGCCCTCGGCTTCGGCCATGCGCACGAAGTAGAGGCCGGCACCCAATGCACCCACGGGCAACTGCATGCGTTGATCGCCGGGAACGAGCACACCGTTGTACACATGCGCCACCTCGCGCCCCAAAGCATCCAGCACATCAATGCGCACGTTGCCTTGGTGCTTGGCGGTGAAGATCAACTCGGCGGCGTCCACTACTGGATCGGGCACCACCAGCATATCGTGCCCGGTGCCGAACAGTTCGCCGATACCCACAGGGCCGCCGTTGATGTTGATCTCGTCGATGTAGAGGTTGTTACCGCCGTCGCTCTCGAACCAGAACTTGAAGCGGAAGTCGGCCACGTTGTACGTGCTCAGGATATTGTCCACCACTTCATAGCCCCACTGCGATTGGCCGCTGGGCGTGAACTGGCTGTTCTGGTCAGGTGCGGTGGCGAGATCGGTTTGGGCGTGCAATTGGCGGCGCAAATTCCATGTGGCACCGCAATCCTTGCTCACGTACAAACGGAGCACATCATCGTTGGCGCTGTTGCGCCGCGCAAAGGCGAAGCGCCAGCTGATGGAGATGTCCGTTGAGGCGGTCATATCGTATGTGCCGCTGAACAACTCGTCCACGTTGGTGGCTTGGCCGGTGTAGTTGCGCAGGCGCACGCTTTTGCCACCGCTGTAGGCCGTTGTTGTGGTCAGCTCGAACGCCTCATCGCTGTTGTCGTTCGCCACGGTCCATTCGGTGCCGGGTATGGCGCTCACGTTCTCGAAGCCCTCGGTAAAGGGCACGGTGGTGCCGGTAGCGGGCAGCACGAGGATGTAATCGTTCTTGGTGGTGCTCGCCGTTCCGTTGCCATCACCTGCGGTAAGGGTCACATCGTAAACGCCGGGCGTGGTGTAGGTAACGCTCGGGTTGCTGTCCACGGCCGTCGCAGGCACGGCGCCGGGGAAGGCCCAATCCCACTGCACAACATTGTTGTAGCTGAGGTCGGTGAACTGCACCGGGCTTCCGGCGCACACCACGCGCTGGTTGCTGCTGAATTCCGCAAGGCACACCGTACCGGGCTGATCCACGCCCGTGGCGGCAAGGTTGGCAGGGGTCCACAACTGGTTGCGCTGTGCCGTGCTGCTGTTCAAGGCCGCCAGCATGCGCGTCTTCTGCCCGTCGGTGAACATCTTGCTGCAGTAGCTGTACTCCATGTAGTTCTCCACGTTGTCCAACGGGCTGGTGCAGGTGTTGCCGTTCAGGTTGCAACTGCTCCAGCCTTCGGTGGGAGGCGTGTCGCTCACATTATCGGTCTCGTTGCAATTGTCGGCCAAGCCCGGATCGTTGGTGGGCCCCCACACGTGGCGCAAGTTGATCCAGTGCCCTACCTCGTGGGTAAGGGTGCGGCTGTGGCTCACTTGGCTGGTGCCGATCGTGCCGATGTAGTCATGCAGCATCACGATCCCGTCCATGCCGGCTTGGAACGAACTGCTCACCGCACCGGGTGTGTAGGTGTATCCCGCAGCACCATCGGCGCTGGCGGCCACCCAAACGTTCAAGTACTTGTTGCGCGGCCATTGGATCAGGTCCTTCATGTCCTGCGTGCCGTCGTTGGTAAGCGGGCTGATCGTGCGCGTGATGCCATTGGTGCAATCGCCGTTCGGGTCTTTCTGCGCCAACTTGAAGGTGATGCCGACGTTGGCCACGATGCTCAGGAACTCGGGGCGCACGTTGTCCCAGTCCTCGTTCAAGCGGTTGAAGTCATCGTTGAGAACGCGCATCGCATCCTCCACCTGCTCGTTACTGATGTTCTCCGGACCGTTGTTGTGTATGATGTGGAAGACCACCGGCACCACATAGTTGCTGCCGCCCTTGGCCATGCCGTTCGCGGCGAAATCCGCGGTGAAGGCTTCCAACTGGGCATCCGCAGCGGCGATGGCCGCCAGCTTCACCGGGTCGTTGCCGTTGAGTTCGGCTATCCGTTCGTTGTTGTGCGTGGTGCAATAGATCGTCGGTTCGCGTTGCGCCAGAACGGGGGCGGCAATGGAAGCGGTGACAGCGAAGGCAACAAGGGTCCGGAGGTTCAGCATGGGATGGGTTGCAACAAAGGCGGGCGAAAATAGACGGGTTAAGGTACGACGGACCGCCGCCCCGAGACTCCCGGAGGGGACTCTTGGGTTCCAAGTACAACGCGACCGAACGCAAAAGGCCCGGTGCCCATGAGCAACGTTGCGCTCATCGGGCACCGGGCCCCCACCGTCTACTTCAAACCCTTGCGTTCCAGCAGTGGATCCACCTCGGGATCGCGCCCACGGAAGTCGCGGTAGAGCTGCGCGCTCTCCTTGCTGCCGCCTTGGGAAAGGACAGTGCTGCGGAAGTGCATGCCGTTCGCGCGTGTCATGCCGCCGTGCTCCTTGAACCATTCGAAGGCATCGGCATCGAGCACTTCGCTCCACATGTAGGCGTAATAGTTGGCAGAATAGCCGATGCTCCAGATGTGGCTGAAGTAGCAGGTTTTGTAGCGTGGCGGCACTTGGGGGTTGTACAGCCCGTACTTCTTCAACGCCGCCTCTTCGAACGCATCCACATCGGTTACCAAGGCCGCATCCGCGCCAAGGCTGTGCCATTCTATATCGAGCAGCGCTGCGGCCAAGTACTCACTGGTGCCATAGCCCTGGTTGAATTTGCCGCTCTTGCGCAGCTTCTCCACAAGGTCGGCGGGCATGGCTTCACCGGTCTTGTAATGCTTCGCGTAGTTGCTGAAGACCGCAGGGTCCTTGGCCCAGTTCTCGTTGAACTGCGAGGGGAACTCAACGAAGTCCGTGGTAGTGGCTGAACCGGAGAACAGCGGATACTCTTGGCGGCTCAACATGCCGTGCAAGGCGTGGCCGAACTCGTGGAAGAGCGTCGTCACATCATCGAAGCTCAGCAGGCACGGCTGCCCGGCAGCGGGCTTCACATAATTGCAGTTCTGCGTTATCACCGGTTGCTGGTTCAACAGGCGGCTCTGGTCCACGTAAGTGTCCATCCATGCGCCGCCGTTCTTGTTCTCGCGGGCGTAGTAGTCGCCATAGAAAAGTCCGAACGACACACCGTTGGTGTCCATGATGTCGAACACACGCACATCGGGGTGGTACACCGGCAGGTCCTTCCGCTCTTTGAAGGTGACGCCGTAAAGTTCCTTGGCGGCGAAGAACACGCCCTTCTGCAACACGCTTTCCAGTTCGAAGTAGGGTTTCACGGCAGCTTGGTCCAGATCGTACTCCGCCTTGCGCACTTGCTCGGCATAGAAATCCCAATCCCACGGCTCCAGCTTGAAACCACCGCCCTGCTTGTCTATAAGGGCTTGCAGCTTGGCGGCTTCGGCTTTGGCGTTGCGCGCCGCCGCCGGGGCCATGCCGCCCAAGAGCTTCACCGCGGCCTCCGGTGTCTTGGCCATCTGGTCGTCCATTACATATGCCGCCCAGTTGGCGAAGCCCAGCAACTTGGCGCGTTGTGCGCGCAGTTGCGCCAAGCGTGCCACGGTGGTTTTGTTGTCCAGTTCGCCGCCGTGGTTGTTGCGCGCAATGGATGCTTTGTAGATGCGTTCGCGCAGCGCGCGGTTCTTCAACGAAGCCAGTACCGGTTGCGTGGTGGTGTTCACCAACGCGATCAGCCACTTGCCTTCGCTGCCCTTTTCCTTGGCTGCCGTGGCAGCCGCTTCGATCTCCTCCGCGGCCATGCCGTCCAAGTCTTCCTTCTTGTCCACCAGGATCGCCGAGGCGGTCACCTCCTTCAGGAGTTTGTCCTGGAATTCGGTGTTGAGGTTCGACTCCTCCTCGTTCAACTTCCTCAGTTCCGTTTTGCCGGCTTCATCGAGCAGCGCACCGGTGCGCACGAAGCGCGTGTAATAGCGTTCCAGCAACCGTGTTTGCACGGCATCGAGGCCCAACGATGCGCGTTGGTCGTACACCGCCTTCACCCGGGCGAAGAGCTTCGGGTCCAAGTTGATGGCATCGCCGTGCGCGGCCATCTTGGGTGCCAGAGCGGCCTTGGCGGCTTGTAGGCTGTCGTTGGTGGCGCTGCTGGTAAGGTTGAAGAAGATCTTGGCGGCGCGGGTAAGGTCCTGCCCGCTTTGCTCCATGGCCACAATGGTGTTCTCGAACGTGGCGGGCTCGCTGTTGTCGGCAATGGCCTTTATCTCCTCCAACTGCTTGGCCATGCCGCCCTCAATGGCCGGACGGTAGTCGCTGTCCTTCAACTCGCCGAAGGGCGGGGCGTGGAACTGCAACGCGCTGGGCGCGGCGAGCGGGTTGGCCATGGCGGGTGTTTCAACGGCTGCTTCTTGCGGCGGTGCGGGGGCGCAGGCAGCAACACAAGCGATCAATGCGTAAGGGGCAAAGGTCAGTTTCATGAGCGGGGATAGGATAGGGCGCGGAGCGCGCCGTGCAAAGGGGGGCGAAAAGTAGGCGCGACCGCACAGCCCCACCACCACGCTCAACACGGGACGAACGGGTGGGCACAGTTGGGATGAGGAGCGATCGCTTTGCTCAGCCCAGCGCCTGCCGTAGATCCTCGATCAGATCATCGGCATCTTCCAGTCCCACGCTCAGGCGGATCAGGGTGTCGGCCAGGCCGTTCTTCATGCGCTCTTCGCGTGGTATGCTGGCGTGCGTCATGCTGGCCGGGTGGCCCAGCAGGCTTTCCACGCCGCCGAGACTTTCGGCCAGTACGAAGAGCTTGGTGCTGGAGAGCACGCGCATGGCATCGTCCATGTGATCGCCCTTCAGTGTAAAGGAGATCATGCCGCCGAAACCGTGCATCTGCTTGGCGGCCACCGCGTGGTTGATGTGCGTTTTCAGGCCGGGCCAGTAGAGCTTGTCCACCTTGGGGTGGGTGCTGAGGTAGTTGGCCACGGCGGCGCCGTTCTCGCAATGGCGTTGCATGCGCAAGTGCAGCGTCTTCAATCCGCGCAACACCAGGAAGCAGTCTTGCGGGCCGGGCGTTGCACCACTGCCGTTCTGTATGAAGGCAAGGCGCTCGGCCAGTGCATCGTCGTTGCAGACCAAGGCGCCCATCACCACATCGCTGTGGCCGCCGAGGTACTTGGTAACGCTGTGCATTACGATGTGCGCACCGAGTTCCAAAGGCGTTTGCAGGTAAGGGCTGGCGAATGTGTTGTCCACCGCCAGCAGGCAGTTGTGCTTCTTCGCCAACGCGGCCATCGCTGCTATGTCGATGATGCTGAGCAGCGGGTTCGTGGGCGTTTCCACCCAGATCAGTTTCGTGTTCTTGGTAATGTGCTGTTCCACCGATGCGGCGTCGCGCATATCGATGAACTTGAACTTGAGACCGAAGCCCTCGTAGATCTTGGTGAAGAGGCGGTAGGTGCCACCGTAGAGATCGCTGGTGCTCACCACTTCATCGCCGGGCTTCAGCAGTTTGCACAACGCATCGATGCTGGCCATGCCACTGCTGAAACAGAGGCCGTGCTTGCCGTTCTCCAACGCGGCCAATGCGTTCTGCAATGCGGTGCGCGTGGGGTTGTGCGTGCGGCTGTACTCGTAGCCCTTGTGATCGCCCGGCCCTGCCTGCACGTAGGTGCTGGTCTGGAAAATAGGCGTCATGATGGCGCCCGTGCTCGGGTCCGGTTCCACGCCTGCGTGGATTGCTTTGGTGGCGAACTTCATTGCTTTTGATGAGGGCGGCGAAAGTACACGGCCTTGCCGCCCGGATATCTTGCCGCCGATGTCGGCACGGGCGCAGGGCGCATCCGACTTTCACCGTTGCAACCATGGACCGCAAGTTTCTGGCCCACCTCGCTCTGCTGGTGGTGAACCTGATCTACGGTGCCAACTATCCGATCGCGAAGAGCCTCATGCCCGGCGTGATCGGGCCGGCGGGCTTCATACTGCTGCGTGTGCTCGGCGCGGTGCTGCTTTTCTGGAGCCTGCGCGCCGCGTTCCCGCAGCGCGTGGAGCGGAAGGACACTTGGCGCTTCCTGTTGTGCGGCCTTACGGGTGTGGCGGTGAACCAACTGTTCTTCTTCCAAGGCCTTGTGCGCACCACGGCCGTTAACGCGAGCATCATCATGGTGGCCACGCCGATCCTGGTGCTGGTACTGAGCGGTGTGATCATCGGTGAGCGCATTACGCAGCAGAAGCTGGGCGGTGTGTTGCTCGGCGCAGCCGGTGCCCTTACGCTCATACTGAGCCATGGCAATGGTGGCGGCTCCGGCGCCACGCTCACCGGCGATCTCTTCATCCTCATCAATGCGTGCTCGTTCGCCATCTACCTCGTCATGGTGAAGCCGCTGATGCGCAAGTACTCCGCCATCACCGTCATGAGCTGGTGTTTTCTCTTGGGCTCGTTTGTGGTCGTACCCTTCGGTGCCGGTGAGATCGCCCACGTGGAATGGCAGGCGTTGCACGGCGCAGTGCTGTTGAAGATGGCCTTCGTTGTGGTGTGCGTCACCTTCGTCGCTTACCTGCTGAACACATGGGCCCTGCGCCATGTGGAGCCAAGCGTGGTGGGTATCTACATCTACTTGCAACCGGTGCTCGCATTGGTTTTCACGTGGCTGGCCGCGCAGTATCCATGGCTCGGCAGCGGTGCGCCGGGCGTGAACATGGGCTTCGGTTGGGAGCAAGCACTGAGCGCTGGTCTTATCTTCCTCGGGGTCTACCTGGTTGGAAGGGCGGATGCGAAGGAGAAGGTCTAAAATGCTGCGTCTTCAGTTCTGTACTTTCGAGTTTCTTCAAAGGCTCCTCTGAATTTTACGCTGACCGCCGGGTCGTTTATGAAGACAAAAACCAGAAGGACTGTCGACAAGAAGTCCCTATTTAGAAAGTACATGTTCCTGTGGGTGGTCTGCGCATTGCTGGGTGTAGTGTTTATCGTCTCGACTGTGTACGATCACTTCACACTCAAACCTGGAGTTCAGTGGAGTTGTGAGTGCGTAGTGATTAAATCAGTAGGAATTCCTTTGCGCCCCTATGCGACCACAACTCTGCGCTGCCTGGGTCCGGATAGCACGTTCACAGCTTACGCACGGAGATATGGCACGGATCCCATTGGTTCAAGGTGGATAGTTCGGTTTGATCAGCGCTGGAAGCGAAGAACGGACTTCGTACAGAGGATCCACTAAGCAGGATGCAGCCTTGTCCTCCCCAGCTACATTCGCCCACATGCTCCGTTCCATGACCGGCTTCGGCCGCGCCGAAGGTTCCATCAACGGGAAGAAGATCACCGTGGAGCTGCGCTCGCTCAACAGCAAAGGCCTCGACCTGATGCTGAAGCTGCCTTCGCTGTACCGTGAGAAGGAAACCGAATTGCGCCAGTGGGCCAACGAGCGCATTGTGCGCGGCAAGGTGGATGTGTACATCGGCGTGGAGGAAGCCCTCACCGCCAAGCGCACCACGTTCGATGTGGCGCTGGTGAAACAGTACCACGAGGAACTGATCGTGCTGAAGCAGGCCGTTGCGCCGCGCTCCGATACCGACCTGCTCGGCATCGTGCTGCGCATGCCCGATGTATCGCGCACCACCCGCGATGAACTGGATGAGACAGAGTGGGAGCAGGTGAAGCAGTTGTTGGATGAAGCCCTCCGCGCTTTCCAGGCATTCCGCGCGGCCGAGGGTTTGCAGCTGTTCAATGAGCTGGCCTCCCGCGTCAATTCCATCGTTGCATTGCTCGATGCCGTGGAGCCGCTCGACACCGCCCGTGCCACGCGCACCCGCGAGCGCTTGCTGGCGAAACTGGAGGAAGTGAAGGCCACAGTGGACAAGGACCGTTTCGAACAGGAACTGGTCTACTACCTGGATAAAATGGACGTGGCCGAGGAGAAGATGCGCCTGCGCACGCACTGCAACTACTTCCTTACCACTGCGAAGGAGGAAGAGCAGCAAGGGCGCAAACTCGGTTTCATTTCGCAGGAGATCGGCCGCGAGGTGAACACGCTCGGCAGCAAAGCGAACGATGCGGACATACAGCAGCTGGTGGTGCGCATGAAGGACGAGTTGGAGAAGATCAAGGAGCAAGTGCTCAACGTGCTGTAAGCCATGTCCGCGAGCGGAAAGAGCATCATCCTCAGTGCGCCGAGCGGTGCGGGTAAGACCACCATCGTTCACCGCTTGCTGGCGGCCGGGCTCGGGCTGGAGTTCAGCGTCAGCGCTACCAGCAGGGACATGCGGGCCAACGAAGTGAACGGCAAGGATTATTGGTTCATGAGCCCCGAGGCGTTCCGGATGAAGATCGCCGAGGATGCCTTCGTGGAATGGGAGGAGGTGTACCCCGGCCGGTTCTATGGCACGTTACGCCAGGAACTGGACCGCATCTGGCACGCGGGCAAGCACGCCATTTTCGATGTGGACGTGGTGGGCGGCACCGACCTCAAGAGCGTCTTCGGGCCGAACGCGCTGGCCATCTTCGTCAGCCCACCGTCGGTTGAGGTGTTGGCCGAACGGCTGCGCGCGCGTGGCACCGAAACGCCGGAGAGTTTGGCCGAGCGCGTGGCGAAGGCCGAGCGTGAGATGCTCTACCACCCCCACTTCGATGTGGTGATCGTGAACGACGATCTGGACCGTGCCTGTGCCGCAGCTGTTGAACGCGTTCGCGCCTTCCTCGCCGCATGAAGGTCGGTTGTCTCTTCGGAACGTTCGACCCGCCGCACAGCGGCCATGTGGCCATAGCCGAAGCCGTGCGCGCGCAGGTTGGACTGGACGAAGTGTGGCTGGTGGTAACGCCGCTCAACCCCTTCAAGCAAGACAGGGTGATGAGCGCAGACAGCGTGCGGTGGTACATGACCGACCTGGCCGTTAAGGGGCGCCCCGGCCTCAGCGCAAGCGATGTGGAGTTATCCCTGCCCCAACCCAACTACACGGTTGATACGCTGGCCGATATGCGGCAACGCTTCCCGGAAGACGAATTCAGTTTGATCATGGGCAGCGACAACCTCGCCGGCCTGCACAAATGGAAGGACCCGGAAGGGATCCTCAAGCACCACCGCGTGCTGGTGTACCCGCGCCCGGGCGTTGAACTGCACCGGATGCAGGCCGTTTACGCCGATCATCCACGCGTGCAATGGGTGGACGCGCAGATGATGGACTTGAGCAGTACGCGGATCCGGCAACGGGTGCGCGAGGGATCGGACATCGGGGGAATGGTGCCCGAAGCGGTGCGCAGCTATATCAGCGCGCAGGGTCTCTACAAAGGCTGAAAGACGCCCTGCGAAACCCCGACAGTGCGCAGGAGGTGATCACGCAGCACAGCCACGGCTTTGTCGTAGGTGTACTCGTTCACAACGTGCAGGTCGCAGAGATGCCGGTGCGGTAACAGGTATTGCCTGTACGCGGGCAACACGTGGTGCTCCCACTGGTAGTGTACCTCCTCGGGACCGTAGCCTCGTTCGGCGGCATCGCGCAGCAGGCGGCGTCGCAACTGGGTCTCTTCGCTCGCATCCACGAAAACCTTCAGGTCGAAGCACTCGCGTGTGGGTTCATGTTCCAGTAGGAACAGCCCTTCAGCAACGATCACAGGCGCTGGTTTCAGCTCGAACCACTCGGGTTCTTTCGCGTTGTTGTTGAAGGTGTATTCCTTGCGGTAGATCGCTTCCCCATTGGCCAGGGTGCCGAGATCCCGCGCCATGGCATCAAGATCGATCGCGCCCGGCAGGTCGAAATTCACCTTGCCGTTCCCATCCTCCACCTGTTGGTGGATCGGGTGGTAATAGTCGTCTTGGCTCACAACGCAGATGCTACCCTCGGGCATCACCGCCTTCAACGCACGGATCAAACTCGTTTTGCCGCTGCCGCTGCCGCCTGCGATACCGATGAAGTATGGTTTGGCAACGTGGCTCATCCCTGATCCGAGAAGTGTGCGTTGGAACAGGCGCAAGATAAGAGGCCGGAAGGGTGGGGGTTTTGGGCCCCCGATACAATTTGGCACGCCGGTTGAAAGTTCATGTAACAGAACCTTTAATACCGCAAGCCATGATCACCCAAGTGAAACGTTACCTGAAGCTGAAGAAAGAGGCCACCAAGCTGATGCTCGCCGGCGATGTGGAGCGCTATATGCACAAGCTGCGGGAACTGGCCCAAGTGAGGCCTTCCACCGGAGGCATCGCGGCCTGAGGGGCGCTGCGGAACCAAGCCATTGGGCGGCCCTGAAGGGCCGCATTCCCAAGGGGCGGGATCGAGGGATCGGTCCCGCCCCGCGTTTTTCTTCCCACGCCCGGCAAGGGTTTCCGGACTTTCTCCGGATGCCATGGATCCTTTGTCCCCCATGCCCCGTTGAAGGTGCCCATGACGAAGAAGGATAAAATAGCCTTCATCAAGAGCAGCAAGCGGAAAACACACGTGTACAACGACCTGCATAGGTTCTCGGACCATCAATTGGACGGCCTCATCCGTGAGATCGTTCAAGGTCTGATCCGGGAGAGCGAGATAATCGCCAACGCCTATATCAACGGGTACCGATGAACACGTAACGTCTACGCCCTGCGAAGGCTATGTGCCACAGGCAGCAAGGCCCTGGATCCATCCGGGGCTTTGTTGCGTTCATACGGTCCGTTGAACGAACGTATGTGTCGTCGCCATGCTGTAACGCGCAACCGAACAGTGGCCTCGTCAGGTTTTGAACGAGAGCCTTGACCCCTGGAACTTGAACCTTGGTATTTGAAGCTTGATCAGCTCTTGTCAACCACCCGCGGAACCTTGAAGTAGTCGCTGTCCTTCACAGGCGAATTGCGCATGGCGTCCTCCTTCTTGAGCTCTTGGTGGACCACATCATCGCGCAGCACATCCTCGCCCTCGGTCATGAAGATCAGGGGCTCAACGCCGGTTGTGTCGATCTCTTCCAGCTTCGCCACAAAGTGGAGCACGCGCTCCATGTCCTTGAGGATGGTGGCGCGCGCGGCCGGATCACTGAAATCCAGCTTGGCCAGTTCGGCGATACGGTCCAAGGTGGCGTCGTCCAGTTTCATTCTCAGCGCAATGGTGCTTCAATGGTATCGAACACCCGATGGCGCAAGGTAGCCACGTCCTTTTCGGTCATGCCGGTGGTCTCCACATGCGGGTGGATCACCGCGCGGGCGATGCCCGGATGTCCCCGGCTCAGCAATTGGGTGGGTTCGCCGAACAGACGCCAGTGGTTGATGAAGGTGACCGGCACGATGGGCACTTGCTTGGCGATGGCCATGGTGAAGGCCCCATCCTTGAAATGCTTCATGCGCGGAGCATGCTGCGGTATCGTCCCTTCGGGGAAGAGGGCAATGCTCGCCCCGTCGCGCAGGGCCCGTTCGGCGCGCCGCAGGCTCTTGGCCGCCTCGGTACGGCTGCCGCGGTTCACAGTGATGTTCATGCCCTTGAAGAAGATGTTGAAGAGCGGCCAACGCAGCAGTTCGTACTTCCCCATGAAGAGGAAGTAGTCCGGGATGGTATTGTACATGTGGATGATGTCCAGATAGCTGCTGTGGTTGCAGCACACCACGTACGGTGGTGGTGGGAGGGCGGCGAGCCGCTTCACGCGTATCGGCATGCCCACCCCGCATTGCAGGAACCACGCCCAGCCGCGCATCCAGCGGAACGCTTTCCGGTAGCGGCTCGGCTTATAGAGCAGCACCCGGAAGGGGATGTAGAGCACCGCCAAGGAAAAGAAGAACACGAAGGCGAACCACACTTTGAACAAGAGGCGCACCGGGAAGAACAACCATTTGAACAGCACCACACGGCCGGCTTCGCCATCGGCGACGAGCGGTTTGTCGTAGTGCTGGTGAGCGATCGTCATACGTACCCCGAGCAGTTCGCGCCCACGCAACAGGCGGGCGTCCACATACAAAGGGGCGCGAAGATATCCGGCTATCTTGCGGCCCCTTCCAACCTTCTATGACCCGCGTCCTTACTGGCATCCAGAGCACTGGCATACCCCATCTCGGTAACGTGCTCGGTGCCATCCGCCCGGCGGTGGCCATGAGTTCGCTCGGCAGTAACGACAGTTTTCTCTTCATCGCCGACCTCCATTCGCTTACTGCTGTGCACGATGCGACAACGCTGCGCGAGAACACGTATGCTGTTGCAGCGGCTTGGTTGGCCTGTGGCCTGGACACTTCGCGCACCACGTTCTATCGGCAGAGCGATGTGCCGGAAGTCGCGGAACTCACATGGCACCTCGGTTGCTTCACGCCATACCCCATGCTGGCCAATGCGCACAGCTTCAAGGACAAGAGCGATCGCCTGAGCGCGGTGAATGCCGGCCTCTTCTACTATCCCGTGTTGATGGCCGCCGACATCCTCCTGTACGATGCCAACGTGGTGCCGGTGGGCAAAGACCAGAAACAGCACTTGGAGATCACCCGCGATATCGCCAGTGCCTTCAACAATGCGTATGGCGAAACGTTGGTGCTGCCGGAGCCGATGATGCAGCAGGATGTGATGGTAGTGCCCGGTACGGACGGCCAGAAAATGAGCAAGAGTTATGGCAACACGATCATTCCCTTCCTGCCCGAGAAGGAGTTGAAGAAGCAGGTGATGAGCATCGTTACCGATAGTACGCCCTTGGAGGAGCCGAAGGATCCGGAGAACGATAACGTCTTCCAGCTGTTCCGCTTGCTGGCCCCGGCCGATGCGGTTGAAACGATGCGGCAGAATTACTTGCGCGGCGGCTATGGCTACGGTCACGCGAAGAAGGAACTGATGCAATTGCTCATGGACGGGTTCGCGAACGAGCGCGATACCTACCAACGCCTTATGGCCGACAAAGGGGAATTGGATGCCCGGTTGAAGGCGGGCGAAATGAAAGCGCGGACGGTAGCGAACGCCACGCTGGACCGCGTGCGGGAGAAATGTGGGTACCTGCCGAGGTCGGCTCAGCGCCCCTCGTAGCGCCGTTCGTACTGGCGGTACAATTGCTTCTGGTGATCGTCCAGGTCGATGTGCCGACCTTGGATGAAAGCTTGTACCACATTGTTGGTGCGCATGTCCAGCGCATCGCCGGTGCTGATGAAAACGGTGGCCTCCTTGCCCACCTCCAAGCTCCCGCAACGCTTGTCGATACCGAGGATCCGGGCGGCATCGAGGGTGATGCTCGACAGTGCTTCTTCCTTGGTAAGGCCGTAGGCGCTTGCGGTACCTGCCAAGAACGGAAGATTGCGCAACTCAACGCGCTCGTGCTCACCTGAATTCCCGAGCGCGAAGCGGATGTTGCGCTCCTTCAACAAAGCGGGCAGGCGATAGGGCAGGTCCACATCATCGTCGTCGCGCAGGGGCAGTTCGTGCAAGCGCCGGAGGATCACATCCACGCGATTGTCGTGCAGCAGGTCGGCGACACGCCAAGCATCATAGCCACCCACGATGACCAGTTTTTTCACGCCCATCTCCTTGGCGAAGAGCACGGCTTCCTGGATCTCGCGCGCAACGTTCGCGTTCACGAAGAGCGTCTTCGATCCGTCGAACACACCGGTCATCGCTGCCATGCGCAGGTCCACCTTCGTTGGGTCGGCCTTGCTCCATTCCACGTATGCTTTGGCAGCGGTGAAAAATTCGCGCACCACCCGCAATCGCTTGGAGTGCTCGTCCTCTTTTTCGGCGGAAGTCTCGCCCGGCTCCGCCCACCAGCCACTGCGCACGAATGCGCGCGGCCAGTTCATGTGGATCCCGTCATCGGCCTTGTACACCGCACTGGCGTTGTTCCACGCATCCAACTGCACGATACCGCTGGTGCCGGTTATCGTCCCTTCGCGCGGCACGATCTGCGCTAGCAGCACACCATTGCTGCGCACGGTGGGGGTAATACGGCTGTCGGAATTGTATGCGGTAATGGCACGCACCTCGGGCGTCATATCGCCGGTCTCGTCTTGATCATCCGTCGCGCGCGACTGGTCGATCTCCGTAAGCCCGAGCGTTGCATCCACGGCAATGAAGCCGGGGTACACCTGATGGCCTTTGGCATCGATCGTTGTGTCGTATTTCGTTTGCACACCATAGGCGTAACCCACGAAATCAATGACGCCATTGCGGAAACCGACGGCACCCTCATCGATCACGCGCCCATCGCCAACATGCACGGTGCCACCCGCAATGAGCATGCTTTTCGATTGCGCGGGGGCAGGGGTGGGGCGCTGGGCAAAGGAGGGTAGGGGCAGGGATAGGAACAGGGGCAGGAGCAGGAGCGCGCCTGTATTGCTGCCCCTGCCCCTGCCCATTGCCCCTGAGATCCTCTTCATGGTTCCTCGCCGATGGTTTCGCAATGCCACTTGCCCTGTTCTTTCTTCTCGGCCTTGCGCACGGGTGCCCCCGCCTTCTTGGCCGCGATCATCAAGGCGACGATGCGTTCGCGTTCGGCGGTGATCGCCTTGCGCAATTCCGCATCGCGCGCGCGGTCGAACCGGCGCACGCCGTCCACGAAGGTCATCTCGCACTTCGCATCAATGCTCAACGGGTTCGCGCTCCAGAGCACGATGTCCGCATCCATGCCCGCCTCCACCTTGCCCATGCGATGATCGAGGTGCAGCATCTTGGCGGGGTTCAGTGTCACGAACTTCCATGCTTCCTCTTCGGGCACGCCACCATATTTCACCGCCTTGGCGGCTTCTTGGTTCAAGCGTCTGCTCATCTCGGCATCGTCACTGTTGAACCCTGTGTTCACACCTTGTTCCCAAAGCAACGCCCCGTTGTACGGGATCGCCTCCATCACTTCGAATTTGTAGGCCCACCAATCGCTGAACGTGCTCGCGCTCACACCGTGTGCCTTCATCCTGTCGGCCACCTTGTATCCTTCGAGGATGTGGGTGAAGGTGTTCACCTTGAAGCCCATGCTATCGGCGAGGTTCATCAGCATGCTGATCTCGCTCTGCACATAGCTGTGGCAGGTAATGAACCGTTTGCCGGCGAGGATCTCCGCCAAGGCGTCCAGTTCCAGATCACGCCTTGGGGCGGCGATCGCTGAGGCCCCGGTTTTCTTTCCACGCGTGTTGCGGGCTGCGGGCTTCGGCTTGCTCTCCTCGAACAGCGCCCACTGCGCAGCATACTGCCGGGCGCGATGGAAGCCGTCGCTCATCACTTGCTCCACACCCATGCGCGTCTGCGGGTAACGGGTGCGGTCCGAGTACCAGTTGCTCTGCTTCACGTTCTCGCCCAACGCGAACTTGATGAAGCCGTCCGCACCGTCGATCTTCATCTGCTCGCCGTTCAACCCCCAGCGCATTTTCACCAGCGCGCTCTGCCCACCGATCGGATTAGAACTGCCATGCAGCAACTGCGCAGCGGTAACGCCCCCGGCAAGGTCGCGGTAGATGTCGATGTCGTCGGGGTCCACCACATCGCCCATGCGCACCTCGGCGGAAACGGCTTGACCGCCTTCGTTGACACCACGGGCGATCGCGAGGTGCGAGTGTTCGTCGATGATCCCGCTGGTGAGGTGCTTGCCCGTTGCATCAACCTCTTGCACGTTGATCTTCATCCGGGGAAAGAGCAGGGACTTGTCGAGGCCGACGCCCACCGCGAACACCTTTCCGTTGTGCAGGCACACATCAGTACCGCGAAGGATGCCGCTCGGTGTATTGGTCCACACCGTGGCGTTGCGCAGGATCACGGTTTCCGTATCGGGAAGCATGCCTTGGCCGTAAGCCAACATCGGATACCATGGGATGCCGGTCGATGAGGCATAGAGGCTGTCCAACGTCCTGTCGTCCTTCTGTTTTTTTTTCTCGTTGGGAACTTCGCCTTGGCGCACCGCGCTCCAAGCGCTCCACACACCACCGGGCAGTTGGCCTTGGCCGTCCCAGATGCGGCTGTCCTGGTGAATGATCCCGTTCAACCGCACGGGGCCAAGAAGACCCAGCTTGGCGCCGTCGAAAACAAGCGTCATCAGATCGTTCTGTATGCGCAGATCCCCTTTCGCGTAGGTGCTATCATCCTTCGGGTCGCTCACCTTCACATCGATCTTGCCCACTTCACCCCCGACCTTCATGTGCAGGATGCGGCTTTGCAGGTTCAGATCGTAGTTGCCGCGCACGTCCAGTGGATCGCGGGGCTGCACCACGAAACGCTGACCGGCCACCCAATGCTCGTGCAGTTTGCCATCCTTCGCGAACAGGTGGCCGCTGGTGATCTGGAAGCTGGCCACTTTGCCGGCGGCGAGTGTTCCGAGTTCAGCAGCCATGCCGATCATTCCCGCGGGCACGGTGGTAAGCGCAGCTATTGCGGCGGCGGTATCCAGCCCTGCCGCCAGCATGCGCCGCATGTTGGCGATCAAGCTGCTCCGCTCCTTGATCCCCGATGCAGTGAAAGCGAACGGCACACCCGCTGCGCTGAGCATTGCTGCGTTCTTCGGGGCCAGTTCCCAGTGCTTGAGTTGTGCCACGGAGGTTTCCAACGCCGTGAACGGGTCTTCCACATCGAACGCGTCGGGAAGGGAGAGCGGGATGACGAGTTGCAGGCCCGTGGCTTTGATATCAAAGGCGCGCGCATACTCGTCGCCACTGCCTTTCACGATGAAGGGGAGACCGAACTCGCTCGATATCCGCGCGGCACGCATCACGTCGTTCCGTTCACTTACCTCGAAGAACGCGGGCAACGTCCGCTGTGCGTTGATCGCCTCCAACTCGCTGTCCCGCAATCCGTGGTTCCCTGTTGTCGCGTACCACTGCGCATCGTACAAGGTCTGTCGCAGAAGTGCGATGCTCCCTGTCAGCGAGGACGGGTAACCATCGGGCGAAGTGCCCTTTCTGAAACTGAAATGCGTGGTCGCGTTGGCCTTCAGTACATCCAGTTGCCGCGCGCGGTCGGCCAAGGCGATGACCGCCCCGGTGCCACGGGCAATACCGTCCATACGGTGCACGAGCACGGTGCCGACACCGAGTTTCCTCAACTGATCGCTCAACTCTTTGTCGGTGCCGTACAAGGCCGAGGCGTCCGTGCTGGCGCGGATCGCGCCGTTCCAGTTGCCGGTGCCACGCTCATTTGGCTTACGGTCTTTTTCCACAGGCATCCCTGCGCTGCTCCATGGATCAACGAACGAAGGCCAGATGCGCATACCGGTAACATCGATCACGATCGCCCCTTCGGGCAGCCGTTGCGCGTTGCCCTGACTCCCGGCGAAGAGGATCTTGTCGCCCTGCACCAGCAACAGGCCGTTCGCAACGGTTTCACCGGGCGCGGGGTGAAGGGTGGCGCCTTTCAATGCGTAGATCGGCTCCGCCACGCTGTGCGGACCGTTCACAGGAACCGTCACTTGGCCCCTGGCGAACGCGAAGCACAGCGCGAGCAGGACGGATGGAGCGTAGCGTGCGTTCACGGTGGGCGAATGTAGAAGTGTCGCCCACGGTTCATCCCCGGTTGGGGCATCGTTCTACATTCGGGCCGCTCCGGATCAACCCCACCGCTCTGATGCTCGATCATATCCCGCTGCTCCAGTCGTCCAACATGGCGCAGTCCACGTCCATGTTGATCTTCGCGCACAGCCTCTTGCGCTGGTTGGTGGTGATCTCGGTGGGCTTGGCCGGTTTCATCGCGTTGCGCGGCTGGTTGATGAACCGCCCCATCATCGTATGGGAGCGCATGGTCGCGATCGTTGCGGTGGTGATGTGCCATGTTCAGGTCGTCGTCGGGATCATCCTGTACAGCATCCGGTACAAGCGTTATGTACCCCCGGCGTTCACGCCGCGCGAAGTGGTCTTTTGGCGCTACGAGCACATCGCCATGATGCTGTTGGCGGTGATCCTTGTTACCGTTGGCCGGGTAATGAGCAAACGCGCGAAGACCGAACCCGCCAAATGGAAGTTCATCGCGATCTTCTACTTGATCGCGTTGCTGCTCATGTGCCTCTCGATCCCATGGCCGCATACAGAAATGGGCACCAACCGCGGATGGTTGTGATGCGCGTTGCAACGGTGTGCGCCCTCTTTGCGCTGCTTGCCGGTTGCGGTGAAGCCCCGGATGCGGCGAAGGCCGTTACCGTGGACGGCAAGCCCGACGGGGAGGCTATCTATACCATGTACTGCGAATTGTGCCACGGCGCCGATGGCACGCTCGCGCTCAACGGCGCAAAGGATCTTGCACAGAGCACCTTGGGCAAGGATGAAATGACCGGTGTCGTTACGCACGGGCGCAAGACCATGAGCGCCTATGGCCAGGTGTTGAACGCGGCGCAGATAGAGGCCGTTGTGGATCATGTTGCTGGCTTGAGATCGCGCCCATGATCGATCCCAAGGACACCGCTAAGGCCGAGAGTGCCGTGCTTGTTGGCCTGATCACCGGCGACCAGACGCCTGAACTTGTCAAGGAATACCTGGACGAGCTGCAGTTCCTGGCGCTCACCGCCGAGATCCGCACGCTGAAGCGCTTCACCCAGCGCATGCACTCGCCCGATGGGCGCACCTATGTGGGCAGCGGCAAACTCGCCGAGGTGAAGCAATGGGTGGAGGAGCACGACGCGCAGACGGTGATCTTCGACGATGAGCTGACACCCGCGCAACAGCGCAACCTGGAGAAGGAACTCGGGCGCCCCGTGCTGGACCGGCCGCGGCTCATCCTCGACATTTTCGCGCGCAGGGCGCGCACCGCGCACGCCAAAACGCAGGTCGAGTTGGCGCAGTATCAATACATGCTGCCCCGCCTTACCAAGTTGTGGACCCACTTGGAGCGGCAGCGGGGCGGCACGGGCACGCGCGGTGGCAGTGGTGAGAAAGAGATCGAGACCGATCGCCGCATCGTCCGCGATCGCATTGCGTTCCTGAAAGAGCAGCTGAAAGACATCGACAAGCAGAAGGCCGTGCAGCGCGGCAACCGCGGCAAGATGGTGCGCGTGGCTTTGGTGGGTTACACCAACGTGGGCAAGAGCACGCTCATGAACGTGCTGAGCAAGAGCACCGTCTTCGCGGAGAACAAGCTCTTCGCAACTTTGGATACCACCGTGCGGAAAGTCGTGCTGGGCAACCTGCCCTTCCTCATGAGCGATACGGTCGGGTTCATCCGCAAGCTGCCGCACCAGTTGATCGAGAGTTTCAAGAGCACCTTGGACGAAACGCGCGAAGCCGACCTCCTGCTGCACGTCGTCGATATCAGTCACCACGATTTCGAGGCACAGCACGCCACGGTAAAGGCCACCTTGGCCGAGATCGGGGCCGGAGACAAACCGGTGATCACCATCTTCAACAAGATCGACGCCTACCGCCCGGCACCGCACGATCCGCATGACCTTGCCCCCAAGCGCGAGGACCAATTCACATTGGAAGAATTGCAACAGACCTGGATGGCCCGGCTGGACGGTGGCGAGTGCATGTTCATCAGCGCCGTACACAAGCAGAACATCAGCGACCTGCGCAAGCTCCTCTACAACCGTGTGAAGGCGATCCATGTGGAGCGCTACCCTTACGAGAGCGACTTGTTGTTCAGCGATGAGTTCTTGGGGTGAACGAACCGCCCCCCTCATTGCGTTCTTTGCCCGCCGGATCGGCATGGCATGGCAAAGAAGAAAGCGAAGAAGTCAGGGAGGTCGGGTAAGCGCATTTGGCTCAAGCTCCTGATCTGGTGCTTGCTCGGACTTGTCCTGGTTTTCGGGGTGCTCTTGCTGTTGGTGCGTGGCGGCGCCTTCGGGAAGTTGCCGAGCAAGGAGGAACTGGCGGCGATCCGTAACGAGGAGGCCACACTGGTGCTTGCCAACGACGGCTCCATCATCGGGAAGATCTTCGCGGAGGACCGCACGAACATTCCGTACACCGATCTGCCGCAACACCTCATCGAGGCGCTCGTCGCCACGGAGGACCAGCGCTTCTTCGATCACAAAGGGGTGGACGGACGATCGTACGTGCGTGTCTTCTTCCGCACGTTGCTGGGCCGTGATCGTGGCGGCGGCGGGGGTAGCACGATCAGCCAACAGATCATCAAGAACCTTTACGGTCGTGAGCAGCATGGCCTACTCACCGTTCCGGTGAACAAGATGAAGGAGGCCATCGTGGCCACGCGATTGGAGGAAGTGTACACCAAGGAAGATGTCCTGCTGCTCTACTTCAACTCGGTGCCTTTCGGTGAGAACATGTACGGCATCGAGAGCGCGGCGCGCCGCTTTTTCAGCAAGCCGGCCAAGCAGTTGCGCGCCGAGGAAGCAGCCGTGCTCGTGGGCATGCTGAAGGCGAACACGACGTACAATCCGCGCCTCAACCCGGAGCACGCACGCGGCCGTCGCGATCAAGTGCTGGCGTTGATGAGCGCGCGCGGATACCTGGATGCGCAGGCCCGGGACAGCCTGATCGCATTGCCCCTCGAACTGCGGTATGCCGGCAACGATGCGCTGGACGACTTCGGCTATTTCGCACAACGGGTGAAGGAAGAAGCGAGGCGGCGGTTGGAGGAAGTGAGCAAGGAGACCGGCGCTGAGTTCGATCTGGAGAAGGATGGATTGCGGATCCACACCACGCTCGATCCCGCCCTTCAGCGGCTTGCGCTGTTGGCGGCGGCGGAACACTTGAGCGCCATGCAGCCGAAACTCGACCGCGAGCTGCGCGGACGGAAAGCGCGCGCTGCCTGGGAGAAACAAATGGCCAAGAAGGGCAGCCCTGCATGGAAGCGCGATGAGAAGAAAGTGCGCGATGTCTTCACCTGGGAGGACGAGCCTGCGGATACGCTCAGCTACCGCGACAGCCTCTGGCACTACGAGGGCATGTTGAACGGCGCCGTGTTCATGCTGGAACCCGGCACCGGCAAAGTGCGCGCTTGGGTGGGTGGCAACGACCACCGCTACTTGCCTTACGACCAGGTCTTGGCGAAGCGGCCCATCGCATCCGCGATCAAACCGGTGATCTATGCGGCCGCTTTGGAGAAAGGCTTCGAGCCGTGCGACTACTTCGACAATGAGCCGAGGGTTTACCCGGACTTCGACAACTGGGCGCCGGCCAACTTCGATCACGACACCACGGGTGGGCGCGTGGCCATGTGGTACGCGCTGACAAAGAGCATGAACCTGCCCACGGTGGATCTCTACTTCCGCACGGGTGCGGATACGATCGGTAGCACGTTGAAAGCGCTCGGCCTTCCATGGCGCGACAAGGACAAGCCCGCGATCGCGCTGGGCGCCCTTGACATTTCGTTGCAGGAGATCGTTCGCGCTTACGGCGCATTCGCCATGCGCGGTAGCACCGTTGAGCCGCAGTTGATCGAGAGCATCACCGATGCAGCGGGCAAGGTCGTTTACAAGGCCGCGAAGCCGAAGACAAGTCGCGCGGTGCAGCCGGAAACCGCTGCGGTGATCACGGCCATGCTGGAGCGGGCCATTGACCAAGGCACCGGCGCCGCGCTACGGTCGCGCTTCGGGATCACTTCGCCGTTCGCGGGGAAGACAGGCACTTCGCAGGATTATGGCGACGCGTGGTTCATCGGCTACACACCCGGCCTCGTGATCGGTACTTGGGTGGGAGCACGCGATCCCAAGATCCATTTCAGTGGCGCATCGGGCAGTGGATCGCAACTGGCTTTGCCGATCGCGGGCAGCATCCTTGCCGGCATTGAACGCACTCCCGATCTGCGCAAGCGCTACATCCGTTCGTTCGACTGGATCGCCGAATACGACGTGGACATGGATTGCGATCCGCAACGCGATCCAGGTGCGTTGGAAGAGCTGCTCGAGAGCGTCTTCAGGCGGAAGCCTGCGGATTATACCTCGCCACCGGACGACACGACACGACAACAAAAGAAGAGCTTGTTCGAACGGCTCTTCAAGAAGAACTGAGGACGCCTTTGGCCATTTGCTCTTTGCCTTCGGCCCGTTCAGCGAAACGTCCCTGAGCTCATGCTACAGCGCGAACGGCCATCGGCCAACAGCCAAAGGCGCATTCACAACTTCGACGAAGCGTCTTTCTCCCAAGCACTCGTATCAACACCGAGTTTCTTCAGGCACTTCACCGAGTTCATTTTCACGTTCTCCGGCGGGTTCATGCCCAACGACTTCTTGAAGGCTTTCACGGCGAGATCGTTCTGCCCGTTCATCATGTAGCCTTCACCCAAGCTGTCGTGTACGTTCGCATCGCTTGCGTTCCGTTTCGCGTTCAACTCGAAGATCTTCACGGCTTCGCCGGTCTTGCCTTGGTTGGCCAGCTTGTAGGCGTACGTGTTCAGTTCCGCGTTCGTGCCGTTGTCGACCATCTTCTTCCGGAACACTTCTGCTTCAGCGGTCTTGCCGGCGTCGGCAAGCAGGTCGGCTTTCAACGTCTGGTTCTCGAAGTTCGGTTGGCGTGCGATGCTGCGTTCCACCCAAGCCATCGAACGCTCAGGGGCGATCTTCTCCTGTTGGCAGTAGTGTGCGGCTTCGTACCACGCCTCCCATCCGAAGGCGGTCAGGCCCCGCAGTTGATCGTCCATGTTGGCGAGCACGGTCGCTTGTACATCAACGGCGATCTTGATGGGGACTTCCAATTCGGCCCAGCGCATGGTGAGCGTTGCACTGTTCGCGGTGACATCGGCGAAGTCGTAGGTGACTTGCTCCGTCTTGGAACAACTACGCGGGGTGACAGTGGCCCGGAACAGGTCGTTCTCCTTCTTGTAGA
Source organism: Flavobacteriales bacterium (assembly GCA_039931265.1). Lineage (GTDB taxonomy): Bacteria > Bacteroidota > Bacteroidia > Flavobacteriales_F > PHOS-HE28 > PHOS-HE28. Next base: position 38,900 of record JBDTSG010000027.1, read on the forward strand.
AGAACGATCCCCAAGCCGTATGATCTTTGGTGACGATGATGGTCCATGCGTCTTTCGTGGGGATCATATGCAGCCCGTAGGTGCCCGCGGGAACCGCCTGCCCTTCCACTTGGACATCGCTGCCGAAGGTGACGGTGGTGTTCTCGTTGGCGCCCGCGCGCCACACTTGGTCGTAAGGCACTACTTCGCCCCAGATCGTGCGGCCTTTCATGCTCGGCCTGCTGTACGCCACCGTTATGTCCGTAGTGCCGATGCGCTGCATCGTCATGGCGGACTGGCTTTCGCGGGGCAGGTCGAGGAGGGTGTATTGCGCTTTCGCGCGGAACGGCCAAGCCGTTAGAATGAACGCAGCAAGTAGGATGGTGGATGTACGCATGGCAACAAGGGTTTGGGAACGAAAGCTACCGGCGTGCTGCGGCGTGGAATGGTCCGCGATGATGAACAGTGCGCGCTGGGATGGGTGGGCGAGGGCCCCGAACGGATGACCATGCCGTGATTTTGAGACATTCCTACGAACTTGCACCGTTCACCCCACCATCGGACGGCCAGCCCTATCCTTGCCCAGTATGACTTTGAAAGCGATCCCCGTGAATTTCTGCCCCACGGGCATGGTGCCTACCAAGGCCGTCACGCCGCACGTTCCAACGGAAGTACACGAGATCGTGGAACAGGTACACGAGGCTTGGGAGCTCGGTATCACCATCGCGCACCTGCACGCCCGCTTGGAAGACGGAACGCCGGATTGGCGGAAGGACAATTACGCGCGCATCCTGGAGGGTGTGCGCGATCACTGTCCGGAGCTGATCGTGTGCTTCAGTACCAGCGGCCGTTCGGTGAACGTCTTTGAGAAACGCAGCGCGGTGATCGAGCTGCGGCCCGACATGTGTTCGCTCACGCTGGGGTCGTTGAACTTCATGAACCAAGCGAGTGTGAACGAGCCGGGGATGATCCAGGCGCTGGCGGAGAAAATGATCGAGTACGGGGTGAAGCCGGAGCTGGAGTGCTTCGATCTGGGCATGATCAACTATGGCCGCTACCTCATGCGCAAAGGCTTGGTGCTGTCGCCGTGCTACTGGAACCTCATCTTCGGGAACATTGCGGGCATGCAGCCCACCGATGCGCAGATCGCTGCGGCGCTCAGCGCGCTGCCGCAGGATGGGTTGCACACGGTGGCCTTCGGGGGCATGGGCCAGCACCAAGACACTGCGGCGCGAGCGGCGGTGCGACGCGGCTTGGGTGTGCGCATCGGTATCGAGGACAACATCTGGATGGATCACACGCGCACACAACTGGCAACGAACATGGATCTGTTGCGGCGGGTACACGACCTGATGCAGGAGCAGGGCGTGGGATTGATGACGAGCATGCAACTGGGTGAACTGGGCTTTTACCATGCGGATCACTTTGCTCGGGTGCAGTAGCAGCATCGGCTCGCTCCTTCTTGAATCTGCCCGGGCGCTCTACGGCTGGGTGGAGGTGACGATCATCGAGAACGTACCTCGCGCGGATGACGACCCCTTCGTTCCCGAGGGTATGGATGTGCGCATGATGAAAGCCGAGGCACTCACGGAACGACCGATCGGTCCGTTCCTGCTGGCCATGGCCAAGCCGGAGGCCAAACGCGCTACTTGGGCATGGTTCGCCGATCGTTTCGGGCTGCAGCGCGAAGAGCTCACGACCTTGATATCACCGCACGCCATGGTGGCATCCACCGCTACCATTGGCCGGGGCGTTTACGTGGAACCCGGTGTGGTCATCTCTCCCTTCGCCAATGTCGAGGACATGGCGACGATCAATCGCGGAGCCACCATCGGGCATCACACGCGCGTTGGTGAATTCGTGAACATCGGGCCGGGTTGCCACATAGCAGGCCATTGCCACTTGGGTGCCTCGGTGCAACTCGGTGTCGGGACTGTCACCTTCGACCACGTGAGCGTGGGCAACGGCACCATGATCGGTGGTGGCAGCGTGGTTGTTAAGGACGTGCCACCGAACGTGGTCGCTTGGGGAAACCCGTGTGCGGTGGTAAAGGAGCGAGTGAACTGATGGATGCCCTAACCGTCAGCGTCTGCTGCGTCACCTTCGAGCAGAAGGACCGGATCGCAAGGGCGCTGGATTCCTTCCTCGCACAGCGGGTGGACTTCCCGATCGAGATCATCGTACACGACGATGCATCCACGGATGGGACTGCGGACATCGTTCGAGCATACGCGGCACAACACCCGGGCATCATCCGCGCGATCCTGCAGAGGGAAAACAAGTACAGCAAGGGCATCAAGCCCTTCACGATCGCGTTCGCACAAGCGCGAGGCCGATACATCGCCACCTGCGATGGTGACGACTTCTGGACCGATCCGGAAAAACTCAAACAGCAAGTTGCATTGCTCGACTCCCGTCCGGATGCCGCTGGCTGTTTCCACTGGACCGAAATGCAACAGGGTGGCCGGTTCACCGGGAAGACCTACGGAGCTCATGGCGAACGGACCGAATTCGGCGTGGAGGAGACCATGGCACTTCTATCGCCGTTCCATATCTCCTCCTTCATGTTCCGCAATGTTCCCATGGAATTCCCGTCTTGGTTCGGCACGTTGACGAGCTCGGACATGGCCCTCTTCAGCATGGTGGCCGCGAACGGGCCGCTGCTCTGTATCCAGAAGGTGATGAGCGTCTACGACAAGCACGGACACGGCGTATCGGCCTCGATAGCGGACGATGTGCGCTTCCACGACAAACGCATCGCCCTGCTCCAACACTTGGACGAGTACCACGGGTTTGCGCATGCGCACCATGTGGCACGCGTGATCGCCGAGCACCGCACGCTAAGGAAGAGGGCCTTGCGCGGCGGGGCCGATCCTGTTTGGCGGCGGTTGTTGCGCAAGCTGGTGCGTTGATCGCACGGTCGGTGCGCGGGGAAGAAGGATCGCGGAACCATCGGAATGCTTGAGACGAGCCAAAGGCCTAAGCCTGGGGCGCACTCGACTACGAGCCGATCGCGTGCGCTACTTTACAGCCGGGCGAATGCGGGGTATGTGCATTGCAGAGGCTCATCCGTGACGTCTATCCAAAGACCCAAAAGATGATCATGAAAACAAGCACGGAGCTTGCCCGGCCTTTCCTCCCAGCAAAGGATTTCGAACTATCCAAGCGCTTTTATGAGGCATTGGGGTTTGCCAAACTGCTGGACTCTGAAGAAGTGGCGATCTTCCGGATCGGAGCGAGCAGTTTTGTCCTCCAACGGCATTTCCAAAAAGAGTGGGCTGAGAATTTCATGATGCAGCTCATGGTCGACGACCTCGACGCGTGGTGGACCCACATTTCCGCATTGGACCTCCCCGGAACATTCCGAGTGCCAGCGCCGAAAGCACCGGCACTCCAGCCGTGGGGCTTGCGGATCGCCTACGTTGTCGACCCCACTGGGGTGCTTTGGCACGTCGCGCAGCGCCGACCCAACGTGCAGCATGACGAATAATGGAAGAGCATGGGCCCGTTACCTTGTCTTCATGCGTGAGGCGCTTAAAACCAATGTGGAAGGCGCGGCGTATTTCACCACACCAACTGTAGAGGGTTGGATCGATGGGTTCACCCCGTGCACCGGAGGAATGATGCACAGCGAGGCCCGGAGGAAATTCAGCGTTCCTGCTCCTGTAGCACCTTGCTGATGTGCTCTTTGTAGCTGCGTCCGCTAACGATGCGTTCGCCGGTGTTCATGCTGAAGATGAACTCGTTGTTGCCACTGTACCGCGTGCTGCGGATGTGCGCGATGTTGACGATGTAGCTGCGGTGGATGCGCAGGAAACGAGCGGGATCGAGCTCCGTTTCGACCGCGTTCATCGTCATGCGGTACAGGTGGTGTTTCTCCTTCAGCTGCAAGTGCAGGTAGTTGCCCTCCGCACGCATGAACACGATGTCGTCCACGCCGATGCGCCATTCGCGGCCGCGCTCGCGGATCACGATCGTCTCGGTGTACTCGCTGTTGGCGTGCATGTGCTCGCGCATGAGGTCCATGAGCTTGCCGGTGAGCTTGCTGCTGAAGCGCATGTCCATCCAGCGCTTGGCCTTGGTGAGCGAAGCCGCGAAGCGGTCATCGTCGTACGGCTTCAGCAGGAAGTCGACGGCGTTAACGTCGAAGGCCTTGAGGGCGTATTGATCGTGCGCCGTAACGAAGACGACGAAGGGCATGCGCTCCTTGCCCAGCTGCTGAACCACTTCGAACCCGTTCACCTGCGGCATTTGCACGTCGAGGAACATGAGGTCGGGCTTGTGTTTGTGTACGGCGTCGATGGCTTCGGTGCCGTTGCGGCACTCGGCCACCAGTTCGATCTCGGGGTCTTGGGCCAGCAGGCGCGCAACGCGTGCACGCGCCACGGGTTCGTCGTCAGCGATGATGGTGCGGATCTGTTTCATGGTCTTTGGTTGTTGGGGCGGATCATGATCGGCCCGACGCTTCAGTTTCCGTTGGGTTCGTAGGGGAGGGTGATGGCCACATGGAATCCTTGGCCGCCGGGTGAATCCACTTTGATCGAGGCGGAGCCGCCATAGAGCAGTTGCAGGCGGTCACGCACGTTGCGCAAGCCGATACCGTTCGTTTCCATTGCTTGCTGGACGCCTTGGCATCCCTTGCCGTTGTCCTTCACTTTCAGCGTCAACCATTCGTCCCTCCGTTCGGCCTCGATCGCTATTTCCACGGTGCCGCTCATGCTGTTGGGGCCGTGTTTCACGCTGTTCTCCACCAACGGTTGCAGGATCATGGAAGGCACCAAGGCGCTGTGCAAGTCCTCCGGTACGGTGTACTTCACCTGCAGCCTGTCTTGGAAGCGCACGGACTCAATGCCGAGGTAGTTGCCGATGTAGTCGATCTCCTTGCCGAGGGTGCCGCGTTCGCGCTTGGTGGTATCGAGCGTTACGCGCAGCAACTGGCCCAGCCGGCTCAGCACCTTGCGGGCGCCGTTCACATCCGTGTCCATTAGGGCGCTCACCGTGTTGAGGGTGTTGAACAGGAAGTGCGGCTGCAACTGTTTGCGCAGGGCGTTCAGTTGCGCGCCTTGCAGTTCGGCGGCGAGGTGCGCCAGCTCGATCTGCTTTGTCCTTACGGCTTGGTAATGCACCACAGCGGCCAATACCCCTATCAGCACCCAGAATTCCATGAAGCGGCCAACCAATGCCGGGGGCAAGGCCTTCAGCGCCCACATCATGTACTCTTGGTTGAACATGAAAATGTCCTGTGTCCAGAGGATGGCGTAGTACAGCATGCTGGTGGTGACCTCGTGCAGCGTGCCGATCAAGAGACCCAGCACCGCCAGAATGCCCAGCTGTTTCCACATGGGCCTGGCCGTGGGTGGCCAGCGTTCGAGCACCCGGTACACCAAGGGCAGCAGCAGTGCCCAGAAGAGGTAGTTGAGATAGGGGACAGGGGCTTCGCGCCACCAACTGAAATCCTTCTTCTCCATTCCATCGCCGAGGTCCAGGTTGTTCTTCAACCAAGCCTGCAGCAAGAAGAGGGTAGCCAGTCCGAAGGCGATCATCAGTACCGTGCGGTACCGGAAGGGGAGTCGTTTGAAGTAGGCCATGGGTCAATTCACCACCAAGCTATTGCACGGGACAGCCCCGTTGCGGGCGGGGCTGTCCTTTCGACCGGTCGCTTGTTGCGCTATGAAACCTCAGAACTCCTGGATCCATTCACCGACCGGCCGCCCACGAAACTACCGGCGGCCGTTGCGGCACATGTGACGAAGCGTGATGAACGGTAGCCCCCGTGATGGAACGGTTGGACGTGTAAATGTGCAGCCCCGCTGCACTCCAACTGTTCATGGCGCACGAAGTGACCCGCACCATAGCGTACCCGAACAACCCTACTCGACGACCAATTCGGCTGCACCTAGCCAAGTATTCGCAGAGGCGAGCCGAACGAAATAGAGTCCAGGGCAAAGCAGCGGCAGGGATAGTTGAAGTTCAGTGTTGGCATCGCTGATGGATCGGTCCTCGATCAACCGCCCGTCGCTCGCTACCAACGACGATCGCAATGCTCCGCGCGGTTGATGGTCGAAAGGCAGGGCAATGCGAACGGTTGTTCGTCCGTCACCGCTGATCGGATTGGGATAAAGTGCAATGCGATGCGGTGGAGGTGTTTCGGCCACACCGAGAATGAAGTTGCAATCCGGGGCAATGCCAGTGGTGAAGGAAATATCCTGGTCCGCATAGCAACGCGATCCTACGGCAGGCCCATCGATCTGAAGCGTGTACGAAGCATCAATGAAAACCTGTCGTGATCCGATCCGCTCGAACACCGTATCGCTCTGGATCCCGTAGGGAGGCTGGTAGGTTACAGCGAGAAAATGCAATGGGACCCCCTGTATGACAACGGTCCCGGTATCGCCAACGATCAGTTGCACTGGATCGAAGGCTCTGGAAACTGACCATTGATCCCCAGGACCCGCTCCGAACCAATACAGCGTGTCGAAACCTGTTTGAGTGAGAATGGAAACCAACTCCCCGTTCACAGTGGTGAGGTAGGTACCCAAAGGTTGGTCCAGAAAGGATTGGGATAGAAAGTCATAGACATGCTTCTCTGCAACGAGTTTCTGGCTCGAAAGGCCATTCACAATGGTATCGCCGGTGTATATCACATCCGCATAACCCGTTTGGGTAAACGCATACCACTCGTAGGTCCATGCCGCTCCCGGAGGACACCAATTTTGGGCAGCACTTTGCTGAGCGATCAGCATTGCAAAAACAACGGCGAGCAGGGTTTTCATTGCTTGATCCATTTTGCGTTCAGCGTTGGTTTTTCCGGCTCCAGAAGTTCAACAAAGTACAGACCTCTTGTCCAAAGTGCGGTGTTCACGGTGACCTCCGATCCGCTCAACGCCAGATAGCAAACCACACGGCCTTGCAGATCACGGATAGTAATGTGGCTATCGAGCAGTTGTGCGGCGCAGCGGATGTTCAGTTCAGCGCTTCCTGGGTCAGGCCAAAGCACCAAAGTGTTGCCTGCGGCTTGTGGTTCAGCAATACTCACATTCATGGGCTGCAAGCGAGTTATCATGCGCTGACCGGGGTACCATGTGCCATCGTTGAAGCCGGTGTACGTCCCGCCGATGTAGAGCATGCCGTCTTCGAGCAGCGCGATCTTGCCGACACTGCCATAGGCGCGGTCGTTGTTCACACCGCCGCTAACTGAATCGCAACCATAGTAGTTGGCCAGGTCATCCACTAGATCCCCTGCCGTATCAACAACAGCGATCGCCCCGCGTCGTTCGCCATCGATAGTCCAGAACACACCACCGACAATAAACTGGCCTTCGTTCAGCGGAAGAATATCGTAGACACCGGGTCCAAGAGCCATCAAGTCGGGGTCCCACCATTCCAGATGCCGATCATTGTGGAACGACGTGTCGAGATTTCCATCGGACATCAAGCGGATCAAGTAGAGCGTATCCGAGGCATTTGATAAAACGAAGCTGCCTCCTATGAGGAGCTTGTCATCGGGCAATTGGTGGAGGTCATTCATGAACCCTGCGACTATTGGGGTGTTGAAGGTGGTATCCAGATCACCATTCGGCCAAATGCGGAACAGGCGGCTTACCGATTGGCCATCATAGTGGCTCAGAATTCCAGAGCACCAGAAGCGACCATCGCCAGTTGGGCGGATCCTATATATGTTGCCGTCACTGAGCCGATGCTGAAAAGTGGTGTCGAACAAACCCGTATTGGTGAGCTTGATGAGGCCGTATATGCCGGTCGGATAAACACCTGGGTCGAAGATCTGGTGTGCACCCACGTACAGAATGCTCCCGTCGGGTTCAACGAAATACTCCGCTGGTTGCAAGATGTTCAAGAAGGCGTTGTTCTGGTCCATGTTGAAGGTGCTGTCCCAAGTCCCATCCAAGTCAAAGCGTCTGATGAACCCGGTGTTGCGCACGTAGAGTTGACCGTTCCATGGGGTGATCTCGCCGCCGCCGCCGCCGGAGTAACTGAAGTTGGGTGTTATCAGCGCGCCGTTCTCGTCGAGGACGGCCAACGACTTCCATGTCAAGTCACCGAGAAATCGGAATTGCCCGGACACGACCAAGTGCCCGTTATCCAGCCGATGTATGTCCCCGATGAATCCATTCTCCACACCGTATTCCGGATCGAAGGGTGCCTCGAACGATGGATCAACTGAAAGCGGAGCCTGCGCCCCGCTATGGGCGACCCCCACGAGGAGGGCCGCCCATATAGCGATCTTTCGCATGGCTTTAGGGTTTTACCACTAGTCGTTCCGTGGCAATACGCTTTCCGGAGTACAGCAGTTCGATGCTGTACGCCCCGGGTGCTACACGGCGTGTATCCCAGAGGGTTTGGCCTTCGGTATTGGTCAGCGGGAGCCGCTCTACTTCGCGACCCGTGGCATCACGCACTACGATGATGCCATCACCCGTCCCTGTTGGAAGTACGTATTCGAAGGTGGCAACCACGGTTGCTGGATTAGGCAGCACAGCCAAGGCCCGGAACACGGACCCACCGCCGCTGATCGTAGTTGTATCAAATGAGCGCATGGTTGGCTGGTCTCCACCGCTTGGCGTTGACCTACAGCGGCCGTAACCGAAACAGAGGATGTTCCATGCCCAAGTGCTGGGTCGGTCATAAGTCCCATCTCCGAGTTGTGCAAGCGCATCCTGCTCAGCAAGGTTCAATTGGGTTACGGTTCTTCCGGTGGCATGGACATCAGCCAAAAGGGTGAGGAGCGCGACGGCCCGATCAATCTCCGCCTCACGATTGCTCTTCATTGGATAATTGTCACGAGCGGCCTCAAGAAGCGCGATGGCACCCGAGTGATCGCCGACTTGCGCCAACGTCATGGCCTCACCCATTCGCGCACCGAAATTCGGTAGCTCCGCCCATAGCAACCTTAAGCTGTCCAGTGGCTCGCCTATGGTGTCGTTCTTGAAATGACTCAAGAGCACGTAACCGGCCTGGCTCATGTCCGCGTGCTGCTGACCCATAGTGGCTTCAAGTTCCATTCGGAAGGTTTTCGCTTGCCAACTGCCCGCAATAAGATCGGCCATGTATTGTGGTACCGGGTTGGGTGCCGAAGACTGCGCCCACTTGAGGAAGCCATCTTGTTTGGTCGCCTCCGGGTTCGCAAGACAAATCTCCAGTACCATGGGCTGCGGAAGGGTGTTATGCGCCATCATCTTCTTGAGCACATCAACACTGAGATACGGGCTTTTGGCGATAAGGAAGTTACGCAACTCCCACGCATTCTGGGGCCAGCTATCCTGCACCTCTTGTACGACTGCATCATGATTTCCACCGTCGAGCAAGCTGTTGAAGACGTATGCGGTGCTGATGTATGCTAGCTTCTTCGTCTGTAGTTCCAGTTCCAATTCTTCCTTCTTCACTTGGCTGAGCACATGCCCGCCCCCATTGGAGAATTTGCTCGGGCATGCATTCTGGTTCACGGTGAGGGTGGTACCCACCCATCCCGCAGTAACATCCACAGGTTGCGATATGCCCCCATTGTGCCAGTAGTTCAGCACCCAATCGGTACTGTTGCGGAAGTCGCTTGCATCCAAAGGCAAGAGCATTTGATCGAAGGTGTTGCTGGCAGGGGAGGTAGGACTACCCTGCTGGGTCCGGATACCGTGGAAGGCAAGTGGAGGCTGGAGTGCGACTTGCCGTTCCCCAATGTTCTGGGCGTTGCCGTTGTTGCCATTGCATAGGAACTGGAGACCAATTGACGAGGCACTTACGGGGTCGATGCACTGTGCTTCGCCGATGTAGCCATTGCGCATACCGAAGGCGGTGTTCTTGTATACAACGTCGTTATGCTCCATGGTCTGGTTGACCACGATGGCATCAGTCTCGGACAATGCGCCCGAGTGGAGAAGGAACTCATTCTCCTCGATACGGAAGCCGCTACTGGAAAAGCTGAACACACCGCGATGGCGACCGTCGAAATTTTGGTCCTCGTCGCCAAGGAGCACCACATTCGGCACCCCGAACTCGAACTGGTTGCGGGTAACACTGAAACCAGTGATTCCGCTGGCAAATACCCCACAGATGTTGTTCTCGAACTTACACCGGTCTACGGTGAATGCCCTATCGGTGCTGCCATTCAATGCATGGATGCCGTGGTCCAAGCCGACAAAGGTGCCGCGCGTGTAGTCGGCCTCAGGGCACTCCTGTCCTAGTGGCAGGATAACATTGCATTTTCCGCTAACCGTGTATTTGGCATCCAGACTGATGATGCCGTGACCGAGCTTGCTGCTCAGACCGATTGTGGTCTGCTCGTTCCTGAAACTGCAAGCGCTGAAACGGATGCCGTCTACGTACCACATGCTCACATGAGCATAGAAGTCATCAACACCCCGATAATCATCATCAACCACGAATGTACACCGCGTGAAACGGCTGCGGTTGGGCATGGGTGCCAATGTGTTGGGGTTGAAGTTCTGGTACTTGACATAGCTCACCGCGCGGCGACAGTTTTTGAAGGTCGCGTCCGTTGCCTCAACGATTCCTCCGATCATGCTCCAGTCGCTCGGGTTCATGGTCTGTATCCCTTCGCGGGCATGCTCAATAAGAGCTCCGTTTTTCAGGACGATATTTCCTTGGTAGGTCGAGTATGGTGATCCGAACTGGTGCTGTGTGGTTGTACCCCACACTTGAATGCCGGACCAGAACGTATCGCTGAAATCCGCTGTCGTGATCCATCCGCCGTCAACAACCAGCTTGGCACCTTGCTCCACAATGATGCGCCCCTCTGCTGGCATTTCAAGTTTGCAAGTGATCGTAAGTGTGTGGCCGGTCTTCACCACCACATCGCGATACACGCGCATCTCGAAATCCCAATGCTCGTCGGTATTCACCTCCAAGGGTTCGGGTTGATAGACATTCAAAGAGTACCGGTTCAAGGACTTCACCGACAAGGCCCGGTGCATCTTGCCTATTTGGAGAGGTGAGAAGTAGTAGGACGTGAGCGCGGTGCCGCTCATCATGTTATTCGTGCAGGTATTGCCGATCGCAAACGGGTCACAGCTCCAACCACCATCCTGCCAACAATTGGTCAGGGGCGTTGGCCCGAACACGTCTTCCAGATAATCCTGTTCTCCACCATCGCAGGTCTCGTGACAACAGGAGGGCTCGTAAACATGGAACAGATCCATACAATGTCCCAGTTCATGTGCGAGGGTCTGTGCGGTCGCATAGTTGGCACTTGTGGAATTGACACTTTGAACCACTCGCTGATCGTAGTCGAAGTTCCCGCTCGGATCCGGCCATGCGCTCATCCAGCTTGGGCTAGGCGGGGTTGCATTCTGTGTGCAGGCGCCAACGGTGTAATAAATGGCCAAAGCCTCCAGCCTCGTCGGATCTGTATCGACCACCTTCTGTCTGAAAGCCATTCCATCGCAAGAGGTATAGAGGTTATCATCCACGTAGAAGTAGATCCGATCATCCAAAACAAATCGGATTTTCGTATCGGCAAGATCAACTACCCCCGAAAGTGGATCGGACGGTGCAGCATTGTTGGCAAACCACTGGTTCACCCAAGCCAATTGCTGCTCGATGATGGCGCGGTGAGCTGGAATGTCGAGAAAAGCCAATCCGCCGCCTCCACTCGCTTGGAAGACATGAACAGCAACGGCCACCTCTTTTATTGGGGTGGTGGCATCTGGAATCCAATAGGACATTTGGGAGTATTGCGCCTGGTAAATCGTTGAGCTACCTGCGGGCATGTTCTCATGACACACACTACCCGCACGCTCCACCGCCAATTCCACGGGGTCTATGACGGAAAGGTCGCAGTTTAGCTGCGCCTGGATCCCGCCGCTTTCAAGCAAGCCGGTCAATAGTCCCCACACCAATAACTTGTTGCCAACCGCTCCCCTTCTCGTGTCAGGGGTGGGGGCGCTTTCTTCTGTGGTATTCGGTCGCGTTTTCATGATTTCCTTTGGGTGTTGGTCAGCTCGAGACAAGGGCGTCCTGAGCGCCGTGATCATAGTGCGTCGTACCGGCTTACAAAATACCGTGTCCAGGGTATTTTTGGTTGAGGAACGTACGCATCCCAACCTTGTTGGTAACTCGTGGCCGGTGCGGTTGCCTGTACGATCAGGATGGCTTGGCTTGCATTGCCATGACGAACGGTTGGCTTCGTCGACACTTTGGCACGCTCATGAACTCCACTTGGCTTACAACTGCCGTCATAGCCGATTCCAGCAAAGGCAATGTCTTGCCCAGTGCCCTTTTCGATTTCGCGACCATATTGTTTTGTCGGGCGTGCGATGCCCCAACGGATCAGATTTTTGGTTCGACCATGCTAAACGCTACGCGCTTTCCACTGGGAAATGTCAGGCCGGTTGGCATGACAATCTGCTTGCAAGTGCGCGGGGTCTTTCGGCCAGCACCATAAGGAAAAATGCGCAGCCCCGCTGCGACCGAAGTCGCGGCGGGGCTGCCTGGGAAGTGGGGGCTTACTGCCCGGTGAAGTAGTACGTGTTGCCGTTCACGGTAACGCTCAAGTCATCGTCGCAGCCACCGTTGCCGAAATCGACGGAGCGCACGGCCAAGCCTTGGGGTACGATATCGAGTTTGCCGCTGACGATGTACGGACAACCGATCTCGATACGCAGAGCCTGGGTGATGGCCAAGGTGTAAGCGAGGCCGTTGCGGTTAACGCCGTTACCACTGCCGGTGATCAGGTATACATCGTCGTAGGGGTTGCCGGTGTCCTCACCTTCCAGCCACGTGCGCACGCGGTTGGCATTGTGCGTGCTCGTCCAACTGTTGTCCGGCGCGGTGATGGACCCGGCCACGGTGACATTGAAATAGGTATGCCCGTTCTGGTCGGGGCCCATGTTGGTTACCGTCTTGGTGCCCTGAACCTTGTAATCGTTCACGTAATAGTTCTGCGGCGTGATGGTGATGACGGTGCCTTGATCGGCATAAGCGCCGGTGAAGGTTACGAGGATGCTACCGCGACGACTGCGGCCATCGGTGCCCACGCAATTGGTGTTGCCGAAGCTCACCAGCATGGTATGGGGCATCGCGTTCAGGTCGATGATCACGGTGTCCACGCAGCCATCGAGGCTGGCGCGCAGGCCATTGTCCTTGGCGGCGGCGTCGCTCTGGCTCAACACGTCGTTGAACAGTGCCTCGCCGATGGAATTGTCCAAGGCGCTGGTGTAATCGTTGTTGAGCGGCTCGTCCTTGTCCTTGCGGCACGCGGCCAAGCTCAGGGTGGCCAACGCGATGTAGGCGGAGATGTGGGAGATCTTCATGTTTCTTGCGGGTTGCGGCCTTCTGACGAAGGCAGGGTGGTAAAGGTTTGATCGGGACGGGAGGCGGTACACGGAAGTCGTGCCGGTATGGAACGCAGCAGGCCGGTAGGGCATTGCCCTACTTGCCCCGGTATTTGGAATGCACCACCTGCATGGGCTGCTGCTGTGCATGCGGCACAACGCTCCGGCTGAAGGCACGATCCAGGAATTCAATGCCACGGATCTTGAAGTGCTTTGGATCCACCATATGGCTATTGATGTCCACGAGCATTTCGCCGAACTCCGGACAGGTCAAGGGGAAGGTGCCGGCATGGCGCCACTTGCGGCCTTCGCGGTGCTCAAGTGAGGGATCATGCAAGTGCGTATAGAGTTCACTCTCCGGCCACTGTTGTGTACACCCGGCCAATGCACGAACAAGGTCAGGACGATCGGCCCATTGCTCGCGCGCCGCGTACACGAACGGCATGGGCTGGAAGGGCTGCGCGGGTTTGCCACTGTACCATTCCTGGTATTCGCGTTCATGACCGACCTGTTGTTTTTTCCGGTGCTTCATGATCCGCAGGGTTCGCTTCCTAATGCCCCAACCCCGGCATCGCGACTTGCGTCGTGACCCGGGGCAAGGGCATGTGTTGGCTGTTAGGCCGCCGCCATGGCGTGCAACGGATCGCTCAAGCTGCTTTCGCCTGCTGCGCCAATGG
>JBDTSG010000028.1:0-40692 GCA_039931265.1 Flavobacteriales bacterium
GATTCGAACCCGCGACATTCAGCTTGGAAGGCTGATGCTCTACCAACTGAGCTACTCCCGCAAGATCCAGTTGCCCAACCGACAGGGTTAACGCGCCCTCAGGTATCGGCTCCTTGTGGTGGGGAGAACAGGATTCGAACCTGTGAAGCTGTGAAGCAGCAGATTTACAGTCTGCCCCCGTTGGCCACTTGGGTATCTCCCCATCTGTCGGCGCAAGGAGCCAATGGAGGGACTCGAACCCACGACCTGCTGATTACAAATCAGCTGCTCTAGCCGGCTGAGCTACATTGGCAGGTACAGCAAGAGAAAGAACTACAACCCCTTCACCGGGCACTCGTCCGGAAAAAGGACTGCAAATGTAGGATTAGTTCCATAGCGACCAAACACCGACGGCCAAGGAAATTCCTTGGCCGTCCGCATTTCGGTCCGTTCCGGTCAGGAAGCCTTCCGGTAGCGCACTGCTTTGGTGCGTTCCATTTGTCGGCGCAAAGCCTCTGCCGTCTGGTCAATGGCCTCCTCGAAGGTCTTGCTGCGCCGCTGGCTGAAAAGTTCGCGGCCCGGTACGGCCAGCTTCACCTCGGCAACCTTGTTGGCCCTATCGGCGGTGTCCTTTTCCAGTTTCAAGATCACCTCCGCCTTTACTATGTGGTCGTGGAAGAGGGTGAGCTTACCCAGCTTCTCTTGAACGAAGGCGATGAGCTTCTGGTCGGCATCGAAGTGGATGGATTGGACTTGCACGTTCATGGTAAAGGAGAATTTGGTTCGTTCCGGGTTTCATTCGCCGCCGCGTGGGTGGGCCTTCCTGTGCGCGTTGCGAAGCTTTTCGACCGTATTGTGCGTGTACACCTGGGTTGCAGCCAGACTCGCGTGGCCGAGCAATTCCTTCACGGCGTTCAGATCGGCGCCATTGTCCAGAAGGTGTGTTGCGAAGGTGTGGCGCAAAACGTGCGGGCTTCGTTTACGTTGTGTGGTGACCCTGCTAAGGTAGCGTTCCACGGTGCGTTGTACGCTCCTTCTCGACAAGGGTTTGCCAAGTTCATCCACCAACAGCTGACCATCAGCGCTGGTAACGGTTTTCCTCGCTTCCAAGTACGCGCGGAGCGCGATCACCAACCGGTCGCTCAACGGTAGTATGCGCTCCTTGTTGCGCTTCCCCAGCACCCGTAGCGTCCGGGCTGGCAGGTCTATGTCTTTCGGCTCCAGGCCAAGCAACTCAGCCAAACGCATCCCTGTTCCATAGAGCAACTCGAGCAGGGTACGGTGGGTAAGCCCCTTGAACGTCATCGCCCCTTCATCCCCCTCGAAGAGAAGGGCCATGCCGCGCACGTCTATGAACTCAGGTAATCGTTTAGGGGTCTTTGGTGGTTCCAAAAGTGCCGTGGGGTCCGGGCCCGCATGCCCCGTTCGCCGTGCGAAACGGAAAAAAGTACGGATGGAACTCAGCTTGCGGTTCACCGTGCGGGGCGAAGCGCCCCCCTCCAGCAGCGCCATCATCCACGCGCGCACTGTCCGCTCGTCGGCCAATTCCGGCTCTTCCTTCCCCTTGCGCGCCTTCAGAAAGGCCGATAGTTGTTGCAGATCCCGACGATAGGCCAGAACAGTATGCGGGCTGCTGCGTTGCTCGTAGGTAAGGTGATCGATGAAACGGTCCAGCAGCATGGAAAACAAAGAAGGGGAGACAACCACCTGTGGTCCTCTCCCCTTCAACGGGACTTGTCAACATGTTGACAAGCTACTCAGCTTCGTGCCTCGCGATCTTACTCTTCGCTGCGGAACATATCGCTCTTGTACACCGCGCGTATGATCTCCTTGCGGCGCTCCACGCTGGGCTTTATGTATGCCTTGCGCTTGCGCAACGCGCGCAGCACGCCGGTCTTCTCGTACTTCTTCTTGAACTTCTTGAGGGCCTTGTCGATGGCCTCGCCTTCCTTGACCGGGATGATCAGCATGCGCGTCTTTTTCTGTAACGGGCCGCAAATATAGACGGGGAATCGATCCGACAAAGTGCCATGTACACCACCCGAAAACGAACGATCCCGCCCGGATCGCTCCGAGCGGGGCCGCCTCACCAACCATCCACCTCCCCGTGCCATGCCACTCACCAAAGCCTAGCGTTGGACGGGTGCGCCCCGCGCCCCAAGGTGGAGACTTTCGAGGTAGTGCCGGGGGGAGCCCCTGGAAAGAGAGACACGCGGCAAAAAGCCGCGCGTCAGGGCAAAGGGACAGCCGAGGCGGTGCCGGGGCTCGTGGACCAAGTGCTGGACATCCTGCAACTGATGCCCGACAACCGCATCCTCATCGATCACTTCCTCGATGGCGCCATCGAAGCGGAGAGCGATTCCATCTGCGACGGCGAAATGGTGCGCATCATCGGCATCATGGAGCACATCGAGCCGGCGGGGATCCACAGCGGCGACAGCAACGCCGTGCTGCCCCCGTTCGATCTCAGCGAGAACGTGATCCAGCAGATCCGCGAGCACACGCACAAGATCGCGCTGGCGCTGAAGACCGTGGGCCTGGTGAACATCCAGTTCGCGATCAAGAACGAAACGGTGTACGTGATCGAGGCCAACCCGCGCGCCAGCCGCACGGTGCCCTTCATCGCCAAGGCCTACGGCGAGCCCTACGTGAATTGGGCCACCAAGGTGATGCTCGGCGCCAAGCTCAAGGACTTCCACTTCAAGCCACACCTCGATGGCTACGCGATCAAGGTGCCCGTCTTCAGCTTCGCCAAGTTCCCCAACGTGGACAAGAGCCTCGGGCCCGAAATGAAGAGCACCGGCGAAGCGATCTACTATCAAGGATCTGAAGGATCCGTTCTTCAGGCAGGTGTATGGCGAGAGGTCGATGTACTTGAGTAGGTAGGTTCTTTGGGCATGCCCCTCGCAAGCCTCGGGTCGCGCTTTCCGCTTGTACTCCTCGTGCGGATTACCACGCTGTGGTGTACTTGCTTCAATCGCACACGCGGAATGCACGAACACATTATGCTCCTTTTCCATGCGCATGTTTCAACCGTTCCATCAACCCATCGTAAAGAACTGGAGGCGTGATGTCCCTCAATGGAAGCATTCTGAAGAGCATCTTGTGCGCTTGGACAAAGCGAAAGAGAATGGCGGCGTATCCTCCCACTTCAAACGGAGCCTGGATGCCGGCTTGTTGATGCATGCTGTCCTTTGTGAAAATCTCGCGACTGTATTTCGGTGGGTACAATGAAACGTCACCTGTTACGTCGTCCATGCGCATGTAGCCTTCTCTAATCTCCTCCACGCACTTTGCAATTTCCGGATCTAGAGCACTCTTGTACGAGAGAGCTTGTTCTAGCGCCTCACGAGCTTTTGCAGTTGTTCCTCGCCCAACTTCGAGCAGCCATGTGAATCCCTGATGCACTTGTCCTGGTCTGTTGTCATAGAATAGTCCGATCACGATCTCCTTGAAATCAGATTCTGAAAGATTGAAGTAGTTCATCTCTGGAGCCCGCAGTCCGCCATTAGCCCAAGTCCGCGAAGTGTTCAGGGTCTCTGCATACTCCACATAACAGTTGAGCAGGTGATTGAACGGTGAGCCGAGTATGGTGCTATAAGTGTGGTCTCTGCGGCTCGCACTAACCCGGTCAATGAACATTGCGATGAGCACGATGCACACAATCGCTTGCACGAAGAGCGATATCCTCATAGTAGTGTCATTTGGCAGCATCTCACCGTATGTAACGGTGGATGCGTTCGACGCACTGAATAGAATGAAGTCAAAGAATGACAAGCGCTCAGACCAGCCAGCCATGGCTGAGTACTTGAGGTGTTCGAGCTCGTAATTCAGACTGTAGCGAAGCTCTTCTGCTTGCGGCACCTTTCGGTATTCATATTGTGCCCATAGCGAATCAATCCGCCAAGCTTCCGCGGACGCAGCCGAATCCATGAAAGATGTCAGATGGTGAAGTACATATCCTCCAGAACTGGCCTTAATGACAGCGATGTCATATTCAAGTTTCGCCTTATCCAATGATAGCGTGGCACGTTGCAACTCATCTGTAATACTTGTGCCCGATGCGGCGATTGCTGTACTGAGAGCTTGAACACGTCTCGTCAGAGAGTCTGGCATCTGAGCAGCCTCCCAGGCATCAGCCTTCTGCCACATTATCCTTTGGTTCTTGTCGCTGGCACTTTTTGCGAGCAACTCTAGGGAATCGCTGGTGGCCAAAAGCAACGGTAACCGTGCTTCGTTTTCGTTTATAAGTTTCAGGAGCGAGTCCGTCTTATGCTGGAAGTAGCGAAGGTCTTTCGCTTCATCTCCTTGAATTGTCGGCGATGAGAACGGCTGAAGGCCGAACTGCTCGTTGATGATGAATGAGTCCGGGTGAAGATGCCAGTAGGCGCAATAGAACGTTCCAAAGACGAGAATGACTCCCAGGTAGATTACGATGTACTTGAACAGAATCTTGGTGGTTCTCATCTCTCTACGGGTATTCCCACTCCCTTCGATCGAACGTAGGGTCTTCGACAATAAGAGCCCCTCGGCAATCTGGAGAGTTGCACTAATGAACTGATTCTTCAGGTTGATTCGTTCCAGGAATGGTGATGGGGACCCGTGGGATCCTTGCGCCACACCTCGTAGCCTTTCGCGTCTGGTTCGGGCATGAGCCCGTCGTAATAAACATGAATGGTATCCCTGTTGTCGGAGGGAAACCAGTGAAGCGTGTACTTACCACTATGTGGAACACCATCGTTGTCAGCTGGGGCCTTGAGAGGGCCGTTGACATACAGATAGGTGCCTTCTCCAACAATCCCTTTATCTGCATTGAACTCCACCTGCCCTGCAACTGTCCCACGACCCGTTGGGTCGTAGTCCACAAGAAGATGAAGAGTGCGACCGCCCTTGTATTCAATAGTAATACTCCGGTCATACGCCTCTTTGATTCTATGCTTAGACACTCTCTTCACTGCACCTGTCTTATGATCAATTGACAGGTAAGAGTATTGGTAAAGAATCTCCCTCTTCCAAGCTCCTGCGTAAGACTCGAAGTGCTCTCTAAGCTTGTGCTCTTTAATCGTACGGACGATGTGTGACGTAACTACCGAAGCTGTGGAACCAGCGCCAAACCCAAGACCAATCGTGCCTATCAAATCCAGTATAGGACTGGTACAAGCGAGGTGCGTAAGCTTGAATGTGATGCCTATCCACAGAAGGACAATCGTCCAACGGAATACGGAGCCCTCCTCGTCATTGAAGCGCTTTGGTGCCCACATGCTCTAAAGGTATATGGCACTCGACCACCGCAGGGGGTCCCCCAGCCTCCGCTCGTGTGTTTAGACCGCCGTAGGGTGTCCCCCAAACCACCGCCGCGTCTGTCGCGCTCGCGAGGCCTTTCGAGGCCATGACGACAACCCTGCCGCCTGCAGACGCTTAGCTTAGATTCATGAAACGACTCTTCACCACGTTGCTATCGGTTGTCGGTCTTTCTCGTCCGGATGCGAGGGGCCAAGACATTCAAACCATCGACCCAAGCAAGATTCTCTACACGGTCCCGACCATCTCCAATGACTTGTCTCCAGTGGAAAAGGTGGATCTGCCACTGCCAGATTCCGCGTTCACGCTCCACGAGGATGATTGGTGCCAAGTGGAGTTCTTTACTGCCGAACGCCTGCCTGAGTTGCAACGGATGCTGAAGGAGTACAAGACCTTTGAGTCGAAGAACCGGACTTCCTCAGGTTGGAAGAACGTGTATGTCCGTCGCATTGAACGGTTGCCGGTCTTCACAGGTGAAGCTTCACCGCAAAGACTCGGTCTTCTGCTCAAGTCGACGGTCGGTGATGCGCCCATTCTTCATGCGACCGCTTCACTTACGGGACGTGTCAGCAATGGCTTTTCCATGAGTCTTGACGGGAACATTTGGCTGTATGGATATACCTCGGACGGAGGCATTTCCGTTCTAGCGGCTTCAGTCGGAGAACACCCAGATGACCAAGTGCTTACATCCGTGTTCGCAACACTGCATCGCGAAGCGGGGCTTGTGCTGGTTGATTGGAAGCAGCAACTACTGCTTGTCGGTGTGGACGGTGGTGGGCAGATCGAAGTTTGGCAACCGTAGCAGGTCAACTTTGTCCGCTGCTTCGAGGCCTTGCGAAGCGATGCCAGCGACCCCGCGATAGCCAAGCGTTCCGGTCGTGCTCTACGGCCCACAGTACTTTCATCCCCGTATGCGCTGCACCTTGACCTTGGCGGTCCTCTTGCTGGCCTGTGCCCCTAAAGGACAGGAGGAAGCTGTGCGGATAGCCACGGAACAAGCTGCCGCGAATGTGCTCACGGCTACGGACCTGCGTCTTGCGGATACGGTGGATACCACCAGTGCGGCGCACCGCGAAGCCATCGCTTGCTTGCGCCGCTTCTTCACCAAGAAGTTGGATCAGGAGGAAGGGAACGACTACTGGTACACACCGGATCTGGAATGCTACGGTGGCCTGTACAGTGAGTTGCTGTATGCCGAATACGACAGCATAGGCGACCTGCGCTACCGGCCCACGTTGCTGGCGGTTGAACCGACCGGGCACGAGGAGCAACTATTGATGAAGGTGGCTTGGGCCGATGACACCCATGCGCCACCGAAGTACGTGTTCGAATTCCTTGTGCGTCCTACATCCGAGGGCGTACGCCTGGCACTGCCGATCGAGCACAACACCCGGCACTGGGAACGCAGGACGGTGGGCGTTGTCACCTACATCATCTCGCCGCAGCATGTGTTCAAGGAGACCGAGGCGAGCGAGCAACATGGGATGATCGATCACCTGTCCGCGTTCTTCAGCGTGCAGCCATTCCGGATCACCTACTACTCCTTCGCAGGCCCCAGCGACCTGTACCTGGCGAAGGGTTTTCACCAGCATCCGTTGATGCATACCATCACATCGGGTGGCATGGTGGATGGTCGCAGCAACGTGTATTCCGGGAACGACAGGGACATCTACACGCACGAGGTCGTTCACCTTTTCTCGCACCACAAGACGGCTGAGCCGCCCCCGTTGTTGGAAGAAGGGCTGGCCACCTTGATCGGTGGAAGTGTTGAGCGCGACTACTTGTGGCATCGTGCCAACCTGCAGCACTACCTCGCAGCCGACCCGGCACTGGACCTGCGTGATCGGTGCAATACCTACGAGCGCGATGATATCAACAAGGACACCCGTGTTCCCTACGTCATCGGCGCTGTGCTGTGCGAACACATCCTCCGTCGCGAAGGCAAGGATGCGTTGTTCCACGTGATGGCGGCGGGCACGGATCCATGGCCGGCACTGGCGGAGCATGGGATCACCAAGGAGAACCTGACAGCGGAGTTGCGCAAGGAATTGGCCCTGGCACCATTCCTGATCGCGGTGTCTTCGCCATAGGATCCTGCTCTTCCTCCTGTGCATCAGGGGAATTCATTTCAAACCCGTATACGATTTCCTGAAATCCGTATACGACTTCCGCGTAATCGTTAAGAGATGGCGCCAACCCGTGTACGACTTGACAGGAACCGTATAAGGTTCCGTGGAAACCGTTACCGATTTCCTGAGATCCGTATACGACTTCGGCCGAACCGTTAAGAGGTAGCGCCAAACCGTGAACGACCGGACAGAAACCGTTACCGACTTCCTGAGATCCGTATACGACTTCGGCGGAACCATTAAGAGATGGCGCCAAACCGTGAACGACCCGACAGAAACCGTTCACGACTTCCAGAGATCCGTTGACGCCTTCGAGGAAACCGTTAAGGGGTAGCGCCAAATCGTGAACAACCTTACCGGAACCATGTCAGGCTCCGTGGGATCCGTGAACGACTTCCGGAAATCCCTTAACGGCTCGGGCGGAACCGTTAAAGGGTGGCGTTGTACGGTGAACGGAAAGTGCCCTGTCGTGAACGACCTCGCCGAAACCCGTTACGACCTGCAGGGATCCTTATGTGCAGACGAGGCAACCGTAAAGCTGTGGTGCGGAACCTTGACCTGCCGAGCAACGCCGGATCGGGGGTTCAGCGCTGGTCTGCACTACGAACCCTTCAACACCTCCCTTCCGATCACCATCTTCTGGATCTCGCTGGTGCCTTCACCGATGGTGCAGAGCTTGCTGTCGCGGTAGAACTTCTCCACGGGGAAGTCCTTGGTGTAGCCGTAGCCACCGAAGATCTGCACGCTTTCGTTGCCGCAGAACACGCTTACCTCGCTGGCGTAGTACTTGGCCATGGCGCTTTCCTTGGTCATCTTCCGGCCGTTGTTCTTCAGGTCGCTGGCCTGACGTATGAGCAGCTCCGCCGCTTCGATGCGGGTGGCCATGTCGGCCAGTTTGAAGCTGATGCCTTGGAAGTTGGCGATGGGCTGCCCGAACTGTTCGCGCTCCTTGGCATACTTCACGCTGGCATCGAAGGCGCCCTTGGCAATGCCCAAGCTGAGGGCCGCAATGCTGATGCGGCCGCCGTCCAGCACTTTCATGGCCTGCTGGAACCCTTGCCCCACTTCGCCGAGCACGTTCTCCTGAGGCACGCGGCAATCCTCGAAGATCACTTCGGCTGTTTCGCTGGCGCGCATGCCAAGCTTGTTCTCCTTCTTGCCGGCTTTCAACCCTGGCGTGCCGCGTTCAACAACGAAGGCCGTCATGCCCTTGCTGTCGAGCAGATCACCGGTACGCACAATGGCCACCAACACATCGCTGCTTATGCCGTGGGTGATCCAGCACTTGGTGCCGTTGATCACCCAATCCTTCCCATCCTTCTTGGCCGTACACTTCATGCGCATGGCGTCGCTGCCGGTGCTGGGTTCGGTGAGGGCCCAAGCGCCGAGCCATTCGCCGGTGGCCAACTTGGTGAGCCAGCGTTTCTTCTGGTCGCTGTTGCCGAAGTAGTTGATGTGCCCCGTGCAGAGACTGTTGTGCGCGGCCACGCTCAATCCGATGCTCCCACAAATGCGCGAGACTTCCACGATGGTGTCCACGTACTCGTGATAGCCCAGACCTGCGCCACCGTACTCCTCGGGTACGAAGACACCGAGCATGCCAGCAGGACCGAAATGGTCGGTGAAGAGTTTCTTGGGGAAGTGCTGGACCTCGTCCCATTCCATGACATGGGGGCGCACTTCGCGTTCGCAGAGGTCGCGCACGGCCTGTGCGATCATTACTTGGTTCTCGGAGGTGGTGAACTGCATGTTCTAATAGGTGACCAGGCGGATGATGTCCGCACCGTATGTGTTGAGGCGCTGGGCGCCATTGAGGAAAGCCAATTCGATCAGGAAGCTGAAGCCCGCCACCGTACCACCTTGCATGCGGATCAGTTCGGCGGCGGCGGCGGCGGTACCACCAGTGGCAAGAAGGTCGTCGTGTACCAATACGCGCATGCCGGGCCTAACCGTGTCCACGTGCATTTCGATCTCGGCGCTGCCATACTCAAGATCGTATTTGTAGGCCACCGTTTTCCACGGCAGCTTGCCCTTCTTGCGGACCGTGATGAACGGTACCCCGAGCTTCAGCGCCATGGGCATGCCGTAGAGAAATCCACGGCTTTCAATGCCCGCGATCGCATCAATGCGCTGGCCCTTCAGCGAGTCGATCAGCCCATCCACCACGGCTGTGCTCAACGCTGGATCCTCCATAACAGGAGTGATGTCGCGGAAGAGGATCCCGGGCTTCGGAAAATCGGGCACTGCCCGAATGGCACTGCGCAACCGGGCTTCAAGATCCGTGGTGCTCATGGGCAAGGCGCAAGTTTAGTCGGAACGGGGCCTTCCCGTGCGCATCCTATGGCTCTCCGACCGTGAGATAGGGAGCGAGTTGCCGGTACAAGTCTTCATCCACCACGGCGCATTGCTTCACCGCTTCCACTGTGGCGAACGGACCATGCTGCGTGCGGTAGGCAATGACGGCGCGGGCGATGCTCCACTTCTTCCACATGTACGGATGGCCCATCAGTTCCTCTGCGGTGCAAGTGTTGATGTTGATCCGCCGGACCGCACTCGGATCGAGCACCAGCAATTCCTTCAACCGCACCACCGCATCCGGTTTGTCCTTCAACACGAACACTTCGCTCAACTGGTCGAGGCTCACATACCCACCCAACTTGTCGCGGTACTTAACGATCCCACGGGCGAAGGCAGGGCCGATGCCCGGAAGTTCCACCAACTGCAGCGTATCGGCTGTGTTCACCTCAACAACGGTTGGTTCCCGTCGTGCTGGGCGCGCCGCGTACCGCTGCGATGCGCTGTCGCTCCTCTCCCACTGCTGCCGGTCCTTGGGCCATTCGCGGTATTCGTCCCGGGCGCCGCGTGCCGGTGTACTGTCGGGCAGCAGAATGAACGGCGAGAGTTGAGCGAACTGCTCCGGGGTAATGCTGTACATCTTGCGAACATCGGCCTTCGAGCGGAAGTGCCCGCCGCGATCCACGTAACGCATGATGCCCGCGGATTGTCGTTCGCTCAACCCTAAAGCGGTCCATCCGGCTTGATCCAGATCGTTCGGATCGAACGGTTCCGGATCACCGACCTTCAACTGCGCATTGCCGCGCGAAGCGTAGTGCTGTTCCTGGGCAATGAACGCCTCTACCTCAGCTTTCATCGGACCAAGGTCTACCGCGTCGGGCTGCCGGAACCACTGCTTGTAGGAGATCCAGCCAGCGACCAGGATCAAGCCGATGCTTACGACCAAGAACCCATTGCGCTCGCTCCTGTGGAGATCGAGGATGTCCTTCAACCCCTCCTTCAGCGGACGGCGGTCCTCCCAAAATGCATTCTTCCCCTTGCGCCTCTTGGCCTTGTTCAAACCGAACCATCGCCTCAGCCATTTCCTGAAGGCTCCACCGTTGCGGTCTTTCTGGGTCATGCTAACCTGATCAGTTGCTGCCGCAGGATCTCCAATCCTTGCTCGAAGCCTCGCGGGGTGTAACCAAGAACGTTCCTCGACTTGTCCAGCACGAAACCGGTCCGCGGCGGGCGGCGCGCGGGCTGCTTCAGACTTGCACTGTCGATGGGGTTGATCACCGAAGCATCCAATTCGAAGAACGCCCCAACGCGCTGCACAAGTTCAAGTATGCTCATGCCATCCGGTCCGCAGAGGTTGAAAATGCCGGTGGCTTGGTGCTCGGCGATCCGGATACATCCATCCGCAAGGTCTTCGGCAAGCGTTGGCATGCGCCATTGATCGTGTACCACCTTGATCGGCTCACCCTTTTCCAGCGCGCCCTTGGCCCAGAGCACCACATTGCTGCGGCTGAGGCCCTGAGCGACACCGTAGACGATGATCGTACGCGCGATCGCCCATCTGTTGAGGCCTGCGTTCATCACAACGTGTTCCGAGTCCAACTTGCTCTGGCCATAAATGCTGAGCGGTCGTGGCTCGTCGTCTTCAGTGTAAGGTCCCGCCTCACCATCGAAAATGAAATCGGTGCTCAGGTGTATGAAATGCGCATCGCACGTCTTCGCGGCGTTCACCAAGTTTTCTGTCGCCGCAACGTTCTGCAGCCTGCAGTTCACCGGATCCAATTCGCACGCATCCACATTGGTCATTGCAGCCGTGTGGATGATGGCATGGGGCCGGTATTGTTGAACGATCTTGAGCACCGCATCGCGGTCGGTACAGTCCAGTGGTTCATACACATAACCACCGTTCCGCACCGTGCGATCGTTACCACGCGATGTGGCGATCAGTTCGGTACCCGATCGGCCCCGCAGAGCAGACACCAGCTTCTGGCCCAATAGTCCGTTGGTTCCTGTAACGAGGATGCGCATGGCACAGCGAAGATGCATCGGGAGCGGTGAACGGCGAACCGGCCTCCGCTTCAGACACTGGTTCCACCCGCTCTGTCAGCCCCATGTGCCACCATGGCGCATCGCAATTGCCCCTGCAAGCAGCGGCCAGCACATTTGGCGGCGCTCTTATTGGAGCGGCCCCACGCCGGGGGTTCCGGCAAAGAACAAAATCGGGAAGAAATGAAAAATGCAATGACGACTACCATGATGATGGCAATTGCGATCACATCGGCAAGCCTGGCCCTCGTAGGTTGTACGAAGGAAGAAGCCCAGGAAGGAATTCAAACCGTGGCAGGCGACACCGAGGGTGTTACCAAGGCGGTGGGCAACAACTTCATCAATGGCCTTGGAGGCTGGGACGGCTTCAGCGTGAACACCAAGGCCGCTGAGCTCGGTGAATTCGAAGCGGACATCAACAACACGGGACTGGTCACGATCAGGACGGAAGCGAGCGGGAACATACGTGTTGGTGATGGTGGGAATTATCCGGCCGGCGTATGCGATGGTCCTGTGCCAGCGCAGGGAGGCTTCAAGTTCAAGAAGGGTACGATCGGTGTTTGCGGCAAGACCTACTTCATCACCCCGCGCAA
This sequence comes from Flavobacteriales bacterium, assembly GCA_039931265.1. Taxonomy (GTDB): domain Bacteria; phylum Bacteroidota; class Bacteroidia; order Flavobacteriales_F; family PHOS-HE28; genus PHOS-HE28. Next base: position 12,341 of record JBDTSG010000028.1, read on the forward strand.
CGGCGGTAATGACGGCCAAGCACTGAAGATCAAGTTCGAAGGTGGTGTTCTCCCAACATTGCCCGCAGGGCAGTCGTGGTTCACGGTAAGTGCCAACGGCACATGGAGCGCGAACGCGCTTGCGGGTAACTACTTCTGCTGGAGCACCCAAGCCCACGCGCCTACGTCGCTCTGCGAGTGATAGGATCCCGTTCCGTTGTGTTGCGATATGATGCGAAGGCCGCCCGGGCAGGGGCGGCGTTCGCATTGTTGGTCGAAAAGGAACCAGCACCATCCCTCCGAAAAACGCGCGATCAGGCTACCGTTGCACCTTCTCGGAACTCCTTGAACCGCCTGCGCTTGTCGGCGCGCTTCACCCGCACCCATTCGGGCCACGTCGCTTCATCCTCGGCATCGTGGACGCGCAAGCGTTGCGAGGGATCCGGTTTCAACAGATCATCCTTCTTGCAACCGAGCACGGCCGCAGCCGTGACCACGCCCGAGATGGAAGCACCGGCCACACCATGTGTAAGCGTGCTGGCACCAGTGAGATACAAACCCGCAATGCCGGATACCGGCTTGTACGCCAGAGGACCAATGTGCTTGAGGGTTTTCTCGGTGCCATAAACGCTGCCGCGCGTGCTCTGTATGTAGTGCTCGTTGGTGATGGGCGTGCCGATATGTGCCTGCACAACATGATCACGCACACCGGGTAAAGCGCGTTCCAGTCCGTTCAACATTTTCTCCTTGATCCGGTCCTTCCAAGACAGGTATTCCGGTGAACGTTCATCCAAGCCCTCGAACGGCTCGAAAGCCTTGTAGTCGAGATAGCTCACCATCTCGATGTCGTGGTAACGCCCGTTGAAGCTGGTGGGATCCTTGAGCGTTGGACAACTGATGAAGGCGCCCGGGAATTCATCGTCGGTAAGGATATCCGTGCGCGACATGTCGCGGAACAGTTGCTCCATGTCCTCATCGCGCACCATCCAGATGTTGCCTGAATCGAGGCCGGCGGCGCGCACGTCCATATCAACGGTAATGAAGAGCATGATGCTCGTTACGGAGTACCGCGTGGCACCGAGCTTCTTCCGCAGCTTGGCGTCCAGATGCTCCTCGCCAACCATACCCAAGAAAGTTCTGTTCGGGTCCGCGTTGGAGACGATCGTTGAAGCCATGATGCGTTCGCCATCCGTGAGTTCAACACCCACGGCGCGTTTATCCTTGCCCTCACCCTCCACCAGTATGCGCTTCACGGCCGCGCCCGTGCGCACCACACCGCCATGCCGTTTTACGGCGGTGGTCATCGCCTTAACGATCCCCGCCCCACCCCCCATCGGGTAATAGCCACCATCGAAGTAGTGCTGCATCAGCGCGCAATGCACCGGGAAGGGCGCCAAACTCGGTGGCAATCCATGATCGCCGCATTGGATGCTGAGCACCTTCTGGAGCAAGGGGTCCTTGATGTGCCATTCGAGCACGCGCTTCAAGCTGAAGAGACCGTATTTGCCCAAGTGCCGCGTTCGGAACGGGATCGTCAAGTGATCCAAGAAACCGCTCATGCGGTGGATCAGCTGCAATTGATCGCCCACCCTGCGCACAGTGTCCAGGTATTTCCTCAATCGCTTGCGCTCGTGCGGAAAGCGGTCGGCGAGCGCTGCATACAAGTTCTCGAAACCGGCAGGCATGTCGACACGGTGCTCACCGATCCAGCAATGCTCGTAGGCCGCAGGGTTCATGCGGAAGAACACCAGGTCGTTGGCGACACCGAGGCCCTCGTACAGTTCGCGGGTGCTCTCTCCTTCGCCCATCATGCCGATGTAATGCACGCCCGGGCTGAACCGATGACCGTTGAGGAAGAAACTGTGGCACCAACCACCCGGTACGTAATGCTGTTCCAGGACCAACACCTTGCGGCCAGCACGTGCCAAGCACAATGCGGCCGAGAGACCGCCAGCGCCCGATCCAATTACAATAGTGTCCGGTGTCATGGGTACCCTGTGTTGGATGCGCTCAGCCAAACAGGTTGACCGGCATGCAGCGGAGATGGGCTACAAGCCTACGAAAGACCATGACACCGGAAGAACAAGAAGCTCTGCAACGGGATGGATCACAGATCCCAAACAGTGCTCCGCTTGCTGAAGGGTCGCTTGATGCGCTCCTTGTGCTGTAGCACGAAGGCCATGACCAGGTAGACCACCAAGTGCAGACCGGCCGTAACGCAACCGAGGTAGATGAAGCTGAGCCGGACCTGCTCCGGTTTGATATTGAGCTTATCGCCCCACCACGCACAAACGCCGAAGGCTTGGCGCTCGAGGAAAGTCTTGGTGCGTGCGATCATGGGTGCGTGCGCTTGAGCAGTTCCGCTCCGATGACGCAATGTAGACAGCGGCGTTGCCCGCAGTAAAGGTTCTTCAGTTCGATAAGGGCTTGGGAGCGGGCAGCCGTGCCGGCACCAATGCCCAGTTTTTGCCATCCCCGAACAACCAAGTTGGATTCGGCGGGCAATTGTTCCAAAAGGCCGAGCGCCCTTTCGGAAAGCTCTTCCCTTCCGCGCAACCTGCCCATGGCGAAGAGAAAGGGCACCAACACATTGATGATGAGCAGTTCAGCGGCAGTGCGCCCCAGACGCTTGGGCAAGGGATCGGACGCCTTGTCCAGCAGCCAGTGATCCTTCCAGTAGCCGTCGGCTTCAACATCCAGAAGCGGGAAAAGAGCGCCGACTTCATCCTGTTCCAACAAACGACCGAACGCCCCATCGAGCTTGGCAAAGAGCCGGGCGAACTGCACCAAACGCATAGTAGGAAAGTTCGCGGGGCGCAATCGCCCGAACTTCCAGATCGCCGGGGACAACGGTTTCAAACCGTGCAGCATGGCCAGCGCATTGTACTCAACCTGCAACGCACGCGGGTGTTGATCGATGAAGTCCACTTGAAGCAAGCCAGCCTGGCCGAGAACCAATGCTTCGGTCCGGAAAGGGTCATCGCGGTATTTCAGGAGCGTCTTCAGGGGAAGCGTTCGGGCCAATTGTCCGAAGGGCTCAGCGTTCACCTTGAAACCGAAGCCCATGGCCAAATGATGATGGAAGGCTTCTGCTTCGTCGTTACCCAAGGTCTTGAACAAGACTTCAACCTCCGTTGTCTTGCGCTCCAAGCGTTCAACAAGAACACGTTCCAACCATAGATCGATACGTTGCCGATCGACCCGCACAATACTGTTGGCACAAGGCACCCACGTTTTGTTCCGCATCAACTGCTCGTAGGCGGAAAGGCTTTCGCTGCTGATGCGATCGCCCAATACCAGCGTTGGTATGCGCCCGCCCTTGCTGGTGCGCACATCCATGTCGTGGGTATGCACCACGTGCAGGATCACGTTGTCGTATGCCGGGTCTTCGTGGTGCCGGTGCAGGAACCACTCGCTGGCCCGCACATGGATCTCGATGTTGCCTACCAGCAGTTGGCCATCGATCCTGATCCTGCCGTCGTGGAAGTCAGGGCCGGAGTTCGGTTGCAGCAGACCGGGTTTCACTATCTCCAGCGCATCCCCTTCCACTGTGCGGAGCGCTGCCCGCAGGAAGAGTTGCTGCTCCCAGATGAACTGCAAAAGATCCTCTCCGTACGGGAAGGATGGCAAGCGCGTTGGCTCGGCCAGTGCTGACGGAAAATCCGGCGTGTCCATCCTTGCCAAGATGGGAAATGCCGCGAGAATTCTACGCGTTCAGGAGATCACCCCCGACTTCCGCATGGAAGCTTCCATTTGTTGCTGCAGTTCGAGCGCGGCCGCGGCGGCGGCTTGCATGGCATCATCGCCCACACTGGCGTACAGAATGCCACGCGAACTGTTGATCAGCAGGCCTCCATCACTGGTCATGCAGGCATCGAGTACAGCGTTCAGGTCGCCGCCTTGCGCCCCAACTCCGGGTACAAGAAAGAAGTGCTGAGGCGCAGCCGCGCGCGCCAAGGCCAATACATCGGTGCGTGTTGCGCCGACAACGAACATGGTGTCGCTCGGTGTTCCCCACTCGGCCACCTTGGTCATCACTCTTTCAAAGAGCCGATGCTGCTCATTGTCCACAGGCAGGAACTGGAAATCCAAAGCGCCCTCGTTGCTGGTAACGCCGAGTACGATGGCCCATTTACCGCTGCGGCCGAGGAAAGGCGTCACGCTGTCCTTGCCCATGTAAGGCGCAATGGTGATGGCATCGAACCCGAACCTGTCGAAGAACGCTTCAGCGTACTTCCGCGCGGTGTTGCCGATATCGCCGCGCTTGGCATCGGCAATGATGAAGCAGTCTCCCTTTGAACGGATCGCGGCGACGGTCCCTTCCATGCTGGTCCAACCAGCCGCGCCCATCGCCTCGTAGAAGGCAAGGTTCAATTTGTAGGCAACAGCCAGATGGTGGGTCGCTTCCACGATAGCCGTATTGAAAGCCAAAACGGGATCGGCGTTGGTCTTGAACCGCGCGGGCACCAAGTGCGCCTCGGTATCGAGCCCTACACAGAGCAGGCTGCGCTTCCGTTTGATGACGGCTATGAGCTGATCGCGTGTCATGCGTTGCTGCCCTCCTTGAGTTTTTCCGTGCGGTCGGCCATCTGCAATGCCTCCACCAGTTCATCCAGGGCGCCGTTCATGATCGCGGGCAAAGCGTGGCTTGTGAAATCGATGCGATGGTCGGTGACGCGGCTCTGCGGGTAGTTGTAGGTGCGGATCTTGGCGCTGCGGTCCCCACTGCTCACCTGGCTCTTTCTGTGGGTGGACTCCGCTTCCAGGATCTTGCGCAAGCCTTCGTCGTAGAGTTTGGTACGCAGCATTTGCATGGCCTTCTGGCGGTTTCCGAGCTGGCTGCGATCGGTCTGGCACATCACCACGATACCCGTCGGGATATGCGTCAGGCGCACTTTCGTCTCCACCTTGTTCACGTTCTGTCCTCCGGCCCCACCGCTGCGCGAAGTCTCCATCTTCACATCGCTTTCCTTCAGGTCCACGTCGAACTCTTCGGCCTCGGGCAACACGGTAACGGTCGCGGCGCTCGTATGCACGCGGCCCTGTGCTTCCGTCTGCGGCACACGTTGCACGCGGTGCACACCCGCTTCATATTTCAATACGCCGTAGGCACCTTCAGCTGTAACGTTGATGATCACTTCCTTGAACCCACCGGCACTGCCTTCACTGGTGTCCGCCACTTCCACCTTCCAGCCCAAGCGCTCGCAATAGCGCGTGTACATGCGGAAGAGATCACCGGCGAAAATGCTCGCTTCGTCACCACCGGTGCCAGCGCGGATCTCCATGGTGCAGTTGCGCGAGTCGTTGGGATCCTTGGGCACCAAGAGCATTCTTACAAGCTCCTCCATCGCCTCCACTTGCGCCTTCAGCGCTTCGTGCTCTTCGCGTACCATTTGCAGTACATCCGCGTCCTTCTCCGTGCGCAGCATTTCCTGCGCGCCTGCGATCTCGCTGGTCAGCTTCGCGTAGCGCTTGAAGGCGTCATCGATCGGCTCCAGTTCCTTGTAGTTGCGGCTCAGTTCGGCAAAGCGCTTCTGATCGGCGATGACCGTTGGATCGCTGAGGCTCTTCTCCACTTCAGCACGGCGTTCGTGAACCGTGCGCAGCTTTTCCAGCAAGTCGCTCATCAGGAGTAGCTGAATTCGCCGTGTTCGCCCTTGACCACTAGCTCTTTCGCTGGTGCGGCCTCCACGCGGCCGACGATGCGCGCCTCGATCCCGAAACCTTGGCTGATGGCGATGATCTCCGCGGCCCGCGCTTCCGGCACGTACAGTTCCATGCGGTGGCCCATGTTGAAGACACGGTACATCTCCTTCCACTCCGTACCGCTCATGCGTTGGATCGCGGCAAAAAGTGCCGGTGTTGGGAAGAGGTTGTCCTTCACCACACGGAGGTTCTCGATGAAGTGCAGCACCTTGGCCTGGGCGCCGCCACTGCAATGCACCATGCCGTGTACGTCGCTGTGCATGCGAACAAGTATCTCCTTGATCACGGGTGCGTAGGTGCGTGTGGGTGAAAGCACAGCCTTGCCCAGATCCAACGGTGTGCCTTCCAAGCGATCGGTAAGCCGCCCTTGTCCGCTGTATACGAGCGCTTCCGCCATACCCGGGTCATAGGTCTCCGGAAAAGCCGTGGCCAGCGCCTTGCCGAACACGTCGTGCCGGGCACTTGTCAGGCCATTGCTGCCCATGCCGGCATTGTAGCTGTCCTCATAACTGGCTTGACCTGAACTGGCCAAACCGACGATCACATCACCGGCCTGTATACGCGCATTGTCGATGACATCGCTTCTCCTCATACGGCAGGTAACGGTGCTGTCAACGATGATCGTGCGCACCAGGTCACCAACATCCGCTGTTTCGCCGCCGGTGCTGCGGATGCCGATGCCATGCGCGCGCATCTTCTCCAAGAAGGTCTCGGTGCCTTCAATGATCGCGCTTATGACCTCGCCTGGTATGAGCCGCTTGTTCCTGCCGATGGTGCTGCTGAGCAGGATGTTGTCCAAAGCGCCAACACAGAGGAGATCATCCAGGTTCATGACTATCGCATCCTGTGCGATGCCATGCCACACGCTCATATCGCCGGTCTCCTTCCAATAGGCATAGGCCAGCGCGCTCTTCGTGCCCGCACCGTCGGCGTGCATTACCACACAATGGTCCGGGCTGCCGGCCAGATGATCCGGCACCACTTTGCAGAACGCCTTTGGGAACAAGCCCTTGTCCAAAGAGGCGATGGCCTTGTGCACATCGTCCTTGGTTGCGCTTACGCCCCGTTGTTCGTAGCGGCTCTGGCTCATGGGAAAAAGAAAAAGCACCCCGACAAGTCGGGGTGCTTTTTCAAGGGGTTCAAGCTAGTTCTGTGGTGTGGGCGTGGGAGGTATCTGGCTCTCCTTCGGCACGTAATCGTAGGTCAACACCTTCATTTCCGTGCGGCGGTTCTTCTGGTGGGCGGCCTCCTTCTCTTCCTTGGTCGCCATCTTGGCGATCTCGGCATCGGTGATACGGGGAACGCTCGGGCCATAACCCTTGGGCGTCATGCGCACCGGGTCGATGCCTTTCGTCACCAAGTAGTTCACGCAGCTCTGCGCGCGCAATTGCGACAACTCCTGGTTACCGCCTTTGTACTTGCGGGTTTTCCGTGAGTCGGTGTGCGCCTGCAGTTCGATGGTGATCGTCGGGTTGTCCACCAGCACGTTGTACAGGAACTCAAGCGAATCCTTCCCGGCATCGAGGATCTCATAAGAGTCGATGGCGTACTGAACTTCAGGCAAGCGGATGAGCACGTCCGTTGGCTGCAGGAAGTACTCCTTCACGAAGGTGGTGCTCTCGTTGATGCCCACCGTGGTGATCTGGTCCTTCACCACAAGGAATTTGTCCATGCTCACAAGGATGCTGTAAGTGGTGTTCTCCTTGATGTAACGGTCTTTGCCGTTCTCGGCGAACTTGAACCCACCGTTCTCGTCGGTGAGCGCGGTGTAGTTGCTTCCATCGGTACCGGCCACAGTAAGCGTAACGCCCGGAAGAACGGAGTTGTCCTTCTTGTTGTATACCGTGCCTTGCAGAGCGAACTCGAGGTTCGGCATGTAGAAGCGCCAGATGTCCATCTGGCCTTTGCCGCCCGGTCGGTTGGTGGTGAAGAAGCCGCGCTCTTCGGTGCCTTCAAAGCAGATGGCCACATCGTCCATGCTGCTGTTGATCGGGAATTTCATGTTCTCCGGCTCGCCCCAGCCCTCGCCGGTCTTGGGAGCCTTGAAAATGTCCATCGCTCCCATGCCTTGGCGACCATCGCTGCTGAAATACAGGGTGCCGTCGTGGCGGAGGAACGGGAATACTTCATCCTTGGGCGTGTTGATGCCTGAGCCGAGGCTCACAGGCTTGCCCACAGGCATGCCATCCTTGTCCAGCTTCACTTGGAAAAGATCCTTGTTGTTGCGCTTACCACCCATGTTGCTGGCAAAGACCAAGGTCATGTCATCGGCGCTCAGGGCCGGGTGTCCCACGGTCACGCTCACGGAATCATCCTTGGCGCGCTCAGGTGCAAGGAGAAGTTTCACGGGCTCGCTGTAGTTGCTGCCCACCTTCTTGCTCAACCAGATGTCGCAACCAAATTGCTTCTTCTTGTCGAACTCGCAACGGGTGAAGTACATCGCCGTGCGCTTGCTGTTGAAGACCGGTGCAGCTTCGTGAGCAGGGGTGTTGATCTGGATCGGCAGTTTCACGGGCTCGCTCCATTTGCCGAGTTTGTCGCGGCTGCTGAAGAAAAGGTCCGTGAAGCTCTCCCCGATGATCTGTTCCGTTTCCGTTCCGGTCGCGGCCGGGCGGCTGCTGGAGAAAACGAGATCCTCGTTCTTCTTGTCGGCATAGGCGGTGGCCCAATCCATCTGTTGGGTGTTCAGCAGCACTTCAGGGTCCACGCTGTAGCGGCTTGGATCATCCTTCCACTTCTGTGCCTGCGTGCATGCAGCGATACCGGCGTCGGCCTTCATATCGCCGGGCTTCTTCTCCTTGTACTTGTTGTAGCTGACAATGGCCTCGGCATACTTGCCCTGCTCCTTCAGCGCTTCGCCGATGTAGTAGTAGGTCACCGGGTCGGGGTACTGGGCTTTGTTCGCCTTCTCGTACCAAACCTCCGCCTGCTGGGCATCGCCGAGCATCCGGTAGCACTCACCCACCTTGAAGATGAGCTCGCTCTTCACGGCCATCTTGCTTTCGGTCACGAACGCCTTCTTGTACAGTTCGGTGGCGTTGTAGTAGTACCCGTTCTTGAAGGCGTCGTCCGCTTCTTGCGCCAGCTTGCCTTGCGCCATAGCGGAACCCGCGTACAGGAGGGTGAAGGACAAGCAGGCCAGGATCTTCCTCGTGCTCATGTGTGGTTGTGTTCGCAGGGGCGACACATGCCGCGCGCCTGCTTTTTCGGTGGTGGCGAATGTAGCTAAATAGGCTTTCGCGCTTCAGCGCGGTTGGTCACGGAATAAGGATGCCGTGGAAACCAGAACCGCTGCTTGGTACCTCAACCTCTTGCGACCCGCGCCCAATGCGCGGGTCGCAAAGGAGCACCATTGTTGAACCTCAGCGCGTAAAGAGCACTTCGCGCAGCTTCGGTAGCGGCCAGAGCTCATCGTCCACCATCAGTTCGAGCTTGTCGCTGTGGTAGCGGATCTCCTCCAGGAAAGGCTTCACCTTGTCGCAGTAGGCAATGGCCTTCGCGCGACTTTCCTCAATGGCATTGGCCTTCCTGCGGGCTTCTATCATCTCTTCCGTCAACGTCATGATGCGGCCGATATGCTCGCTGATCTCTTCGATCAGCTTCACTTGGGTTGCAGCAGCCTTTTTGGCTTTCTCGGCACCGAGAACCTCACGCAAACCGCGAACGTTCTCCAAAAGCCTGTTCTGGTAGGTGATCGCCGTGGGCACAATGTGGTTCTGGGCCAGATCGCCGCAAACCCGGCTTTCGATCTGGATCTTCAGCATGTAGCTGTGCAGCTCGATCTCGTGGCGGGCCTCCAATTCCACCGGGCTCAGCACGTCCATGTCCCCGAAGAGCTTCAGGGTCTCCTTGCGGCCCCAGACATCCAGCGCGCGCGGTGTGTCCTTGATGTTGCTCAGGCCGCGCTTCTCCGCTTGCTTCACCCATTCATCCCCGTATCCGTTGCCCTCGAAACGGATGCTCTTGCTGCTGACGATCAGCTCGCGGAGCACTTGGAGGATCGCGTCGTCCTTCTTGGCGCCTTTGGCGATCAACGCATCCACCTCTTTGGCGAAAGACTTGAGCTGGTTGGCAACGATGGTATTGAGCACGGTCATCGGACCTGCGCAATTCGCACTGCTGCCCACCGCACGGAACTCGAATTTGTTGCCGGTGAAGGCGAAAGGGCTGGTGCGGTTGCGATCGGTATTGTCCAGCATGATCTGCGGGATACGGCCGATGTTCAGCTTGAGGTCCGTCTTCGCCTCCGGCGACATCTTGCCCTTGATGTTGCTCTCCAGTTCATCGAGCAGTTTGCCCAAATGCTCTCCGATGAACACGCTGATGATCGCTGGCGGTGCCTCGTTGGCACCCAACCGGTGATCGTTGTTGGCGCTGGCAATGCTGGCGCGCAGCACATCGGCATGGCTGTGTATGGCCTTGATGGTGTTGATGAAGAAGGTGAGGAATTGCAGGTTCTCCTTGGGTGTCTTCATCGGCTTCAGCAGGTTCTTGCCCGTGCTGGTGGCCAAACTCCAGTTGTTGTGCTTGCCGCTGCCGTTAACACCTGCGTACGGCTTCTCGTGCAGCAGCACACGGAAATCGTGCCTGCGCGCGGTCCGCTCCATCACGTCCATCAATAGCACGTTGTGGTCCACGGCGAGATTCAACTCCTCGAACACCGGGGCGCATTCGAATTGGTTCGGGGCCACCTCGTTGTGCCGGGTTTTTACCGGGATGCCAAGCTTCAGGCTCTCGGTCTCGAAGTCGCGCATGAAGGCCTGAACGCGCTCCGGAATGGCTCCGAAATAGTGATCCTCCAGCTGTTGGCCCTTCGCAGGACTGTGGCCGAAGAGCGCCCGCCCCGTCATCATGATGTCCGGTCGGGCATGGTATAGCGCCTCGTCGATCAGGAAATACTCCTGCTCCCAACCCAAGGTGGCGATCACCTTGGTCACATCCTTGTCGAAGTACTGGCAAACCGCCGTGGCCGCCTTGTCGATGGCGTGGATAGCGCGCAGCAGCGGCATCTTATAGTCGAGCGCCTCGCCGGTATAGCTGATGAATATGGTGGGAATACAAAGCGTGCGGCCCATGATGAAGGCAGGGCTGCTGGGATCCCATGCGGTGTAACCGCGGGCCTCGAAGGTGTTGCGGATGCCTCCGTTGGGAAAGCTGCTGGCATCGGGTTCCTGCTGCACGAGCATGGTGCCATCGAAGCGCTCGATGCTCCGGCCGCCACCAATTGGCTCGAAGAACGCATCGTGCTTTTCCGCGCTGAGCCCGGTCAACGGTTGGAACCAATGCGTATAGTGCGTGGCACCCTTGCTGGCGGCCCACTCCTTCATACCGCTGGCCACCTGATCCGCCAGCTTGCGCTCAATGCGCTGACCTTGGTGGATGGCTTGGCGCACTGCGTAGTAGGCATCCTCGGTGAGGAACATCCGCATGGCGTCCTCATTGAACACGCTGCTGCCGAAGAACTCGCTGATCTTCATCGAGGTAGGTTCAAAATGCTTGGGTTGGCGACCCAGGACATTGGACATGGCCTTAGCGCGCAAATGGGGGGTACTCATGGAAAAAAGGTGGTTTTCTGTCGGCGAAGGTATTTTTCAAAGGGGGCAGGGTCATGAAATAGCCGGTTTTCTTTTCCAACATCTCGTTGAAAAGGGGGGGGGGGCAAGTTCAGAAAGGCTCTGAAAAAGGTCCAAGCACGGTGGCTGCAACATGCACGCGAGAGCTGTCCACTAAGCAAACACACCAAGCCGCAGTCGAACGCGTACTGGCTGCTAAGCACCATCCGGATCCTCAGGCGGCTTCTTGATCTCGGGAGGGGTTCCGGCCGGTGCCTCGGTAGGCGGCGCAGGGATCGGGGAACGCCGGTGATCGGGTTCTTCGATCCGGAACTGGGCTTTCTGCTGGTCGAAGCCCCGCTTAACAACATTGGTCTCCTTCTGGATCTCGCGTTGCACCTGATTGCTCGCATCGCGCAGTTGGCGCATGGTGCGACCCAAGGTGCGGGCGATATCGGGAATGCCTTTACTACCGAAGAAGAGCAGCACAAGCAGGAGGATCACCAGGATCTCGCCGCCGCTCACATCGAGGAAGAGGAGTGTCATTGTCCGTTGGTCCGGTATCCGTGCAGCACGTGGAACGCGATGCGCCCACGCAGCAAAGGTGCGCACGGGATCGCAGGTTGAAAGCAAAAAGCCCCGTGGACGGATCCACGGAGCTTTCGCAAGTCAGTAAATGCGATCAAGCCGCCATGGCCAGTTGCTTGTCCTCCTTCCGTTTCAGGAAGTCGACAGCCACAGCGCTGGCAACGAAGATGGATGAGTAGGTACCGACAACGATACCGGCGAAAAGGCCGAACACGAAGCCCTTGATCGAGGCACTGCCCATGAAGAAGATGATGAGCAACACGATCATCACGTTCAAACCGGTCATCAAAGTCCGACCCAACGTAAGGTTCATGGCCTTGTTGAACACCGTAACAACGCCTTCGCGCTTGTGGTCGGTGAGGTACTCGCGGATACGGTCGAACACAACCACGGTATCGTTGATGGAGTAACCGATAACGGTGAGGATGACGGCGATGAACGCTTCATCGATCTCCAGTGAGAACCCGACGATCCCCCAGAAGAAGGAATAGAGGCCGAGCACGATAACGGTATCGTGCACGAGCGAGAGCAGCGCACCGGCGCCGTATTGCCAATTCTTGAAGCGGATGGCCACATAGATGAACATGAAGATCAGGGCGATCAATACCGAAGTGATCGCGCCTTTCACAATGTCGTCACTGATGGTGGGGTCCACCTTGCGGGTTTCATCCACGAAAGTGAACGGGCCGACTTGACCAAGTCCTGCTGCGATCTTGGCTTGCACGAGGGAATCGGTGCCCAAGGCGGGTTCATCTATAAGGTAGTTGGTCGTGATCTTCAACCGTTGCGCGCCCCCGTAGGTCTTAACGGCCATGGTGTATTGCCGGCCGGCTTCGGTCTTCACCACGGGTTCCATCACGCTGCGCACCGCCTCTACATCAACAGCGTTATTGAATTGCGCAACGAACGTGCGCCCCCCTGTGAAGTCTACGCCCCAGTTGAAACCGCGCGTGGCCATCGATCCGATGCTGATGGCGATGAGGACGCCGCTGATCGCGTAGAAAATCTTGCGTTTCCCCATGAAATCGATCTTGGTGTTGGAGAAAGCGTTCTTGCTCCAGTTGGTCCAGAAGGTGATCGGCTTGTTGCGGTCCAAGCGCCAAGAGATCACCAAGCGACTGATGAAGATGGCCGTGAACAGGGATGTTGCGATACCGATCATGAGCGTGGTGGCGAAACCGCGGATCGGGCCGCTACCGAAAATGAACAGGATGACACCCGTAACGAACGTGGTGACGTTGGAGTCGATGATCGCGCTAAGGGCTCCCTTGTAGCCGAGGTCGATGGCGCTCTTGAGCATTTTACCCGCTCTGAGCTCCTCGCGGATACGCTCGTTGATAAGCACGTTCGCATCCACCGCCATGCCTACTGTAAGCACGATACCGGCGATACCGGGAAGTGTGAGCGTGGCGCCAACACTGGCCATGGTACCGAGCAGGAAGAAGACGTTGCACAGGAGGGCGATATCAGCGACCCAACCGGCACGGGCGTAGTAGAGCACCATGACGATGAGCACAACGATCAACGAAATGGCGAAGCTCCAAAGACCGCCGTTCACGTTGTCCTCCCCAATGGAAGCACCTACCACTGTCTCGTCAATGATGCGCGCCGGAGCTGGCAATGCACCAGCCTTCAAGATGGTGGAAAGATCGGTCGCCTCAGTAATGTTCTTCTGTATGTCCCCACCGCCCATGGTGATCTGGCTGCTACCACCTGCGATCTCTTGAGTAACGTTCGGGGCACTGTAAACAAGGCCATCGAGCACGACCGCAACCTGCTTCTGCACGTTCTCGCCGGTCATGCGGCGCCAGTCCTCGGCACCTTCGCTGTTCATGCGCATGCTGACGATCACGCCACCGGTGTTGTCGAAATCCTGGTAGGCATTGGTGATCACACTGCCGTCCACACGGGGCTTGCCATCCACGGTCAACTTGAGCGCGTTGAGCTGCAGAATGTCCGAACCCTCGTATGGCTTGGAGCTCCAAGCCAGCATCAAGTCCTTCGGGAGGGTGCGTTTCACCAGTTCGTGGCGGAAGTAATAGTTCACCTTGGCGGTATCGGCAATGCGCGCCGTACCCACCACGCATCCACGGATAAGTTGGGTGCCTTCCTGATCCACGCTCGGACGCATGAGCGAGAAGATCGGGTTCAGCAAGCGGGCCTTACGGGCTTGTTCGCTGTCCGCTTCACCGTCGGTGGCGGCAACTGCTGAGTCGCTATCGGCCAACAGGGCTTCAGGCGCGGCTGCCAACGCGGCAATGCTGTCGCTATCGGCCTTTGTCAGTGTCGGCGTCGTGGCCAATGCATTGGTATCGCGCACGGTAGTGTCCATCGCGAGCGTGTCAGCTTTGGCACTATCCGAGAGCAATTCCGGATGCAGCAACGCCCCGAGCTTTGAGTTGGCCTCGTTCAGCATCGGCCAAACGTCCACGTTGTCGTAGGTCTCCCAGAACTGCAGATTGGCCGTGCTCTGGAGCACTTTGCGCACGCGCTCTTTATCCTTTACCCCGGGCAGCTCGATCTGAATACGGCCGCTGAACTGCTGCTTCTGGATGCTGGGCTGGCTAACCCCGAATTTGTCGATGCGGGTGCGGAGGATCCGTTCGGTGTTGTCGACAGCAGCCTTGGCCTGTACGCGGAGCGCGGTGATCACCGCCCCATTGTCGGCGTTCTGGTCGAAGATCGTGGCGTTATCGGGATTGCTGAAGATGGCTGAAAGGCGACCATTGGGGTCTGCCTTTTTGTAGGCGGCATCGAAAAGCGTGATGAAGTCATCACTGCTCCTTGTTTGCGCCTTGCGCGCTTCGGCGATGGCCGTATTGAATGCCGCATCGTCGCTGTTATCGCTCAGTGCCACCACCAACTCAGGTATGCTCACCTCCAGCGTAACGGCCATACCGCCACGCAAGTCGAGACCCAGGTTCATCTCTTTCTCCTTGCACTGGGCATAGGTGAAGCCCATAACAGGGTAAACCACTTCGCTTGCGTGGTTACGGATGTACTGGTTCTCCAACTGGAGCAACAGCGACGTTGTATCGACCGGGCCTTCGGCCTGCAACTCAGCAACAGCACTATCCCAGAGGAAAGTACCGATAGCGGTTTCCGTCTTCGCCTTGTCCTCCACGCGGCCTGTGAACCACGAGAAACTCAATTGCCACAAGCACGCCAGCGCCAACAGGATCGTAAAGATCCATAGCGCTCCTCTGTTCTGCATGACCGATAGGGGATTCGTAAAATGGGGCGCAAATATAGAAACGTGTGGATGCGGTGGAGACCTTGTGGATCAAGGGTTATACACCATGTCAAGACCAGTACCCCCTATCCTCTGGAACATAGCTTTGACCCCGCGCCGTAACAGGCAACGATCCCTCCGCCCAACCCGTCCATGCTATCACCATGAGAACCACGACCGCTCTGCTGCTTTCCCTTGCGACTTCCGCGGCCCTGCAAGCCCAGTTCGACCTCGTGCCGGATGGCAGCGTGCCGGTAACTGAGAACGGCAACGCGTTCAGCATGGCTTGGGGCGGGGGCCTCAACTTCTGTCAAGTGAGCCCTATGGACATCGATATGGATGGCGACGAGGACCTTTTCATTTTCGATCGTAGCGGGGACAAGGTGGTGACCCTGATGAACGGCGGAACACCGAATACCGTGGACTACACCCATACGCAGCAGTGGGATCATGTTTATCCATTCAATGAACTGCACGATTGGGCATTGGCACGTGACTACAACTGCGACGGCAAGGCCGACATTTTCACCTACGCGCTCGGAGGTGCACGGGTATTCAAGAACGTGAGCACCCCGGGTAACCCGGCCTTCGTGCTGGTGAGCGCGCTTGTGTACACGAACTACGTACCGACCTATACCAACCTCTACATAACCCCGGTGGACCTTCCCGCCATCGCGGACATTGATGGGGACCAGGATCTGGACATCCTCAGCTTCTCCATTTTCGGCGCTTACGTGGAGTACCACAAGAACCTGAGCATGGAAACGTACGGCACATGCGACAGCCTCGTTTTCGAGATCGCCAACCGTTGCTTCGGCTACTTCAGCGAGAACTTCAACACGAACGCCATCAACTTGGATGATAGCTGCTCCAACAACTTGCCCAACCCCGAGTTCGGCAATGGCGTGGAACAGATCACCCTCGACCTGAACAACATGACACCACTGGAGCGCTTGGAGGATCGTGCGCACGCGGGGAGTACGATATGCGCACTGGACCTGAACTCGGACGAAACGATGGACCTCATTCTCGGCGATATCAGCTTCCCCTATTTGGTGGCCTTGTCGAACGACGGCTCGCCAACGAACAACCACATGAGCGCGCAGGACGACTTCTTCCCCAGCTACGACGTGTCCTACAACTGCGAGATCTTCCCGGGGGCTTTCTACGTAGATGTGAACAACGACGGCAAACGCGACCTGATCGCCAGCCCCAATGCAGGATCGCTGAGCGAGAACTTCACCAGCGTATGGTACTACTTGAACGTAGGGACCGACTCCGCGCCGGTATTCGACTTCCAGCAGAACGATCTTTTCCAGGACGACATGATCGACATGGGCGAAGGCGCATACCCCGTGCTGTTCGACCACAATGGCGATGGGCTGATGGATCTGTTGGTGGCCGACTACGGCTATTTCGCCGCGGGTGGGAACTACCCCTGCAAACTGGCGCTGTTCGAGAACACGGGCACGGCAACTCAACCGGAATTCACCTTGGTACAGCGCGATTATGAGAACCTCAGCACAAGCGGTATCGGCATGGCCATGCACCCTGCCCTTGGCGACTTGGACGGGGATGGGGACAAGGACCTCATCATAGGTGACCTGCAAGGGCGTATGCACTACTTCACCAACATCAGCACCGGGCTGGTGGCCGATTTCCAATTGACCATGCCCAATATCGTGGATGCAGGCAATGTGACCATGGATGTAGGACAGTTCGCCACGCCGGTACTGTTCGACATGAACGGGGACGGCTTGCTCGACCTTACCGTGGGTGAGCGCAACGGCAACTTGAACTACTACCAAAACACCGGCACCACTACGGCACCAGCATGGACTTTGGTGAACGATACCCTCGGAGGGTTGGATGTTGCGGAATGGTGGAACGTAACAGGCTATGCCGTGCCTTTCGTGTACCTCAACGATCTGGGCCAGCGCGAACTCGTGATCGGAAGCGAGAGCGGCTGGATCCACCAATACGGCAATATCGATGGCAATCTGCCGGGCACGTTCACACTGATCGATAGTACGTTCCAAGACATCCGTCCCGGCAAGCGCAGCAGCATTGCGCTGTACGACTTCAATACCGATGGTGATCTGGATGCGGTCGTGGGCAACTACCGTGGTGGCCTGAACTTCTACCTCAACGATTTCATTCAAAGCGTTTCCGCCATTTCCACTGAAGCCAGCTTCGCCTTGGTCCCGAACCCTGCAAGCACGCAGGTCACGATCAGCATGGGCGCTCAGTGGCGTGCGGATATGCAGGTGAGGGTCCTGAACGCGCTGGGTCAGGAAGTACTGCGCATTCCTTTGACCGCACAGCATCAAGTGATGGAAACGGAAACCCTGGGCAACGGTGTATATGTCGTGGAGGTGAGCAACGACTCTGCCCGCAGTACGCAGCGATTGGTAGTAAGGCGCTGAGCGCTGCACCAGCGATACGATGAGAATGACGAAGGCGACCTCCCGGTCGCCTTCGTCATTCAACGCACGACCTTGGAGAAGTCCCTTCTACTTTCGGAACGTTGCACAACGCGATCAGGTCATCCGCGTTTTGCTGTTCCAAGTCCCGAACCATGCACAACCTTCTTCTCTCCTTCAGCGCACTTCTCATCGCGACCAGCGGCGTAGCGCAGAAAGATCACCGCATTGCCTTCGACCCGGGCGTCTCCAGCATTACCATTTACCTGAACGGCGGCGAGGTGCGCACGGGCAAAGAGGTGGAACTGGTTGCCGGCCGCAATACGATCCTCGTGCAGGGACTTTCCCCGCATACGTTCGTACCCAGCGTGCAAGCCACGATCAAGGGGGCACTTGAGATCCTCTCCGTCAACACGGCGAGCAACTTCCTTGACCCCGGTGCGCTGGAACCGCGCATCACGCGCCTGCAGGACAGCTTGGTGCTCTTGCGCGAAAAGCATGCGGACGTGCAAGACCGCATTGCCGCGAGTAATACGGAGAAGGAAATGCTCGTGCGTAACCACGACATCGGCGGTAGCGGTGTGATCGTCTCCGCAGAGGCCTTGGCCAAAGCGGCGGACTTCTTCCGCGAACGCACTTTGCACGTGAACCGCACGATAAGCAAGTTGGAAAAGGAACACGCTGAGCTGGGTGAACGGATAGCTCGCGCCGAGCGCCAGCTTGCGGAACTCAACTACCGTCACGACCCGAATCGCATGGACGTTACGATCATGGTATTGAGCGAACGCGCGCAGAAAGCAACCGTGGATCTCCGCTACTTGGTGGGGAACACTGGCTGGGCACCGATCTACGATCTGGTGGCGAAAGACATCACGGCACCCGTAACACTTCGTTACAAGGCCCAGGTATACAACAACACGGGCATCGATTGGAGCAATGTGAAACTCACGTTGAGCACGGCCGATCCATCGTTGGGGGCCAGCAAGCCGCAACTGTCGCGTTGGGAATTGGGAAGGGATGCCATCTCCGGTTACGACAAACAACTGAAGGAATTCAAAGGCAAGAAGAATGTCTTCAGCGAAGATGAATACGATGGTGACGAGGACTATTCAGGGCAGCGTCGTCCGCGGTTGATACAAGCTGATACGACCCAATCCTATTCCATGGTCGCTGTCGCGGAGGTGACTGCCGAATTCCCGATCGCTCGGCCCTATGACGTGCCCAGCGATGCGAAGCCCTACTTGGTGGACATTGCAGAATACACGGTACCTGCCACCTACGGGTACGTAGCCGTGCCGAAACTGGATCGCGATGCTTTCCTGCTCGCACGTGTGACCGGCTGGGAGAAACTGAATTTGGTGGACGGCAAAGCCAATGTCTACTATGGCGATGCATACGTCGGGGCCTCGCACATCAGCACCGCCAGTACCGACGACACACTTGACTTGAGCCTGGGCCGGGACAACAACGTGCAGATGATGCGGAAGATGGTTGAAGACAAAACCAGCAAGAAGTTGATCGGCAGCGAACGAAAGGAGACGATGACCTTCGAGATCACCGTGAAGAACAATGGCGTTGCGCCGATCACCCTCAATATCCAGGACCAGGTACCCGTGAGCCAGGACACGGAGATCAAAGTGGACGTGCTGGAGACGAGCGGCGCTCGCGTGGAAGAAAAAGAAGGTCTGGTGGAATGGCTCGCCCAACTACAACCAGGCGAGAGCCACAACTACACGTTGTCGTTCGCGATCAGGTACCCGAAGAACCGGCAGGTGCAAGTGCAGAAATTGCGGACCGTTGCATGTCCGTCGTTCTGATACCGGCCTGAAACCGCAAAGGCGCCTTGAAGGGCGCCTTTGCATTATCCATGCTCTCCTTCTTCCGGAAGGGAACTAGGCTGGCACGTTCATTTTGTCCAGAACATCCATCACCTCCTTCACGGCTTTGGCGCTGGCATCGCAAAGTGCTTGCTCCTCCTTGTTCAGTTTCAACTCAATGATGCGCTCAACGCCCTTGCGGCCCAGAACAACCGGCGCACCCATGTAGATGTCCTTCAACCCGTATTCGCCTTGCAGCCAAACGCAGCAGGGGAATACACGTTTCTGGTCGCGCACCACGGCCTCAACCATTTGCGCGGCGGCTGTCCCCGGGGCATACCAAGCAGAGGTACCCAGCAGGTTTACGATCTCACCCCCACCCTTCTTGGTGCGGTCAACGATCGCATCCAACTTGTCCTTGGCGATCAACTCCGTTACCGGGATACCGCCAACGGTGGTGTAGCGTGGCAAGGGTACCATGCTATCCCCGTGGCCGCCCATCAGCACGGCTTGGATATCCTTCGGGCTCACGTTCAATTCAGTAGCGAGGAAGGCACGATAACGCGCCGTATCAAGAATACCCGCCATGCCGAACACACGGTTCGCAGGGAACTTGCTGTTGATGAAGGCGCAATAGGTCATCACGTCCAGCGGGTTGCTCACCACGATGATGATCGCGTTCGGGCTGTGCTTCACCACGTTCTCGGTGACACTCTTCACGATCGCGGCATTGGTCGCGATAAGGTCATCGCGGCTCATGCCGGGCTTGCGCGGCAGGCCACTGGTGATCACGACCACATCGCTGTTGGCGGTTTTGGTGTAATCGTTCGTGGACCCGATCACACGGCTATCGAACAAGTGCAACGGCGCTGTCTGCCAAATGTCCAAGGCCTTGCCCTCGGCGAAATTCTCCTTGATGTCCAGAACCACCACCTCATTGGCCAGTTCCCAACGGGCCACCACTTCGGCGCATGTTGCCCCCACATTGCCGGCACCTACCACTGTTACCTTCATCGTATTCCGGATTGTCCTGTTGATCGTTGTTGCTGTCCTTCCGAAGGCCGGAAACCAATACCACAGGCCCCAAGGGCACCGCGACTTCCGTACTTCGGTGGGCAAACTTATCAACGGACCGTAACGAACAAGAGGCTGTCAGGCATCCCTTTTCAACAGGCCGCGTCTTGGGGTTGAATGGCTACTTTTACCGCGGTCAGGAACGCCCCAATGGAAGTCGGTACGGCAACCGGAACCCCTCTCGCCCGTCTGCGTCCCGTGTGGACAGGGACGGAGACGCTCGAACCCGCGTATGCGGCATTGGTGGACGGGTGCATTGCCCAAGAACGCCGCAGCCAACAGCGGGTGTATGAGTTGTTCTATGGCAAGATGATGGCGGTCTGCCTGCGTTACACCAAGAACACCGACCAAGCGAAGGACATTCTGCAGGAAGCGTTCATCAAAGTTTTCCGCAGCGTGGACAAGTTCAACCGTGCCGGAAGCTTCGAAGGATGGATCCGCCGGATAATGGTGAACACGGCCATCGACCACTTCCGCCGGACCAAGAACGCCTACCTCTTGCTGGGTGAAGAACGCAGCATCGAGGATTTCAGCAACATCGATGAGGAGGACACGATCGCAGACGATGGGCCGGAGGAGGAGATGGATGTGAAGCCGGCCGACGTGATCAATGCCATGCAGAAGTTGACACCTGCCTACCGCACGGTATTCAACCTGTACGTTTTCGAGGAGATGACCCACAAGGAGATCGCCGATGCGTTAGGCATCAATGTGGGCACCTCGAAGAGCAACTTCGCGAAGGCGAAGAACAACCTGAAGAAGATCCTTAAAAAGGAGCACAAGCTCCCCTAGACTATGAAGCAGATGGACGGATTCGAACGAACGGTGAAGGATGCCTTGGACAATTTCGAGGTTCCTTACAACTCCGCCGATTGGTCCCGATTGGAGCAAGCGCTCGATGGCAAAGAGCGCATGGGCTGGCTGAAAGGCGGCGGTTTCTATGCCGCTTTGGTAGCTGCTGGCGTAACGGTTGCCGGTGGTGTTTACTTGTTGAGCATGCGCAGCGCTGCCGATATGCCGGCATCGGTCAAGACCACGCCCGTCGAACTGGTGGCACGAACGGAACCCACCCCACAGAAGAACACCGAACCCACCGCTATTGCGCTCAATGAGCAGGACAAGACGAAGGAAGCCCCTGTTCAGCCTATTGTGGAAAAGAAGAATGTGAGCGATGAACCCGTGGCCAACATTGAAGAGCCGAAACAGCAGCGGGTGATCGTGAAAAAGAGCACCGATGCCATTTGGGCACAGGTCGAGGCCCGGGAGAAGAACCGCACCACGGAGAAGTCCTCCCTGACCATTGAGCCAAGCATGAACGAAGGATGCCCGGGCACAACGGTCGAGTTCGCAGCGGGCGCCGCCCCTGATGGCGGCATCTTCCTTTGGAACTTCGGCGATGGCAGCTTCAGCAACAAGAGCACCCCGGATCATACCTATACCAAGAGCGGCACTTACAAAGTGATCCTGTCTTTGAGCAACACCACGGGTGGTGCGATCAACAACAAAGACGCAAGTGACAACATCGTGATCTACGAAGCACCGGACGCTTCGTTCACGCCTATGAAGCGCACCGGCAGCGACAACCTGCCTACCATGCACTTCGAGAACAAGAGCCACAGCGGGGCCACCTACCACTGGGATTTCGGCGATGGCAATACCAGCAGCGAGGCACACCCGGACCACCTCTTCAAGAAACGTGGTACGTACCCCGTGGAACTGACCGTTACCAACGAGAAGGGCTGCGTCGACCGTTCCAAGAAGGACCTCATCATAACCGAGGATTACAACTTGATGGCCCCCCCGAGCTTCAGCCCCAATGGCGATGGAACACTGGACCGTTTCATTCCGGAGGCATTGCGGACAATGGAGCAGAAGTTCACTTTCTTGGTCTACGACGCTAAAGGCGGTCTTCTTTTCCGCACCACCGATGCCACCATGCCATGGGACGGTAGCGTGAACAACCTCGGCAAGGACCTTTTGCCGACCGGACAGTACCTCTGGGTAGTGGATCTCGGCAACGAGACCTACAACGGGCATGTGGTCCTCGTGCGATGAACCTGCTGGACTTTGATGGAACGCCTCCCTTTCAGGGGGGCGTTCTTCGTTCAGGCCTCCCGCAGTCAACAAGAAAAAGGGGAAGATCGGAGCGCCGGAAGGACGCTCCGCTCCGTCAATCGCCTGAACTTAGCCGCCTCTGTCCGAAACGATTCTGCGGTCCATGCAAAGATCCCTACTCCTCGCCGTACCGCTCCTCATCGCTCAAGTTGTCCAGGCCCAAGGCGGGTCCGACTGTGCAAGCGCCCTGCTTGCCCCCCTTACGTTACCCTTCAGTGCGACCGGGCTTACCAATTGCGGCAGTGGCAACGACTACGATAGCGGCAATGCCACTATCTGCGGATCGGCCTTGTATATGGGCGGCGAGGACCAACTGTATGCCTTCACGCCGACAACATCAGGGTTGATCACGGTTGACCTTACCAGCGGGTCGAGCTACGTGGGCATGTTCCTCTATGATGGTTGCCCGGGTACCGGCGGCAATTGCATGGGACAAGCTTTCAGTGCGGGCGGCAACCAGACGCTGCAAGCCTCGGTGGTAGCCGGCACCACCTACTACCTGATGGTGGACAGTTGGCCTGCGCCGAGCTGCCATCCGAGTTACGATCTGGCCATCAGTGCGCCCGGTGCCCTACCGCCACCAACCACGCAGGACTGCTTTGGCTCCATACCGGTTTGCCAGAGCGTCTACCAAGAGTTGAACAGCCCCGTTGGTGAAGGCAACTATCCGGACGAGATAGACCCGAACAACTCCTGCCTTGGTGGCGGTGAGGTGGACGGACAGTGGTACACGTT
The DNA here is from genome assembly GCA_039931265.1 of Flavobacteriales bacterium. Classification (GTDB taxonomy): domain Bacteria; phylum Bacteroidota; class Bacteroidia; order Flavobacteriales_F; family PHOS-HE28; genus PHOS-HE28. The sequence continues at coordinate 35,562 of JBDTSG010000028.1, forward strand.
CACGGTTCAGAACGCCGGTAACGTGTGCTTCTCCATTACTCCCAATGACCTGAGCGACGACTACGACTGGGCTGTGTTCGACCTGACGAACAATAGTTGCGCCGACATCTTCACCACTCCCGGGATGGAGATCAGCTGCAACTTCAGCGGGCTTCCGGGTGTTACGGGGGCCAATGGACTTGCCGGTATGCAGAACAACCCATGCATACCGGTCGTGGTTGGGCAAACGCTCACGCTATACGTGAGCAACTGGAGCCAAAGCCCGAACGGATACACCGTCGACTTCGGGATCGGTGGCTCCACGGCGAGCATCTTCGACCTGAGCCCGCCCACTATTGATACCGTGTTGGCGGTGAACTGCGCGCACACAACGATCGATCTCCTTTTCAGTGAGTTCGTTCTGTGCAGCAGCGTGCAGACCTCGGACCTTACGATCACCGGACCCGGCGGCCCATACGCGATCACTGCGGCGAACAGCACCAACTGCAACAACGGTGGCAACCAGGACAACCTCTTTGTTCTCGATGTGAACCCTGCGCTGGGCGCGGGCACCTTCACATTGGAATTGGTAAATGATGTGGAAGACCTGTGCGGCAACATCGGTAACACCGGCACCATCACCTTCACCTTGGACAGTGTACTGGATGTGACCGTGCAGATCGTTGCAGCCGGGTGTGGTGGGGCCGACGGGCAGGTACTGGCCACCGCCATCGGGGGCAATTCGCCGATCACGTTCGACCTGAGCGGAACACAGCAAGTGAACAACGGGAACTTCTTCGCCGTGCCGCCCAGCAATTACACGCTTACGGTCACTGATGCCACCGGCTGCTCAGTTGTTGAACCGGTCACAGTTGGCCAAGCGCTTACCAGTCTCGACAACGACAGCTTGGTCGTGAGCGCGAGTTGCAACGGCTTGGATGATGGCAGCATTGAAGTGACCACAACCGGCAACGGTGGCCCTTGGGATTATGAATGGACGGATGGCGGTGGCACGAACGTGCAAACCACATTGGCAAGTACGGGCGATACGTTCACCGGTGCGGCCGGTACCTATACCGTGATCATTTATGAAGGCATCAACGGCAGCGGCTGCAGCGATACCCTGAGCGCAACGATCAGCGAGCCGACACCCGTGAACATCGGCGTCAGCAACGACACCCTGATCTGTTTGGATGGCGTTGCGGCTTTGAGCGCACAGGCGAACGGTGGCGCCGGGGGCTTCACCTTCACCTGGGACCAGGGTCTGGCCGGAAACGGCCCCCACAACGTGGATCCGGCGATCGCAACCACCTACAACGTGTTCGGGACCGATGCGAACGGCTGCCATACCGATACGCTGCAGATCACCGTGGATGTGCTCGATTCGCTTCAGTTCGACTTGGTCGACACGGTGTACAGCTGTGCGGGAGTTGCTATCGGGTTGAACGCCTTGAACGCGAGCGGCGGAAATGCTCCGTACAGCTACTTGTGGACACAAGGCACCCAATTGGGCGATAGCGCGAACGTCACATTGAACAGCACGGGCACCGTTTGTGTTACCCTCACCGATGCTTGCGAAACCCCAGCCGTCGTGCAGTGCGTTTTGGCCATCATCACCCCGGTGCCTGAACTCATCATCGGTGCCGATACCGTGTTCGGTTGCGAGCCCTTCGCGGTCAGCTTCGAGATCCAAGACACCACCGGCCAAGCGATAGTTACTTGGACTTATGGCGACGGTTCGTTCACCGTCGAGGACGATAGTGCGTCGCACACGTACGGCACCGGTGGTTTCTATGATGTAACGGTGGAAGTCGCGTGGCCGAACGGCTGCGAGAGCGATTCGCTCCTACCCGCCTTCATCCACGTGCTTCCGCAGCCGGAGGCAGGTTTCCTCTGGGCACCCCAACCCACCACCGTGAACGATCCGCTGGTCGTCTTCGACAACCAATCGCAGTACTACGATTCCGTTCTGTGGGATTTTGACGGGCTCGGATCCAGCACTTCGGTGGACACGGCATTCCAGTTCCCGAACGACGAAGGCGGCGTATACGATGTGGAACTGATCGTTACCAACGAACTCGGATGCGTGGACACATTGGTGCAGCAGATCATCATCAACGACGACTTCGCCATTTGGGTGCCGAATGCCTTTACGCCCGATGGGGACGGCACCAACGATGGGTTCTTCGTGGGCGGTACCGACATCGACACCGAAGACTTCGAACTGCTCGTGTTCGATCGTTGGGGTGAAGTGATCTTCAAAACCACCAGCCCCACCGAAAGTTGGAATGGCGGTTACTTGAACGCCGGGGGGCTCGCAGTGCAGGACGGCATCTACCCGTGGAAGCTGCATGCGCGGAGCGCCACCTTCAAAACGAAAAGGGAGTTCACCGGGCACGTTGCGGTGCTGAAGTGAAGCGCTGCGTGAGGAGCACCTCCAGTTGGGCATTGAGTGCGTTCGTCGATGCACCATGGGTGCTTGTCAAATAGTGGAGAACCGGTGAAGAACGTGTGGTGTGCCCGGATACATTTCCGGTGCTTCACCCCTGTCCCCCTCTCCTTTGATCGGAACACTACGGCACGTTCTTCCGGTCCTTTTCCTCTTCGCTGGCGCTGCTGCGCTCGGGCAGCCCTTCCCCATTTTCAATGGCCAGGTGAACACTTGCGTCGGGGCCTTTTTGGATAGCGGTGGCCAAGGCGGTGTTGGCTACGGGAACAACGAGGATTACACCTACACCATTTGCCCGGACAATCCCGGCGACGCGATATCGGTCGACTTCATCACTGCCAACTTCGCTGTCGGAGGAGCCGCACCGATCGATAACATGTCGATCTACGACGGCGACAACATCGGGGCCCCGCTGATCGGCAATTGGACCGGGAGTGCTTTGCAGGGCCAAGTTATCAGCGCGAGCACCGGCAACATCACAGGCTGCCTCACATTCGTTTGGCACAGTAACAATACCGGTCTCGGGATCTTCGCCGGAAGTATCTCGTGCACCACACCTTGCGCGCGCCCGACCGCCGTGGCGACCATTTCGGGTGGCGCACCCGCGATGGTGTGCATCGGCGAAGCGGTCGCCTTCAACGGGAGTGGATCCTTCGCTGCACCCGGCTTCAGCCTAGCGCAATACACTTGGGATTTCGACGATGGCAGCACGAGCAATACATGGCCACTTGCGAGCCATGCCTTCGCGGACCCCGGGGAGTACATGGTGCAGTTGTATTTGCAGGACAATAACGGTTGCGCCAGTACGAACCGGGTGGATCTGCAGGTACTCGTGGGAACCGAACCGACTTTCTCCGGCACGGGCGGCGATCAAACCGGCTGCCTCGGGGAAACACTTTGCCTGGATGGAACGGTGAACCCTGTAACGTGGAGCGCCCTGCCGGACGCCAACTACGGCAATGGCATCCTGCTGCCGGACGACGTTGGATCATGTTTCACAAGCGAGTTGCTCTTCACGCAGTTCCCTCCGGGCGCAACGTTGAACAACATCGCCGACCTGAATGCCATCTGCTTTGATATCGAGCACTCCTTCCTCGGCGACCTGGTGATCTCCATCATCAGCCCTACCGGGGAAACCGTGATACTGCACCAGCAAGGTGGCGCCGGTACCTACCTCGGCATTCCGGATGACAATGATGAAGCGAGCCCGAACCCGGGAACCTGCTGGACATACTGCATCGATGCGAACGCGACGAACGGGACCATGGCCGCCAACGCAGGGACAACCCTGCCAGCAGGCACATACGAGAGCGTCCAGCCTTTGACAGGCCTGCTCGGGAGCGCGCTTAACGGCACTTGGACATTGGAGATCTGCGACCTGTGGGGTTTGGACAATGGCTTCCTGTGCGGGTTCACGCTCGATTTCGACCCATCGCTGTACAACAGCCTCACCGTGTTCACACCTGTGTACGGCAATGCTTGCGACAGCACTTGGTGGACCGGACCGAACATCACCAGCAGTAGCGGCGATTGCGACCAGATCTGTGTGACGCCCGCTTCCGTCGGAACCTTCAATTATGTCTACCACGCGGTGGACAACTTCGGTTGCACTTACGACACGACCATCAGCGTGACCATCGTCCCGGGTCCGCAAGTGGATGCCGGTGCGGATGTGGTGATATGCGCTCCAGGACCAGTGCAGCTGAACGCCATTGCGAGTGGACTGATCCCGCCGGAACCATGCGTCTATACCCTCGACTTGTTCGACACGTTCGGTGATGGTTGGGATGGTGCGACCGTGACGGTCACTGTGAACGGCGTGTCCACCGTGTACGGTTTAGGCAATGGCACGGACATCTCCTACAACATCCCTGTGGTGGATGGACAAAGCATCCAGATCAGCTACCAGCCCAGCCTGCTGTTCAACAACGAGCATAGCTACGTGCTATCGGATGCGAACGGTGTTGCGGTGTTCACGGATAATCCACCATTCCCGAACGGCGTAACCTTCAACGGCGTTGCCGACTGTGTACCGGGGACGGGTGCTGTCATTTACAGCTGGGCGCCAGCGGCCGGTTTGAGCGATCCGAACATTGCGAACCCTCTGGCCACGATCAGTGCCACCACCACATACACGGTTACGATCTATCAGGATGGGTATGCAAGCTGTCCCGGCACGAGTGACATCACCGTAACCGTCGGAACGCCGGTGGATGCCGGGACGAATGGCAGTATCACCCTTTGTTCCAGTGCGGCTCCTGTCGGCCTTTTCGGTTCGCTCGGCGGCACTCCTGATGCAGGTGGCATGTGGACAGGTCCAGGTGGTGCGTTCAGCGGAACACTGGATCCCAGCAGCGATCCTCCCGGGGTGTACACCTACACGATGCTGGGTGTTGCTCCTTGTCCGAATGCATCGGCCACCGTAACCGTTACGATCAACACACCACCGGATCCCGGCGTCGATGGCAACATCACGCTCTGCACCTCGAGCACTGCGGTATCGCTCTTTGCGCAACTCGGCGGAACGCCCGATGCTGGCGGCGTGTGGAGCGGACCAAGCCCCGTGATCGGTGGCATGCTGGATCCCGCCAACATGAGCGCTGGTGCGTACACCTACACCGTTGCTGGTGTTGCACCGTGCCCAAGTGAAGACGCCACTGTAACCGTTACGGTCAACACACCACCGGATCCCGGCGTCGATGG
>JBDTSG010000029.1:0-34330 GCA_039931265.1 Flavobacteriales bacterium
GGTTCTTGGTGGGCAGCAACTGTAGTACAGCCAACAAGGTCCCAAGGCCGAAGAGGACGACACAGCCCCATGCCATGACACGGTCAAAGCCATCGTTCTCCCGTTGAAGTATCCAGGCACCGCCCGCGGTGAAAAACGCACAAACCAAAAGGACGCGCAACCACTTCCATGGTCTTGGCGTGAGCACAAGAAGCGGCTCCAGCACTTTGCTCATTTACAAGTCGAAGTTGTGCATCAGCTTTTCTCCGGCCGCATCTGCGGGAACAGCAACACTTCCTGGATCGCGGGATTGTCCGTCATCAACATCACCAAACGATCCACGCCGATGCCCACGCCGGAAGTAGGTGGCATGCCGTACTCCAAGGCGCGTAAGAAATCCTGGTCGATGAACATGGCCTCGTCGTCGCCGCGCGCTTGCAACTTCAACTGCTCCTCGAAGCGTTCGCGCTGATCGATCGGATCGTTCAGTTCGCTGTATGCATTGGCCAGTTCGAAGCCGTTCACGAAAAGCTCGAAGCGTTCCGTGAGGCGCGGGTCTTCGCGGTGCTTCTTGCACAGCGGGCTCATCTCCACCGGGAAGTCGCAGACGAACGTGGGCTGGATCAGCTCGGGTTGTACCAGCGCGCTGAACAACTCGTCGATGAGCTTGCCCTTGCCCATGCTCGCCTCCACATGGATGTGGTGCTGCGCGCACAACGAACGCAATGCCGCCTCGTCCATCTCCAACACATCGGCGCCGGTCTTCTCCTTGATCGAACCGCACATTGTGATGCGCTTGAACGGGGCTTTGAATTCCAGTGCGTTCCCTTGGAAGGTCGCAGTGGAGGCGCCATTGGCGGCAATGCACACACGCTCCAACATGCCCTCCATGAAGTTCATCATCCAACGGTAGTCCTTGAACGCGACGTAGAGTTCCATGATGGTGAACTCCGGGTTGTGCGTGCGGTCCATGCCCTCGTTGCGGAAGTTGCGGCTGAACTCGAACACGCCTTCGAAACCGCCCACGATGAGGCGCTTCAAGTAGAGCTCGTTGGCGATGCGCAGGTAGAGCGGCATGTCCAACGCATTGTGGTGCGTGGTGAACGGTCGTGCAGCCGCACCGCCGGGGATCGGTTGCAACACGGGTGTATCCACTTCGTGATACCCAGCCTCGTCCATATGGGCGCGCATGGCACTGATGATCCGCGAACGTTTCAAGAAGGTCTCCTTCACACCGGGGTTCACGTTCAGGTCCACGTACCGCATGCGGTAACGCTGCTCCGGATCAGTGAAGGCGTCGTGCACATTCCCCGCATCATCGGTCTTTACAACCGGAAGTGGTCGCAGCGACTTGGCCAGAACGTCGAGCCCTTTCACATGCACCGTGATCTCGCCGGTCTGCGTGCGGAACATGTGGCCCTTCACGCCGATGAAGTCGCCCAAGTGGAGCAGCTTCTTGAACACTTCGTTGTAGAGCGTCTTGTCCTCGCCCGGGGCGATCTCGTCGCGGTTCACGTAGATCTGCTGATCGCCCGTGTGGTCGCGCAACACGGCGAACGAGGCCTTGCCCATAATGCGAACGCTGGTGATCCGACCTGCCAGCACAACATCGAGTTGTTCGCCGTCCCTGAACAACTCCTTCACCTGCTTGGCCGTATGCGAAACGGGGTATTCCGCAGCAGGGAAAGGTTCGATGCCTAGGGCACGGAGCTTTTGCAGCGCCTCGCGGCGTACCAGCTCCTGGTCACTGTGTTGTTCGGACATGGTTCCGGGAAAAGAGCGGCGAAGTTATCCGGCCCGGCTGTGGACGGACCGCAACAGATCGGGTGGGATCCGCGTTGCACGCTTCTATTTTCGCACCGTTCAATCACCATTTTGGTTCATACGCTATGCAGCAGCTCATCGACGGATTCCCACGGCAACTGAAGGAGGCATTGGAGATCGGGCGGAAAGCCCAGTTGAAAGCGCCCGGTGGGCCGTACGGCAACGTTGTCGTGACAGGTCTGGGCGGTAGCGGGATCGGAGGCCGGATCGCGGCGCAATTGGTCCACAAGGAGGCCAAATGCCCGATCGAAGTCTTCAACAACTACTACCTGCCGGGCTATGTGAACCACAAGAGCTTGGTGATCGCGTGCAGCTATAGCGGCAATACCGAAGAGACCCTCGCTGCCATGGAGCAAGCACTGGCGAAAGGCGCTCGTGTTGTGTGCATCACCAGCGGTGGTACCATGCTCGATATAGCCAAAGCGAAGGGGCTTGACCATATCGTGATACCGGGCGGCAATCCGCCGCGCACCATGCTTGCGTATTCCATGGTGCAGCAGTTCTTCATCCTGCATCATTTCGGCATCATCGGCGATGGCTTCGAAGGCGCGATAAAAACCGCAGCGCTGATGCTGGAGAACGACAAAGAGGACATCAAGAAGGCCGCCATGGAGTTGACGGAAAAGCTCCTTGGCAAGCGCTTGGTGATCTACAGCGAAGCCTGCACCGAAGCCGTGAGCACCCGTTTCCGGCAGCAGGTGAACGAGAACAGCAAAGAGCTGTGCTGGCACCACGCGATCCCGGAAATGAACCACAATGAACTTGTGGGCTGGGCCGGTGGCGACAAGAGCATCGCGGTGGTGATCTTCCGCCACAAGGAGGACCATGGACGCAGCCAGATGCGCATGGAGATCAACAAGGAGATATTCAGGAAGTACACCCCGCACGTCCACGACGTGTGGAGCAAGGGCGACACCGGGTTCGCTCGCCAACTGTACCTCATCAACCTCGGCGATTGGGTGAGCTTCTTCTGGGCGGAGAAAAAAGGCGTTGACCCCACGGAGATCGCCGTGATCAACATGCTGAAGGGAAAGCTGGCGGAGGTGAAGTAGAGAGGGTGTTGCCGCAGAGGCGCCGAGGCGCAGAGAAGGGCAAGCGACCAAGCCAACGAACGGACAGCATGACGCACAATGAGCTTTCCGCAGCGATCATTGGTGCCGCTATCGAAGTGCATCGGGAGCTTGGGCCCGGCCTGCTGGAAAGCATATACGAGTATTGTCTGGCCAAGGAACTACGGGCGCTGGGCATTCCTTTTCTGCAACAACAGTCCGTACCGGTGCATTACAAGGGCGAATTGCTCGACATGGGCTTTCGCTTGGATCTATGGGTGGATCGTCGGATCATCGTGGAGATCAAGGCGGTCGATGAACTGCACGATGTCCACTTTGCTCAACTACTGAGCTACCTCAAGCTTACAGATACGCGGCTTGGCCTTTTGGTCAATTTCAATGAGACTATCCTGGCTAAGGGGGTCCGTCGCGTGGTGAATGGCCTATCCGAACCCTGATCTGCATTTCTCGGCGTCTCCGCGCCTCTGCGGCCAACACATGCGTACCGTCCACTTCCAAGACCTCGGCTTGATTGCGTACGCCCAAGCGTGGGAGTTGCAGACGCGCCTGTTCCAAGCCACCATTGAGCGGAAGGTCGCGAACCGCGACCTGTCCGCCGAGCAACAGCTAGCGACGGAAGACCATTTGCTTTTCTGCGAGCATCCGCACGTTTACACGCTCGGTAAAAGCGGGAAGCAAAGCCACCTCTTGCTCAATGAAGACGGGTTACGTGAGAAGGGCGTACAGTTCTTTCCCATTGATCGCGGGGGCGACATCACCTACCACGGGCCGGGGCAGATCGTGGGCTACCCCATCTTCGATCTCGATCACCACTTCACCGATATCCACCGGTTTTTGCGCACGCTCGAAGAAGCCGTCATTGGCACCTTGGAGGTTTACGGCATCAAAGGCGGACGTATCGAAGGGCTCACCGGTGTGTGGCTCGATGCCGCAGACCCGGCAAAGGCCCGGAAAATTTGTGCCTTCGGCATCCGCGCAAGCCGCTGGGTAACCATGCACGGGTTCGCGTTCAACGTCAACACCGACCTCAGCTACTTCGAGAACATCGTTCCCTGCGGCATCGCGGACAAGGGTGTTACCTGCATGGCCAAGGAACTCGGCGGGCTTGTGGACATTGAAGCCGTGAAGCAGCGGTTGAAACTGGAACTGGCGGATCTGTTCGATGTGGAACTGGTCACGGCTCAATGATCAGCCGGGCGATCATCGACCTCTCTTCCGTCCTCATCTCAAAAACGTAGTGGCCCCCGGCGAGGTGGACCGGTAGCTGAATGTTTGTGGAAGTAGATCCGGCGGGCAATTGCCAGGTCGCAACTAGGCGGCCCAACGCATCTCTCAAAAAGGCGGCGCGGGCATTCGTAGCCTCCATATTAACGTGCAGAACTCCTCCGGCTTTGCAAGGGTTCGGGAACACGAGCATCGACGCGCTCTCCGATGACAGAGGGGCCACCCCGAGGGTTGTTTCTGGCGCGTAGCGAACGATGCCGATGTTATCCGAGGTTGAGGCCGTAGGTCCAGTGCCGACCAACTTGCCGTCCGGCTGGCAAGCCAGCCCCCACATGGCGTCGTTGCTTCCGAAGGGTGGGTTCGCCGTTGTGTCCAGGTCCGTCTGCAGCACACCTCCAATCCCCCATAGCGGATCCACCATCCCATCGACAGAGAACATGGCCGTAAGGAAATTGTACGACTCCAATGAGTCCACCCCGCCCTGATACCCCACCGCCACCCTTCCCGAGGGAAGTAAAACGACGTCGTTCACCCACAACGTTGATCCCGGCGCCGGAAGCGAAACACCGCCGAACCCGAACGTGGTATCGAGCTGACCGGAGGGTGTGAATTGCGCCACAAGTGTTCGATGGTCGATCATGGAATATGCACCGAGGCAGCCAATGACAAGCTCACCGGTCGGTCTTTGCGCAAGCGTTTTGGGTATGGTCACGGTCCAAGCCAGCTCCGTGGAAATACCGTTGTTGCCGAAGGATGCATCGAGATCGCCGTTCGCGTCGAGCTTCACGATCCCACCGTTGGAGGTTGCTATCGCGAACACCTCCCCACTGTCATTGATCATTGTGCAAGCGTCCCCGAATTCAAAACCCGGAATGTTCAGTTCAAGAAGGCCATTGGGCGCATAAGTGGTATCCGGCGTTCCGTCGGCCAGAAGCCTTGCGCTCAACAATCCCCAATCATTGTCGAACCCAGCAGCCATGATACGGCCATCGGGCAACCCTTTCACCGAGGTGGCTATGCGCTCGGTACTATCCGTTCCGAGGTCCATGAACACGATGCCGTCCCCGGAAAAGGTCGGATCAAGTGTGCCATCGCCCAGGAGGCGGACCACAACGAATTTCCACCCTGCGCCATCCGCATTCACGAAACCGGCCGCAAGGATCGTATTGCTGGTTTGGGTTGCCTGCACATCCAAAGCGTAAATGGTTCCGTCATTCGCTCCCAGCCCGTCGAAGTCGTACAACGCGTACCCTGTGCCATTGGGGCCGAAGGTGGTGTCCGGTTCGCCGTCAGCGGTGCACCTGAAAGCAAACCAGCTACCTGTCCACGTATTGACATTGAAGTCTTGTCCTCCGGCGACGATGCTCCCGTTCGCTTGGACAACAACGGCGTTCGCTCGCTCCTCATGAAACGCGGAATTCCCGTACGTCAGGATGCCCGTTCCGTGAAAGGTGGGATCCAGGAAATCCTGTTGCCCCAGGGCACTGGAGAGCGCCAACACCAGAATGCAGCCGCAGACCGTCCTCCTCATTGACAGAGATTTGTGCGAACCTATCCGAATTCGGAGCGGCCGAATATCCGCAGGCGGGTAGTTTCGCTCCATCTGCACGACAAGTCCTGACAACATGCGCATCCTCCGTAAGTTCCTCTTCTGGCTCATCGGGATCGTCGCGGTGCTCGTAGGTCTGTTGTACGCAACCGGCAACAGCCACATCATCAGCGGTGTCCGGTTCACGTACCTGATCGGTCGCGCAGGACCCGAGGTCGATGATCGCGACTTCTTCCCGTATACCACGATCAGCACCGCCACGCCGCAACCGTGGCCCACGCATTCGCGCAATGGCAAGGTGACGCTGGCAGCAGCTGATGAGCAGAAGCTCAAGGACCTCTTCTCGGTGGGTTTCGTGGTGATCAAGAACGACAGCCTGTTGTATGAGAACTACTGGAACGGCTGGAACAAAGACAGCGTGAGCAACAGCTTCAGCGTGGCGAAGAGCTATGTCAGCTTGCTCACGGGGATCACCATGCAGGAAGGGAAGCTGGACAACGTGTTCCGGAAAGTCGGGGAGTTCCTGCCGGAGTTCGTGGATGACGAATGCAAGCGGGACATCAACCTGCGCCAGGTCCTCACCATGAGCACGGGGTTGGATTGGAGCGAGAGCGGCGCCAACCCCTTCAGCGATAATGCAAAGGGGTACTACGGCACCGATGTGCGTTCTCTTTCACTTGAACAGCCCTGTCGCGACGAGCCGGGTACCAGATTGGACTACATCAGTGGTAGCACGCAGATCATGGCCGAGGTGTTGGAGAACATACAAGGGGAGCCATTGGACAAACTGGTGCAGGACAAGATCTGGGGACCCCTGGGTGCGGAGCATACGGCCTACTGGGGCAAGGACCGCGAGGATGGTGACTTCAAGGCCTTCTGTTGTTTGTACGCTACGGCACGCGACTTCGCGCGGATCGGGCAGTTGTACCTCGATAGCGGTATGTGGCATGGCACACGCATCCTGCCATTGGAATTCTGGCAAGCCTCCATTACACCGGCGGACGTGCAGGACGTTACCGGCCCCAACAAGCGCTACGGTTATTTCTGGTGGTTGGCGGAACTGGACGGAAAGCCGATCTACTACTGTCGCGGATTCCATGGGCAGTATGTGGTGGTCATACCGCACGAACGCACGGTTCTGGTGCGTACCGGTATGAAGCGCGAAGAGGTGAACAAGGAAGGCCATCCGAGGGATGTCTTCGAATGGATCCGCATCGCCCGCACCATCACGGCACAGGCCGGTTGATCCCGACCATGAGGAAGGATATCGTGCTACCGAAAGTCGAGGGCGTGGCCATGGCGGTTGTTCGTGAAGAGGATGAGGACGGTGCGCCCGCTTGGTACGTATACCTCTTGAACCGCAAGGAGGTGCCGATCACGACCGTGCTGGTGAGCTCGCGCGGCTACGGCCAGGTGAAGGACGAACAGGTGAAGACCAGTGAGCTGCGGCACTTCATCCAGGAGCTTGAACCGCTTTGCTATGCCCGCATCGAACGCATCATGGAAGATGTGTTCGCGCTGAGCAACCAGTATTGGCTGAGCTTTTACGTGGGCACCACGATCTTCGACAAGAAGTACATCTTTCTTCCGGAGAGCATCAGCGAGGAGAATTTCACCACCGTGCCCCTGATCAACAAGCGCGGGGTCATGATCGAGTAAACAGGCGATGAGGCCCGGGACAGACGGCATTCCATTGAAGCTTGTAGCTTGGCACTTGTAGCTTGTCACTTGGAATGGCCGACCCCAGCAAGATCCTTTTCCTCGACATCGAGACGGTGCCCCAGGTCTACAACTGGGCCGATATGGACCCGCGTACGCAGGCCTTGTTCAGTGACAAGACACGGCACGAGCGGGAACGCGATGGAAAGACCGATGAGCAGATGCACCGGGACAAGGGTGGCATCCTCAGCGAGTTCGGCAAGATCATTTGCATCGGGGTCGGGTTCCTTACGGCCAGCAGTGCCGACCGCAAGCTGCGGGTGAAGACGATCCATGGTGACGACGAGCGCGCGATCCTCATGGAATTCGTATCGCTGTTGAACGAACGCTTCCACACGGCCGACCACAAATTGTGCGGCCACAACGGCAAGGAGTTCGACTTCCCCTACATCGCCCGGCGGTGCGTGGTGCATGGTATCGCGCTCCCGTTGCAATTGGACATCGCCGGAAAGAAACCTTGGGAAGTGCAGCACGAGGACACGCTCGAGCTGTGGAAGTTCGGCGACCGCAAGCATTACACGTCTCTGGAACTGCTCACGCATGTACTGGGCATTCCGTCACCCAAAGGCGACATCAAGGGCAGCGATGTAGCACGCGTTTACTACGAGGAAAAGGACCTGGAACGCATTGCGGCTTACTGCAAGAAGGATGTGGTGGCCACCGTGCAAGTGTATCTGCGGTTGCATGGCCTTGCGTTGATCGCCGAGGAGAACATCGCCTTGGTGTGATGCACCACGAGGGAGTGAGTGTGGACAGCAGAGGACGGTGGGTCAGATGGATCATGCTGTTGGTGGGGGCGACCACGGTGGCTCTTGCGGTATACCGAGCGGACGCCGCCTCGTTCACCCACGACGAGAGCTATTCCTATCTCAACTACCCGCATCAATCGTTCGGCGATATCCTCAGGCACAAGGAGGCCTTCACGAACAACCACCTGCTCAACACCATGGGCATGAAGTACGCCGAGCGGCTGTTCGGCACTTCGGAGTTGGCGCTCCGCGTTCCCAACGTTTTGGCGCTTGTGGTTTTCCTGATCTACGGCGCCCTGCTTTTGCGGCCTCTTCCGTCCGTGCTGGCGATCGGCGGGTTCGTGTTGCTCTGCACCAACAGCTACCTTCTCGAACTGTTCACCTTGGCGCGCGGCTATGGTCTTTCGTTCGGGTTTTTCCTGATGGCGCAGTTCCATTTGTCGCGGGCCATCTCCTCGGCGCACCTGCGGCATGTGGTGTTGTTCCATATCGCGTCCATGCTGGCGGCATTGAGCAGCTTCACGTTGCTCACGGCCTATGTGGCCGGTCTGCTCGTTTACTGTGCGGCTGTCGTCGTGGTGCCAACACACGATCCGGCACTGCGCGCCAAGCGTCGTAGCGCCAACCTGTATCAGGTGCTGATGCTGGTATTGTCCGTGCTGGTATTGTGGGAGCCGGTGCGGAAAGTGACGCTCGACAATGTCTTCGATTTCGGTGGGAAACGCGGCTTCTTCGACAATACTGTTGTGACGTGGATCGGTGCGGCGCTGCCAGGCGTTGAGGTCACGGCCATCGTTGCGACGGCAATGGGATCGTTGCTGGCGCTCTTGGTTGTTGTTCCATGTGCGATCATGGTGGTGGCGCTTGTTCGCCGTAATCCGCTGTTCTTCGAGAAGCAAATGATCTTGGTGGTCATCACGCTCACCCTTCTCTCGACTTGTGTCGGCGCCGGACTGCAGCATGTGCTGCTCCACGTGGATCACCTCGAGGGTCGCTTCGCCATGTTCCTGTACCCGTCGTTCCTGCTCTTGGTCGCCCATCTCTTGGGCATGCTGAGCGAGCGTGGTTACCGCCCCTTGGCACCAGCGCTCATGCTGGGCGCGGTGTTGTGGAGCGTACCGACGTTCCTGTTGCACTTCGGTCCGTACACGAGTGTGGAATGGGGTTACGATGTGCGTACGAAGGATGCCGTATCCGCGCTGGTGAATGATCGCCTTGCAAGGGGCGACACCGACTGGTGCGTGCACATCGGGAATGAATGGGTTTTCGAGCCGACCCTGAACTTCTATCGCGTTGTGGGCAAACTCGATTGGATGGCGCCTGCGGACCGCAAGGGGATCGGCTACGATGACGAGTACCGCTTGGTGTTCGAGCCAGACAGGAATGCCATGGTCGCGCAGGGGTTCGAGCTCGTGGCCGCGTTCAGCGAAAGTGGAACGGTGCTGTTGCGAAGGGGTTCCTTCGATCAACGACCGGTCGTTCGCGCACGATCGTAGTCCGGGTGCTCCAAGTAGGAGTCGAAGTCCGGGATCTTTTCCGATCGACCGAATTGGTGGAAGTAAAGCTTGGCGGTCATGGCATCATGATGCAGCGAACCGATCTCGAATTGATAGGTCTGGAAGATGTTGAGCCAAATGAAGAAGACGGCCAACGCGGCGGAGCCAAGCCGCAATGCCAAGCGCCACTGGATCGCTCGTTCAACCAGTGCACACAATGGGATCGCGAGCAGCGCATAGGTCTCCACCATGCTGCGTTGACCATACGTTCCGCCGTACCACCAGCACCACCAGCTGAGGGTGATGTACACATGAAGAAGGATCACCGTCACCACCCCCGAACGCATCGAAGTTGCCTTGTTGCGCAGAAGTACGATCCCCCCCAAGGCGAACGCCATTACAGGTGTATACACCAGCCACCCTTTTCGAAAACCGGCGAGCCCCTCCCAGAGGTGCGGGTGTCCGAAAAAGAACCCTTCATCCTGATACGAGTAGTACACCCACTGACCCGTTACCGCATGCCAGTAAGCGAATTGGGGTGTCCAGACAAGGAATGCCGTCAGCACCATCACCAGTAACAGCGACCATTTCCGGCGGAACATGCTGAAGCGTTGCGCCAGGCCAGGCCAAGACCCCACGCCATAGAGTGGAAAGACCAAGCCGAACACCGCATTGGTCGGTCGCACCAGAACGATGAGACCGAATGTGATCCCGAGCAGGACGGCATCCTTCAAGGAGGGGCTTTGATACCATCGGATCGTGAGAAGAAGGAAGGCTGAGAAAAGGAAGAACCCGTGTACATGCGGCATCGTGCTCGACTGGGAGGCATAGCACAGCAAGTTGGTTCCCACGCCCACCATCAAGAGGGTTATCGCCACGGAAGTCTCAGTAAACCCGAGCTGCCGCAAGGCCGCACGCAACAGAAGCAAGCCTATGCCCAGATAGAACAGGGCGCACACGATGAGGCCGACCTTGTATAGCGCGGTGGAACCATCGGCCGTATCGCCGACGAGCTGGGCGCTGATATGCGCCAAAACGAAGAACGGCGAATACATGACGGCAAGCCCGCAGGGGTACTTGATCACGTTGTATCCCTCCTTCGAAGTGTTCAGCCATACCAGATAATAGTCCCCCTCCTGGCGGTAGTCTCGTTTCTCCAAACGGATGTCCTCATAGATGAAGATCGCTGGCAAGTAGCCGTAGTAACCATGCACATCGTGCTCGATCACACGATCGCGTCGTTCCCAAAGACGCAGGTCCATATCGATGGCCAATGCCGTAACGACGGTCACCGCAATGGCTATGGATGCCAAGTGTTTCATGGGAAACGAACGACGCGGTGAAGATGATGTGCATGGCGCCTGTCCGGTACATTCGGCCACAAGGATGAAGGAGCGGACCACACGCATGCTGCGCATTTTGAGCAGGCTGATGGCCCTGCTGGTGCCGGTGCTGTTGTTCGCGTATGGCACATGGTCTTTCCCGTTGGCCGTTTTCGGTCCGGACCGGGCGTTGCTTCCCGGCGACATGGGCGACTCCCGCTTCGACAACTACATGTTGGAGCACTTCCACCAATTCGCTTCAGGGAAGGTCGGCGGTTATTGGAATGCTCCCTTTATGTACCCTCAGAAGAACGTGACCGCATTCAGCGACAGCCTCGTCGGTACCGCGCCATTGTATTCGTTCTTCCGGCACATCGGCTTCAATCGCGAATCGGCTTATCAGTTGTGGATGCTTGTGCTTTTCGCGCTCAATTACCTGTGTTGCTTCGTCGCGCTCTTCGCTTGGTCGCGAAGAAGCGTATTGTCCGCCTGTGGGGCCTATGTGTTCGCGTTCGGTATCCACATGCTCGGACAGATGGACCACGCGCAAGTATTCCCGAGGTTCATGGTGCCCCTCGCCTTCTGGTGGTGTTGGCAATGGTTGGAGGCGGGTCGGCCGAAGTACTTCTTGTTCATGCTCCTCGCCACGGTGTACCAGTTCTACTGCGGCGCTCACCTCGGCTTCGTTCTTTGCTGCGCGCTGCTCTTCCTTGTGGTGGGGCATGTTGTGGTGCATGTGCCCGAAATACGGCGCTACCGCCCAGCTGGATGGCGGCCCTTACTTCTGGGCGCGGGCATATTGGTGTTAGCGGCACTGCTTCTGTTGCCGCTTGCGCTCCCCTATCTCGAAGCGGCGCACATTACCGACGTGCGCGAGTTTGGTACCACGAAGAGCACGATCCCGCAGTTGCACGACTATTTCGTTTCGCACCCTGCAGCATTGAGCTGGCGTAGTCTATCAATGCGGTCAGGGCTCATGAACGACGAGGGATCGGGCAACTTGAACTTCATGGGCGCCTTGCCCTGGCTGGCTATTTTGTTGCTACCGCTCGCCTTGTGGAAGTCCCGCAGTGCCGTCGTGTCGCGGCGCTCCCTTGGGGGTATTGCGATCGCCTTTCTGCTCGCCCTTGTGTTCTGCCTGCGCATCGGAGACGTCGCATTGTACTCCGTCATCGACAGGTTACCAGGCTTCGGTCTGATGCGCCCCATCGATCGGTTCGTGCCCGTATTGGCGATGTATTTCGCTTTGGTGCTCGTAGTGGTCTTCTCGGCCGCATGGCATGCGGAGAAGCCTTGGCTCAATGTTGTGCTGAGCGTTGTGCTGCCGTTCGCGATCGCTATGGACAACAAAGTGGACGTGCGCGAACTGATGCGCTATGACAAACATGCTGCCCGCGAAATGGTGGAGCGCGCCAAGCTCGAGATGCAACTTCAAACTGACACTGCCACACGTGCGGTTGCCTACGCGCCTGCTCGTGGGGTCATGGACAGTGTTGCTGACCATGCGCGCAGCAGTCGCCTGCACCTTACTGCCATGCTCGCCGCCCAAGAGCTGGGTATACCCGCAGTGAATGCCTACGCTGTGGCGTACCCCGCAACCTATCTGCGGTTCTGGGAAAACCTGGATCAACGCGGACTGGATGCATGGTGTGCCTCGAACGGCATTGCGGCGGATGGCATCGCGATGGCGAACAACATTCACATGCCCGTTCTCTTTGTGGATACCGTGGCGCTGCTCGCGGCCAATGGGAAGTATCTCTGCCTTGATCCAACATGGGGAAACAAAGGCGTTGCCGACCGTGACAGCGCAGGGTCATGGGAGACCTTCGTGCGTCTGCGGTTGAGGAATGGCCGTTGTGCTTTCGTGGCGCATGACGATCGTTTTCTGAGCGTCGAGCTGCACCACGATTCAGGACTTGTCGCGGTGAGCGACAGGCTTGGTGACATGGGCCTGTTCCGAATGGAAGAGCACAGTGCGGGAGCCGTAGCGCTGCGCGCCGACAACGATCGCTACCTGACGCTGGATACCCTGTCGCACCGGATCTTCGCCAATGGCGACAGCACCAACCCCCTGCGCTTGCTCAAGCTGCGACGGATCGTGCGGGGTTCTGAGCGACCTTCTGCTCACTAGTCAACAAAGGGCAGGCGCTCCAGCGTTATGTCGCCCACCTCGAACGTCGGGATGCCATCGGTGCCGCGCAGAAAACCGTTCGGGTCACTATCGCCACGGTCCATGCTGTAACGCGTGGCGCTCACCATCCAATGGTACAACCAGAACGGCGATCGCAGCTCGAACCGGCCGTCGGGCCCGCTCGTGGTATGGTGGCTTGCGTTCCAGTGTTCGTTCCACGCGAGGATCGTGCCTTCGTTGATGGGTTGCCCGTCCTCGTCTACGAGCCGCCCGGTGATCTTGCACTTGCGACCGTCGGAATAGTTCAGGTAGTTGGGCAGGCAGATGCACGCGCCAGCATCGGCCCATGGATCGAACTTCCGGAAAGCCTCGGCGACCGGCTTCAGGGTGCCGTTCACCACAGCGCCGGTTTTCGTGCGGGTGATGCCATCGCGGTTCAGGACGCCCATGAAGTCCGCATGGAAACGCCCCCACTTCACATCCTGGAATTGCCACCACGAGTAGCCCAGCGCCCCGCACGCGCGGCTTTGCATCAAGGTCTTTTCCGCGAAGGCGCGCTGTTCTTGGTACGGCACCGAATCATTGTCTGCCGGGATCGCCGTCTCCCCGATGATCCATGGTACCGCCACATTGTTGTGGTACCAACGCAGTTCGTTGCGCACCTGCTCGGGTTCGTATTCGTACGGATGGTAGCTGATGAAATCCACCCCGAGCATGTTGGGGTCGAACTCGAAGGTCTCGCGGATGCCGGTGAGCCCGAGCGTGTACAATTGGTTGGGGGCATGGGCATCGAACAGGTCGCGCCAATGCTCGAGTATCGCCTGCGCCTCTGCCTTCGGGCGCTCGGGCCGATCGAAGTAGAGCGGCTCGTTGAAGAGATCGTAGGCGAGGATCACCGTGTCGTTGGCGAAGCGATCGGCAATGTTCGCGAAGTGTGCGTCGTGTTCGGGGCGTAAGGGCCGTACTTGGGTAAGGAGAATGGCGCGCAGTCCCGCTGAGCGCACCGCGTCAAGCATGTCCTTTAAAGCGCTGAGGTACCGTTCGTAAGCCTTTCCCTTTCGCAGTTCGATCAGTGTATCGCGGTCCGCGCCGTTGCGCACGACGTACAACAAGGTGTCGCGCTCGAACGCCTGTTCGGCAAAGCCGACGATCCGCACGGTATTGAACCCGACTTCGTGGATCAGCTCCATATCCGCGCGCAGCGCATCGAGGCAGGTTGCGCGCGTTGGCACTTGTGCTGGATCGAAGGATGCATAGTTCGTACTCGGACTGATCCAAAGACTGTCACCGATGGACCGCACCGAGGCGATGTAGTTGATCGCTATCGGGAAGAAGGGCTTGCCCCTGACCATGAACGTGCTGTCCTGTAGGGTAACGAAGCCGCGTGCGGAGGGGTCGGTGGAGCAGCCTGACAAAGCCCCAACCAACAGCAGGAGGAAAGCAGGAAAAACGGCCGGACATGTCGAGCGGCTCATCCTCGTGTTGGCCATTTCTTCCGCATGGTGCCAAACATAGCCCGCCATCCAACGGCACACATTACAATTGCCTTGCATGAAGATCCCACGCAATGCTTGGTGCCGTGGCGGTGCGCCCGTTCAATGGACGCTCTTCATCGCGGTCATGGCCACAGCACTCATCGCATCGTGGCAGGTGCACAGCAACGACCCCTTGCATTTCCTGCGGCAGCAGAGCGATAACCAAGGCTACTACCAGTGGCTACCGGGCGTCATCATCGACCACAACATCGATCGCATGTACTGGCAATACCAATTGCCGAACGGCAACTGGTTGAGCCTTTTCACTTTCGGGGTGGCGTTGTTGCAGTTGCCGTTCTTCCTGCTCGGACATGTGTGGGCCATGGCGTTCGGGTATCCGCTGGACGGATTCTCGGAGCCTTACGCGGTCACCAACATGATCAGCTCGGCGTTCTATGCGGCGTTGGGTTGCGTACTGGCATACCGGTTGGCACGTCGTTATTCGGGATGGCCTTACGCGGCGGTCGCAACGGTCCTCATCTTCATAGGCACCAACCTGCTCTACTACAGTTCACACGAGGGCGGGATGTCCCACTCGTACTCGTTCTTCCTCATGGGCCTGTTCGCGTGGTGCACACTGCGCGTGCAGGACGGACCGCGGAGGATCCACGTTGCGGGTTGGGTGTTGGGGCTCGGATTGCTGGTTCTTGTCCGCCAGCTCAACGTCATCGCCGTTCTGTTCGCGCTGTTGTTCGCCATGGCATCGCCGGGCGGTGTGCGGCGGTTCGTCCGTCATTTGGTGATGCACCCACGCACGCTCATCATATCAGGGCTTGTTGCTGCGGTGCCTTTTGTGTTGATGATGCTGTATTGGCACCGCATATCGGGTTCTTATCTCTTGTTCACCTACGGCCAGAAGGGTGAACATTTCGAATGGGACCGCATGGTGCCCGGGCGGGTGCTGACCGACATACGGAACGGGTGGTTCGTCTACACCCCCGTGATGGTTCCCGTGGTGGCTTGGTTGCTCTGGGGCACGTGGAAGGGATGGCGCCCCGCCCGCGGGATCCTCGTTGTATTGGCCCTGACGTGGCTGATCTACAGCGCTTGGTGGTGCTGGTTCTTGGGCAGCGGCTTCAGCCATCGTGGCTTTGTGGACCTCTACGCTTTGCTCGCTATCCCCATGGCGTGGATGCTGCGCTCTTTATGGCGAGGAGGGCTTGTAGTACGGGCTCTGTCGAGCGCGGTACTCGTCCTGCTGCTCTGGTACAACTTGGGTCTCACCGAGCGCTTTACATGGCATTGGAGCCAGGAGGACTGGACCTGGGAGCGCTTTGCCGATCAAGTTGGCGATGTGTTCGCGGGTCGCTACGAGCCGGTCAAGTAGGGGATTCACTCCTGTTGCAAGGTGTTGCGCGTTAGCATGAAGGACCGCAAAACCAACGGCTGGCCGGAGCGGTTCCACAGGTACAGTTTGTTCGTAGTGCCGGCTGCTCGGCGCGGTATGCGGGCGCTGAGCACGAAGTCCTTTTTCTTGATGCCCACTTGGTGATACCGCAATTGCTTGTTGCCGTCGTTCTCAGAGAACACCACGAAGAGCGATGATGTGTCGCTCGGCACCTCTTCGAGTGCACCGTGGAGGATGATCTCATCGAACAACGTGCTGTCACCGTGCGTGGGCAGACCCTCCAACGTGAAGGGGAATTCGGCTGCGGTGAAGCAAACTGCGCCCCGGGCCTTTGCTGTGCAGGTCACCGTGTCGCAGTTCGTCACCAAGGTTCGTTCGCTCCCATCGAGCGTGAAGAGCGTATCGCTTGATATGGACCGCAGACCGGGCAACCGACGGAAGATGTAAATCTCCATCGGGAAGCCGCCAAGCACCTGCTGGTCCTCGCGGGGCGTCATCATTTCCATCATGCGCATGCCCTGGTCGCTCATTACCCGTTCCAGCGGCAGACCGCCTTCGTTCGGCGAGAAGTGTGCATCCCAGATCAACAGATCACCGGTGCCCAATCCCAGTCCCTCTTGCGACTTGTCGACGGCCCAGATCATCCGCGTACGCGTACTGTCGAACGGGTCCAAGCCGGCGGCGTACGCGATCAACGGATCCTGGCACACGATGTCATGCCCGGCCGTATCCAGTTCGTGTACGCGTGCACCAGCGCGCAAGAGCAGCTCCTGATCCACTCCTTGTGCGATCGGCATTGGCACATGATGGGTGAGCGATGTGATGCCGAAGAAGCCCAGCACCACGATCAAGGATATGAGCGCAGTCTTCCGGCGTTGTGCCAACGCAGGTGTCAGCATCGGCCATGCAATGCTCAACTGGTGTCCGGTGTGCAGCACGAAGAGGACTGACAATGGAATGGCCGTGCCCAGAACACGCAACAATCCCAGCGATCCGTTGCCGCCTTTCCACCAGGCGTACGAGTGGATGATGAGAATGCCCAATGCAGGAAGGATAGTCAGCATGGCCATGCCGGTCATTTCCTTCCGCTGCTCTTTCGACTTCCACCGGATGAACGGCCAAGCCACAAGTGCCGCGACGAACAGAACGATCAATGGCCAGCCCAACACCGCGTCCATGTTGCGCACGAAATGGTCTGCTGGCCCCGATCCGTATCCCATTACTCCTGCGTATGGATCGCGCGTGAAGAACCGGAACGGGTCGCCGAAAAAGATGAATGCGAACACCGCATATACCGCGCTGCCGAGCATGATCCACGGAAGTTGCCGCCATGCCCGCTGCCACAGGACGAACAGAACGA
Source organism: Flavobacteriales bacterium (assembly GCA_039931265.1). GTDB lineage: Bacteria > Bacteroidota > Bacteroidia > Flavobacteriales_F > PHOS-HE28 > PHOS-HE28. The sequence goes on from JBDTSG010000029.1 coordinate 17,307, forward strand.
CACAGGGGATCACAGCGACCCACTCAGGTCGCATGAGCGGCAGGAACGAAGCGACAACCAATGCCTGCTTGACGCGCTGCTCCATCAGCAGCCAGACCACGCCGATGGTCGCGGCGCCGAACAGGACTTCCGTCATGCCGCCGAGAACGGTATGGAAGTACACAGGAGCCGTTAGCAACAGCAGTGGGGCCAGCCATCGGGAACGGCCGCCGCGCGCGATCGTCCCGATCCCGATAGCCGTCGCCCCGGCGCATAGCACGTTGAAGAGAACCACGCCCCATGCGCCCAAAAGCGCAAAGGGCGAGGCAAGGAGGGTGAACACCGGCTTTGCCCACAGGTCGAGCAAAAGCACAGGATGGTACCAGCACCACCGGGCGTATTGGTAGTGCAGCACGCCATCGCCGGCCTCCGGCACGCCCGGCGAAAGCGAACGCACCAGCAAGGGCACGGCGGCCAATGCGAACGCGAACACGATCGGGCCGGAGTCGTGTGCCTTCAGTGGGTTTTCCGATCCGTCGTTCATCACCGCAAGCAAAGGAAGAAGAAGTCGCGAGCGGATCCAGTGCTCGCTGCTCAGGGCCAGCTACCCGTTCAGTCCCCAAGCCCGTAACGCACAATGCACCAGATCGCTCGTAGGCCATCCTTCCAGCCGATCTTCTTCCCGTCGGCATAGGTGCGGCCGTAGTAGCTGATGCCCACCTCGTAAATGCGCGCATCCTTCACCCTGGCCAGCTTCGCGGTCACCTCGGGCTCGAAGCCGAAGCGCTGCTCCCGCAACCTCAAGCCCTTCGCGATATCGCTACGCATCAGCTTGTAGCAGGTCTCCATATCGGTGAGGTTCAAGTTGTTGAACGCGTTGCTCAACGAGGTGAGGAACTTGTTGCCGATGCTGTGCCAGAAGAACAGGATCCGGTGCGGGTGATGGCCCATGAAGCGCGATCCGAACACAACGTCGGCGAAGCCTTCCACAACCGGCCGGAGCAGGTCATTGTACTCGCGCGGATCGTATTCCAGGTCGGCATCCTGCACCATCAAGTAGTCGCCCGTGGCCACCTCAATGCCCTTGTGGATCGCAGCACCCTTGCCCTTGTTCCCGGGAAGCTCGAAGAACTTGATGCCCATGGCCGGGTTCGCGTCCATGTAGCGCTTCACGGCAGCAACGGTGCCGTCAGTACTCCCGTCGTTCACGATTATCACCTCCTTCGCAATACCGTGGTCGAGCACCACGTTGCGCACCTTGTCGAGGATGAGGTGGATCGTACGTTCCTCGTTGTACGCGGGAATGATGATGGAAAGCTTGTGAACGGGCATGGGTCAACGCTCAACATCCAATGCTCAAATGTGGTTCACGGGAATGCCGACGGCCGCGAAGATGCGCGGTAGGCCCGAACATCCGCAATCAGGAAATGTCCATCTTACCGAAGAAGGCCCAGATAAGGTTTCTCCAGAAAGGCATCCATTCCCAAGCCGTGTTGTTGTAGCAAGCATCGTACTGGAGCATGGATCTGTAGTTCACGAAGCACGCGATCAGCACCAAGGGCAACAAACCATGGTACACGGGCTTCGCGTGAACCTTCAGCCAGCCGAAAAGAGCGAGCAAGGGCACGGCGGCGAGCGGGACGAACTGCACGAAGGGCCGCATGCCATAGCCGCAGCCGAAGTGCCAAGCGAACCAAGAGGCAAAGCCCAAAATGGCCAGGGCGAATGTGACAGCGATCAGCGCCGTGATCTTTCGCGCTACCGGCCAAAGCGCGGCAAATCCGAACGGAACGAGGAACAAAACCGGCGCATAGGGCAGTAAGCCGTTCTTTGGGGCAATGAGCACCTCAATGACATAGGGATGCGCAGCATTGCTGAAGCCTTCGTTGCCGTATGTATAGTAGAGCCATTGGCCATGAACAAAGCGCCAGTACGCCAGCTGGGGTATCACTATCAGGAACATTCCCGATGCCATGAACAAATAAAACCGCAACGAGCGGAAGAGCTCCGGCCGCTCGATCATCAGCAGACCCAACAAGGCCATTACCAGCAGCACGTCGATCACACGGGTCACGATGATGGCGCCGCAGATGAGAGCGAGAACGGCCGTCCTGGCAATTGACCACGGCCCACCGCGTAGACCCCAGATCACATGGAGGGCCAGTGCGACAAGGAAGAAGGAATAGATGTGCGAATAGCCGGGTGATCTGAAGGCATAATAGAACACGTTCGTTCCGAACGCCACACAGCACAACGTCAGCACCAATGCACCGACGGTAGGCGACCATCGTCGGTGGATGGCCTGTCCGAGCAAAAGCATCCCGAACGTCCAGTAAAAAACCCCGGCCACTTCGATGGCCCTATGGTGCGTGGGTGTCCAGGCGCTGGTTGCGCCGAAACCCTCCACGGCCTCGGCAAACAGATAGAACGGTAGCTGGAGCAGGGCTGTGCCGTAGGTATACTTGGTCACGAGGCGATCGCGCTGGTGGTCCAGCGTGAATCCATGGCCCGCATATTCCGCCAAAGTATCCGGCACCGAGGACGCCTTGAAGCCGTGTTGGGTGAGACCCGGCAAGTAGATGTAATACCCCGTGGCATCGCCCCAAAGAGTGCTGGTCCAACGACCACGCCAGTCGCGTGAGTTGTACTGCACGGAAGACCAAGAGAAGAACAGGAACGATGCGCACGCGATTGCCCCGACCCCCCAACGGCTTGTTGCTATCGACACGATATGATCCCGCACCGGCGGAAGGCTTCGACCTTGGATCATCCGCGTTTGTATTGGTTTGCTACAGCGGTAACGGAAATTCCACTACGTGACCCCTGCGCTGCCTTGACGCCACGGTGGGTGCTCCAGCCGCTCGCGATGATCACCTTCTTCGGAATGCCCCGGTTGGGCACCCCATTGGGCACCTTGTCAAGGATGAGCTGGGTTGTGCACGCTTCGCTGTATGCGGAGATGATGATGGAAAGCGTCTTCATGGACCGGGAAGTGCTTCCGAATGTAGACCGCGTTGACGGACCACATCGTTGTGGTCCCCTCGGTGCGGCATACTAACATTGCCCATCAGCGTGGCCGATACATCGAATACAAGCCGGAAGAAGAAGCGCGGGGTGCTTTTGTTCGCGTCAGCCGTGGCTGTTGGTTGCATCACGGTCTTGGCCACCTTTCTGCATGCGGAGGACTGGGAACTGCATTACTTCTTCTCCTCGGATACGCTGTACCTGCCAGCCATCTACCGCGACATCTTCGTTGAAGGTGGCAGCCTGAGCGAGTGGTGGTTGAACGCTGCCCCGAATTTCTTTCCCGACATGGGGTTGTACTTCGTGCTGCACTGGATCCTTGGTCCGTTCACGGTCACCTCGTATGCGTTCGCGATCGTGCAATTCGCGCTGATCGCGCTCCTGTTCCGCGCGATCTGCCGGGAGAGCGGTATGGCGATCGATGAGCGCGCGATCGCAATGGCCGTGCTCTTGATGACATTCGTTGTGATCACCGGCTTGTGGGGCGCCGATTTCGGGTTCGCCTTCCAATTGTTGTCGAACGCGTTCCATATGGGTGCGTTCGTCAATGCGCTGCTCAGCACATGGCTGCTGATGCGCGTGTTGCGGGGGAGGGGCTATTGGCGTTTGTTGGCGCTTGCGCTGGCCGTTTTTGCCGGAGCCATATCGGACAAACTGTTCTGGGTGATGTTCACCGCACCGGCAGCGCTTTCGTGCCTGTTGTTGGCGCTACGCGGACCGCGCAGGTGGCGACATGTCGGCATCGCGTTGCTCGTTGTTGCTTCCACGTGGTGCGCGGATTTTTCGCTCCGCAGCTTGGATGACGCATTCCCGCTCGTGATCGAGCGGCCATATCAATACCTGGCCTTCGAACGGATCGGCTTCTCTTGGGGAAGGTTCTTGGAGATGCTCCACAGTTACCTCACGGAGCATGTCGTGTCCTCGTGCATGATCGTTGTTGGACTTGTCGCAATGGGGTGGACGATGGTACACGGGGCGTGGGCCTTGGTAGCGTGGTTCAAGCCTGCCGTACCACCCCTGCCATCAGCGGATGTGCGCCCCACCGCGCTGCGCTGGATGATCGCGATGTTCTTTCCCATGGTCCTCTTGGTCCCTGTCCTCAATGGATCGTTCGATGGCTTGGATTCATTGCGCTATGATTTCTCCGTATTCGTCCTCGCCCCACTTGTGGCGGGGACCCAAGTGGCACATTGGGCTGGTCGTCGGGCGGGCTTGGCGGTTCTTCTCGTCGGAGCCGGTATAGGCCTACCTTCAGTATGGGTATGCCTTACGGCGGGCGACGCATACGACCGGATCGCCCACTACAAGCCTGAGCGGGTGCGCACGATCGATCGTATGGCCCATGAACTGGGTTTGAAGAACGGAGTGGCCAACTATTGGGATGCGAAACTCATGACCATGTTCTCCGATGAGGACATTTTCGTGATGCCGATCTTCGCTGATGCAGGCGTGGAGCTGCATGTGAACAGGGAGGGGATGTACTACCGCTCGATCCGCAAGGGACAGGATCCGCTGCTCTTCGACTTCGTGGTGTTGCATCCGGAGATCACCCAGGAATACATGACCCGGATCCTGCCCCGGAAAACCGCATTCCATGAGCTCGATGGTGTAGAGATCCTGGTCACGGATCCGTGGCCTTTCGATCCTGCTACCCGGCGACCCGCCGGCGCGGGACGCTGAAGGACGGAAGGGCTAACCGTTGGCTGTACGACGACGACCCACGTACTGCTCCAGCAGCACCAGGCAGGCCGCCAGCACCACCAGCCACGTTACACGCGCATGCAACCGGTCGTAAATGTTGGCCAAGCCAGCGGTTGCCATGGCGTTGAAGAACACGACAGCGAAGGCCACTACCATGAACGCGCGCAGGCGGATCGACGTGTTGCGCCACAGGAGGAGCATGATGATCAGCGATGCAGGCAGCACCACGAAGTTGATGTGGTTCAGCGTGTCGAAATGCCACATGGCATTCTGCTGGTGACTGTTCATGTAAAGTGGCAGTTCGTGGTGCAGTTCGTACTGGTAAGGCCACCACGGAGCGGTTTCCTCACGATAGTCGCGGAGCCCCGCGCCGATATCCACTTGCGTCAGCTGGATCAAGGTGCCGGTGAACGTGGTCCATGCGATCAACCCCCAATTCGCGGGATCGCACAACACTTCATGCAAGAGCGGTGCGATCGACTTGCTGGCCGCTATCTGGCCATCGGGATGTTTCAGCGGTGAAGTGTCGTCCCAGATGTAGAACATCGCCGAGGTGTTGAACGCATCGAGGTGGGCGCAGAGCGGATGGTCATGATCCGGGCACGTGCGTTTCAGGTGTTCGTACATCACACCGCTCTCGCACAGCTTTGCCGCGAGGAACAGGTCCGATGCAGGGGCCATTACCCACCCGTGGCCCTGCTGCTGGTTGTAGCCGCGGGTGAACACCATGGTGCCCAACAACACCGCGACGAGCCCGGTCCAGTTCCACCAGAACCGTCGACCGAACACCGCCTTGTATCCCGGCAGCCGTCGCACCAAGAGCAAGCAGCCGGCAATGGCGATCAGCACGGCCATGTGCCCGAAATGGCTCAGGCCAACGAAAAACAAACAGATCCACAGAAAGATGAGCCGGGCCGTGCCAAGGTTCTTCCCGAAGAAGACCAAGAAGAGCAACAGCCCAAGGAAACCACTGAGGGCATCGGGCATCAATTGCGACGTGTACCACGCCAGACTTGAGGTGAGGAGCAAGATGCCCAAGAGGGGAATGTGCAGTCGCCAGAGCTGCGTGCGCTGCGGCTGCAGCTGGCGCAGCACCAATTGGATGAGCCAGCTGGCCAACGTGCATTGGAAGAAGATCATCGGCCACATGCTCGCTTGCCAGGTGACCGCCCGCAGGATCAACGGATAGCCCATGGGCCGATCGGTCATGGCCGTTAGCTTGAACGATGAAACGATGTACGCCCCGGAGTCGGAGAACACCAATGGCGATTGGTTCATCAACGCCGGTATCGCCAGGATGAGACCCGTGACGAAGTAGTAGAGGAACCCCCGGGCGAAGGCCTTGGTCCGTGAGCGGCTGGTGGTCGGCATCGGAGGAAGATGGTGATCCTACGGCTCAGATCACCATTTCGGGAATGTCGCCCTCGACGATCAGGCGGCCTTCGGTCTTGGACTTGATCTCTTCCACCGAAACACCGGGTGCGCGCTCCAGCAATTTGAAACCGTCCGGGGTGATGTCGAACACTCCGAGGTCCGTTACCACCTTCTTCACGCACTTCACGCCCGTCAGCGGCAAGGTGCATTGCTTCAGCAACTTGCTCTCACCGGCTTTGTTCGTGTGCAACATGCACACGATGATGTTCTCCGCACTTGCCACCAGGTCCATGGCACCGCCCATGCCCTTCACCATTTTGCCCGGGATCTTCCAGTTGGCGATGTCGCCTTGATCGGTGATTTCCATGGCTCCGAGCACGGTGAGCTGCACGTGCTGCCCGCGGATCATCGCAAAACTGGTGGCGCTATCGAAGATGCTGCTGCCTTGCAGCAAGGTCACCGTTTGCTTGCCGGCGTTGATCAGGTCAGCGTCTTCCTCGCCTTCAAAAGGGAAGGGGCCCATGCCGAGGATCCCGTTCTCGCTCTGGAACACCACGTCGATGCCTTCGGGCACGTAGTTGGCCACCAGCGTTGGTATGCCAATGCCGAGGTTCACGTAATAGCCGTCCTTCAACTCGCGCGCGATGCGCTTGGCCATTTGGTTCTTGTCGAGTGGCATGGGAGGTGGGTCGTTGAGGCTTGTATTGATCCGTCAAGTGGCGCGTCGCGAAGATGGAGCGATCAAGGATCGCTGGCGCTGTTGCTTGTTGACCGCATCAGTCGCGCCGATCCGTTCCCCATCGAGATCACCGTCCGGCGTACGTTCCAGAAATAGACCACCGCATGCTGTCCACCCGGTACCGACGGTATGCGCCGCACTTCGCGCAGATGGTCCGTCAGTGGTGAGAATGCCGTTACGCAAACGGCATCGTAGTAGATGGCCTTGTCCCTTGCATCGCGGATCTCCACTACCAAGTTGATGGTCGCTGGTTCGGTGGTGGAGAGCACGGCTCCGAGTTCCACCAAAAGATCATCCGATCCGCCCAGGCTGTCCAGTCGAAGGACCTCGATGAACTCTTCATCGGTCTTTTCACGGCTGAAGGGGTGTGTACTGACCAGCCGGGCAGGAAGCGGTGTGTTCCTTTCCAGCAAGTGCAATCCCGTGCTGGCGTCGGCGTCCACTTCGTGGAATCCGGACAACGCCTGCTGCAGTTGCGCATCCTCTGCTATGCGCACGTCATGCGGCCCCTCCGGGAATCCGGCTGTCTGCGGCAACGGAAGTTGTTGCCCGCGAACGCGCGCCGCGAAAGGCAGGCTGTAGTGCATGCTGTGGTAGCAGCCGATCACCAAGGGACGGTCCTGTGCCGACTGCAAAGCCAAGAGCCGATCAACGTAGCGCCTTGGCGGGGAGTGTTCGGGCCACAGTACAGTATGGTCGGTGTTGGTAGTGACGACAGTGCGCAGGGGCAACACCAGAAGAATGAACGCGGCGTACCGCAACGACCCTCTTTTCACGGCAAGGACATCCGTACAAAGCGCAACGGAAATGATGAACAACGGGACCAGATGCAATGCGGCCCGATCCTCAGGGAAGTTCACACCAAGGATGCTGGCCATGGCGATGCGTGCTATCGCTTCACACCAAAGCAGAACAACAACGAGCAGAAGAGGCGATCGCCACGCACGATCAACGAAGGCCTTCCGTAGGGCTACGATCGTTATAGCGACGAACAACACAACGACCGAACCGAGCACTGCTGTACTGTCGGCTCCAAGCACGAAACGGCACAGCGTTGAGAGTGTAACGCTGATGAACCCGTCGGGACTCCCATAGTAGAGGAGGCCCTGCCGCTGCATCTCCATGGCTAAACGGGCCGCGAAAACCAAAGGCACAACGCCAAGCAGCAACCAAACGACGAACGAGCGGGCCTTGTGCGCAACGCCGTTGCTATCGGAGATGATCAACAAGGCAAGGAGACCGAGCACGATGGCCCAGAACGGGAGAAGCGCGAGGATGCAGGCATTCGCAAAGCAGAGTGCCGCAAGCACCTGCACCAGCTGACCCGTTCGACCATCGCGCACGAAACACAGCAACGCGTACAGCCCCCACGCGAAGAAGGCCATCTCCAGTCCGTAGCCACGGAAGAGCGCAAAGAACTCCAACAGGAAAGGGCAGAGCAGAAGGCCGAGCCATAAGCACCATCGCACCGCGCGATCACGCACATGCCCCCCCAGCCGGAAGACCATGAGGGCATACAAGCCGAACGACAGGACGTTGCCTCCGCGCAGGGCCAGCTGCTCCATACCGAAGAGCTTGTAGCCCACAATACCCAATGCAGTGTTCAGGAAGTGGTTCCCCGCATCCCAGTGGGATCTCCAGGGCAGGAACTCCCCGAATGGCACATAGACGTTGAAGGTGGCCGCCTCATCGTGCACGAAGGGAACAAGGATGGCGCGGGCGACGACGTACAGGAAGGTGATCAGCGCAACACCGGAGAACCAGAGCTTTTCGCTGCGGTCGATCATCGCGCGCATTTCACATCTTCTTCCTCACTGTCCGCTGCTCGATGCGCTTCTCGTAATTGCCGCCTTGAAAAATGCGCTGCACGAAAATGCCCGGTGTATGCACGGCATCGGGATCGATCTCGCCCGGCTTTACCAGATGCTCCACTTCGGCGATGGTGATCTTGCCGGCCATGGCCATCATGGGATTGAAATTGCGCGCCGTGCGCTTGTAGACAAGGTTGCCGTTGCTGTCACCCTTCCACGCTTTTACAATGGCGAAATCGGCACGGAGCCAGCTCTCCAAGATGTGCGGTTTGCCGTTGAATTCGCGCACCTCCTTGCCTTCCGCGACTTCCGTCCCGTAACCGGCCGGGGTGAAGAAGGCGGGGATGCCGGCACCGCCGGCGCGGCAGCGTTCGGCCAAAGATCCTTGTGGGATGAGGTCCACTTCCAACTCCCCGCTCAGCATCTGGCGCTCGAACTCCGCGTTCTCGCCCACGTAGCTGCTGATCATCTTCTTGATCTGCTTGCTCTGCAACAGCAGCCCAAGTCCGAAGTCGTCGACACCCGCATTGTTGCTGATGCACGTGAGCCCTTTCACACCCTTGCGCACCAGCGCGGCAATGGTGTTCTCAGGTATCCCGCAAAGGCCGAAACCGCCCACCATCAACGTCATTCCATCCGCAATGCCTTCCAGCGCGGCCTCTGGGCCGCTGACTACTTTGTTCATGATCGGGTGGTGCAGGAATTATGCGCAGCGAATGTAGAAGGGTGCTAGTGGGTGACAATGATCGCCTGCACAACATGGTGCAGCGGCCCGTCATCGAGCCGCACCATGTACCGCCCCGGGGCAGCGGCTCTCAGCGTTACGCGCATCGTGAGGTATGCCCCGGAGAGCGACAGTCGTTCGGTCCAAACCGTTTTGCCCAAAGCGTCGAACACACGCACCAGCGCTTCGTTCGTAGTGAGCCCATCGGCTTGCACCGTGAAACTTCCATCATTGGGGACCGGGTGCACCGTGAGTGACGGTGCGTTCGCAGCGATCGCAGGGATGCCCAGCGTGCTAAGGGTGAACGTATCCGTGACGATGCACCCGTAGTCCGTGGAACCGATGATGCTGTAAAGTCCGTCGCCCAGTGAGAACACGAAGGGCTGGTCGCTGTTGCTGATCGCGGTGCCGTTGAAAGCCCATTCGTACGCGTCGAACGTATCGTCAACGAAGAGCACGCCACCATCGTATTCGATCGCGAGCGTTGGACAAACGATAACGGTGTCGCTCACGCCGAAACAGCCGAAGCCATTGGTGCCCGTGACCCACCACAAGCCCGGTGCATTCGCATTCGCACAGGGGCCGTTGGCAAAGGGCACCGTATCCCCGTTGTTGTACCAAGTGTAGCTCACCAGTGTCGTATCGCCTGCACAGATCTGATCGGCCAGTGTATCGTATCCGAGCTCAAGCTGCGGGACGGGATAAACGACCACGCTGTCGGTATCGTTGAAAGTCTGCTGGACCTGAACGCTGATGTCGAGGCTGCCGAACGTGCCGCTGGCGATGTTGAACGGCAGGTTGCCCGTTGTGCCGATGGGTATGTTCAAGGTGCCGAGGATGTCGTCCTGGCTGATGGGGTCCTCGTCATAGAAAGCAATGGAATAGGGTGGGTTGTTGAGTACGAGCCCAAGACCTGTCCAAGTCTCGCTACCGCTATCGCTGCCGCTGCTACTGATATATGTGCCACCACCACCGTCGGTGAGCACGAAGTACAGGTCGGGCGAACCCGTGCATCCGAAAATGTCCGGCTCTTCCACATCGCCGCACCAATTGTCGTTCACCCCGTTGAGCGTTACGACGTCCAGCACGTAACCGCCTATGGTGGTCTGCAACGAAACCGTGTAAGTGCCCTGACTCCCGTAGGTCTGAACCGCGGGTACCATATCGGTGCCGGTGTTCCCGTTGCCGAAATCCCAAGCATAGCTGGTAGGGGAGGGCGCACCATCGATCAGCGCGGTGAACTGCACATCAGCACTGCCACAACCGTTCGTCGGGGTGAAGGAGAAACCACTGTTGCTGCCACTGCCCGGCAACACCACCAAAGTGATGGGGAATTGCTGTGGCGCATTGATGACGAAGCCGCTGTACTCCACTTGCGCGATGATGGAGATGGTTACGGTGAACGTTCCTGCGCCGAGCGGTGTGCCGCAGATGCGCGCACAGCCGTATTGGTTCTGTTGCGGATAGTAAATGCCGAGGGGGGCGTTCGTTTCCAGGTCCAGACCGAAGGGCAGTCCGCTCACGCCGGTAATGGTCATCTGCAGGAAGTCGACGTTGAAGCCTGTGCCGGGGTCATCGAAGTTCACCGGCATCCAGAAGGTGATGTCGGCGCTGTAGGGCTGCCCACTGGTGGCATCGGCCGGTTGCAGCGGGCAGAGCGTGGGGTATGCCGGGTTCACCGTGCAGCCGAAGTTGATCTGGCAACCGGGGCATTGTGCAAGGAGGGGCGACGCTTGCGCCGCGCAAAGCGCGGCCGCAACCATGAGCCCCAAGGACCGCACCCGTAGAGACGATGCATGCATCGTCCGTTGTTGTGGCCTACGCCCAATGCCCGATAGGAACCGTGAGAAGATGTTCATGTGCTATCCGTTTTGTTGATGTGGCTCGCGCAGCATACGTAAGGCCAGGAAGCCAACAATGCCGAGCACTGCGGCAAGTCCCGCCCAGATCCACCAGCGCGAAAGAGCGAGGACAGGTCCCGGCTTCCGGATCGACCCCGATGCATGCAATGAGCCGTGGTCGACGGTGGCAATTGCCTCGGGCAGTTTGTCTTTGAAGTGGACCACATCGTACTGCGGCGCGGTCTTCTTTGGATCGCCGGTGGTGAGGCGGTAGCGCATGCCGGGTTGAAGCTCTGCGGTGAGCGTCCGTTGAAGCTGCAAGAACTTGAGACCCCCGAACTGCAACGGACGATCATTGCCATTGTCGATCACGATGTCGAAGGTGTCCGCGCGCATTCCCGAGAGGTCCACTTCGGCCGATTCATCGGAGTCCAACAGGAAAGTCAGCAGGGTCTCCTCTTCGCGCCATGTGCGCCGCTTGCTGCCGTGCCCGCTCGTGCGGGAGACCGGGCGCACCACTCGGCCGGAACGATGGTAACGCTCCATACCGCTGACCGCATATTCCAAGCGATCAATGGTCATGGGGTAGCCGGACCGGACCGGGATGCGTGTCTCTTTCGCTCCCGTATGAGCTGACCATTTCACGGATGGGTCCTCCGCATACTTCCCGTATGACCGGCCGTATGAGAACCATTGCGCGCCCAGCACCTGGATCGGTGCGCTGGCGCTGTCGTTGATGGTCAAGCGATAGTGAGCGTAGTCGCTCGGTGGCAGCTTGATCATGCGCAGGCCACTGGTGCTCTCTTCATTGTCGGCATCGAGCAACAACAGGTCCGTCTTGATGAAGAACCATTTTCCTTCGTCATCACTGCCCGTCAACGTCACCTCCTTTTGCACTTCGGCATTACGGATGCGCAGGTGGATGTCGTCCACGATGAACGTCGAGGTCGGCCGGTCGAGCTCGATGAACGTTTGCTTGCCGACCACTTCGTTGCGCGTGATGCGGAAATCATGGAACGCGTTCTTCGAACCGATCGCTGTGGCTACTTCCAAGACGAATGGCACTTCATGGCCCAAGCTGTCCACCAGCCGGATATCGCCCAGGTCCGCACGTGATCGGCCCACCAGTTCCGGCGAAAGCGAAATGGTGTACATGCCCGCCAATTCGACCCCCGGCAAGGACGCCTCCCATTCTTGGGCATGTAGCGGCGGAGCGCTCAATGCACCGCAGACGACGGCTATCGGCCAACGCGTTTTCATCCCCGCATTTTCACGACCCCACCTCGGGCTTCTTCTCCTCATCCACGAACAAACCCTTCAGCCTGTTGTACATGAAGCTCACCACCAGCAGCAGGATGCCGAGGCAGATGAACGCCGCGACTTTCCCGCCTTCGCTGATGCCTTTCAGATCGAACAGGAACAATTTCAGCAACGTGATGCCGAACAGCACCAACGCCACCACACGCACGGTCTTCAGCTTCGTTCGCATGCCGTACCACATGAAAAGGAATGAACCGATGCCCCATAGAATGGGGTAACCGGCGCGCCGCGCATTGTTCAGCGTCAGGTAAGGCGCTTCGGCCGTGCTGTAGTTCGCCCACAACATCAGGTGATCCAACTCTTGGCTGGCCATAACGACAAGGAAGAGGCACATGAGCCAGAGATAGATGCTCCACCAAGCGGACGGTCGCGGCAGGACCAGTCGCGCTTGCTGCGCCACGCGGATCAGCAGAACCACCCCCAAGGCTGAACCGATGTAGTGGACCCGGAAGCCATGCGCTGTCCCGGAGAGCATTTCGTTCAGGCTGCCAAGACTGGCCTCGTAGAAGGTGGTGGCATAGGCTACCAACGCAAGGATCGACAACCCGAACACCACGACCCCGACCTTCTTGCCCGACCTTCTGGAGAAGAAGCCCAAGCCCAAGAGATATGCAAGCGTGAACGCCATGGTGGCCATCCGCACACCTTCCACGCTGAGGAAGCGTGCGCTTTGATCGCGCAGTTCCAACAGATTGACGAGATAGCCCAATGCAACCGCAACAACCAATGCTGCACCGCCGCATATGGATGTGCTGATCGCAGGCAGGATATCGCGCGGCGCTTTCTCCCGACGGAAAAGCAGGTGTAGCCCCACCATGCACGCCACCACCACCATCCCCGTTATCCATCCCGGGTTGAGGATCGGCCGAAGTTCCGGGCGCAGCAGACTGTAGAACGCATCAAGGTCCATGATCAGGCTTGCCACTGCGAGGATCGCCACGAGGACACTACCGCGCATCACGAGCGGCAGGTTGGCGCGCTGCGCGAACCACAGTAGGAGAACAGCTTCGGCAGCCCAGAAGAGGGTGATGGTGTAACCCTCCAATTGCACCGGAACCGCCAGCGTGCAGAACGTGAGCGCGAGACCGATCAGCAATAGGACCAGGTTCCGCGGTACTTGTTGGCGCCTGTAGAACACGAACGCGAACACGATGTGGAACAAGCCAAGCGCAGCGGTGAACAACCCCGTCCACTTCTGTTCCGGGAAGAGCGGTGCGTCCGTAAGGAAGTGCATGCCCACACCATAGTACGTCGCTGTATTGCCGACCAACAGCCCGAATTCCAACGGCCGGAATCTCAAGTTGTAACGCAGGTTGTAGCCCACGGCCATGGCGAAGAACACCAAGTGGAAACCTGTTGCGAACAGGAAGCCCCACTTCCATGGGCGCGGATCCAAACCCGTGTATGCGCCAACGGCCCAAGCACCGAAAAGCAGCAGTGTCAGCCCGTACGCAACGAGGTGCACCACGTTCCAACGCTTCAGCAAAGCCAGAACGAGCATGCCCACGTTGAGGATCAATAAGTAGCTGAAGAGCACTTTGAAGTTGCCCGCGCCGGTGCTCACCATGAACGGAGCCGCGAACCCCCCGATCAATGCGATCACCGCCAGCTCGCGGCGGTCATAAGCGATGGAGAACACCACCACCAACGCGGTAATGACGACCATGATACCGAACGCGGCCGTTTGCGGGAACATGCCGTATTGCCGGAACGCGATCGCTATGGTGAAGTACAGAACGCTGATGCCGCCAGCCACCAAAACACTGCTGAACGCCCGCAATTTGTTGCGCAGCCGGTGCGCGATGAGCATGAGCGCACCGCCGGCAGCTACGCCGATGAGTATCCGGCCCACTTCGTTGATGTAGTTCTTGCCGATGGCATAGCGCAACAGGAAGCCGAGCCCCAGCACCAGGACCGCGATGCCGATCTTGTTGATCAGGTTCTCCCCGATGAATTTCTCCAGATCGGGGTTGCTATCGAGGAAACGCTCCCAAGCACCTTTCTGCGGCGGTGGCGGCGGCGTTCTTGGTGGCGCCGCGGTCCGGGCAGGTTGCACCACGACTTGTCGCGTGGTATCGGCGAAAGCAGGCTCAGCCTTTTTCTCGCCCATTGACTCCGTAACGACCACTCGCGGTGGTGGGGAACCCTGCGGCGGCCCTGCGATCACTGGCGCTTGGACCGGCTCTGTGGTTTGTGGTGGCCGTTGGCCCACTTCCCGCATTCCCGTGTACCAAGGTTCGCTCGGTGCCGGAACAGGTGGCACAATGGGCGCCGGCGGTGCTTGTGGCGGAGGTTGGCCTGCCGCAGAGTGCGGTATGGAGACGCGCTCAGCAAGTGCTTTGCGCAGCACGGCCACTTCCTTGCGCAGTTCATCCAATTGCCGGCCGATGTTGCCGGTGCGCGACGCTGTGATGATCGCCAGGATCAACAGCGCGATCGGGATCAACGCGATAAGAACGATGGCTCCTTCCATGTGGGGGTTGCGCCAAACTAAGCAGCCCCCCCGGAAGTCACGGGATCACTGCTTCGCCAATTGCTTCAGCACCTTCTCCACGCGCTTGCGTTTGGCGGGTGTGGGCAGCATGTCCAAACGGTGCGAGATGATCGCCGTGGTTTCTTTCGCTGCAGGGCCTTTCGATACGGTAGCCACCAGCTCGGCATACATCGGCAACTGGTTTACCGGGCATGTGTTCAGTTGTTCGAGAAGGAGCGGGAAAGCGGTCTTCGCGAAGCGATCCTCGCTCGCCAACTTCACCAGAGCTTTCACGGCATGATCACGCGTAATGACGGAACCTTTGTCCACCGCCGCCATGATCTGTGGCAGCAGCACGTACACGGCTTCCGGCTTCACGCTGGTGATCGCATCGATCGCGCACATCGCCCCCCAGACCATTCGGTTGTCGGGATTGGTCAACAGGTTCTTGAACTGCGCGAGGAACGGCGCGATCATTCCCGGCGCCCGCTCGCCGACCTCATAAAGGGTCTTAAGCGCGTCGCTCTTCAACGGCTTGTCCTTGCTGTTCAGCAGATCCACCAATTCGCGGATCGCATTGGTGTTCTGCCCTGCAACAATGCCTTCGGCCAAGGTGATGTTGGCCTGCTCATCGCTACGGCCGAGGGAAGTCGCAAGAAGTGGGATAACGCTCATGGGTGCCATCCCACTTGTCGGGGATGTTGCGTCGCTGAAGGTCACGTTTTTTCCAACGCGCGCATCTTGCGCGCGATCAACGCTTGCTCGGCGGCGGAAGGTGTGAGCGCCAGTGCTTCCGCGAATGCCGAGAGCGCCTCGCGAACGCGGCCCGATCGTTTCAGCAACTCACCCCTTGAAGCATGGTAGAGATGTTGTGCTTCCATCCCCAACAGACTTTCCAATTCCTCCAAGCCGCGCGCCGGACCTTCGCATTCGGCGATCGCTATCGCGCGGTTCAAACCGACGATGGGCGAGGGCCGCATCCGCATCAGTTCGTCGAACATGCTTTTGATCGCCGACCAGTTGGTAGCGGCATATGTTGCCGCGTTCGCGTGCATCGAGGCAATGCCCGCCTCGATGTGGTAGCTCGTCAACCGATCGCCTTGCGATGCCTCGGAGAGGTGTTGGTTGGCGAGCGCGATAAGCGCCGCATCCCATTTGGTCCTGTCCTGCTCTTGTAGTAGCACGATCGCTCCATCGGTATCCAACCGCGCCTCCGAACGTGCCGCATGAAAGACCATGAGCGCGAGCAACGCATGCACTTCGGGCAATGCGGTACTCGGATGATCCAAGAGCATCCGGCACAGCCGTAGCGCCTCCTCGATCATGTCCTCGCGGATCACATCCCGATGCTGCGTTGCCTGATAGCCCTCGTTGAAAAGGAGGTAGATCGTCGACATCACCTGTTCAAGCCGCGCGTTCAGCGCGTCCCCCTTCGGCACTTCCAACCGGCCGAGCTGGCGGAAGGCTTCGCGAGCCCGGTACAACCGCTTGTTGATCGTCTCCTCATTCGTGATGAAGGCCCGGGCGATCTCCGGTACGCTGAATCCACAGAGGGTTTTCAACGCAAGGGCCACCTGTTGGTCGGAAGGCAACGATGGATGGCAGCAAGCGAAGAACATCCGCAATTGGTCATCGGCTATGCTGTGCTCGTTCAATTCAGTATGCACGGTGGAAGCAAGGGTCCACTCGCTTCGCAGTAACGCAGCGTTCTCCTTCATCAATTCCAGTCCACGGACGTCGCGCCTCAGTCGATCGATGACGCCGTTGCGCGCCACACGATGCAACCAAGCCACGGGATCATCGGGTATGCCCTTGAACGGCCATTCGTGCATGGCCTTCATCAACGTGTCCTGCACCACATCCTCGGCCAATTCCAAATGCTTGGTGCCGAAGAAGCGGGTGAGCGAGGCCGTGAGCTTGCCGCTCTCCCGACGGAACAGATCCGCGACGAGCGGCTCGATGCGTTCCTCGGGATCGGTCACGCTCATGGCTCGAATATCGTTTTACGGGTGTGGCGATACAGGTAGGCGCCGCCGGC
>JBDTSG010000030.1:0-3468 GCA_039931265.1 Flavobacteriales bacterium
CGGGGACCGAGCACACGGCCCAGCGCACCCACTTTGGCCATCACGGCAGGCGTGCAGATGATCACGTCAACGGCTGTCCAACCGCCTTTGATCTTCTCAACGTACTCGTCCAGGCCGGCCATGTCGGCACCGGCTGCCAATGCCTCCTCGCACTTGGCGGGGTCGGCCAGCACCAGAACTTTAACGGTGCGGCCAGTGCCGTGGGGCAGGCTTACCGTTCCACGCACCATTTCGGTGCTCTTCTTGGGATCAACACCAAGGCGCACGGCGATATCCACCGTTGCGTCGAACTTGGTCGTGCTCACCTGCTTCACGATGCTCGTGGCCTCTGCGAGGTTGTAGCTCTTCGTGCTATCGAATTTGGCCATGGCGGCCTTGCGCTTCTTGCTCAGGGTCGGCATGGTTTCAGGCTTTTTCGAATGGGTTCGCACCGGTTACCGTAACGCCCATGCTGCGGGCCGTGCCGGCCACCATGCGCATGGCGCTCTCCTCGGTGAAGCAGTTCAGGTCGGGCATCTTGTCCAGGGCGATGGCTTTCACCTGCTCCCAGTTGATGCTGCCCACCTTTTTGCTGTTCGGGGTACCGCTGCCGCCTTTGATCTTGGCTGCATCGATGATCTGCACCGCTGCGGGCGGCGTCTTCACCAAGAAGTCGAAGGACTTATCGGTGTACACGGTGATCACCACGGGGAGGACTTTGCCTGCCTTGTCCTGCGTGCGAGCGTTGAACTGCTTGCAGAACTCCATGATGTTAACGCCTTTCGCGCCCAATGCAGGGCCTACCGGCGGCGAGGGGTTTGCGGCCCCTCCTTTGATCTGGAGCTTCACCAAAGCTCCTACTTCCTTTGCCATTGTTTCCGATTTATGTCCTCAAGCGCCCTTGGTCAGGGCTCGGACGGGTTTACTTTCTCTATCCTTTCAACAAGGGCGATCGGTCGATCGCTCCTACGAATCCTTTTCCACTTGCATGAAGCTCAGTTCAAGCGGGGTCTTACGCCCGAAGATCTTCACCATCACTTTCAGTTTCTTTTTCTCCTCGTTGATCTCCTCGATCACACCGTTGAAGCCATTGAAGGGACCATCGATCACCTTCACGCCTTCACCAACGTGGTAAGGATTGCTGTGCGCTTCTGACGACTCGGCCAGCTCATCCACTTTGCCCAGGATGCGGTTCACTTCGCTGATGCGCAGGGGAACAGCGTCACCGCCCTTCTCACCGCCCAGGAAGCCGATCACGTTCGGCAATTGCTTCAGCATGTGCACGATCTCCCCGGTCAGGTCGGCTTCGATCAGCACATAGCCTGGGAAGAAGTTGCGCTCTTTGCTCACCTTCTTTCCATCGCGTATCTGGTAGAACTTCTCCATGGGGATCAGCACTTGGCTGATGTACGTACCCATTTTGGAGCGTTTCACCTCCATTTCAATTGTCTCCTTCACCTTCTTCTCCTTACCGGAGATGGCGCGGACCACGTACCACTTCTTGGTAGCTACTTCGGCCATGGCTCAGCCTTGGATCAGTTTGTAGATGAAGCCGACCATGCCTTTCCAAAAGCTGTCGTTGCCCATGTTCTGGGCACCGAACACGAAGTCCATAACGAACACCAACAGCGAGAGTATCATGGCCGAAACGAGCACCACAAGGGCGCTGCCCTGCAGTTCCTTCCAAGTCGGCCAACTCACTTTGTTGACCAGTTCGTTGTAGGACTCTTCGAGGTATGTCTTGAAGTTCGCCACGTTGATCCGGGATGGTAGGTGCTTGGCACGGGTGGCAGGAATCGAACCCGCAGCCTACGGTTTTGGAGACCGTCGCTCTACCAATTGAGCTACACCCGTTTTTGTTTTGGTTGTTGGTTGTCCTTGCGGTAGGCGCCCCGACCAGGTCGGGGAGCCACCGAAGGGTTGAATTACTTGATGATCTCGGTCACTTGGCCAGCACCAACGGTGCGACCGCCTTCGCGGATAGCGAAGCGCAGGCCTTTGTCCATGGCGATGGGCTGGATCAGTGTCACGGTAATGGTCACGTTATCACCCGGCATCACCATTTCGCGACCGGCTTCCAAGGTGATCTCCCCGGTTACGTCGGTGGTGCGGAAGTAGAACTGCGGGCGGTACTTGTTGTGGAAAGGAGTGTGGCGACCACCTTCTTCCTTCTTCAGCACGTAGATCTCGGCCTTGAAGTTCAAGTGCGGGGTTACGCTGCCCGGCTTGGCGATGACCATACCGCGACGGATCTGGTCTTTTTCGATACCACGGAGCAGGATGCCGACGTTGTCGCCAGCCTCGCCGCGGTCCAGGATCTTGCGGAACATTTCCACACCCGTGCAGGTGCTCTTCAATTTCTCGCTCATCATACCGATGATGTCCACTTCGTCGCCGGTGTTGATCACACCTGCTTCGATGCGGCCGGTAGCAACAGTACCGCGACCGGTGATGGAGAACACGTCCTCTACGCTCATCAGGAAGGGCTTGTCAACAGCACGCACCGGGAGTTCGATCCAGGTATCAACAGCGTCCATCAGCATCATGATGCTGTCCACCCACTTGGCTTCGCCGTTCAGGCCACCAAGTGCGCTACCACGAACCACCGGGGTATTGTCCCCATCGTAGTTGTAGAAAGACAACAGTTCGCGGATCTCCATTTCAACGAGGTCGAGCAATTCGACATCGTCCACCATATCGACCTTGTTCATGAAAACCACGATGCGGGGCACACCTACCTGGCGACCGAGCAGGATGTGCTCGCGCGTCTGGGGCATGGGACCGTCCGTAGCGGCAACCACCAAGATGGCACCGTCCATCTGTGCAGCACCCGTAACCATGTTCTTCACATAGTCAGCGTGGCCCGGGCAATCAACGTGGGCATAGTGCCGAGCGGCCGTTGAATACTCAACGTGGGCCGTGTTGATCGTAATACCACGCTCCTTCTCTTCAGGAGCATTGTCGATGGAGTCGAAGCTGCGCACTTCGCTCAGGCCTTTGGATGCCAGAACGGTCGTGATCGCAGCGGTCAGCGTGGTTTTGCCGTGGTCAACGTGGCCGATGGTGCCGATGTTGACGTGGGGTTTGGTCCTTTTGAAAGTCTCCTTTGCCATGGTCCTCGTCGGTGTTTGCTCCCGGATCTCTCGGGTTGATGTGTTGGTTGAAGATGCTGTGCCTTATTGCTGCGTGCGTTCTTCTGCTGTACCGGCCATTCCCCGTTCACTGGGGGGATGACATTCTGCCTTCATTGAGCCTTTGCCGGGAATTGAACCCGGGACCTCTTCCTTACCAAGGAAGTGCTCTACCCCTGAGCTACAAAGGCCGATCCTTCCTTTCATTCATCCTGATCGGCAGAGCCCTTGGGCAGCGCGCCGACTTCGGATCCACCTCCGCCCGGTAGAGTATGGGCTTCGGCGGTCGAGAGCGGGAGACGAGATTCGAACCCGCGACATTCAGCTTGGAAGGCTGATGCTCTACCAACTGAGCTAC
>JBDTSG010000031.1:0-2686 GCA_039931265.1 Flavobacteriales bacterium
CGCGCTCGCTCCTTCGGGAGGAAGTCGGCAACGAGTTGTCGGGGCCAAGTGAAGAACTGTTCACCCGGCATGGTGGAGTTGCTCAGCAGCAGAAGGCGCATGCCGCGAACATAGCGGAGCAACTACTCGGCTGCGACGATCACCCCGCTAAGGATCAGTTCGATCTCGGCTGGTTCACCATCGGTGAGCAATCGCACTGTTCTCCGGAAGTCGCCCTGTGGCGCGCGCCCACTGAACTGGACGGGGATCTTCACGGTGGTACCCGGTTCGATGGCGTCAGTGGGGGCCTGTGCCGTGGTGCAACCGCAGTCGGCTTTCACGCTTGTGATCCGAAGGGGGCGCGCACTGTTGTTCTTCACATCGAACACGAACTCCGCTGGTGTGCCTTCAATAAGCTTGCCCACACGCTTCACTTGCTGTTCCATCACCAACGCTTCACCGCTGGTGCTGGCGATCTCAAGCCGTTCGATCTCGATCCTGCGTTCGCGCGCCGCGTCGGGGTCGTAAACGCTTTTACGGAGGTCCTTCAATTCGTCGCTCACACCGCTCTTCGCCTTTTCCTCGCCGAAGGGCGCGCGCTCCAGCGTCAGGGTCCCGCCGTTGCCCGCATTGCCATCCAAGTAGGGGACAAGGGTCCCGTTGTTCCACACGCGCATCGCGTTCACCAGGCTTTGTATGCGGCGTAAGGATAGGTGCACGTTGTAATCGCTCTTGGCCAATGGACTTGCGAAGCCGCGCACCACCATGTTGACGCGCCGGCCTTGATCGAGCGTTTCCTGCAGCCCCACCAGAAAGGTTTGAAGCTTGTCGTAGCCCGCTTGGGCTTCGTTACCGAAGAAGTTGCCGACCGATGCCACCGCTTCGCTGCGGGCATCGCCATCGAGCATGCCCGCGAACTCGCGTTCATACGCAGGCAGCATGGCCTTGTACCGGAACCATGTGCTGTCATACTGATGTTCCGTTGTGGTGCTCCAACTGCGTGGATCGGGCTCGTCGTTGTGGAAGTACAGTTTCAGTGGCAGGTACTCGATCAAACGACGGATCGGCAACAGCGCCACACTGTCCAAGGCCGTGGTGTCCGGTGGTGGCAGAACCACGCGCGGCAGCTTCCATCGGTACAGGTCGTTGCAGCATGTCTCACCCTTCCGTGTCAATGAACCGATGCGGTTGCTGGTAAACCATCCTTCGCCCGTCCTGTCGTTGAATACCGGATAGAGATCGTTCGCCGGGGAGTTGATCGGCGCGCCAGCGTTCTGGGGCGTGTTGAACAACTCGTTTTTCCAAGGGCTCTTGAAAATGTCGTAGCCTCCCAAGCCCGCGTGGAAGTCGCTGCTGAACCAGAGCGTGCCATCGCTCTCATCAAAAGCCGGACAAGTCTCGTTGCCCGGAGTGTTCACCAATGGCCCGGCATTGCGCACGTTCGTTGCCGCACTGCCGGTAAGGTCGGCCAGCCAGATATCCATGCCGCCGCGCCCCTCGGCCCGATCGCTTGCGAAGAACACCACTTCGTGATCACCGAAATGAGCGATCCACGGCTGGGTGGTGTTGCCCTCTTCACCAAGACCATCAACCTGCTTGCTCGGCCCGTTCACCGAGCGAGCGGCGATGCTGCGCGCGCCCGAGGCATGTACTTCCGTGAAGAGCATGTGCTGTCCGTCCGGTGCCCAAACAAGGTTGGCTACTTCGGTACCGAATGAATCGGGCTGTGCTTGCTCCTGCATCGGCGGGTTCCAAGCCGCGCCCTTTTTAGCTGCGGAGTAGATGCCAACATGGTAAGCCGATGTGTCTTCCACCTCGCCATCGTGGTTAATCTCGCCGCGCAGGCTGCTGAACCAAAGCGTGCTGTCCGGACCGAAGCGCGCACCGAAATCGCTGTCGTAGCTGTTCACCGGTTCGCCGATGTTCACCACCAGGAAGGTGGAGGTGCTGTCCTTCATTGCTCGTGCCAAAGCGCAACCGGCGATGCCCTGTTCCGCGCGCAAGAAGGCAAAGCCCTTTTTGTCCTTCTCCTTTTGCTTCACCTTTTTCCAACTCTCTTCCGCTTCCTTGTATTTCGCATTGCACATCTGCATTTCGGCCAGGTGCAGTTGTGCTCCGGGATGGATGCGCGTGCGATCCTTCTGTACCACCTTGGCATAGTTCTCCTCGGCCTCCGGATAGCGGTGGCAAAGCCTGCAGGCCTCCGCCATCTTCCATTGCGCCTCCATTTTTCCTCCTTCGGTCTCCAGAGCACTGGCGTAGAAGCGCGATGCGCCGTAGTGATCCCCGCGCGCCATGGCCGCATCGCCCCATTGGATCCACTGCGCGGCACTTTGCCCTGACACGGGGGCTGGGAGGATGAGGAGCACGAGCAACGCAGTCAAGGGCAGCAGCACTGTGATCGGACGGCACCGATCACATTTCCACATCTCCGGCATCTTCATATCGCGTTCAGATCTGCTCGGGACACGCTTTGTAACGCGGCAGCGTGAACGACCGGCCCATGATGTAGATGGCGGTCAGTTCGATCGCACCGCGGTTACGGCTTGCGGGTACCAACTCGCTCACATTGATGTCGTAGCTGATGCCGATGTCCCAATCGTCGTATTCAACCCCGGCGAACAGGTAGCCCGCGTCGGCCCAGCGCCAGTACCCCCCTATGTGCACTGCACGCCGCAAACCCATGACTTCCGTCTGGATGAAGCGC
>JBDTSG010000032.1:0-38168 GCA_039931265.1 Flavobacteriales bacterium
ACCGGCGGAGAACGTTACCCCGATCAATGCCGGCGCCGGCGACGTGATGAAGTTCATTGTGAGCGGCGGCGTGGCGCACATGGATGACGACGACCAACCGACCAAGTGACCCTGACCCGCACGGCACGTCCATTGCCTGAGCGCCCGCCCATGTATGGGCGTGAGCTCTCCCTCCCGAACCGCAAAACAACACCACCATGCGCACCCTGACTTTCCTCGCAGCCCTTGGCTTAAGCATCCTGCTGCACGCCCAAACCGAAGTGATGCAGAGCAGTCTGCCGTTCAGCGACGGCAGCCATCCCACCATGGTGGTAGCGTTCGACAATGCCGAGAGCGGCGCGGTGGAAAGCTGGTACAAGGCACAGTTGAAGGAGTTCAGCAACGATGTGAGCCACAAGAAGGAGGTGCGCGCCTTGGGCGCCCGCGTTCCCGAAGTGTCGCAAGACACGATCACGGTGCTGTGCAAGGCCGAACAAGGCAAGAAAAGCACACGTGTGCAATTGCATTTGGCCTACAGGATACACGGCCAGTGGATCGGCAACACCAGCGATCCGAAACTCATGGACGGTGCCAAGAAGCACGCGTACATGTTGGGTGTGCGGTACAAGAAACATCTGCTCGAAACGGCCCTCCTGGCCGAACAGAAAACACTGGAGCACTTGCAGGGCGAACTGGCCAACATGGTGAAGGAGAAAGGGCGTGCCGAAAGCGGCATCGAGAAGAACCGTTCGAAAGGGGTGGAAGCACAGCAGGAAAAAGTACAGGCGGAGGCCGATCTGAAAACGAACGAAAGCGCCGTGACCGCCAAGCACGCAGCGATGGGCACTTCCCCCACCGAAGAGGAAGCGAAGCAATTCCAGGACTTGGTGAAGAACGGCACCAAGCTGCAAGAGAAGATCGCGAAGGAGACCAAGAACAGCGAGGAGGCCGATCAGAAGGTGAAAGAACTGGAAGAGCAGGTGAAAGACAATATCGCTTCGCAGGAAACGAAGCAACGGGCCATCGACGAGCAGACCGGTAAGGTGGCCGAAGCGAAGAAGGCATTGGAGAATGTGAACTGAGCCGTACGGCCCACTGCTACATTGCCGCCATGCTGAAGAGCCGTGGCAACGCACTGGTAGTGCTGCACATCACCATCTTCATCTGGGGGTGGACGGGGATCCTCGGGCGGCTTATCGAGCAGAGCACGTTCCCGCTCGTCTACACACGTACCGTGATCGCGTTGATCGGTATCGCGGTGCTCGGCGTTGCCATGCGCCAGCCGCTCGGCTGGCGTTCACCTGACCTGAAGCACTGGTTGCTGACCGGTCTCATCATCGCGGCGCATTGGATCACCTTCTATGGCGCGATCAAGATCAGCACGGCCAGCATCGCTGCCGGGTGTTTGGCCAGTAGCACCATGTTCACGGCATTGCTCGAGCCGATCTGGTTCAAGCGCCGCATACGCGTGTATGAGGTTGTCCTTGGCGCGGTGGTGATCGCCGCCTTGTTGATGATCTTCGGCTTGGAGACGGAACATCGATGGGGCATCGTGGTGGCGACGATAAGTTCTTTCCTCAGCGCCTGGTTCAACGTGGTGAACGGCGTGCTCGTGAAGCGCGACAGCGCGTTCCGGATCGGGTTCTACGAGATGCTCTCCGTGGTGGTGGTGATGGGCATCGCATGCGCGGTGCTCGGCCAGTTGCCGCCACCCATATGGACGCTCGATAGCGCACAGATCTCGTATCATTTGTTGCTCGGCATCGTCTGCACCACCATTTCGTTCACCGCTGGGATCGCGGTCATGAAACAGCTTTCGCCGTTCACCGTCATGTTGGCGGTGAACCTCGAACCGGTGTACACCATCATCATTGCACTGCTCATTTGGCCGACCAGCGAGAAACTGCACATGGGCAGCTACTTCGGTTTCGCGCTGATCATCGGCAGCCTGCTTCTCAATGCTTGGTGGCAGCGACGTCAGGATCCGAGGACGATCGTTGAGCCGGAGCCGTTGGTGCAAGGCTGATCTCCTCATCCCCCTTCCTATGGTCCACGTAGTTCAAGAAGAACTGCAGCATCTCATCGGTGGTGCGCATGAGTTTGCTTTCAGTGCCCGTGATCGTATGCGGCGGTCGGAAAGCCTGTTGCGGGTTGTCCTTCGTGTTGTCGAAGGTGCCGTCCACATGGATCACCGTGCCGCGCATCAAGGGCAGCATGTGTTCGAAGGTGTAGGTGTACTGCCAACGGAAGTCCCAGTCGTTGATGCGGATCAACGGCACAGTATCGTTCTTGGGTGTAACGGCATAGGCCACGAAACGGGTCCCGAGCAAATGCATGTGCGGGTTGATGCTCAGTACACTGATGTCCTCCTCGATCCGGAGCGAGGTATGGAAAGTCCTTACCTCACCGGCCTCCAAGTGCAACGGTGGAACGATGGGTGTATGCGTGCTGCCCAAAGACAGCTCCTTCAACGGGCGCTCGGGGGCGTGCGCCGCATAGTAGAGGTTGAAGTGTGACCGGTCCGTGGTATCGCGCGCACTGGGCCCGAAATGGAGCGTATTCAGCAGGAATGCACCGTTGGCGCTGATGCGGAGGCCGCCAATACCCTCAGGGTACAACTGGGGCGCCATGCCGGGCAAGTAGTTGATGGCACTAGGAACGAGCGCGGGCCAAGTCCCGTCATCGTTGGTCAACTGTAACCAAGCGAACGCATCAACGCCATCAACTTGCTCTGCGTCGAGATAAGTGGATCCCGCGAACGGATCACGCTTCGCCCCGGCCGCATAGTTGATGAGGCCACCGTTCATATGGTGCACAGCGCGGCGGTTACCGGGAACGAACTCAATGGCGCGCAGGAACGTGTCGCGCGGTAAAGCGAAAGCGGCCTTGGCAATGACGAAGCGATCGCGCGCATCCCCGGGAATAGGGAACGTATCCGGTAGCCAAACCGTGGCGTCCGGTTCGCCGAGCATTGCCCCTTCAGCATAGTGGGGAGGCTTTGGCATTTGCGCAGTGTCGCCGGGAAGAGCGCCTTGGTCAACCCATTTCGAAAGCAGCGCGATGTCGCGCCCACTGAGCACACGCTCCTCGAGGAACCGCGTGTACAACGTATCGGCAGGCCAGGGCGGCATGAAGCCGGCACTGGTAACCCTTTTGATCGTCTTCGCCTTGCGGCGCACATCGGCGTATGTGATCAAAGAGAACGGGCCCGCCTGGCCGGGACGGTGGCAGGGCGTACAGTTCGCATGCACGATCGGCGCGATATCCTGCGCGAAGGTCACGCTGTCCGGCAACACTGGATCCGGTCGCTCATCCTTCCCCGCACCACCACAGCCAGAGAGCATGGCGAAGAACAGAGCCAGCGGGAACAAGCACTTCATTGGCCGGCATCATGTTGTTCATCGCACTCCACGATACATCCCACTGCAGCAACCGCACTGACCGGCTGCGATGCATCGCCACCAACAGCAGCAAGAGCGTCTATCAGGAAGTGCTTGCTCGCAACGCGCTTTCGGCCCTCCCGGACCGCACTATCATCGATCGCACCCCGATAGAGCACAGTACCATCTGTTCCGACAAGAAAAGCTTCGGGCGTAACTCGCGCACGCAGAGCGTTGGCCAATCGGCACTCCGCATCCATCAGCTGCGCGAAGTGCAGGTTGTGCGCTTGCGCGAAACGGCGCGCGCTGTCGGCAGCGATGAATGGGGCCGGATAGAACCCCACCATGCGCACACCGGTGGGCAGGACGTGCTGCAGGCTGTCGAACAGGGGAACGTAGCCTTGGGTCATCGGGCAGTCAGGGTCGAGGGTGAGGAAGAGCGTGGCGCTAGTACCCATCACATCTTCAAGAAGTACGCGACTTCCGTCAAGGCTTTGGAACTCATGGAGTCCGGCGTCGGTCAGAACCACGCGATCGTGGGGATCGTTGCAGGACAATGCGAGAACAAGCGCAGCCACCACTCCCCCATGGCCAGACATGGCTTTCTTCATTGCGGTGAAAAGTAGGTGGCAGTCTTGCAGAAGCTCCTACTCCCCTTTGAGCCCGCAAAGGAACTCCCTGCCATCTTTGCCACCCGCACCGTCGAAGGTTTCCAGGACGGACGCGAAATATCATGAGCAATCAAGAAGACCGTCTCAAGACGCTTATCGGCCATGCCAAGGAGTATGGCTTCGTGTTCCCCAGCAGCGAGATCTATGATGGCCTGAGCGCCACGTACGATTACGGCCCGTACGGCGCCGAGCTGAAGAACAACATCCGGCAATACTGGTGGGCCGCCATGACCAAGCTCAACGAGAACATCGTTGGCTTGGACGCGGCCATCTTCATGCACCCCACTGTATGGAAGGCCAGCGGGCACGTGGACGCGTTCAACGATCCCTTGATCGACAACAAGGACAGCAAGAAGCGTTACCGCGCTGATGTGCTCCTCGAAGATCACATGGCGAAGTACCAGGATAAGATCGAGAAGGAGACCGAGAAGGCGAAGAAGAAATTCGGTGACGCGTTCAACGAGGAACAGTTCCGCGCTACCAACCCGAACGTGTTACGTGCACAGGAGCGCATCAACGCGGTGGAAGGAAGGATGAAGATCGCGCTCGAAGCGAACGACCTGGAAGCGGTGCGCCAGCTCATCATCGACGAGGAGATCAAGTGCCCAGTGAGCGGCACGGCCAACTGGACGGAAGTGCGTCAGTTCAACCTGATGTTCGCGACGGAGCTCGGTAGCGTGAGCGGTGAGAGCAGCACGATCTACCTGCGACCCGAAACGGCGCAGGGCATCTTCGTCAACTTCCTGAACGTGCAGAAGAGCGCGCGCATGAAGATTCCCTTCGGAATCGCGCAGACCGGTAAGGCCTTCCGCAACGAGATCGTGGCGCGGCAATTCATCTTCCGCATGCGCGAGTTCGAGCAGATGGAGATGCAGTTCTTCGTGAAGCCCGGCACCGAGATGGACTGGTACAACACCTGGAAGGAGAAGCGCATCGCCTGGCATCGCGCGCTCGGACTGCCTGCAGAGAACTACAGGTTCCACGACCACATCAAACTGGCGCACTACGCCAACGCCGCGTGCGACATCGAGTTCAAGTTCTCTTTCGGCTTCAAGGAACTGGAAGGGATCCACAGCCGCACGGACTTCGACCTGAGCAGCCACGAGAAGCACAGCGGCCGCAAGCTGCAGTACTTCGATCCGGAGAGCAACGAGAGCTACGTGCCCTACGTGGTCGAAACTTCGATCGGCCTTGACCGCATGTTCCTCGCGGTGCTGAGCGCAGCGTATCAAGAAGAGAAACTGGAGAACGGCGAAGACCGTGTGGTGCTGCGCATCCCCGCACCGCTCGCGCCGGTGAAAGTGACCGTGATGCCGCTGGTGAAGAAGGATGGCCTGCCGGAGAAAGCACGGGCGATCATCGATGGCCTGAAGCTCTCGCACAATTGCCAGTACGACGAGAAAGACAGCATCGGCAAACGCTACCGTCGACAGGATGCCATTGGCACGCCTTACTGCATCACGGTGGACTACGACACGATGACGAACGACACGGTGACGATCCGCGATCGCGACACCATGCAACAAGAGCGCGTGGCCATCGCCGACCTCGACCGCATTGTGAACGAGAAAGTGGATCTGCGGAAGTTGTTGAAGCAGTTGTGACCTTCGGGACCTGATGGCCCGTAAGCACCGCCACAAGTCATACGCCTGTCCCAACTGTGGGGCGGAACTTCAGCCCGAGTTCGAGTTCTGCCCGCGCTGCGGCCAGGAGAACCACGACCTGCGTGTACCCTTCAAGACCTTCCTCTACGAGTTCGTTGAGGGCATTACGCACTTCGACGCCAAGCTGTGGAGCACGCTGAAGGTGATCTTCACCGAACCCGGACGGATCACCAAGGACTACGTGGAAGGACGGCGGGCGCGGTACGTGCACCCCGCCAGGTTTTACATCTTCACCAGCTTCGTCTTCTTCGCTTTGCTGACATGGACGCTGGACCGTGCCGTGGAGCAAAGCGACGATGACCTCGGGCTTTCCGAAACGAACGACAACCTTCGACTTGCCTATTTCTCCCGCGTCTTACCGGATTCGGTCTGGAGCGAGTTCCAACAGAAAAGCAGCTCGGGCACCTTCGATCGGTACCGTGGCCCGTTCCACCGCCTCAAGATCCCGATCGACAAGCCGTACTACAGGGCCTCGGCAACTCAACTCAGCAACCCCTCGCCTTCGGTACTCGATTCGCTCGTGGGCTTGGTCGATCTCGAGGACACCGATACCCTGCCGGGCACTCGTGCTCGACTTAGGAGTGCATTGGCCCAGCTGCCCGATGCGGACAGCCTTGATGTCTGCTACACCGTTCAGCTCAACGGCCTTTCCACCAGCTTCTGCGATCGCCGCGAAGAGGCGCTGTTCAGGACCGGGGACCTGTCGGAGGCCGATGTGGATTCCCTGCTCGGGGCTGGCGCCGATTCGGTCGGATGGTTGAAACGGAGGCTCATCCGGTCCCTCGGGCGCCTGAACACCACAACACCCGAGGGTAAGCAACGTCTGGGGCATGTGATCATCCGCTCGGTCTCGGCCATCATGTTCATACTGATGCCGTTCACCGCAGTACTCCTCCTCTGGATCTTCTTCAGGAAACGGTTCTATTGGGAACACTTGATCTTCTCGGTCCATGTGCATACCATCTGCTTCCTCTTCTTCATGATTCTCTTGCTGTTGGGCCTGTTGATCCCTTGGGAATGGCCCGCCTGGATCAACGGTGTGATCTTCCTTGTTCTGCTGGTGTACTTGTTGTTTTCGCTCAAGCATGTATACGGGAAGCCATGGCCCAGTACGCTGCTGCGATCCGTCCTGATGGCCGTGCCTTACTTCTTGGTCACGATCGTGCTGATGCTCTTCGGGCTACTTTGGGGCTTCATCAATTTATGATGCGGCCATGGGCCACTTTCGTGCGCTCGCAATGGCTGCACATCCTATTTTCGCGCTCCCTTCAACGGGGCACCTACCCAGGTGGCGGAATCGGTAGACGCGCTGGTCTCAAACACCAGTGATGCAAGTCGTGCGGGTTCGAGTCCCGCCCTGGGTACACTGTCATGTGCTCATGTCCTCGTGCGACCGGTTGTCCATGAGCACATGAGCACATGAGCATTTGGACACATGCAGAAGGACGACCTGGTCTTTGCCGATGCGCACAAGCAAGAGCGCTATGACAGGGCCTATTTGAAGATGGCCTTGGAGTGGGCAAAACTGAGCCGCTGCACCCGAAAGCAAGTGGGGGCGCTGATCGTCAACGAAGGCATGATCATCAGCGACGGCTACAACGGCACGCCGACCGGATTCCCGAACGACTGCGAGGATGCAGAGGGACAGACGCACTGGTACGTGCTGCACGCGGAGGCCAATGCCATCATGAAGGTCGCACGGAGCACGAATAATGCCCGCAATGCCACCTTGTACCTGACCCACTCGCCATGCAAGGAGTGCAGTAAGCTGATCTTGCAAGCTGGGATCAAGCGGTTGGTGTACGTGCAAGCCTACAAGGATCCCACCGGCATCGAGTTCCTTGAGCGCGGTGGTGTGCGGATCACCTGCATCGACCCGTTATAGCCCCATGACCGAACGCCGCTCCACTTTCAACCTCTTGATGCCACTGATGCTGGCCCTCGCGCTCGGCACCGGTTTGGTGATCGGTTTCCTCAGCGGAGGGCCGCGCTCTTCCGGCACCGCCATGATCTTCGAGCGCAAGGCTTCCCCCAGCGAAAAGATCGGGCAAGTGATCGATCTTATCGAGCGCGATTATGTGGACAGCGTTCAAGAAGGCAAGCTCACCGATGAGGTGATCCAAGACCTGTTGCAGCGCCTCGACCCGCACAGCTACTACCTCAGTACCGAGGACCTCCGGGCGGCGGTAGAGCCACTTGAGGGCAGCTTCGAGGGGATCGGTGTGGAGTTCACACTGCAACACGACACCATCGTGGTGATCGCCCCGGTGGAAGGCGGGCCGAGCGCAGCGCTGGGCGTACTTGCCGGCGACCGGATAATCAGCGCCAACGGCGAAAATCTGGCTGGAGTGGGCATCTCGAACGAAGATGTGATGAAGCACCTGCGTGGGCCGGGCGGGAGCACCGTAACGATCGGCTTGTTGCGCAGGGGGAAGAAGAAAGCATTCAATGTGGAGGTGCGGCGCGGCAAGGTGCCGATCAACAGCGTTGCCGTAGCGTTGATGACCGATAAGGAAACGGGTTACATTAAAGTGGTGCGCTTCGCGAAGACGACGACCGACGAATTCGCGGAGGCCGCCGAAAAGTTGCTCGGCCAAGGCATGAAGCGGCTCGTGCTGGACCTACGCGGCAACGGGGGAGGCTATCTGGACGCCGCCATTGCCATGGCTGATGAATTCCTGCCGAAAGGTGCTACCATCGTCTATACCGAGGGCCGGAACCATCCGCGGAAAACGGACAAGGCCACGGGCATGGGCGTATTGGAAGAGATACCCCTGGCAGTCCTCATTGACGAAGGTTCAGCAAGCGCCAGCGAGATCGTTGCCGGTGCGATACAAGACAACGATCGGGGTACGATCATAGGCCGTCGCACTTTCGGGAAAGGTCTGGTGCAGGAGCACCGCGACCTACCGGACAGCAGTGCGGTGCGCCTCACAACGGCCCGCTATTACACCCCGAGCGGCCGTAGCATCCAGAAACCTTACGGCGAAGGAATCGACTACGATGAGGATTTTTCGGAACGCACCGAACACGGCGAATTGCTTTCAGCCGATAGCATCAAAGTGGATTCGACCCAACTTTTCACGACCAAGGGCGGCCGCACCGTTTTCGGGGGTGGCGGTATCGTGCCGGATGTTTTCGTGCCGGCTGACACTGCCCAAGGTTCGGGGTATCTGAGTGAACTGGTCTTCACGGGAACCTTGAACCAATTCGCCTTCGACCTTGCCGACCGAGACCGCCGGATCCTGGAAGGAATGGGCTCCGCCCAAGCCTTCCGGAACGGCTACCAAGTGAACGAACCTGTGCTTTCAGAGCTGGTCCAATACGCGTCCAAAGAAGGTATTCCCAGCCGTGCAGGCGACTACCAGCGCAGCAAGCGCATCATCGCCCAGCGTTTGAAGGCTGCCATATCCAGGAACATATGGGGCAACGAGGGCTACTACCCGATCGCCCTCGAGAACGACAGCATTTTCCTTGAGGCGGTAAAACGCCTTCGGCAGTGATCCAACTGGCATGACCGGAAAACGAGAAGGGGGCCTTGCGGCCCCCTTGTTCGTTCGAGCATAACCGACCTTAGTGGGCGGCTTCCTCCATTTTCGTAGCAGTGCTGTCCATCATGGTGGCAGCAGCTGCAGCAGCACTGTCAGCAGCGGCCTTGGCAGCAGCCTCAGCTTGCTTCATCGATTGATCCAGAGCATTGGCGATGCTGTCGGCCGTGGCCTTTGCAGCAGCTTCAATTTGTTCTGGGGTTTGTCCGCTGCCGCAAGCAACGAAGATGCTCGCAACCACGGCGAGCACTGCGAACTTCCTGATCATTTCTTGTCTTGTTTTGGTGAAAGTGGGGGCGAATGTAAACTTTTCATCCAACGCCCGACCTCCCAGCCCCCGATCGCTGCCGTTATCTTTCGGCTTTCAATGCCCGGAACCAACCCAAAAGAGATCATCATGCCCTATACATTGCCTGAACTGCCATACGCCTACAATGCGCTGGAACCCCATGTGGACGAGACCACCATGCGCATCCACCATGGAAAGCACCACAACGCTTATGTCACTAATCTGAACAAAGCCCTTGAAGGCACTGCTGGGGTTGATAAGTCGTTGGATGACCTGATGCGGGGCATGGACATGAACAACATGGCGGTGCGCAACAATGGCGGCGGCCATTATAACCACAGCCTGTTCTGGCAGGTTATGAGCCCGGGCGCCGGTGGCGCGCCGGATGGCGAGCTGGCTGCGGCCATCAATGCAGCTTTCACTTCCTTCGATGGGTTCAAGGAGAAATTCGCCGCAGCCGGCGCTACCCGCTTTGGAAGCGGCTGGGCATGGTTGTGCGTCCACAAGGGTGGGAAAGTCGAGGTGTGCAGCACACCGAACCAAGACAACCCGTTGATGCCGAGCACAGGCTGCGGGGGTACTCCCATATTGGGCTTGGATGTATGGGAACACGCATACTACCTGCACTACCAGAACCGTCGGCCGGATTACATAACCGCGTGGTGGAACGTTGTGAACTGGAAGGAAGTCGCTCGTCGGTTCGCAGCTGGCAAGTAGCCTGTTGAGCAATGGGTCCCAAAGGTCCGCTGCACAACCGGCCGCGCTTCTACCTTCAGCCCGATGCGCTGGGTATTTATCTTCCTGCTCTTCACGCTCGCAGGCAAGACCCGCACGTCTGCTGCCGGGCCTTACTCGGTGAGCTATAGTGAGGAGGGTGCCATCCACCGGCTGGATAGCCTGTCTGCCATGGTCGAGCGTACCGATGCATCCGTTCAGGAGAACGAAAGGTTGATGTCGGTCCTGCTGGCTATTGCCCTGGGGCCTTTCGGCGGGCACCGTCTCTACTTGGGTACGGGGGCCAAGGTGCCGATCTTCTATACGCTGACCCTAGGAGGCGGATTCGGCGTGTTACCGACCATTGATCTCTTCCACCTATTGCTGAAGAAGGACTTGGATCCGTACCGCAACAACACACAAGTGTTCATGTGGGCCAAACCCAGGACCGAGCAACTTACTCAACCGTAACCGACTTCGCCAGGTTGCGAGGCTGGTCCACGTTGCATCCCCGCATCACCGCTATGTGGTAGCTGATAAGCTGCAGGGGTATTGAAGCCAGCAATGGCACCAAACAATCCGGCGCATCGGGGATCTCGATCACATGATCAGCAAGGCCCCTTACGACCGTATCCCCTTCGGTCACGATCGCGATGATCTTGCCCTTGCGCGCCTTCACTTCCTGTATGTTGCTGACGACCTTCTCGTAGCTGGCCCCTTTCGTGGCGATCACGAACACCGGCATCTCCTCATCTATAAGGGCGATCGGGCCGTGTTTCATTTCGGCGGCCGGGTAGCCTTCCGCATGGATGTAGCTGATCTCCTTCAGCTTCAACGCGCCCTCCAGAGCAACTGGGAAACAAAATCCGCGGCCGAGGTACAGGGCGTTCGCGGCATTCTTGTAGATGTCCGCGATGTACTTCACATGTTCCTCGGTGGCAAGGACCTTTTCCACTTTGGCGGGAATGGCATCCAGCTCGTTCAAGAGGCGGTAGAAAGTACCACCGCTGATGGTGCCCTTCTTCTGACCGATCATCAGTGCCATCAACGTGAGCACGGTAACCTGTGATGTGAAGGCCTTGGTGCTGGCCACCCCGATCTCCGGCCCAGCATGGGTGTAGGAGCCGCCGTGCGTTACCCGCGCAATGCTCGATCCAACCACATTGCAGATACCGATGATGGTCGCCCCCCTGCTTTTGGCGAGTTCGATAGCTGCCATGGTATCCGCCGTTTCCCCGCTCTGGCTGATGGCCAGGACGATATCGTCCTCGTTGATGATCGGATTGCGATAACGGAACTCGCTGGCGTATTCCACTTCAACGGGAATGCGTGCCAACTCCTCGAAGAGATACTCGCCGACGAGTCCCGCGTGCCAGCTTGTGCCACAAGCGACCACGATGACCCGTTTTGCGTGGATGAACTTCTGCTCATAATCCTTGATGCCACCGAGCATCACTTCACCCTTCGCAAGGTTCAGACGCCCGCGCATGGAATCGCGGATACTGCGCGGCTGCTCATGGATCTCTTTGAGCATGAAGTGGTCATAACCACCCTTCTCCAAGGCCTCCAGATGCATCTCCAACTCATGAATGAAAGGGGTCTTCTCCTGGTTTTTGACATTGCGGATCCGCAGCCCCCTTTTACGGTCGATGACCGCGATCTCCCCGTCTTCGAGGTACACCACGTTCTTCGTGTACTCCACGATCGGCGTTGCATCACTTGCAACGAAATGCTCGCCGTTCTCGCCGATGCCGATCACCAAGGGGCTGCTTTTCCGCGCAGCGATAAGCATGTCCGGCTCCTTGCGGCTCAGCAACACTATGGCATAGGCCCCCACCACGCTGTCCAAGGCAAGCCGCACGGCTTCCGCCAGGTCCACTTTCTCAGTGCGTTGGATATCGTCGATCAAGTGCACCAGCACTTCCGTGTCCGTATCGCTCTTGAACACATGTCCACGGTGCTTGAGCTCTTCCTTGATCGGCGCGTAGTTCTCAATGATCCCGTTGTGGATCAATGCGATATCCCCGCTCGTGCTCAAGTGCGGGTGTGCGTTCACATCGTTGGGCGGGCCATGGGTAGCCCAGCGCGTGTGCCCAATACCGATGGTACCCAGCACTGGTGAGCCGTTCACATGGTTCTCGAGATCGCTCACCTTTCCTTGACACTTGTACAGATCGAGCTTGCCCTCATTGATCAAGGCCACCCCTGCACTGTCGTACCCACGGTATTCAAGGCGCCTAAGCCCGTTTATCAGGATCGGGTAGGCCCGCTCGTCACCGACGTAAGCCACTATTCCGCACATGGCAGGATCAATAAGTGGTGAATGTAAGTCGCAGTTGCATCGGGGTAACGGGATGCTCAGGACCACCAATGACAGCCCTGTTACCGGATACCCCGTTGAAACCGGGGACTATGTGTAACCCCGTAGTCGGATACTCGCCTTGGATCAAACCTTGAACGTAGCGGGTGACGTTGAAGTGGTACTCCTTCGCCGAGGCATCGTACAACCCACCGATCTGGCCAATGCCAGAAGCTTGGTCCGGGAGGGCGGTATCCACGCCTTCGTCGTTCTTGCGGAAGGCG
Source organism: Flavobacteriales bacterium (assembly GCA_039931265.1). Taxonomy (GTDB): domain Bacteria; phylum Bacteroidota; class Bacteroidia; order Flavobacteriales_F; family PHOS-HE28; genus PHOS-HE28. Next base: position 12,829 of record JBDTSG010000032.1, read on the forward strand.
AAGATGATGCTGGGCGGGGGGGTCTCAAGCAGGTATTCGCCTGCGATGGGAAGTACCAACTCCGCTTTCGCGACGGCATCCAGTCCTTGATCCTTCAGGTACCGCAAGTAAGGGAAGTCGAGCACTATGCGCGTCCCCCCGAATGTTTGCAAGTGATCCAGCTGCTGGCCCTTCGTCGTGTCCATAAGGTTGTTCAACAATGCCGGATCCGTTGCTTCTTGGAAATCACGGTTAACAAAGGTGTAACGGGCGCTATTGCTGTTGATAGCGAAATCGTAGGTGAGCGTGTCTTCGGCCCCCACCGCGGTGTTGCGGTAGTACAGGGTCAGTTTTGAGTTACCGCCTTCGAGCGGGAAGTTCAACAAGCCACCTTTGCCGGGTACGCTCTGCGGGGATACGCTCACCGCAAGACCCTTGAGGAAAAGCAGGAAGTTCGTATTGTTCTCGAGGTCCGTGGTCCCCCAAGCGGACATGAGCCGTTGGGCCAATGCATCATCCAGGCGCAATCGCAATTGGGCGGGCAGCGAGTCGCCATTGATGATGGGACCTTCGAACGGCTGCGGCGTAATGAGAACGTCCTTCTCTCTTACCAGATCCACCGGAAAGACAGCGGGGATCCGATCGCTCTTGTAAACCGTGTCAGCCGTGGCAGCAAGGTCCTCTGACAATTCGTGTACGTGGAATTCCTGCGGGGTAAGGTTCCCGTACACCGGATTCAATCCGTCGTAAACCAAGGAGAGCACGACCGAATCGGCGACAAGGGTCGCGGTGTTCTGCCCTTGACCAACGCTGTTCGATGTCAACCGCACTTGCATGACCATACCGGCCTGCAACAACCCGAATTGACGGTCCACATACGAGCCGAGGACGTTGCGCGTAAGAAAACTCGTCCTGACCGGTTGGTCCTGAATGGTACGCGCCAGCACCGTGATCGTGTCCGTTTCGAAGAGCCCCAACTGGTTGTCGGAGGGGATCAGGTCCAAGCCCAGATCGTCTTCCGGCTTGCGGCAGCCATGCAAAAGCACGACGGTGCCTAAAAGAAGGGCGGCCCAGCTCGTGGGCCGCCCGACGTTGATCGGATAAAAGCGCTTCAACTTCACACCAGTGCTTCCTCGAGGATGGCGGCGTAGAAATCGGCCATAGCAGCAACATGCTGCTCGGGTCCTACATAGTCCAATGCCGGTTTGCCACTGCCATCCACAGCGGCATTCAGGTCCTTCGGCAGCTTGGCGCTGCCTTTCACAACTGCATCACACAGTCCCAGACCGAACTTGTACAGTTCATCCGTGTTCGGCTTGTTCAGCGCGCTCACCACGTCCTTGTTGAACCCTTCCATCGCCAGCTTCTTCGCAAGGTCCTTATCCAAAGCTTCCTTCTTGTCGTCGTACACGCTGAAAACGAGCTTCGCGTTCTCGAAGTGTGGATCGTCCGTGAAAAAGTGGCGGATGTACAACGGAATGAAGGCGGTCATCCAGCCATGGCAATGGATGATGTCCGGCACCCAGCCCAATTTGCGCACGGTTTCGAGCACGCCACGGCAGAAAAATACGGCACGCTCGTCGTTGTCTTTGTAGAAATCGCCGTTGGCGTCGTGGGTCACCGCCTTGCGCTTGAAGTACTCCTCGTTGTCAATGAAGTATACCTGCATGCGCGCGTTGGGTACACTGGCCACCTTGATCAGCAGCGCGTGATCCGTGTCGTTGATGATCAGGTTCATACCGCTCAGGCGGATCACCTCGTGCAATTGGTGGCGGCGTTCGTTGATATTGCCCCATTTGGGCATGAACGTGCGGATCTCGTTGCTACGGTCCAGCATGCCCTGGGGCAACTGGCGGGCGGTCCTCGCCATTTCAGGGCCATCGAGGAATGGGTTGATGGCTTGGGAGATGGTGAGGACTTTCGCGTTCTTCAGGCTCATGTGTGTGAAAGGGGAATTGCGGGGACAAAAATATAGAAAAAGCAGCGGCCCTTCAACGTGCAGGCATAGTTTAGGCGCCCTTCATCGCACCCGGAAGGCCCGCCAGACTTGGAGTTCATTACTGATCCCGCTGCCGCGAGCGAATGGAGCGCCCAACAGCGGCGCAAAGGCTCCACCGTTGGTTTTGTGCCCACTATGGGCGCCTTGCACGCGGGCCACATGTCCTTGATCGCCAAGGCCAAGGGAGTTCACCGCTCGGTTGCGTGCAGCATTTTCGTCAATCCTCTTCAATTCAACAACCAAGAAGACCTTGCCAAGTACCCCAGACAGCCTAGGGTGGATAGAGAGCTCGTGGCCGAAGCTCGCTGCGATATGCTCTTCGCTCCAGAGTCGGAAAGAATTTATGAAGGCCATACTACCCGCCACTATGATCTGGGCGGTCTCGACACGGTCTTGGAAGGGACGTCACGTCCAGGGCATTTCCAAGGAGTTGTGAATGTTGTGGAGCGCTTGTTCCACTACGTGCGGCCGGATGCGGCCTACTTCGGCGAGAAGGACCGACAGCAATTGACCGTTCTTCGTTACGCAGCGCGCGCAGAACGCTGGCCGGAAACCTTGGTCGGCTGTGCCACGGTTCGCGATAGCGACGGCCTAGCGCTGAGCAGTCGCAATCAAAGGCTATCGAGCGGTGAACGCCAGCAGGCCACCGTGCTTTTCAAAGCCTTGACCCAGGTGGCCACGATGGCGTTCAAGGTGCCAGTTGCAGAAGCAAGGAACATGGGTATCCAGACCTTGGTGCAAGAACCAGCTGTCCGAATTGATCATTTGGAGATCGTGGATATCGCGACAATGAGACCCATCAGAGAGTGGGGTGACCGAGCGGAAGCCTTGGCGGTTATCGCCGCCTTCGTCGGCCCCGTGCGGCTCATCGATAACATTACCCTCCGCCGATAACTTCGTCGGCTGCCGTCCAAGCCGACCATCGCACGCATGACCATTGAAGTGTTCCGCGCCAAGTTGCACCGGGTTACGGTCACAGAGGCGGACATCAACTATATAGGAAGCATCACCCTCGACGAAGACCTTATCGATGCGGTAGGATTCGTGGAGGGCGAGAAGGTGCAGGTGCTGAACGTGAACAATGGCGATCGGTTAGAGACTTACGTGATCAGGGGTCTTCGGGGTAGCGGAACGGTCTGTCTGAACGGTCCCGCCGCGCGCAGGGCAAGCGTGGGCGATGTAGTGATCGTTGTGGCTTATGCGCAGATGACCCTTGACGAGGCCAAGGTGTTCAAGCCGATCGTTGTTTTCCCGGATGAGAAGACGAACAAACTGAAGTCGTGATCCAAACCCTGACCGTAGCCAGAGCATGAAGAAAGCGGTCATCGGGTTCCTGAAGCTGGCGCTTCCAATTGCCTTGGGCATCTGGCTGGTGGTTTATTTCTATCGGCAACTGGATGAGACGCAACGTGCACAGCTCTTTGCGGCCTTCCGCGCTGCGGACCTGAGGTGGTTGTTCGCTTCGGTGGTGATCGGTTGGTTGAGCCATATGAGCCGCGGATGGCGTTGGCGGTATTTACTGGAGCCGATGGGATATACCCCCGGTTTCTGGAACTGCTACCACGCCGTGATGAACGGCTACTTCATGAACATGCTGGTGCAGCGGGCCGGTGAGGCAAGTCGTGCGGTTTCGCTATACCGGAGCGAAGACGTTCCGTTCGAGAAGGGCTTCGGCAGCATCCTCGCCGAACGGGTCATTGACATGGGTATAGTGCTGGTCATCGCGGCGGTCACCCTACTGCTGCAATTGGACAAGATCGACCTCTTTCAAGCGCGGATCGCGGCCTTCCGGGCAGGACAAGGCAACGTATTGGAAACAGGGACCCCGTGGTGGGTATGGGCCGTGCTCGGCGCGGTTGCGGTCGCTTGCACGATCGGCCTATGGTTGCTCATTACCCGCCCCCTTCTGCGTACCCGGTTGAAAGACACGATCCGCGGTTTTGCCGAGGGGTTCCGGTCAGTGCTCCGCATGCGCCGCAAAGGGGCCTTCATTCTTCACACATTGCTCATTTGGGCACTTTACTTGGCCATGTTCTGGGTGGGCTTCTTCGCCCTTCCGAGCACGGCGGAAGTACCGGTGGCGGGTGTTCTGGCCGGATTCATAGCCGGCTCCTTGAGCATTGTGCTGGTACAAGGCGGTATCGGGGTGTATCCCGCCTTCGTTGCCCTCATAGTAAGTGTATACATGGCGGTGCCCGAGGGTGGCGAGATCCTTCAACCCGATGCTTTGGCGATGGGCTGGCTTCTTTGGCTGGCGCAGACGGCCATGGTGATCGTCCTCGGTGGCGTGTCGTTACTTTTCACAGCATTGGCCAAACGGCGTGCAACCGCATGAACCAACCCCAACCCGTTCCGCATTCGCGCATCATGGACTTGTTACAGGTCCAGCGGATGCTGAACGTATGGCGCCTGCGCGGCGACCGCATCGTCTTCACCAACGGCTGCTTCGACATCCTGCATCGCGGACATGTGCAGTATCTTGAGGAAGCCGCTGCACTTGGACATCGATTGGTGATCGGCCTCAATAGCGATGCCTCAGTACGGCGACAGGGCAAGGGTCCGGACCGGCCATTGAACGACCAGGATAGCCGTGCCAGTGTACTGGCCGGGTTGCGTTGCGTGGATGCCGTTCTGGTCTTCGATGAAGACACACCGCTGGAAGTGATCAAGACGTTGAAGCCCGATGTATTGGCCAAGGGCGGCGATTGGAAACCGGAGCAGATCGTAGGGAGCGATGTGGTGCTGGCCAATGGCGGCGAGGTGCGTTCCCTCGGTTTCGTCAATGGGTTCTCCACAACGGCCTTGGTGGAGAAGATCAAACATGGCTAAGGTCCGCTCGGCATTCGTGTGCCAGAACTGCGGCACCAGCTACGCCCAATGGTTGGGCCAATGCGGCAACTGCAAGGAATGGAACACTTTGGTTGAAGAAGTCCTCAACCGAGTAGAGGAAAAACGGGCCTTGCCGACGGGTCTTAAAACCCGCAATCCAAAACCGATCGCGATCGGGGAGATCCCGATGGAAGACGGCCCACGGATCCCCATGGGCGATGCCGAACTCGATCGCGTATTGGGCGGTGGTATCGTTCCAGGGAGCATTGTCTTGGTCGGCGGCGAGCCCGGCATCGGCAAGAGCACACTGCTGCTGCAGACCGCCTTGCGCGCACCGGGTCTGCGTACACTCTACGTCAGCGGTGAAGAAAGCGAGCACCAGATCAAGATGCGTGCTGAACGGATCGATGCACGTCTTGCGGCGGATGCTGCGGGGAAGTGTTTCATCCTGACCGAAACCAACACGCAGAACATTTTCAAACAGGTTGACGACTTGAAGCCCGGCCTGTTGGTGATCGACAGCATCCAGACGCTGCACACCTCCGTGCTCGATGCCAGCCCGGGAAGCGTTGGCCAAGTGCGTGAATGCACGGCCGAGCTATTGCGACTTGCCAAGACCACTGGAGTTCCTGTCGTGCTCATCGGGCACATTACCAAGGAAGGCCTCCTCGCCGGGCCGAAGGTGTTGGAGCACATGGTCGATTGCGTGCTGCAGTTCGAAGGGGATCGTGATCATGCATACCGATTGCTGCGGCCGTTGAAGAACCGCTTCGGCAGCACGAACGAATTGGGGATCTATGAGATGCGCGGCAGTGGACTTGTTGAGGTAGCCGACCCAAGCCAAGTGCTTTTGGGGCAGCGCGGCGAACGACCGAGCGGAGTTGTGGTGTCCGTGACCATGGACGGTGGCCGGCCGTTGCTGATCGAGGTCCAAGCGCTGGTGAGCAGCGCCGTTTACGGTACACCACAGCGCAGTGCTACCGGCTTCGACCTACGGCGCATGAACATGCTGCTTGCCGTATTGGAGAAGCGTTGTGGTTTCAGACTGGGGCAAAAGGACGTGTTCCTCAACTTGGCCGGAGGGTTCAGGATCGAGGAACCCGCGATCGATCTGGCGGTGGTCTGCGCGGTGCTCAGCAGCAGCGAAGACATTGCCGTGCCCATGGACGTTTGCTTCGCAGGTGAAGTGGGGCTGACCGGCGAAATACGACCCGTAACGCGCACCGAGCAGCGCATCGCCGAAGCACGCAAACTGGGATTCGCGCGTGTGTTCGTCCCGAAAGGCACGACAGGCATCGGTGATGCAAAAGGCATCAACGTGGTGCAGGTTGGTCGTGTGGACGATGTCCTTGGCCAGTTGTTCGGCTAGCCTCAACGGCATGCGCGCCAACCACTTCGATGCGTTGCGGTTGTTGTTCGCACTCTTCGTTCTTGTCACTCATGCTTACGTGCTTTCAGGCAGCACCGAAGGCGACGTGCTGCAGCGTATTACGCATCAGCAACTCGCGTTCTCTTGGATCGGCGTGCGGGGCTTCTTCGTCATCAGCGGCTTCCTCGTTTTCCAAAGCCTCCAGCGATCGCCTGACCTTGTTGCATTCATCGGCAAACGACTGAGCCGTGTCATGCCGGCATTGATCGTCCTGATCGTGATCACCGTCTTCGTCTTGGGTCCGCTGGCAACAACGCTCAATGCAGCCACCTACCTCCATGCGCAAGGCACATGGCAATACCTCGCCATTCCGATCACCGTCTTTCTGGGACAAGTGCCCTACTCTCTCCCCGGAGTGTTCAATGGCCTACCGCACGCGCACATCGTCAACGGTTCGCTTTGGACCATCGGTTACGAGCTATTGTGTTACGCATTCACCGCAGCATGCTTTCTCTTGAAGCGTAGGCCGGTGGCGTTGCGCACCGCGCTGGCGGTTCTGTTCTTCGTCATCACCGCCCTTCGCATCGGCATCGATACGAATGCTCTCAGCGTCCCCGGATCATTGCCGTTCACGGCCTTCACATGGAAGAGCGTGATCGATCTCAGTGTCTTCTATCTCGCTGGTTCACTTGCGAGCGCTCTCGAACTACAGCGGTGGCTCGGTGGCTGGAGGGTCTTGGCCGCCGTTGCTTGCGCGTTGCTCATAGCGCTCGCGTTCTCCTGTTATAACCTCCTTGAAAGCGCCCTCCTCCCTATACTGGTACTGGCCCTGGCTCATCTCAAGGGTATCCCTTCGTTCCCTTCTTGGGGCCGCGGCGACATTTCCTACGGCACCTATCTGTACGGCTACCCGGTGCAACAATCCATCGTGCTGATGGCCCCGACTTCCCCGGCAATGTTGCTGGCGCTCTCCGTTCCCATCGCTTGCGCATTCGGCCTCGCTTCGTGGCATTTCATCGAGCGACGCTTCCTTCCGAAGCGATGATCCACATGAACGCTTCCCGCGGAATACCCCGGGTACATTAGCGCGCAGAACATGAAAGACGCCAACGCAAGCTTGCACTTGCCCAAGCGCGACCGGTGGATCGCTTATGCGCTGCTGCTGGCGCTGGCCTACTTCCCCTTGTTCATGAATCTCGACGCGCTGCCCTTGCGCACTTGGGATGAAAGCCGGCAAGCCGTGAGCGCGTACGAGATGCTTCACAATGGCAATTGGTTCGTTAACCACGTGGGCGGGCGGCCCGACATGTGGAGCACGAAGCCCCCGCTCTTGGTTTGGCTGCAGGCAATTGGCATGGCCCTGATCGGCCCGGGTGAACTGGCCGTTCGGCTCCCATCCGCCATTTCGGCCCTCTTCATCTGCTTGTTGCTTGTGCGCTTCACCAGTAAGCAACTCGGCAGTCCTTGGCCGGGCCTGTTCGCATCGCTGGTGATCCTCACATCCCATGGCTTCGTCAACATGCACGTTGCCCGCAGCGGCGATTACGATGCGCTGCTGACACTCTTCATGCTGTGGGCAGCCATAAGTGCATTCCGCTATGCGGATGATGGATCACGCAACGCGGTCCTCAGCATGTTCGCGGCGCTGGCGCTTGGTGTTCTCACGAAAAGCATCCAAGCGGTGATGATGGTGCCCGGCATCATCATTTGGTGGATCGCCGCAAAGCGACTGTTGCCTGCGCTTAAGGACCGCTGGTTCTGGATCGGGCTTGTCGGGTTCGCGATCCTTGTGGGCGGGTTCTACCTGTTACGGGAATCGCGGAACCCCGGCTATCTGCTTGCGGTGTGGGAGAATGATATGGGCGGGCGCTACGGTCATGTCCACGATGGGCACAGGGCGAACGGCTTCTTCTACATCGACAACCTGCAGCAGGATCGCTTCCCCCTCTGGTACCTCTGGTCCATTGCCGGGGCGGTGATCGGCATGGCGGGCAAGGATGCCATGCTGCGGAGGATCGCGGGCTTTTCAACGTTGCTTTCGGTGCAGTACCTGCTGGTCATCAGCAACGCGGCTACGAAGCTGGATTGGTACGATGCCCCGCTTTACCCCTTACTCGGGATCCTTGCCGCGATACCGATCCACTTGCTTTTCGCATGGTGCCGCGAAAGTGCATGGCTGAAGGAACGGCTCAACGCAAACGTCGCGTCCTGGACGCTGATGGCATGTTTGTTCTTCACGCCGTATTTGAACATCGCCAAAGAGACCTACATCCCGAAGGAGTACGACTGGGACCGGGACTTTTATGCATTGCAGCGCTACTTGCAACAAGGCGCCCACGGCAAGCGCACCGTGGACGTTGGGGTGGTGTGCTACGAAGCGTACGATGCCCATGTCCTGTTCTACACATACCTATTGACCGAGCGTGGCCAGACGATGGAGATCCTGCCCAAAGAACATTTGAAGCCGGGCATGAAAGTGGTGGCCAGCGAGCAGCACGTGAAGGACCACATCGAGCAGCACTACATGCACTCCGTGACATTGGACGAACCGCCGGTGAAGGTCTACTCGATCGAGGGGGTCAAGCCGTGAGCAGCATCAAGGGTCCCACCCACCGTGCACGCCGATCAACGCAGGCCCGCTGAAAAGAGCAGGACCTGTCGCGCCGCAGGCGGGTAGCCTGCGGTGGATCTTGCAACCCGCACGAAAGAGGCCGCGTAGCACGCCGCCCCGCCCGAACGACCGAAAGAATGATCTTCAATTCCATACAGTTCCTGGTCTTCTTCGTGCTGGTGACAACACTGTACTACGTGTTGCCCTACCGGTACCGCTGGCCCATGTTGTTGGCCGCGAGCTGCTGGTTCTACATGGCCTTCGTGCCGGTGTACATCCTCATCCTCGCCTTCACGATCGGTGTGGACTACGCCGCCGGTATCCTCATTGAAGGGACCACGGGCAAAACGCGCAAGCGGTGGCTCATCGGCAGCATCGTGGCCAATGTGGGTGTGCTGGCCATATTCAAGTACTACGGCTTCCTCACGGACAACTGGGAGGGACTCATGCACTCGTTCGGGTTCGTTGGATACAGCGTTCCCGACCTCGGCATCATACTGCCCATCGGGCTTTCGTTCCACACGTTCCAATCGCTCAGCTACACGATTGAAGTGTACCGTGGGAACCAGAAAGCCGAACGGCATCTGGGGATCTTCTCGCTCTATGTGATGTTCTATCCGCAGCTGGTGGCCGGACCCATCGAGCGACCGAACAACCTGTTGCGCCAGTTGCACCTGGAGTTCGACTTCGACTACAAGACCGTGGCCAGCGGTCTCCGGCTCATGGCATGGGGCTTCTTCAAAAAGCTGGTGATCGCCGATCGCGTTTCAGCGATGGTGAACCATGTGTACGACAACCCGGAAGCGCACAACGGCCCGGCATTGATCCTGGCCACCTTCTTCTTCGCCATACAGATCTACTGCGACTTCAGCGGTTATAGCGACATCGCGCTGGGTACGGCGCGCGTACTGGGCATCGACCTCATGCGCAACTTCCGCACGCCGTACTCCAGCACCAACATCAGCGAGTTCTGGCGGCGTTGGCACATCAGCCTCAGCAGTTGGTTCCGCGACTATGTGTACATCAGTCTCGGTGGCAACCGCGTGGTGAAGTGGCGCTGGTACTACAACCTCATGATCACCTTCCTGCTGAGCGGCCTGTGGCACGGCGCCAACTGGACCTACATCATCTGGGGCGGCCTGCACGGTTTCTATTTGGTGTTCGCCGTGGTGACGGCTGATGCGCGCGGCAAACTGGGGGCGGCCCTTGGGCTCGGCAGGGCACCTTGGTTGAACATGGCCTTGCAAACCATGACCACCTTCGTGCTGGTCTGCTTCGCATGGATCTTCTTCCGTGCCGACACCGTCGGCAACGCTTGGTACGTAGCAACGCACCTTTTCACCAACCCTGTCGGCTTCTTCACCAGCGATGCGCTCTCGTTCTGGTCCCCATTGTTAGGGGCTGCTGCGAACGAGATGTACGTGGCACTGCTCGGCATTGCGATCATGGAAGTCGTGCAGCACATGCACGCGCGCAGGCCCATGACCCTGCGCTTGGAAGCATGGTCGCCCATGAAGCGCTACACCGTTTACATGGGCATCATCGCATTCGTGGTCTTCCTGGGCAGCTACTACCACACCGCGCAATTCATCTACTTCCAATTCTGATGGGTGTGCGCAAACTTCTCCTCAGGATCGTCCTGATCTGCACACCTTTCGCGTTGGTCTTCGGCGTGGTGGTGGTAGTTGATCCGTACAACTACTTCAACTGGTGCCACCTTGTTCCGGATGAGGTGAAGCTGAAGAACCTGAACCACGATGGCCGCACCATGGCCTTCAGCAACCTGATGTGGAAGATGAAGGAGTACCGGCGCGCAGCGGTGCCCAACGTCTTGATCGGCGATTCACGCCTCTCGTATTTCGATCTCCCGCACTTGGAGGAAGTCACGGGTGCGGAGTGGTACAACTTCGGTGTGCCCGGCGGCAACCACCGCACAGCCGCGGACGTGTTCGGTTTCATCGACAGCATTGCCGCACCGAAAAGGGTTTGGCTGCAAGTGAGCTTCCGCAACATGGCCATGGGACAGGACTACGATCTGTACAGCGAGCCGTTCGCCGTGGAAGGAACACCCGGGCTGTACGTGAGCAACCGTCGGGTGCTGGCTGCTACGGCTCTTGCATTGAAGGCGCAGTGGTCACCCGAAAGCGTGCGCTACGATGAATTGGCAGCCGACCATTGGCAACAGGTGATCGCCAAGGAAACAGCGGCTGCGGCCAACTTCAAGATCGACACCGCTTTCTATCCCAGACTGCAAGCGATCGCCGACAAATGCAAAGAGCAGGGAACGGAACTGGTGTTCATTGAATGGCCGGGGTACCGCACCTTGCAAGCCATCCGTTCACGCGCGGGGCTCGATGCACTTCGGGAACAGTATCACGAACGCATGTCCGCCATCGCACGCTACATCGATATGGACGTGCCTGACAATTCCTTCAGTGCCGACAGCAGCAACTACAGGGACCCGTTGCATTTGACGGTGGTAGCGCAGCGCAAGCTCATCGATGCCGTGATGGCGCGATAGTTCACAGCGCGTTCTTCGTTACGAAATACCGCCACGCGGCGATCGCCATCTGCAGTTTGCTGAGCCTGCGCAGATCGCGGTGCCAGAGCGTTGGCAGCAGCGCCTTATTGATGCGGGCAATGAGGCGGAAGAACGATCGGCGCACAGCGCGAAGATGAGCGTGATGTGGCCGCATTAGCGCCGCTCCACCAACAATGACATGTTGATCCAGCAGGCCGCATTCCATCGGGCAGGGCGCGGTGCCGGTCCGGAAAAACCAGCAGGTTGAACGAAAAGGCGCCGATCTGGGCGAAGGCCGGATGGCACCGGACCGATGCGACGTTGTGCCCGATGAAATTGCGCTCACGGCCGTCCAACAACGCTGCAATGCCCGTCTTTATTGAGCTGTAGAAGGTCTTTGGAAAGATGCCCGTCTACTTTTGCGACTGACCGATAAGCGCTGTCCGGGATAGCGCTCGCTCCTATCGGCCAAAGTCGACAAACGCTCTTTGCGCAGGTGGCAGCACCTGCGGATACCACGAAAAACCGTGGCCCTTGCCAACGCATGCCGAACGGAACGGATGCGCCGATCAAGTGCCGAAGTAACCCCGGACCAAACCCATGCACAGGATCCTTGCAACCCTGCTCACCGTGTCGGTGGCTGTTCATCTGTTCGCACAAACCGATAGTGAGCGGGCCGCGGTGGCCTTGTCCGCAACAGTCCAGAAATCGCCCGCCAGGATAACGTTGGCATGGACCGCGTTGCCCAGCACGACCAGCATATCGATCTACCGCAAGCTGCGCTCCGCGACTTCCTGGGGCGGTGCCATTGCCACTGCTGCGGTGAGTGCCACATCCTATCAGGACAATACCATTACCGCGTCTACGGCCTACGAGTACAAGGTGGTGCGCGTGTCCGCCGGGAAAACGGGCACGGGGTACATCTGTTCAGGTATCGAAGTACCTGCCGTTGATTCCCGTGGAAAAGTGGTGCTGTTGGTGGACAACACCTTCGCCACTTCTTTGGCCCCCGAACTGACGCAATTGCAGAACGACCTGAAGGCGGACGGTTGGGTCGTACTGCGGAGCGACGTTGGGCGGAGCGCTTCGGTGACCAGCGTGCGCAACACGGTTATCGCACACTACAACAGCGACCAGACGAACGTAAAGGCGCTCTTCATCATCGGGCATGTGCCGGTGCCGTACAGCGGCTACCAGAATCCCGATGGCCACGCTGAACACCTTGGGGCTTGGCCTTGCGATGGTTACTACGGCGAGTTGACCAGCACGTGGACGGACAACACGATCAACGCGACAAGTGCTGCCCGGGCAGCCAACAACAACACTCCCGGCGATGGCAAATTCGATCAGACGGACTTCCCCAGCGCATTGGAACTACAGGTCGGCCGTGTGGACATGTACGACATGCCCGCCTTCTCGCAGAGCGAGACCCAACTGTTGCGGAGCTACCTGAACAAACTGCACAACTATAAGATGAAAGGCTACACACCGCAGGAGCGCGGGATCATCTTCGACAACCTGCAATGGGCGGGCAGCCCACTGGCCGGAAGCGCTTGGCGCGGCTTTGCGCCCTTGGTGGGCGCAGCAAACGTTACTGCGCCATACAGCTACGGCTTCCCCTTCAAGAGCTTCGTCGATGAGCAGAGCTACTTGGTTTCCTATTCCAGCGGCGGTGGTTTGCAAGGCAACGTCGGAGGCGTGGTCACATACAACGGTGCGGACAACATTGCGATCACCGAAGACTATGCTTCAACCATTCAAGTGGGTAGCGTGTTCAACATGGCCTTCGGCAGCTATTTCGGCGACTGGGACAACAAAAACAATTTCCTGCGCGCCATGATCGCCAGCGGCGATGCGCTCACGAACTGTTTCGCTGCCATACCAGCATGGTACGCACACCATATGGGCATGGGCGAAACGGTCGGCACCAGCACACTTGCCACCATGAACAATACCGCCATGTACACGCCGCTCACCGATGGATGGCAGAGCAGCATAGGAAGGGTGCACTTGGGATTGATGGGCGACCCGACACTGCGGACGCGCATGATCGTTCCCCCATCGGGCCTTACGATCACCAACTCCGGCGGTATCGCCTCGTTCGCTTGGACGGCCAGCACCGAAACGGTGCTCGGCTATTACATCGACAAGATCAACGCGAACGGTACGCTCACGCGCATCAACACCTCCATCATCACCGGTACCACCTACCAGAACTCCGGTGTCGCGTTCACGTCCGGCGCTGAATACATGGTGCGCGCAACAAAGCTGCAGACCACGCCGAGCGGTAGCTTCTTCAATTACTCACTGGGGGCGTTGGGCACAGCAGGTGCAGGCGGCGGCGCACCACCCGCTCCCGATTGCTCCGGGGTGGTAGGCGGTAGCGCAGTACCGGGCAGCGCGTGCAACGACGGCAACGCATGCACCACCAACGATGTTTGGAGCAGTAGCTGCCAGTGCGCAGGCACGGCGGTGGTAACCTCTGCAACGATCACACCCTCATCCTCCACTTCCATCTGCAATGGCGGCAGCGTGATCCTCAATGCCACCACCGGCACCGGCTACTCCTACGCGTGGAAGCGTGATGGCACCACGATCACCGGCGCTACGGCCAGCAGTTACACTGCCTCAACAGCCGGCAGCCATACCGTTGCCATCACCAAGAACAGTTGCTCCCTCACCTCCTCCGCAACGGCGGTCACCGTGAAAGCGCTGCCGTCAGTAGCCACCAGCGCTGACGCAGCCGCGAGCACCGTTTCAGCAGCAGCCAGCGGCGCCACCGCGCCATACACCTACAGTTGGAACACCAACCCTGCACAAACAACGGCAACCGCAACGGTGAGTGCGGCCGGTACATACACGGTCGTTGCAACATCGGCGAACGGATGCGCGAAGTCCGCCGCTGTGAGCATTACGCCGTCCGGGGGCAACGCGGCATGCACCGGGCTCCGTACCGAGTCGCAAGCGAGTTGGGGCGCCACCAATGTCAGCGGCAGCATCACTCCGGCCGCGTACATGAACACCTACTTCTCTTGGCTCTTCACTTCGCCCAACTATCTCACCATCGGATGCGGAAGCAAAATGCTGAAGCTCACAACAGCGGCAGCGGTAACGGCCTTCTTGCCCTCTTCCGGAACCAAAGCCGTGTTGCCCGCTGGCACGCTCACCAATCCGGGTGCCGGCTATTCGAACGTGCTGGCCGGCGAATTGGTCGCATTGAAGCTTACGTTGAAGTTCGATGAATTCAACCCTTCGTTCAGCAACAGCCAAGTGGCATTGAAGGACATGGTGATCGGCTCCGGGCGGTTCGTGGGCTATACGGTTGCCGCGCTTGCTGCCGAAGCTGACCAGAGGATCGGTGGCTGCGCAACCACCTTCACACTGGCCCAATTGCTCAGCGCCATCAGCGCCATCAACAATGGCTATGAAGGTGGAACGGAAGCCGCCGGCTATCTCCTGTGCAACGGCACACCCAAGGAGATCACTTCAACACCTGTGCTTGAGGAGGACATCCTGGTTACGGCGTTCCCCAACCCGTTCAGTGGTGTTACCACCTTGGCCGTTCACGCCATGGAAGAAACCGCGCACACCACTATCGAAGTCTATACGCTGACCGGGGTACTGGTGCAACGGTTGTACGACGGTGAGATGCCTTCGGGCAGCGACATGTTGGTGCAGTGGGATGCATCCGGGCAGGCCATGGGCATGTACTTCTATCGCGTAACGCGTGCCGACCGAACGGCAACGGGCAAGCTGTTGGTGGAATAGGGTTGGATGCCACCTTTAGCAGGAACGCCTTGCCCGGATCGGGTGAGGCGTTCCTGCGTCCGGGCCGGCGGAGGGTGCATCAGGACATCCATCATCGTTCCAGAGAGGAGACCGGTCCGGGTCTATCAATGCATTGACCGAATAGGTGAAAGTCCGGGCGAAACCGGGATACCGCCGGACCGATCGGACCATGAGCCCGACGAACGGAGGCCGAGCCTCGGCGAAGCGAGCTACAGGACGCGTCCACATTGGGTTATCGCGGATCGGGCGAAAACCTGACGGGCTACTTTCGCGCCCGAAAAAAGGAGTGCATTGTCCGGGATATCCGGGTTGCCCATAACGCCCCCCCTCCATTGCCCGCCCGTTCGGGGAACCCCTCCGCTGATCCCGCGTTAAAGCGTCGGCTGTATGCAGTTGCACACCCCCCAAGGGATATGCATTGAGGCAGCCCACGAAAACAAAACCCATGCTCCGTCCCAGCATTGTTCTTCTCGCCTTTTTGATCGCGGCACGAACGCTTGGCCAATCGAACAGCGAAGCGGCGTCGGTGGCGCTCTCTGCATCCGTGCAGAAGTCACCTGCCCGCGTCACCTTGTCGTGGACCACGTTGCCCAGTACGACCAGTATCACCATTTACCGCAAGTTGCGTTCGGCCACCAATTGGGGCAGTGCGCTCGCGACCCCGGCTGCAAGCGCCACTTCGTACCAGGACAATACGGTAGCGTTGTACACCGCGTACGAATACAGAGTGGTACGCATCGCCAACGGCAACGATGGAACAGGTTACATCGCTTCGGGTATCGAAGTGCCTGCAAGTGACTACCGCGGAAAGCTGGTTTTGTTGGTGGACAACACCTTCAGCACTTCGTTGGCCAACGAGTTGACGCAATTGCAGAACGACATGAAGGCGGACGGATGGACCGTACTGCGCAATGACGTTAGCCGGACCGCATCCGTGACGAGCGTGCGCAACACGGTGAAGTCGCACTATAACAGCGATCCCGCGAACGTGAAAGCGCTCTTCATCGTGGGTCACGTGCCCGTGCCCTACAGTGGTGAACTGAACCCTGATGGACATAGCGAACACAAGGGGGCTTGGCCTTGCGACGGTTACTACGGCGACATGGATGGCACATGGACCGACAACACAGTGGACCGCACGACCGCAGCGCGCACCGAGAACTACAACGTTCCCGGGGATGGCAAGTTCGATCAGAACGATTTCGCCACGGGCGTGGAACTGCAGGTGGGACGGGTGGACATGTACGACATGCCGGCCTTTTCGCAGGGCGAGACCCAGCTGCTGCGCAACTACATGAACAAGTTGCACGCTTACAAAGTGAAGGACTTCGCACCGCAAGAACGCGGCCTCGTGTACGATAACCTGCAGTGGGTGGCACAAGGCTTGGCCGCCACGGGCTGGCGTTGCGTGCCGCCATTGGTCGGCAACGCCAACACCACTTACCCGAACGTTGCGGGCCTGCCCTTCAGCAGCTACGTGAACGGGCAGAGCTACTTGTGGACCTATTCCAGCGGTGCCGGCCAACAGGCCATCACGAACGGCGTGCTCACATACAACGGTGCGGTGAACGTGGGTTACACCGAGGAACTCGCTACCAATGTGAGCATGGGCGGTGTGTTCAACCTGAGCTTCGGGAGCTACTACGGCGACTGGGACAACAAGAACAATTTCCTCCGGGCCATGCTCGCCAGCGGCGACGGGCTGACGAGCGGGTACGGATCCAAGCCTTCATGGTTCATGCACACAATGGGCATGGGCGAACCGATCGGCACCTGCGTGCAGATCACCATGAACAACACTTCGATCTATACACCCGCTGCTGACGGCGGCATGTCGAACCTTGTTCGCGCGCACCTGGCATTGTTGGGCGATCCCACATTGCGTTTGCGCATGATAAAGCCGCCAATGAACCTTGCCGTAACGAAGGCTGGATCGCTGGCTTCTTTCGCCTGGACCGCAAGTACTGAAACCGTGCTCGGGTACAATATCGACCGGGTGAACGCCGACGGCACGCTAACGCGGATGAACACGAGCTTGATCACCGGAACCACGTTCCAGGACGCCAGTGTACTGTTCACGTCCGGAGCGGAGTACATGGTGCGCGCAACGAAATTGCAGATCACCGCGAGCGGCAGCTTCTTCAACCATTCGCTGGCTGCCTTCGCCACGGCGGCGGCCACCGGTGGAAGTCCGGACTGCGCCGGAGTGGTTGGCGGCAGCGCGACAATAGGCACCTCTTGCAACGACGGCAATGCGTGTACTACCAACGACACATGGAACAGCAGTTGCCAGTGCTTGGGCACTGCAGTGGTCCCGACGGCAACGATCACGCCTGCTTCTTCCACAGCGGTCTGCAATGGCAGTAGCGTAACGCTCAATGCCACCACCGGCAACGGTTACTCCTATGCTTGGAAACGGGATGGCACCGCCATCGCCGGGGCCACCGCCAGCAGCTACAATGCCTCAGTGGCCGGCAGCCATACCGTTACCATCACCAAGAACAGTTGCGCATTGAGTTCCGCGGCGACAACGGTAACAGTAAAAACATTGCCCTCTGTTTCCACCAGCGCCGACGATGCCGCCAGCACCGTTAGCGCCGCAGCGAACGGAGCAACCGCCCCGTACACGTATGCGTGGAACACGAACCCGTTGCAAACAAGTGCAACCGCAACCGTTACGTCAGCAGGCACCTACACGGTCACTGCCACTTCGGCGAACGGATGCAGCAAGAACGCGTCGGTCAGCATTTCGCCGATCGGCGGCGGAGCGTGCACGGGCCTGCGCACGGAATCGCAAGCGACTTGGGGCGCTGTTTCCAACGGCACCGATCCCGCGGCATACCTCGCCGCATACTACGACTGGGTATTCGCTGCACCGGACAATATCGTCATCGGCAGCGGCACGCGGAAGTTGAAGCTCACGACGGCAGCTGCGATCACCGCCTTCTTGCCATCGAGCGGTACGGCGGCAAAGTTGCCAAGCGGTACACTGGTGAATCCCGGTAATGGCTATTCCAATGGACTGGCCGGCGAACTGGTCGCACTGAAGCTGACCTTGAAGTTCGATGAGTTCAACCCGGCGTTCAGCACGAGCGAAGTGATGTTGAAAGACATGGTGATCGCCTCCGGCCCGTTCGCCGGTTACACCGTGTCCGCGCTCGCAGCGGAAGCGGACAATAAACTCGGCAGCAGCGCTTGCTCCTTCTCCCTCACGCAATTGCAGACGGCCATCAGTACGATCAACAACGGCTACGAAGGCGGCAACGAGGCCGCAGGCTATCTGCTCTGCAACGGTGTGGTGAAGGATGGCGTCGCCGGCGGATCACAGGACGCCGGTCCGTTGCCGGAAGAGGACATGGACATCACCGCCTTCCCGAATCCCTTCAGCGGGGTTACAACGCTTGCCATCCATTCCATGGGAGAGCCTGCCCATGTTACCGTGGCGGTCTACAATATGACCGGCGTGTTGGAGGAGCGATTGTTCGATGGCGAGATGGCGGCCGGTGCCGATATGTTGCTGCAATGGGACGCCTCGACCCGTGCGAAGGGCATGTATTTCTATCGCCTAACGCGCGGTGGAAAACCCATTACCGGAAAGCTCATGGTTGAATAGCCACTGTGCGACAGGGGCTTTGCTGAACGCCCAGCGCCAAATGGTGCTGGGCGTTCGACTTTCCAAAGGGGTGCCGATCAAACCCGGCACGATGCTGGGAGTCGGAAAGGAAGAACGAAGTACCATGAGAACGCATTTTCTTCTTCCCGCTCTATTGGCCGCCACCATTTCGAACGCACAGGTGCCTACCGACAGCACCGGCCTTCCCGGTGATCACTTCAGCCTCGAAGGGGCGCTGGACCTGTTCAAGCGAGCCGCGAACATCGAGGCGTTCGAGAAAGCGCTGAACGCCGAGGATAACCATGTGAACAACCTCGACCTGAACGGCGACGGGAACGTGGACTACGTGCGCGTTGAAACCCGCAAGGAGGGCAGCGCTGTCGCAATCGTAATGCAGGTGGCGGTGAGCAAGGAGGAGGCGCAGGATGTGGCGGTGATCGAATTGGAAAAAACAGGCGACGCCAGCGCCGTGGTGCAGATACGCGGCGATGAAACGTTGTACGGTGCCGATGCCATTGTAGAACCCTATGCAGAGGGCGATGCCAAGGGCGGTAAGGCGGGCCCTGCTGCGCCGGAGGACTTCGGTATGTGGGTGACCGTGGACGTTTGGATGTGGCCTTGTGTGCAATGGTGTTACGGGCCCTCGTTCGTGGTGTGGTACTCACCGTGGTACTGGGACTTTTACCCACAGTGGTGGCACCCATGGCACCATGCCTATTGGCATGCATGGCACCACCACCATGGGCACTTCGACGGTTGGTATCACCATGTGGACGTTTGCCGTACGGTAAGCGCACACGGGTTGTACGGTCACCACAGAATGTCTTCGCCTACGGTAGCGCGGAACACGGCGGCACGCCGCCAGCAGATCACCAACGCCGCACCACGGAAAGAGGCACCGGGCAGCAAGGAGCGCGTTGCACCGACACAGGATCCGGGAAAAACGGCGCCAAGCAGGGAGCCGTCCAAGACCTCGCCCGAAAGGCGCAGGGACCGTGCGCGCCAAGCACCTACGCCCAAGCCCACACCAGCGCCGGGCAAGCAGCGCAGGCGGAGGTGATCACCGTGCGACGGTACGATGTGATGCGGCAGCGCCGCGTCAGAGGATGACGATGGAGGCGATGATGACCACGAGCAGGATAACCAGGTACTGCCAGATGTCGAGGAAGTAGGGAGAGTACTGCTTCCAGAATTCCTTGATCTCTTTCATCGGCTTCGTGCATGCGCCGGGAGTTCCAACGCGTGAGCGAAGGTAGTCGGGGCCGGAACGGGGCGAAGGGCGGGGTCGGCTTGCGCTTGTGTCGCAAGTTGTGGTTGGACGCCGGATCCTTCCGCACCCACCTCGGAACGGAGAGCCTCGCTTTCTTCTACGGCGGGCTAGCAGGCAAGCGGAACATTCCGGGCATCATGATCCGATGAAGATGCTGGCCTCGATTCGTCTTTGCACGGCGAACGTGCCTACGACGAAGGGGCGCTCTAAGGCCCCTTCCACTGTGGCGCTATCAAGGCCTTGGAGCGGCGGATCAACCCTTCCATCTTTCTCCTGAGCGGCGACCCTGATCAGCCGGTGATCCCAGGAGCTACGCCGCGATCGGGCATGGACGGAACCTGTGCGGGACGCTTGGGTTTTGCCGGTGGGCGCTTCTGCGATGCGGGCTTGGGTTTCAGCTTCGCTCTGTTCTTCTTCGATGGTTCCATAGCAAGGATGGTTTCAACGGTCGTTGGCGATGTGCTTCTCCTGGTTGCGGCGTTCCAGCTCCGCTTGGTTCACATCCTCAATGTGCGTTGCGAACCACCAGATATTGCCCCACTTGTCGCGCACACCGGCGTTCCGATCACCGTAGAACCGGTCGGTCGGCTCAGATATGGAAGTGGCCCCTGCCGCAAGGACGTGCTTGTAAACCGCATCGCACTGGGGCACATAGAAATATAGTGAAGCCGGCATGGGTTCGTGTTGGCCCATGGGCTCCCTCATAAGGAGGTGCGAGTCGCCCAAGCGCACTTCGGCGTAGGTGACGGAGCCGTCCTTTTCGGCGACCGTGCGCACCACCTGCACATCGAGAGCGTTGCGGAGAAAGTCCAAGAAACCGGCGATGTCCTTGAGCACGAGGAAGGGTGACAAGCAGTGATAACCCTTGGGTATGGGCGTGATGCCGGTGACGGAATTCATGAGGCAGCGTTTCCGTGGGGAACGCCGATCACGTACCGATCGGATACAGGCGCGGTTGTCGCTACGGTCCAGCAATTCCGCCCTGTTCTCTCCCCGCAATGTGGAGCGACCGCCCCGCTTTCAGGGTGTTTTCCGCATTGGCACGCCCGGCATGCTACTGGCTTGTCAAGAGTCTAAACCACAACGCCATGCTACGCTGGGTACTCACCTTCCTCATCATCGCGATCGTCGCGGGCATCTTCGGATTCACCGGGATAGCTGCCGGGGCAGCCTCGATCGCCAAGATCATCTTCTTCGTCTTCTGTGTACTGATCGTGCTCGCGCTGGTCTTCGGCAGTGCGATCTGGAAGAAGGTGAACTAGCCGGGCTCCGCTGGATCACTTCGGCCAATTGCCGGAGATGGAGATCGTGAAATACGCGATCCCTTTTTCCACCACGCGGTCCGTCTGCATCTGTTTCTCGCTGTTGCCCGCCGCCGTAAGCTGCGCAGCCGCGTCGTCTTTCATCTTCTTGAAGTGCGCTTCATCAGGAGTGCTGAACGATAACGTGCGCCGGCCATTGTTGCACCGCATGGTGGTGGCCTTCGTTCGCCCCGCGTACGACGCGATGGCCGCACCGGTATAAACGAGTGACACGCACTCCGACGACGTTGCCCCGGGGGCCGCCGGGGTGAAGCCCATGCCCGCGATCTCCTTTTCGAACGCCGACAGTTCCATCCCCACCAAATGATCCAGGTCGCTCCATGAAAGCGTTCCTTTCTGTGCGGTGGCCCAAAAGGACAACAACAGCGTGACGGAGGTGAGCAATGTTTTCATACTACCCGTAAAGCTACTATGATGCCAAAGCGGCCGCATAGCTTGCGCCCGGATGATCGAGCACCAAGGCACCCTTATCAGCGAGGAACTTTTCGAGAAGCGCTTCGTGTGCGACCTCTCCGCGTGCAAGGGGGCTTGTTGCGAGCAGGGCGATAGTGGCGCACCGCTGGAACCCGAAGAGGCGGCCTTCATCAAGAAGCACATCAAGGAGCTGTTGCCTTACATGACCGAACGCGGCAAGACGGCGGTGAAGAAGCAGGGCACGAGCGTGGTGGACAGCGATGGCGAACTGGTGACACCGCTCGTGCAGGAATACGCCGAGTGCGTGTACGCGAAGAAGGACGGCACGGGCACATGGAAGTGCGGGATCGACAATGCGTGGCGCGATGGCAAGATCCCGTTCCGTAAACCGATCAGCTGCCACCTCTATCCCATCCGCATGGAGAAGTTGAAGTACCACGAAGCGCTCAACTACCATGAGTGGCCGATCTGCAAACCCGCGTGTTCGTGCGGTGCGAAGCTCGACGTGGTCGTGTTCCGTTTTTTGAAGGACAGTCTTGTGCGCCGCTATGGGCAACCGTGGTACGATGGGCTCGAGATCATCTACGAGGAGTGGTCGAAGCGTCTTCGTCCCGATGCGTCGGGGAAGACGAAGACGAAGAAGCAGATGCGATAGTCGCGCACGTCATCGCGAGCACATCATCGCGAACGAGGTGAAGCGAGCGACGGAAGTCGAGCGCTCTTGGATACTTCCCACGGCGATCGTTTTTTTCTTGGACCGCGCAATTTTTTTCTTGCGTTCGCCATGCCGCTCGCACCTACCGCACGCTTCGTGGAAGCGCGCTACGGAAATTCCCCTGAAGTCGCGCGGTACAGCGCGCATGAAAATCCTTTTCGCCCTACGGCCGCGCGGTTCCGGCGTTGTTAACCATGTGTGAAGAAAAAGGGCTTGCACGGATCGATAACGGCGCCTTGCCGCGTCAGCAGCCGCTCACCGGGCGATGTTGAAAACAAGGCATACAACATCCTGTCCACCCCTTGTCGGTGGATCCACGCTGGACCATTTTTGTCAGCCCGGTGTTGTCCGTCACAAGCTTCACCGGGAACCACTACAAGACCGCGAATTGAAAAACGGGGTGACGGCACCCCTTAGGAAAGTCTGTCCCTGATCGCCCCCCAACCGACCCCGACCCGATACCCTGATGAGCACAGAAAAGAATGCAAGGGCGCGAGATCTCGCGCCCCAACAGACGAGCCTCAGCGATGCGCTGCAGCCCGACATCACCGTGGACGAGCCGCTGCTGCGCGACAACAAGGACCGCTTCGTGCTGTTCCCGATCCAGCATGCCGACATCTGGGGCTTCTACAAAAAAGCGGAAGCGAGCTTCTGGACCGCCGAGGAGATCGACCTCAGTCCGGACATGGTGGATTGGGAAACGAAGTTGAACGACGACGAGCGCTACTTCATCAAACATGTGCTCGCCTTCTTCGCTGCCAGCGATGGCATCGTGAACGAGAACCTCGCCATCAACTTCCTCAACGAAGTGCAGTACCCCGAGGCCCGTTGCTTCTACGGCTTCCAAGTGATGATGGAGAACATCCACAGCGAGACGTACTCGTTGTTGATCGACACCTATATCAAGGACGCCAGCGAAAAGCACAACCTCTTCCACGCCATCGACACCATGGATTGCGTGAAGAAGAAAGCGGACTGGGCGCTCAACTGGATCGACAAGGGCAACTTCGCCGAGCGCCTTATCGCCTTCGCCGCCGTGGAAGGCATCTTCTTCAGTGGCAGCTTCTGCAGCATCTTCTGGTTGAAGAAGCGCGGCCTGATGCCCGGCCTCAGCTTCAGCAACCAGCTGATCAGCCGCGATGAAGGATTGCACTGTGACTTCGCCTGCCTGTTGTACAACAAGCACATGAAGGTGAAGCTGCCGAAGAAGACCGTGGAGAAGATCATCACCGATGCGGTGGAGATCGAGAAGGAGTTCGTCACCGACTCGTTGCCCGTGAACCTGATCGGCATGAACTCCAAACTGATGCAGCAATACATCGAGTTCGTTGCCGACCGCCTGCTGATGGAGCTGGGCTGCGACAAGGTGTACAATGCCTTGAACCCGTTCGACTTCATGGAGATGATCAGCCTGCAAGGCAAGACCAACTTCTTCGAAGCGCGCGTGGCCGAATACCAGAAGGCCGGCGTGATGAACAAGACCAAGGAGGAGAACAACTTCACGCTGGACGCGGATTTCTGAGAATAGCCGTGGTACGGGCGCGAGATCTCGCGCCCCAACGAACACCCCCCGGTTGAATACCCGTCGATCCCCCTCTTTTATTCCCCACCGAACCCCACCAACTTTCCGATCCGGCTCTGCCGAAAAAGCCGTCAACGGCCGATCAGCTACCGGGAACACGGAAACCACCACACAAACCCCCTGAGGCAAAGCGGGAGCTGCGCCGATGGATCTTATCCCCTGATAAAAGCATGTACGTCATCAAACGCGACGGTCGCCGGGAGGCGGTGAAATTCGACAAGATCACTGCCCGGATCAAGAAGCTCTGCTATGGACTGGATCCCATGGTGGATGCCACACAGGTGACCCTCAAGGTCATCGACGGCATCTTCGATGGTGTTACCACCACTGAGCTGGACAACCTCGCGGCGGAAGTCTCGGCGACGCTCACCATTACCCACCCCGACTATGCGCAGCTCGCCAGCCGCTTGGCCGTGAGCAACCTGCACAAGAACACCAAGAAGTCGTTCAGCGAAACGATGGCGGACCTGTACAACTACATGGATCCGAAGACCGGTGCCAAGGCCGCACTGCTCGCTGACGATGTGTTCAAGATCATCAGCGATAACGCGGAGACGCTCGATAGCAGCATCATCTACGACCGCGACTTCACCTACGACTTCTTCGGCTTCAAGACCTTGGAGCGCAGCTATCTGTTGCGCCTTCATGGTGAAGTGGTGGAACGTCCGCAGCACATGCTGATGCGTGTGGCCATCGGCATCCACAAGAACGATATCGATAGCGCCATTGCCACCTACAACGACCTGAGCGAAGGCTGGTACACGCACGCCACGCCAACGTTGTTCAACGCGGGCACGCCCAAGCCGCAGATGAGCAGCTGCTTCCTATTGCAGTTGAAGGACGACAGCATCAGCGGCATCTACGACACGTTGAAACAGTGCGCGCAGATCAGCCAGAGCGCCGGCGGCATCGGCCTCAGCGTACACAACCTGCGCGCGAAGGGATCGTACATCAAAGGCACCAACGGCACCAGCAACGGGATCGTGCCCATGCTGCGTGTGTTCAACGACACCGCCCGCTACGTGGACCAAGGCGGTGGCAAGCGCAAAGGCAGCTTCGCCATCTACCTGGAGCCCTGGCATGCCGACATCGAGGACTTCCTGGAACTGCGCAAGAACCACGGCAAAGAAGAGATGCGCGCCCGCGACCTGTTCTTCGCCCTGTGGATCCCCGACCTCTTTATGAAGCGCGTGGAGCAGAACGGCGACTGGACGCTGATGTGCCCCAACGAGTGCCCCGGCTTGGCCGACACGCACAGCGAGAAATTCGAAGAGCTGTACGAACGCTACGAAGCCGAAGGCAAGGGCCGCAAAACGATGAAGGCGCA
>JBDTSG010000033.1:0-3760 GCA_039931265.1 Flavobacteriales bacterium
ACACCGGGTGCGCGCAAACTGGCCGAGACCGAGGAGATCGATATCCGCCTCTACTCCATCATCTACGACGCCATCAACGAGATCAAGCAGGCCATGGAAGGTCTGTTGGCGCCGAAGGAAGTGGAGAAGGTCGTCGGCACTGCGGAAGTCCGTGATGTGTTCAAGATCAGCAAGGTGGGCAGCGTGGCGGGTTGCTACGTGCTCGATGGCAAGATCACACGGCAGAACCGCGTGCGCCTCATCCGCGAGGGCATCGTGGTGTACACCGGCGAACTCGCGGACCTCAAACGCTTCAAGGACGATGTGAAGGAAGTGACGCACGGCTACGAGTGCGGCCTGAGCATCAAGAACTTCAACGACATCAAGGTCGGCGACAACGTCGAGGCCTTCGTGATGGAAGAAGTGAAGCGTACGTTGGAGGGATAAGCGAACGCTCAGGGCGTGGTTTTCTTCCTGCCGTAAAGCCGGTAATTCCCATCGCGTGTTGCGGTGAGAGGCTCGAAGCGTTGCGTCAAGTCGCTCATGAATTCACGGTACCCCGGTTGTCGCGCGGCGCGCAGTTGGTCGCCCCACAGCACCACGAAGTCGATGCTGCGTTGTGCGCGTTCTTCATAATCCGGGATGTCCGCTGTGGTCGGTTGCCCCTCGATGTTGCAATCGCCGGAAGCGCAGAGTTGCGTGAACGGGTTCACGGTCGGCAACCATGCGGTTTGGAAGTACGTGGTGTTCGCTTCGTAGTTGTCGAGTGAGATCACCGGTCGTTCAGCGGCGACGTATCCGCTGATGTGCTTGAAGACGGAAATGCGCGGCGAAAGCTTCTCGTTGCCGAACTCCCCACGATCGGAAAAACACAACGGCAGAAAAGTGGAGCCATCGGGGATCGCGGCGCACTCCGCGATGTAGGCTTCGGCCAATTCGCCGCAGCGCGCGTGCATGGGATAACGGATCACCAGCAAGGAGAATGAGAGCAGCGCAGCGCCAATGACTCCTCCGGCCACCGCCTGCAGCGGCAGCGGCCTCGTCGCGATGTACAAGGCGAAGACCACCCACGCGATCAGCGCCATGCGCGAGGTGAGGTAGGCACCACCCGCGAGTTGGTCGGTAAGGAAGAAGTGGATGCTGAGGCAACAGGTCATTAATGCGAGCAGCAATGCCCCGGTGGTAGTCGCACTGACCTTCCGGTTCTTCCACAACGCAAAGCCGAGCAACGCAGCGAAGAGCAGCGCGACGGTGCGGAAAAGAGAGCCTTCGTTCCCACCGAACACGATCAGCTGATCCATGCGCAGCAATGCGCACACGGTTTCGCCGCTCCACTTGTTCTCGAACAGCGGCGGTTGATCGGGGGTGCTTGCCGGCATGAAAAGCAAGAACAACAGCAATGCAGGGCCCGCCAA
Organism: Flavobacteriales bacterium; assembly: GCA_039931265.1. GTDB lineage: Bacteria > Bacteroidota > Bacteroidia > Flavobacteriales_F > PHOS-HE28 > PHOS-HE28. Next base: position 1,395 of record JBDTSG010000033.1, read on the forward strand.
GGCGACGGTGGTCGCAACAGGGCGCCAAGCCAACGGCCCTCGGTCGCCGCGCTTCCATGAAGTGATGAGATACTGCAGCGTTCGGCATCCGAGCAAGACGAAGCCGAGCAACAGCGCCACCGGATGCGTGGCCAGCATCAGGAGCAAAAGCAGAGCACAACCCATCCCGCGCTTCCATGTCGGTTGTTCCATGAAGCGGTGGAGCGCAGCGACGAACCAGAACAGCACCGCCAACCCCAGACAGAAGTTGAAGAAGCCATAGACCAAGTGGTAGTTGTAGGTGAGCAGGAAGATGAGCGAGGACAGGTAGGGAGTGGCGCCGCCCAACGTCCGCACGGCATGGCGGAAAGCCATGGGCAGAGCGATCATGTACAGGGACACGATCGCCTTTTCCGCTGCGATGGGGGAGAGGAACTTCAGAAAGCCAGCGAGCAGGATGTTGCCGGTCCAATTGGGTGAGAACGTGTTGTTGAGCGAAAAGAACTTCGCATATAGGCCGGTGTGATCACCGCTCCACAGTTCAAGCAGGATCCGTGCATTGTACAAGTGGCTCGGGCCATCCTGAGTTAGGAACACGGGCATGTGCCACACCACGAAAAGGTGCGCCAACAGGAGCAGGAGGAACACGGGGCGTTCCGAGCGTTCCAGCAACCGTTGCAATGTTGATCGCTCCATGGCCGGCTGCTGGCGAACGTGGTGGCTTATTTCACCTCCGGCAGTCGCGGCAGTTCGATCTCGTCCGGCACGATGTAGCAGCCAGGGAACTCGGTCTTCAGATCATGCCGCAACTTCTCGGCTTCGAGGCGGGTGCGCAGATCGCCTACCCGTATGCGGAAGTTGGGTGCCAGGTAACTCTCGTAACCGCCCAGGTCCGGGTGCCTCAAAAGGAACGTGCGCCGCATCTCCCGGGCCTTCTCACGCTCGCTTCCGAGAAAGATCTGCACGCGGTAACCCTTCAGTGGGTGCTTGTGCGCCGCGTACTGCTCCATTAACCGGGTAATGCGCTCGTCTTCATGGATCACCACGTCGCCGGCCTGCGCAACATGCGGTGTATCCACATGTGCGGTAACCGGCATAGGGCTGCACAGCAATAAGGAAGGGCGGCTTACCACGCTGGTATCCTGCGCGCGCACAGCCACCATCAAACAGAGGCAGAAAAGGAAGTTGGTGCAGCGCATTTTCAAGGCGGCCAAAGCTATCCGCCAAACGGCGGACCAAAACCCATGAGCCGATCGCAACACTGCCGTTGCCTATCCACAATGTGCTGTGAGTGATCGGCCGAAGGGCATTCCAAGAGCGCTGAAACGGTGCCCCATTCCACCGGAAACCCAAGCCCAGCGAAGACCTGACGAAGTGGTGACAAACTTTAGAACGGCTCTAAATAAGCCGGAACATGCCATCGCTTGCATGTTGCCCTTCCCCCGTAAGCAACGGCAGCTATTTTTGCCCGCGATCAACGGAGGGTGCTCTCCCAATAAAACGTCAGGAATGTTGCGCCAGTCAAGGATTTCCCGAGTTTCGACGACCCTCCTCAGCGCACTTTTCCTCCTCCTGTTCGCGGCCATCCCGAACGCGTCCAACGCCCAGAAGGACCCAGCCCTTTACGCCACCGGCGAGAAGGTTTTCAAAGGCAACTGCGCCAGTTGCCACAAGCCGGACGCGGACATGACCGGTCCGTGGTTGAAGGGAGCCAGGGGGCGTTGGGAAGGAAAAGGAGACATCTATGCTTGGGTTAAGAACAGCCAAGCTGTTGTCAAGAGCGGTAATAGCTATGCCAACGAACTGTTCGCCAAGTGGAAGAACAGCGTTATGACCCCTCAGGCCTTGGCCAACGAGGACATCGATGCGGCGCTGCATTACGTGGAGTACTATGAGAAGAAGGGTCCGGTCATCGTGGACCCCGGCACTCCTGAAGCGGCCAAGGATGACAACGGCATGGTCATCTGGTTGTTGATCATCGGCCTGCTCTTCGCCGTTGTGGCCTTGAGCGTTGGTGGTGTAAAGCGCCAGTTGAACAGTGCGTTGAGCGAGCAGGCCGGCAAAGGCCCCATCCCTGACAGCACGGGCTGGCAGCGCTTTGTTGAATGGTGCGGCAACCACAAGTACTGGGCAAGCATCATCGGCATCTTCCTCTTCAGCTGGATGGTGACCGAATCCTACCTGTGGGCCATGGACATCGGTGTGTATGGTGGGGAGGATGTGGAGCACTACCACCCGAGCCAGCCGATAGCATTCAACCACACCCTGCACGCTGGCGCTGCCGATAAGGGCAATCTCGCGATCAACTGCCAGTACTGCCATAGCAGTGCTGAGAAGAGCAAGCACGCCGGTATCCCCAGCACCAACGTGTGCATGAACTGCCACCA
>JBDTSG010000034.1:0-10896 GCA_039931265.1 Flavobacteriales bacterium
CATTCAGTCGGGCCACCGGAGTGGCGTCTAATAAATGCTGTCTATCAATGATATGGTATTGGAGATCGACAATGGCATCATCGTCGCTTCGCGGGTCTATCACGGGTGAACAGAAACACGGCCCGATAGACTTCAACGGCTCAGCTCATAGCGGACAACCGAGCGCTCGCCGCTGGTCGCGTATATGCACACCGCATATGACCCGGGGGCTACTATACTCGGCAAGCGCACGTCGCTGTCCACTTCACTGGTGCGCCACACCGAACGGCCGCACATGTCCATGACGTCCAACATCGCCGCTGTGGTTCCGCGTGGCATGTTCACACGGAACGAGCCATCGCCGGGTGTCGGATAAACCAACGGGAGACTTGTCGCGCTCGCCTCGTCCACGGCCAAGGGTATCGAGCATAGGATGGTGCCATCCATGTATGTGCCGTGTCCCAACTCGGCGTCGTTCAGAACGGGCTGTGGAACGATCACCGAAACAGGGAATGCTCCGAGGGATGTTGTTTGCGGAATGGATTGCGCCGACACCGGATAGTGGTTGCAAGCGTTCGCCAAGCTGTTGTCAGTGCCGGTGATGTACAGATCGTCCGCCGGGAAACTGCGCGCGCCCATGAGCAACCGCCGGGTGGGCGAAACACGCGCACTGTGATAAAGCGTGGCTTGTTGTTGCACCGAGGTATCACCGTAAAGTGCGGTGCCCAGCAGGGCCCCGGCAGGATCGATGCGCATGGCCATGGCAAAGGGTGTCCCACTGGGTGTGAACGAGCCGGAGTTCCCTGCCATCACCACCTCATCCGTTGCATTGTCGTACTGCACCAAGTACGGCAGATCGAACTGCGCACCACCGTAGGTCCGCGCCCAGTTGATCGCCCCGCTGCTGTCGATGTCGACAGCATATGCGTCCAACCCGCCCGCACCGAAAACATCGGTGTGCCCTGCCAACAGGATGTCATTCACCGAGGCCGCACGGATGAACAGGAAACTGGAGTTCTCCACGATGCTCATCGGAGGGTAGTTGTAGTAGTTGGCCCAGATCGGATCGCCTTGCGCGCTCACCTTGCACGCGAACGGTAACACCAGTTCGAAGCCGAAGATCATGGAGCCGCTCATCAGTATGTCGCCGCCCGGCAATGGGCGCACGCATTGCACCGTTTCGCCGAAGGGCATGTCGTATTGCTTGATCCACAACGGCGCTCCGGTTGAATCGGTGCGCATGAGGAACGAATGGAAGTTGTTACCGTCATAGACTTTGCCAGCAACAAGCAGATCGCTCGCACCTACCGTTGTCATCACCTCGGCGTACATCTCCTGGCCGGGCAGTATGTAGTTCTTCTGCCAGATGAAGTTGAGCGCCGTGTCCACTTTGATGAGGAAAGCCGTGAACGTGTGCGCTGCCGAAGTATCGATGGCGCGCGTGTACCCGGCGATGTAATAGTGCTTGTCGGCCTGCACGACTTCCTTGGCAACATCATGATACCCTTGGCCTGTGGTATCACCGATGGTGAGGCTTCGCACGATGTCGCCTGCGCCGTTCACCCGCAGCAAGAGCATGTCGGCATCGCCCAATTGTCCGATCAGTGCGTTCGTGGCGAACACGCACGCACCTTGGTCGGGGACCAATTGCCCCGCACGCGCGAACGCATCGAAGGAGAGCAGCTCGGCCGGCACGACCTTCTCGAACGAACTGACCTGGGCCGTGGCGGGAAATGTGGCGCACGCGGAAACGACAAGCAGCAGGCAGGTGGCGTTCTTGTTCATCGGGATGGCCTTTACGGTATGATGGTCACCCACCTCCATGCCGTTGCCCGCCTGTTGACGGACGGTTCATCCTGCCGTAAGACAACAGTGCCACTGAGCACAACCCTGCGGTCGAACCATTGATGCCATACCACGTGTTTCCACAACCGGGTCACTCCGGCGGCTCCACACCCAACCCACTGATCTTCGAATCGCTCGGGCGCACTTGCATGGTCACGTGATAGCGACGGCCATCCTTCGCGCTCACCAACTCCAATTTGTACTCGTCCGCGCTCACCTGCTCCACCTGCCCGATGGTATTGGTCCCAATGTCGGTGCGCAATTGTTTGAACACAGCCACGTGTTCCTTCATCGGGAAGTCATTGAGGAACCCCGGACCGAAGTGATCGGCGAACCATGTCTTCAGTTCTTCATCGCTGCCCGTGGCTGCGATGATCGCCGACAACGCCTTCATAGTTTCGCCCACAGGACCATCGGGAACTCCGGGCAACATCTTTCCGGGTTGCTGTAGTTGCGGCTTGTAGCCGGGTACGAGCAGTGTGCGCCCGATCTCCCACGCCAAGTCCTGCATCCCCTTCGGTGCTGCATTGCTCATGAGCACAATGGTCACTCCTTCATCCACATAGAAAAGCACATCGGCGAACTGCACGCCGTTGCCGCCGTTGTGGGTAATGAGACGCGTGCCGCGTTGCGTATTGAAAATGGCCCAGCCATAGCCGTAGTAGGACTTCGCGCCTTCGCCTTCGGCAACATGGGGCGCGAACATGCTATCGACCGATGCACCGCTGAGGACGGTATGCCGGTAGAGCGCACCGACCCAATCGGCCATGTCGTGCGTGGTGCTCAGCATGCCACCGTTGCCGCGCAGATGCCAACCCGGGCCACCGTTCACCGTCTTGTGGTCGAGCATGGTTCCCCAACGCGTTCCGTCTTTGCGGTAACCGATCGCCAGCTCGTCGGTGGGCTGGAACGGTGCCCGGTAACCCGTGTGAAGAATGCCGGCCGGTGCGAGCAGATCATCCACTAGGAAGCGCTCCAACGCAACGCCGCTGACGTGTTCGACAATGATCCCCAACAGGCTATAGCCCACATTCGAGTATTCGTAGCCGGTGCCGGGGGCGAACTTCAACGGAGTACCCAGCGCGAGTTTGGTGAAGGCTCCGCCGTCAATGGGTTCGTCGTCGTCGCCGATCGCACCGGGAAAGCCAGCGGAATGCGTGAGCAACTGGTGGAGCGTGATACCCGACTTGTCCGATGGCACAGGGCCGAGATACTTGCTCATAGGGTCGTATACGTTCAGCTTGCCCATCTCCTGCAACTTCAAAATGCAAGCTGCTGTGAACTGCTTGGTGATGGAGCCGATGGCATGCACCGTGGTGCTGGTGTTCGGCAAGTTCAGTTCCCGATCGCGCAAACCGTAACCCGTGTCCACCAGAGCCTTGCCATCGCGCAGCACCAAAAGGCTCCCGTTGAAACCCGCGTCGGCACTGGCGCGCATGAACGAGTCGATACGCGCCACAAGTGGATCCGTGGCCGCAACCACCGGTTCGACTTTTGGTGTGGGGGTCGTGCAACCAATGCAGACCAACAACGGGACAAGAAGCGTGTACGGTTTTCCCATGCGACCAAACAACAGCCCATTTGCCGTGGGCCTTGTTAACGGAAAGCCAAATGCGTTAACGGACCACAAAGCCAGCGATCCTCTTTCTTCGCACGCGTGCTCACGGTCCGTTTCTCCCCTTTCCCGATCCTCACCACCGAACGCCTGCTCTTGCGCAAGCTGGTGCGCAGCGACGCGCCGGCCATGTTCGCCATGCGATCGGACCCACGTGTCATGCAGCACATCGGAAGGCCGCGTGCCACCGCCCTGGAGGATGCCCGCAAACTGATCCGTGTCGTGCAGAAGGATCTTGCGGGCGACCACAGCATCTCTTGGGCGATCACCTTGAAGGGGGACGACACCTTGATCGGAACGATCGGGTACTACCGCTTGAAATTGGAACATCACCGCGGCGAGATCGGTTACATGCTTTCGGCCGATCATTGGCGCAAGGGGATCATGGGCGAAGCGCTGGATGCTGCCGTGGCCTGTGGCTTCGATCGTTTCGGGTTCCACAGTATTGAAGCCGATACCGATCCCTTGAACGTGGCGTCCAACGCCTTGTTGGCCCGGCACGGCTTCGTGCGCGAAGGGCTCTTCAAGGAGAACTTCTTCTGGGATGGCAAGTACTTGGACTCCGCCGTCTGGTCGCGGCTGGCAGGGCGGTGAGATCCGTGGCGTCCCTTCGTCATCCTTCGTTAGGTTTACGGTAGGCGTGCAACGCCGCACGCTGCCCATTGCGTCTTACCGCACAATGCCCCACCCCATGTTCCCCAAGAAGGCCCTTTTCATCACCCCGTTCCTTGCCCTTTGCATCCCGAACGCGGCACAAGCAACGCACGTGGCCGCAGCCGAGATCACCTACCAGTGTACCGGCACCGACCAATTCCTGGTCACACTTACCCTGCACCGCGATTGCTTCGGCTCGGAACTGAACCCGCAACAGACGCTCTACATCGACAACCCTTGTGGTACGTCCTTCAGCATTACGGTGGACAGGACCAGTGTGGAGGAAGTATCGCAGTTGTGCGCCACCGACCTTGCCAACAGCACCTGCAACGGCGGTAGCCAACCCGGTATCCAACGGCACATCTACTCGGCCACGGTCACCTTGCCGCCCTGCGATCATATCACCTTCTCGTGGACATTGTGCTGCCGCAACGCAGCGATCGACAATCTCGTGGTCGACGACCAGAGCACGGACATGTACATCGAGACGACCATGTACAGCCAATCGTTCAACTGCGACGATTCGCCAACGTTCACCTCCACACCTGTGCCCTACCTGTGCCAAGGCCTGCCCGCCACATACAGCTTCGGTACTTCGGAAGCCAATGGCGACAATGTGAGCTATGAGTTCATCCAAGCACTGGAAGCGGTCGGCTTCCCGTGCATTTACGCCGGAACGTATTCCTACACGGAGCCCATCATCGGCATCGTTATCGACCCGGTAACAGGCGTGCTCACCTTCACTCCCAACCAACTCGGCAACTTCGTCATCACCGTGCTGGTTACGCAGAAGGACGATCAGGGCAACATCATCGGCACGGTGATGCGCGATATGCAGTTCGTCATCATCCCGTGCGCCAACATCCCCCCCGACCCTGCAACGGGCACGGTTGCCAACCTGAGCGCGGGGCAGATCACCGCGCCATACGCCATCAATGCATGCGCCAGCGGACCCCTCTGCTTCGACCTTACGATCGTTGATCCCGATACGGCGCAGAGCGTTACACTGGAGAGCAATGTCACCAGCGCACTCCCGGGTTCCACGTTCTCCTATTCGGGCACCAACCCCATAACCGCAACGATCTGCTGGGACCCGGCCGGATACAATGAGGAGTTCGCCAATTTCCAGATCGTCGCCACCGACAACGCATGCCCTGTAACGGCCTTCTCAACGTATGCCTACCAACTCGTGGTTTGTACCGACCCGGTAGTGGAAATCCCCAATGTGTTCTCACCGAACAACGACGGCCCGAACGATGGCTTCTACTTCCTGCAGTTCGCCGGCTTCCGCACCTATCGTGTTACCATCTACAACCGCTGGGGCATGGCCATCCACGAGACCAGCAGTTTCCGTGACGATGACCTGATCTGGCGGCCGCAACGCGACACGCCCGATGGCACTTACTACTATGTCTTCACAGGCGAAACCATCAAGGGCAACGCGGTGGACCGCTCGGGGTATGTTACGCTGGTGCGATAAGGGACCAATGGAAAACAACGATCCCGGCTCTCGCCGGGATCGCTGCACCGAATCTGGATGTGTTGTCCCTAACGGACCCCCCATCACATCTTCGGTTCGGTCTTGGTAGGCTCCGCTTTCTGCATAGCCTTCGAGCCGTCCTTGGTTGAACACCACTTCTGCCAGTTGGTGTACTGCTCGGGTGTCAACACCGCTTTCAGGTCGGTGTCGGTCATGCTTGCCATTTCAGCTTCCTTCTTGGCTTTGTCTTCGGCCGTCATGTTGGCGCAAGCTTTCTTGTGGTCCGCTTGGATCGCTTTCACGCGTGTCACTTGTTCTGGCTTCAGCCCCAAGCTGGTCCAAGCGGCATCATCGGCTTGGTCCAGGCAATGATGTGTGACGCTCGTGGCGGGAGCCGTACCGGTTGAGGATGCCGTGCTGTTCTGGGCTGAGGCGCCTACCGCGAAGAGCAGTGCGGCACCGAGGGCAACGTGTTTGGTTTTCATGATTGATGGTTTGCACTTTCACACGCAATGCTCGTTCCGGCGATCGGGAACCCAGAGGAAAACAGCGCCAGTAAAGGATCCACGAATGATCCGCAGCGAACCGGACCAATTACCCGCCGTGGAACGTGCGCCACGATCCCGGGAATTTCCATCCCCGGTGCTCCACAGATCAGGTCAAAGTCGGATCACCTGGAGCGTTGAAGACCGGTCACCCGCATGCAGCAGTTGTAGAATGGAATGACCCGGGGGCAGCGCTACAATGTCACCTCCTCGCACTGCTTTGCGGAAGATGGTGCGCCCCAGGACGTCAGTGGCGGTAAGCAACCCGTCCGACCCCACTATCACACCATCGGCGGTCTGCGACAATACATCAGCACGCACCTGCGCAGATGGAAGAGAGGTACTGAAGTCCGCTTCAAAGCATCCGATATCGTACGCCGGGCCCTGCGGCCGCACTATACCATCTTGGTCAACGGTGACGATCGTGCTCACAGCGCTGGTACCGGCATCCACCATCTGCGCGCCGGCGTTCAACGCGTGGAAGTCTCCGCCTGAAGGATCCGTGAACAGCACTGCTTGCGCATCGGCCACCTGCGAGTTGAGGTCGTAGCCCAGTGCCTGCCAAGCCTGTAGATCGAGAATGGTCGCATCGCCGTCTGGCGACAAGCTTTCCACCACGAGGTTGTGATCGCTTACGAAACCAGTGAGCGCATCGGCCGCGATCACGATGCTTCCACGCCACGGGTGCTGGTTGATGAGGATGTTGTTGAGCACTTGATTGCCCGTGCAGCCATCGGTGATGTTGATGCACCAACGGGCGTCGCTGGCGTTGATGATGGTGTTGTTGTACACCTTGTTGCCCGTGCTCGGCACCCCGCCGTCTATCTGGTATAGGCTCACCCCGCTGGAGTGGTTGCCGTAAAGAAGGTTGTTGAAGATCGCAGAGTTGATGACGCCGTCGCAGTTGATCCCACTGCCACCTGCTACCCCGTTGCCATGTATCACGTTGCCGTAAACCTGTGCATTGCTGATCGTCCCGTCGCCGCCGAGACTCGCATCGCCGTTCATGTGGATGCCGTTCGCGTTGTTGTTGAAGCAGTGGTTGAACCGGATGATCGGATCGTCGGCGCTGTTGCCGAAGTAGATCCCATGTTCGTCCTCGCTACCGCTGCATATGTTGTGCTCAATGATGACATGCTCGGCAAAGCCGGTGAGGATGCCCCACTTGTAATTGCTGTTGCACGAGTTGTAGCGGATCGTGATGTGGTCCGTAAGGGCAGTGCGGATACCGGTGCGCGGCATGTCGTTCACGGTGAACCCTTCGATCACGATCCAGTCCACACCCTCCACATTGATACCGTCGAGGTTGTTGTAGTTGCAAGGCGAGGTGATGTTCACCGTCCCACCGGTACCCAAGAACACGATGGGCGCATTGGCGGTGCCACTGTTGTCCATGGCGGCAAAACCCTGGTAGCTGCCCGCGTGCACAAGAACGCTATCGCCGGCCACGGCAACGTTGGCGCCATGTTGCGGGGTTGCCCATGCTTGTGCAAGTGAGAGCCCGTTGTTGGCATTGCTTCCGCCATTGGCAACGTGGTACGTGGCGGCTGATAGCCTTGCCGCCCCCAAGACAAGCAGGATGGTGGTGATGTTGCGCATAGGCACGGATACGGGATCACAGAGGGCCGAAGTTGCCGGATCTCGTCCATCATGCCGGGTTCATCGACGACACTATCTTTCCAAAGTCCTGAGGCATGGTAGCGCGCTTGCATCTTTCCTGTTTCTCCTGCCTGTTGTCCGCCGCTGTTGCGCTAGCACAAGGCCAGGGCAGCTCTTCGCACGGGGTGAAACTGCCCAAGGCAGGCTTCTACAAGGCTGCGGCCGTGGAGCACGATTTCCGACTGCCCAACGATGTCGTTCTTCCGCGCAAACTGGATCTCAGGCCATACTTCCCCGTTCCGCAGAACCAAGGTCATCAAGCATCGTGTACGGCGTGGGCCATGGGCTATGCGTTGGCCACCTTCAGACACAATTGGGAGCGCGGGGTAAGACCCGACAAGCACCTGCCCCCGGATCCGGCCCATGTGTACAGCCCGGGCTTCCTCTTCAACATGGTGAAACAGTATGAGCAGCCCGACCCCAGGCCGGAGGGCTGCCTCTCCGGTGTGGACATGGGAGCCACGTTCACCATAGCCTGCGAATGGGGCAACTGCTCGTGGGCATCTTACCCTTATAACTCTTCGAACAATGCGTGCAAGGATCCGCTTGACACCACGGTGATCGTTAAAGCGAGCGCATGGAAGCTGCCCACGCCGGTAGCGCTGTGGCGCACCCGCACAAGCAAAGGCCCGGGCCCAACGGAGCTGCCGTTCGATCCCGTTCAGTGGAAGTATCATTTGGCCCGCAAGGAGCCGGTAGTCGCAAGCTTCAGCATCGATTGCACGTTCTACAACGGAGGCCGCGAAGCCTGGGCGGAACGGAAACCCTTCGTTTGGGATGTGGATTCGCTCAACAAGAGCGACACGTGCTATACAGGCCATGCCATGGTGTGTACAGGCTACGACGATAGGGACAGCACTTTCACATTCCAGAATTCGTTCGGTGTGCAATGGGGCGATTCGGGCTATGTGAAGGTCACTCATCGCACCCTGCGTGCAGCCGTTTGGGAAGCATACATCTTCAGCCAGCAATGGTGGCGCCTTATTCCGGTGCCGATAGGCAAACCGCAGCAAACAAAGCCGGTGGTGGACAGTACCTATAGTGGCAGCATAAAACCAAAGCAGGTGCTGCGCTTCCACGATCTGGAAGTGCGTGTGGTGACGATCTCACCGGACGAGCGGAACATCGTGGTGCAGTTCAGCGATACGGCGTTCGTCAAGCCTGTTAAGACAATGGAATTCCCGCGCGGGGTGAAGCGCAGTTTCGTTTACGAGGACAAGTTGTGGAGCTTCATCTACTTCGAACCGAGCTTCCTGGGCGGCCTGGTCTCCAATGCACTACCGTTTGTCGTGATGGTGGACAGCGATGCCGACGAACAGTTGCAGGAAGCCATGGAAAAGCATCTGGACCAATGGCGCAGCGCCGAGCGCGATCCCTGACCTACGCGGCGCGCCGTTCCGCGAACCACATTTCCATTTCGCCCTTGCCCTTCGCGCTCACCATGCCGCGCGATGTGAAGGAGAAGCGCGGATCGTCTTTCACCAGCAGGTAGCTGGCGTTCGAGATGTTCACGCGGCCCACTTCGCCGCTGCTCTCCATGCGGCTGGCCGTGTTCACCGTATCGCCCCAGATATCGTAGGCGAACTTCTTGACGCCCACGATGCCCGCGATCACCGGACCGGAGTGCAGGCCCACGCGCATGGTGAAGTGCGGTCTGTTCTGCGCTTCGCGCTCCTTGGCGTAGCCGTGCATGAAGGCCTGCATGTCCAACGCGGCCATGAGCACATCGGCCGGGGATCCCTTGGTGGTATCGGGCAAGCCGCCAGCCGCCATGTAGGCATCGCCGATGGTCTTGATCTTCTCTATGTGGTACTGCCCCATGATGCCATCGAAGGCCTTGAAGCAGATGTTCAATTCCTCGATGAGCTCGCTGGCGGTGAGTTTCTCGCTCAACTCCGTGAAGCCCTTGAAGTCGGAGAAGAGGATGGTGGCCGCGCCGAATTCCTTCGCATCGGCGTAGCCCTTCACCTTCAATTCGGCCGCGACTTCCTCTGGCAGGATGTTCAATAGCAAGCCCTCGCTGATGTCCTTCTCCTTCTGTATGGCAGCGTGCGATCGCCGGGTGAACCGCAGCCGGTTCCACAACCCTACCGAAAGCAACAGCACACCGATGCCGCTGAACAGATAAATGTTGCGCGTGCGCCGCGCTCTCTCCGTTCGCAGATCCGCGTCCAGCTTCTCCACCTGCAAGCCCTTGATCTCCTTCGCCTTCTTCTCGCTCTCGTACTTCTCCTGCATCTCCGTTAGCGAATGCACCTTCTCGATGTTCAGGAGGCTGTCTTTGAGGGTGAGGTGCAGTTGCAAGTGCGCGTAGGCCTGCGCGTTGTCCCCGGTTTTCAAAAAGGCTTGGCTCAACCTCAGTTGATGACGGACCTGTTCTTGGAGGTCGTTGATCTCCCTGGCCAAAGTGTACGCGGAATCAAGCAGCTCAATAGCCTTTGGGACGTCGCCTCGGTCGATCGCAAGCGATGCCAGGTTTCCCATTTGGCGTGACATGCGCTCTTTGTTCCCTTTGAGCTTTGCTGCGTTGAGGGCGGCTCGGTTGAAGTACTCCGAACTGTCCGGTTGCCCCATCATGCCCTTGATAACGCCAAGGTTCGTATAGGCGTCGTCGATGACTTGGTCGTTCTTCTCAAGAATAGCAAGGGCGAGAACTTCTCGGAATCCACCCAGAGCACCGGTCAAATCTCCGCTGCTCGCACGAGCAATCGCCCTGTTGGTTAGAAGTGCGTTGCGCACCGCAGTGTAATTCCAGGATGCATTCCACAGTCCCAAGGCCACGGTGCACACCGAATCGACCAAATGGAACTCACCGAGACTCAAATAAACGTTCGTCTGTCCGACAAATGCGCGCATCAAACCGATGCTATCGCAACCCGGGCGGAACCACGCAAAAGAACGCTGCATGGCCGCCATCGCGCTATCCAATTGACCTAACTGATCGAAGCTGATGCAACGAAAAGCTTGCAATCGCGCTAACATGCACGTGTCACGTTCCCGCGCATAAACATCCGCCAATGCGCTTGTTGCCTCCAACGTTGTTGTTGGGCTGCGTGCAACGTTCACCTCCAGATCTCGCCAAACGCTGTCCGCCCAAGATCGTTCCGATCCGCGACGAC
>JBDTSG010000035.1:0-66721 GCA_039931265.1 Flavobacteriales bacterium
TTTCCGTAACGATGGGCGTGCCTTCAATAGCGCCGGGCCGCCTACCCACAGCGATAATGGGATGCCCCGCACCGCCTCGGGTGTAGCGCGCAGGCTGACGCTCGCGTTTTTCGCGAGTGTCGCTGTGTCCAGTGTCTATAGCCCGCCTTATGGGCAACTCTCCACCCGCAGCGCCTTCCATGCTCAAACATAGTCGAGTCCTAGACAGTACTGCCGACGAACCTACACGCGTTAGTGTGCGTAGCAAGGCCAATTCTCCCCGCTCCCGACCCCGTCGGGACTTCGCTCCGCTCAGCATGCAGCACACCCGAACCCTCCTCTTGCTCTCCAGCACCCTGCTGGGAGCAGCCCTTGCTGCGCAGCAGCCCAACGATCGCTTCCTGCCGGTGGTGGTGGACGTGCTGGTGAACGGTGAAGCCGGTGAACAGTTCACGGTAACGCTGTTCAGGGACAACGAAGAAGTGACGCGGTTGCTGCCCAGCAAGCACAGCGCCTTCCAGTTCGCATTGGATCTGAACGCCTACTACGCGATACGCATCACCAAGGAAGGCTTCCGCGAGAAGCTCGTGTACGTGGACAGCCACCTGCCCGAGGGTGTGGAGAAATACGATGCCTACCAGTGCGTAGTGGCGCTGGAGACCGCTGACCGTTTCGCCTATTCCAACCCGTTCTACCTGGACTTCCCCAGTGCCCTGGTGCGCTGGGATGCTACCAAGCACAGCTACGATCACAGCGATGAATACTTGGATGATATCCAGTTGAAGATCGCGCTGCTGAGCGCCCAGTCAGAAACCGAATAAGCAGGGGCGACCTCCCAAAGCAGGCGCTCTAAGGCAGCTGCTCGTGTCGTACGGTGGTCGGCACCGTGCCGCCAACATTCACCAATATCCGATCACGATCGTTCACCGCTCCGGTGTACTTCACGGTTCCATCCATGTTCACATCCGTGGGCAGGTAGCCGCTAACGGTGGCGGTCGGAACCGTGCCACCAACAGCCACAAGGATCGGATCGCGGTCATTCGCCGTTCCGGTGTATTTCAGTTCCACGTCGTTCACCGCGTTGCCGGCCCAGAGCACTTGAACAGCGCCGATGGTCTTGGTCGCGTTCGTGCCGAACAAGGCCAGACTTCCGTTGGTAAAGTCGTAGCTCTTCTCGGAAATGCTCACGCGCTGGGCAGTGGCCATCATTGCACCCAGGTGCGTGCGGTGGCGCACGGCGATCAAATAGTCGTTCACGGCAACGGAGAATTGGATCGGTGAAGTCCCATCCGTGGCCACGATGTCGCCATCGCGTTGCACCACCCCGATGGCCCTCGCTTTCACCGTGGTCGGTGAGAGGGGATCACGCAGTTCCACCGCCACCCAATCCACCAGCGCATTGTTGCCTGTTACGGCAAGCACCGCAGGTGATAAACCACCCACGGCCGGTGTGTTGAGCGGAGGAAGCCCGAGCGCGGTGTACGGTTGGGTGGAAGGAACCATGTTGCGTACGCGCAAACTGTCGTGCATCAGGAGCGTATTGCTGTCATAGGGCCCGTCGAGCATGACCTTCGATCGAAGCGAGAGACGCGGCTTAACAACGAACAGGCCGCCGTTCAGATCGCTGATGATGACCGAACCGCTTGCGAAGTAGGGATAGTTGCCCCAAGCCCCATTGTACCCGGCCGCGTTATTGGGCGTGTAGGTATCGAAGGATGCCAGCGGGGTGAGCGTGCCCGTGGACACGGGTGCAAGGTCCAGGATGCGCAAGCCGCTGGTGTAGTTCGATTGGAAAACCAAGCCTTTGTGCGTGTACTGGTTGTGGTCGGTGCTGAGCAGCGCACTGGTAAAGGCACCCAGATAAACCGGGACATCCAGATCAACGAGATCGAAGATGCGCGTGCGCGTGCCGTGACCGAAACTGCCCTCGTCGCCTTCATCGTCCATCAACAAATAGCGCTGGTCCTCGGTGAGCCAGCCTTGGTGACAAAGGTTCCCACCGGTGTAGTTGATCGTCACCAGCGTGTTCATGTCGGTCTTGTCCGTTACATCTACGACCGTAATGCGGTCCGTGCCCGTATGAAAATTGAAACTGAGCTGCTTGCCGGTGTGGTCGGCATCGGGCCCGGCGTAGGTGTACACCACGTTTTCGTGTATGTACCCTTCCGTGTCGAAGGTGCCCGCAAGCACAGGGGCGATCGGGTTGCTAACGTCCATCACCACCAGTCCACCACCGGCAATGTTGGTACCCACTGCGTACACATACGGGTGCAGCTTGTCCGCATAAAGCGTGTGACTGCGGCTAATAACCCCTGACCAGCCGTCCTCGGTGAAAGCGACCGGTGGGTTGACGACGTTGCGCAATCGCGTGAGGTCGAACACCTGCATACCATGGCCTGAAAGCTCACTGCTGATGTAGCACCAATTGCCGGCCACATCCACATCGCGCCACAGGTTGCTGGTGGCCAGATGGCTCGGCAGATTGCCCACCCGCACTGGAAGAGCAGGGTCCGTTATGTCCACGAAAGCGGTGCCGTTGTTGATGCCGATGATCGCATACTCGCGTTGGGTGAGCGGATCCGTCCAGCCCCACAGGTCAGCAGCATTCGGCGAGCCACCCGTGGCCCCCAACTGGGCCAACGAGAGGTGTGCCATCAGGTCCACCTTGTCGCAAGGATATCCACCGGCCAAGCCACCCACGCAGGGGGTCTGGGCAAGGATGTCGCAGGCGAAGAGAGTCGCGATGGGGATCAGGAGAAGTGCTCGCATAGGAATGAAATGAGCGGACCTGCGCCGTCCGGAAAAGACGTGAGCAGGTCCGCGTGCAGGGGAAATGATCTATTGGATCACCAAGCGCAGCACCTGGGTGCCTTGATCGCTGTTCAAACGCATGAGATACGTTCCCGCATCGAACCCGGTGAGATCGATCGTCTCTTGGCGTGTGCCGTTCAATGCGCCATAGGTCCGTTGCCATACTTCGCGACCTGCGGGATCGCACAAACGCAATTCCACGTTGGTGGCTTCCTCGGCACTCAGCATAAGCTCCGTGCGGTGCGCTGCCGGGTTCGGTTGCAATTGCATACCGTTCGCTGTTGCCAACCCTTGCTCGATCCACAGCGGTCCACCGTAAATGATACCCGTCTGGTTGCTGCCGTTGAGCGACATGAAGTAGTCCGCGTTGTTGGCGCTGGTCCAAGCATCGTTGACGATCTCGAACACGCTGGTGCCATTGAGCACCGGGATGGTGCAGAGCACGTATTCGCTGCCGGCCGTCCAAGAGGTACCCTCGCTCAGCAGCGAAGAGAATCCGAAGCCTGCGAAGGGTTGATAGCGGAAGGTGCCATCATCAACCTCAACCCCGCTCTTGTTGATGCTGTGATAGGTGACCACATCAATGGGCTGGGTCTCCGGGCCAAGGTTGGCACCGCTCGCAGCGTCCCAACGCACCGTGAACACCGAGGAGGCCACCACTCCGTCGAAATCAAGGTCCGGACGCACACGCACCTCAAGGGAAGTACCCCCGACGTTGGTAAGCGAGATGTCGACAAGGGGCAACTGGGCAAAGGCATTGCTGCCGATGGCTGAGATACCTAAAAGCGAGAGCGTACGAAAGTTCATGGTCTTGTGGCTTGTCCGAATGAGGAGCGCAAGTTAGACCGGTGCATTACCCCTATGGTTGCCCCTCGACAGGAAGTATGTTGCTTCCGGTGGAAGTCCGCAGCTCCCTCGACGAACGCCGGGGACAAAGTGCTGTGGGAAATAGAGAGAGGATGAGCTAAGGGCAAAGGAGGGCTGACCACCAACCACTTGTGCAAAGGCCCTATAGCACCGCTTCCACGATCCGGTCCACGGTCATGCCTTCCGCTTCCGCCCTGTAATTGCGCACCAAGCGGTGCCGCAGGATCGGCTTGGCCACCGCCTGCACATCCTCGATATCGGGACTGTATTTGCCGTGCACCAGTGCGTGGCACTTGGCACCGATCACGAGGAACTGCGAAGCCCGTGGACCTGCCCCCCAACTCACATTGTCGTTGATGATGGCCGGGGCGCCGTTCAAACCCGGACGTGTCCTGCCCGCCAATTTCACGGCGTATTCAACAACGTTGTCGGGCACCGGCACGCGGCGCACCAAGCCCTGGAAGAACAGGATGTCTTCCGCTGAAAGGACCGGCTTCACCTCCTGCACGCTGTCGCTCGTGGTGCTTTTCACCACCGCCACTTCTTCCGCGTAGGTGGGGTAGTCCACCCAGATGTTGAACATGAAACGATCGAGCTGTGCTTCGGGCAAGGGATAGGTGCCTTCCTGCTCGATCGGGTTCTGCGTAGCCAACACGAAGAAGGGGTTGGGCAGCGGGTAGTTGTTGCCCGCAGCGGTCACGGCTTTCTCCTGCATCGCCTCCAGCAATGCGGATTGTGTTTTCGGCGGCGTCCGGTTGATCTCGTCGGCCAAAATGATGTTGGCGAACAAGGGGCCCTTCACGAAACGGAAATTGCGCTCCTGGTCCAGGATCTCGCTGCCGATGATGTCACTCGGCATCAGATCGGGGGTGAACTGAATGCGGTTGAAGGAGAGTCCCAACGCTTTGCCCACCGTACTGACGAGCAACGTTTTGGCCAACCCCGGCACCCCTACCAAAAGCCCGTGCCCCCGGCTGAAGATGGCGATGAGCACATCGTTCACCACGGCGTCCTGCCCGATGATCACCTTGTTCACTTCCGCCTTCAGGCGCTTGTACTCCTCGCCAAAGCGGGCTACTGCTTCCACGTCGTTCATCTGTGATCTTTTGTTGGGGCGATGCTTCCATCGCCCTTACTCGGGCAGCGGTTTCACCCATGCGTTCCGGAACTTGCAGTTCCGGAAGTCGGGGTGGATGTTCACGTAAGTGTCCTTGGTCTTCTCATCGAGCCACCGTTTCACCCCGGCCGAACGCTGCTCGCTCTCTGCGGCATTCTGCATCATGGCATAGTCGTCGGTCAAGTTCGCCACATGCGGTTCGGTGCGTTTCACCAAATACACGATGCGCAGCGCCTTGTCGCCGTTGGGCATGGTAACGGGCAGCACATCGCTCACCATGGCGGGCCGCAACTTGTCCAGCACTTGGAAAACATCGGCGCTCAGCTCGTTGGTCTTCCAGCGGAACGTGTTGCTGCTGGGCTCGGTTACCATGCCGTTGAGCGCGCGGGTCTCCTCATCCTCGCTGTAGATCCCGGCCAAGCTGGTGAACGTGCCGTCGCCGTTGCGCACCAACCGCGCCGAGCTGTCGAGCAACGCCCTTTCCTTGTTGCGTTCGGCATCGCCGGTAGCGGGCTTCAAAAGGATGTGCCGCGCGTTGTATTGCTGCCCCCGACGTTCGATCATCTGCATGAGATGCCAACCGAATTCGGTCTTGAACACTTGGCTCAACTCACCGTCCTGCAACCCCATGGCCGCGTTGTCGAACGCCTCCACCATGGTGCCGGGGCTCACCATGCCCAGTTCGCCGCAGTTGGCACTCGACCCCGGATCCTGGCTGTAGCTCATGGCCAGCACGCAAAAGTCCTTCTCCCCTTTCACCACCGCAGCGCGCCACTCCTCCAGCTTGCGGCGCACCCGGCTCACTTCCGCTTCGCTGGGTTCGGGCACGCGCACGATCTGGGCCCATTCCACTTCGGTGTTGATGAAGGGCAGGCTGTCCTTGGGTATGGCCTCGAAGAACTTCCGGACATCCTTCGGTGTTACGCGCACCGCACTGGTCATCTTCTGTTGCATTTGCTGCACCAGCAATTGATCGGCGATCTGGTCGTGGAAGTCGTCCTTGATCTCGGTGATGGTCTTGCCGTAAAATTCTTCGAGCTTCTTCTCGCTGCCCAGTTGCGCAACGAAGTATTTGATCCGCCGGTCCAGTTCGGCCGCCACCTGCGCTTCATCCACCTCCACACTATCGATGCGCGCTTGCTCGAGCAGGAGCTTCTCATAGAGCATGTCCTCCAGCTCACCGCACTGTGCTGCCTCATCCACCGGTTGGCCAGCCTGCCGCGCCTGCTCGAGACGGGTGTGCAGTTCACTGTACATCACCATCTCCTGCCCCACCACGGCGATCATACCGTCCACGAGCTGGCCGGTGGGTTGTGCCGACGCGAACGACGGCAGCAACATTGCGAGCGCAATGGCCTTAGTGCAGTAGTTCCACATCCTTTTTGGCGAGGGCGTCGCGGTATAAGTCCTCACGCATGCTTTCCAGCAAGCGCAACTTGCGTTGATTGATGATGATGGCCTTGATCTCAGTGGCAACCCGTTGCACCGGTGCCGTACCGGTGCGCAAACGATGCTCCAACAGGTCCACGAAGTAAGTGTTCACACTGTCCTTCACGACCACTTTGTTGGTCCGGCCCAAGTAGTCGGTGGCGTTGTCGGTCTCCAGAGGCACCTCCTTGCGCAATTCGTTGAAGTCGAGCCAGTCCTCGCCACTGTCGAATATGCCGATGCCGCGTTTCGCCAATTGTATCTCCAGCTCGTGCAGTTCCGCAGCGTCATCGCTCCGCCACAGTTCCTCCCACTGTTTGAGGGTGCGCCGATCGTCCTCACGCACCTTGAACCATCGTACCCGCACGATGTCGTCCTTCAGGGCGAAGTTCTTCTGGTTGGCCGCGTAGTATTCCTCGATGCTGGCAGCCGAGACCGAGGTATCCAATTTCTGGTCGATGAGCGCCTGTTCGTAGGCGTGCATGATCAAGGAACGGCGATAGGCCTGCAGTTCGGCTTCCACATCCTTCTGGGCCACACTGAGGTTCTTCTCCGCCTGTGCCATCAGCACCCGGTCGCGCATCCAATTGTCGATGTACTGGGTCGCCATGGCGGCACTGTCGTCCGGAGCCATGTCCATGGGGATCACTTGCCGCAGTTCGTGGCGCGAGAGCACTTCGGTATAAGCGCGCGCAACCACATCGCTCTCCACGGCCGTTCCTGCCCCACAACCGGCAGCGCAAGCCACTGCCAAGAGGATGATGGGATGCGCCAGCCGTGCGATCAATGGATCCGTTGTTCAGCGGATGGAATACAACACGTCGGGGTCGGTGACCACTTTGTACTTGGCCCGGAGTTGCGCGATCCAGTCCTTTTCCAAGCGGTCCTGGTAGGCGGCGGTAACCAGCCCGCGCGCCTCGTCCAAGGTTTTCGGGGCAGGTGCCACCACTTGTTTCATATCAACGATGACAACGCGACCGTCCACGTCGAAGTTGTTCGACAGGCCCGGGGTGGTGATCCCCTTCAGGAAAGGTTTCTCATCCGCCGACCAACGACCGGTTTCAGCGTCCAGGTTGAGCGCGCTGGTTTTGTTGACGGCAGCGGTGAGCTCATCGCCGCGCTTGCCCTTCTTCAAAAGCTTGCGCGTTTGCTCGGCCACCTGCGCATTGGCACAGGTGTAAATGTCCGCGTCGTAACGCACGGGGTGCATGAAGTCGGTGGCGTGACCGTCGTAGTAGCTCTGCAGGCCTGCGGTATCCTTCACGGCCTTGCTCCATACTTGCTGGTCGGTGAGTTCGAACAGCAGGATGCCATCGCGGTATTCCTTCATCAGCATGCGGAACTCCGGGTGCTTCTCTTCCAAGCGGCCGTCCTCGTAGCTCATCAGCGATTCGTCCACCCAGCCTTCGAACTTCGAATCCACGTAGTTCTTGATGGGTTCGCTCTTGCCGCGCGCTTGTTTGCTCTCCAGGTAGCTGAGGAAATCGGCTTGCGTCCACGCGCGGCCATTGAGCGAGAACAGCGGTTGGGTCAGTTTCTTCGCCTTAGCGGCATCGGGCGTCCAGCCCTCGTGTATGTCGCGCACCACCACGGTATCGTTGGGGTCGGCCACGATATCCTGGTACTGACGGCTGCGGATGTTAACCACCTTGCCGTTCTTCAGCGCGCCGTTGATCTCCCGGCGGTAGCGCATGCCATTGATCATGATCGGGCCTTCCACCACATTGCGCCGGAGCAGGGTATCGCTGATGTTGCTGCCCTTCATGAAGATGGTACTGTCCACCAAGGCATATACCGGCTTGAGGTTCTTGGTAACAGGGGTGTACTTGTAATCCTTGCGCAGTTGGGCGGTGAAGGCCCGCTTGGTGATGTCAGCGCGGCTGTCTTTCTGGATCTTGCTCTTCAGTTCGCCCTTGGCCTGCTCGAAGGTGGGAGGCGCTTGGTATTCCAAGCGTTTCACGATGTGCCAGCCGTAGCGCGTTTTGAACGGCTGACTGATCTGGCCATCGGCCGTCAGCTTGAAGCTCTCGTTCTCGAACTCCTCGATCATTTTGCCCGTGCCGAACATGGGCAGCTCACCTCCTTTCGCACTGCTGCCGCTGTCCTCGCTGTACTTCAGCGCCAAGTCGGCGAACTGGTCAGGCGTGGCAACGCACAAGGCATGCACCTCCTGCACCTTCTTCTCGATCTCCGCTTCCTTGGCAGGATCGTTCTCGGGGCTACGCAACATGATGTGCGCCACTTTCACCTGGCCACGCGCGGGACGTTTGTCCACGACCTTGATGACGTGATAGCCGAAGCGCGTGCGCACCGGCTTGCTCACTTCGCCCAATGGGGTGCTGAAGGCAACGGTCTCGAACGGATACACCATTTGCAGCGCGCTGAAGTACCCGAGGTCGCCCCCGTTCTGCGCCGCGCTCGGGTCGTTGCTCGATGCTTTGGCAACGGTCGCAAAATCCTCTCCCGCCATTACCCGATCGCGCAGGCCGACCACTTTCTTGTACGCCTTCAAAGTATCCTCGGGCGACGCTTCCGGAGTGCAGGAAACAAGGATGTGGCTTGCGCGCACCTCCTGCTGGCTGCGGCCGTACGCCTCCTGCATCAATTGATCGTTCAGGTTGCGGTCCACCAAGTATGGGCGGGCCAATTGGGTACGGTAACCGCTCAGTTCATCGCGGAATTTTTTCACCGTGTCCATTCCGAGGCTCTCCGCCTCGCGCACCTTCAGCTTGTAGTTGATGAAGAGCTCCATGTACTCGTCCAAGGCCTCCTTGGTAACCGCCGCATCCTTGTTGTTCTTCTTGTAGATCGCTTCGAACTCGCTGCGCGTCACCGGTTTGCCATCCACGGTCATCAGCACCGGATCATCGGTGGCAAGGCCCTCGGCTTTGCCTTTGCTGCTCTGGGCCACTGCGCCTTGTGCCAGCACCGCAAGTGCTAGGGCAGGCATCCACATCTTCAGGATCATCTCAAGTAGGGGGTTGAGTCGTTGTTCGGGACTTCGGCGGGTAGGCTGCGGAAAGCAGGTCGATCCACACGCGGGGTTTGCAAAAGGGTGCCAAATCTAACCGGGATCCCGCACGGCATGCGGGGTTCGGCCCAGTTAAAAAGATCGAAGCATGGGGCGCGGCGGAAGTCGCAACGAAGACCCCTGGCCCGCTATCTTTCCAAGGCCAAAACCAGACCCCATGAACCCACGCTTACTCCTGATCGCCGCAGCCTCCGTCCCTTTAGCCATTGGGCAACTGAACGCCGTAGCGCAATGCGACACCCTTGACTTTGAAGGCATCCTCAGTGGCACCAACTTCACCAACCAGTACCAGAGCTGTGGGGTGGTCTTCAGCAGCAACGGGATCATCACACCACCGGTGACCTACGATTACGGCAGCCTAAGCTGGACCAGCGTGCTGCACAGCTACGATTGGTACGGTGAGTTGCGTATGGATTTCGTGGATCCTGCGGATGGTGTCACCCCTGTTCCGGTGGGCTATGTGTCGTTCGACAATTCGGTGGGTTCGGAGATCGACTACATCATGGGCACGGCGTACGACGTGAACGGTATTGCGCTGACGACCTTTTACAGCATCAGCCCGGAACGGATCGAGCTCAATATCGGCGGGGCAGGTATAGCCTACATCGTCCTGGATGATGATCAGAACACGGCTTATGTCATCGACAACATCGTGATCGCGGGTGCCGAACCGGGTGCCGTCCAGGAGCATACAGCTAGCGGCTTCACCGTGGCACCGACCCTTACTGAAGAGACCATAACGGTAAGGACCGGCAACGGGCAACCTGCGGAATTCTGGATCATTGCCAGCGATGGGCGGCCCGTGCAACGGATCAACACGACCGATGCGGTTGCAACGATCGATGTGCGGCACCTTGCCAGCGGTGCTTACACTGTTGTTTGCAGCACCGACCGTACAGCGCATACCGCGCGTTTCGTGAAGATGTGAAGCACGTTACACGAACCGCGTACCCGCTGGATCCGGGAAGAAACGGCTTGCCAGGTATGTGTTGGTGTTGGTTGTGGCGATCTTGTCGAAGAGCACGGGGCCCAGTTCGCTCTGGCAGAGTTTCAGGAGATCCGGCTCCGGAGCTTCTTGGAGGGTCATGTAGTAGTCGGTGCCGAAAAGCACGCGATCTCCGACCACTGGGGTATTGATGCTTGCTTTGAACGCAGCGTACACCCCTGCCCTCTTGCTGAACAACGTGTAGCTGATGTCGGTGTACACGTTGGGATAGCTCGCGTTGGCGAGAAGGGATTTGATCTCCACGTGGAAATTGTCGGGGTCGATGGCCTTGCGCGTCAATTCCTGAACATCGCCCATGATCTCGTCGTCGCCACCGAAATGGGCGAAGCACACCTTCAGGTTCTTGAACCGGTTGAGCACCGGTATGAAGTTGCGCGGGTTGAGGAAGAGGTTGCACCCGTACTTGCTCTGGCCCTTGCCGCTCGTGAAATCGTTGTACATGTACTTCTTCAGCCGCGCATTGATGTTTTGCAGCTCCGGGTCGAACGCGGTATTGCTGGCATCGGTGGCAAGGCATGGCGCCGTGTCGTTGGGCACTACTTCGCGCAAGCGGCCCGTATAAAAGACCCCGGCGCGTGTGCAGTGGGTCATGATGGGGACATTGTTCGCCTCCGCCCACGCATAGAGTTCCATCAGGCGCGGATCGCAGGGGAAAAAGCCGAGGGCAGGGTACATCTTGATGCCGAAGAAGCGGAGGCTCTCGATCTTGGGTCTCACCCAATCCACCAAGGCCTGCCCTTGCAGGTGGCGCGGGTCCACGCACACGAAGGGGAACAGGTGATCGGGATAGTCGCGGCGCAATTCCTCCACCTCCTTCAACTGGTCATCGATCTTCGCGTGGTTGCTGCTCCCGGGTCCCATGTGATCCATGTTCAACGTGAGCGCGATGTAACGCGTGTCGCCCCCAAGGGTGGCATACGCATCGCGTAACTGGCGGAAGACATCGCCTTGCGATTGCTCCATGCCGGTCTCCATGAAGTTGAGATAGCGTTGCATGTTGCTCTTGCCGGAGGAACGCGAAAGGCCGCGGATCAACCAACGCATCCGTTTCCCTTCGAGAAGGGCCTTGATCTCTTCGGCCCAGCCGTGCAACCACTTGGGCAGGGCTACCTTGAAGAAGTAGTCCGGGGCGAACTTGCCGGTGAAGATGTGCGTGTGGGCGTTGATGATGCGTGCCATGGCTCAATCGGAATTGGATCCTTGCGTTGACTTCGGTTTCGCGCCGGCGCGGCGGATGTTCACGAGCTTCACCAGCAATGCGAACCAGAAGGGCGCGCCCTGTCCGAGCGCGAAGCCGGTGATGATGACGCCGAAGAACCACAGGAAGAAATTCTTCGCGGTCAATGTGTTCCTGTCATCGAAGTAAGCGAGCAAGGATGCCGCAGCGGGGTCGTCGGCCTTGCTGGCCAATGCGGGGGTGTCTTTGAACCAGCTGATGGGCACATCGACCTGGTCCCATCCCAATGGCAATTGCAGCCGGTTGATGCGGTCGAGCACATCGCGCGCATCCTGTTTTTTCCGTGCAAGGGCGCTATCGTTGCCCATCCGCGCCACCACTTTCAGGACGATCGTGTCCTGCATGCGCACTCTAACAGTGGTGTCGCTCGGCATGGTCACCAACGTGTCGATCACTGCCTGGATCCTTACCTCTTCAGGTTGGCCTTCCGTGGATGCGTATTTATCCGCCACTCCTTCGGCTGCCGCAACGGTGCGGTTGCGCAACGGCTCATCCAGCATGAACACTTTGATGAGGTGGATCGTGTCCACGTTCAGCGCGAAGGCCACCAGCAAACCGATACCGAGCAACTTGGGCTTCAACTTG
The DNA here is from genome assembly GCA_039931265.1 of Flavobacteriales bacterium. Classification (GTDB taxonomy): domain Bacteria; phylum Bacteroidota; class Bacteroidia; order Flavobacteriales_F; family PHOS-HE28; genus PHOS-HE28. Next base: position 12,062 of record JBDTSG010000035.1, read on the forward strand.
ATCTTGTACTCACCACTGGCGCGGTCCATGTGATCATCGAACCACCGGCCGATCTCAGCCTTCAGGCTATGGATGTCCAGTTCACCCTCCTGTGTCCCACCATTGCGGTCAATGAAGTTGAGGAAGAGCCTGCGCATGGGACTCTCCTTCATGACCTTGACCCCTGCGACGAAACGGATGCCCAAAGGCTTGTCCTTCATCTCGTTCACCCGCGTTCCTGTCTTACCGTCCTCGCTCAGGACGTAGCGCTCGTCGCCACCATCCTCGGCGATCGTTTCAATAAGGGCGTTGCTGAACGCTTCAGCACTGATGTAGGATGGATAGCTGTGTATGCCACGCCGCATACGGTTGATGGTGGGATGCTGGTAAAGGCGGTACCCGTAGTCGTGGTTCAGGTCATCGCGCAGGATGCGGCGGATGATCATCTGCAGGAAAGACCCACGGGCCTTGATCTTCTCGATCCACCATTCGACCACGAAACTCACCACGATGCTGAGCAATGCGAACACCAGCACGATGCAGATGATGGTGTCGAAGTAGGCATTGTTGAACATGGTCGTTGGATCTGAGGTGGGAACGATCGCCGCTCTGCGGTTGGGCAGAAAGTGGACGCACGAATCTGAGGCTGCCCAATGGGCCCTGCAATACCCTGAGCAGGGTATTTTTTCCGCGGCCCGAGGTGTGCGCCGCCAGGTCTTACCGCTGGTCCTTACGAAGGCTCAACAACCAACCCCTACAAGTGGCTGTAATTCGGCGCTTCGCGCGTGATGAACACGTCGTGCGGATGGCTCTCCGTTACGCCCGCGCTGGTGATGCGGATGAACTGCGCGCCCTTGAGCGCGGTCATGTCCTTGGCTCCGCAGTAACCCATGCCAGCGCGTAAACCACCAACGAGTTGGTGTACCACTTCGGCCAGCTTGCCTTTGTAGGGAACACGGCCGCTGATACCCTCGGGCACCAACTTCTTGATGTCGTCCTCCATGTCCTGGAAGTAGCGGTCCTTGCTGCCCTGCTGCATGGCTTCAATACTGCCCATGCCACGGTAGGTCTTGAAACGGCGGCCCTCGAAAATGATCGTCTCACCGGGACTCTCCTCTACGCCAGCGAACATGCTACCGATCATCACCGTGCCTGCGCCGGCAGCAAGGGCTTTCACCATGTCGCCCGTATAACGGATGCCTCCATCGGCGATCACCGGAACACCGCTGCCTTCAATGGCCTTGGCACAATCGAAGACCGCAGTAAGCTGCGGCACACCAACGCCGGCAATGACGCGTGTGGTGCAGATGCTCCCCGGACCGATGCCGACTTTCACAGCATCGGCACCGGCATCAACAAGTGCGCGCGCAGCGGCGGCCGTGGCGATGTTGCCCACGATCACATCGATGCCACTGAATTCCGCTTTCACTTGTTTCAGCATGTCCATCACACCGCGTGTATGGCCATGCGCAGTGTCGATGACAAGTGCATCCACGCCCGCATCCACGAGGGCATGTGCACGTTCCAGACTATCGGTGGTAACGCCGATGGCCGCAGCTACGCGGAGGCGACCGTGCTTGTCTTTGGCAGCGTTGGGCCGCTGTTTCAACTTGATGATGTCCTTGTAGGTGATCAGGCCCACGAGCTTTCCGTTCCCATCAACCACCGGCAGCTTTTCGATCTTGTGCTCTTGCAGGATGTCTTCCGCCTGGGCCATTGAAGTATCGGGCTTGGCGGTGATGATGTGCTCCTTGGTCATCACCTCCACCACGGGGCGGGCGGTCTTCTTCTCGAACCGCAGATCGCGGTTGGTGACGATGCCCACCAGGATCCCGCGCGCGTTCACCACGGGAATGCCACCGATCTTGTTCTCGGCCATCAGTTTCAAGGCATCGCCCACCAAGGCATCCTCGTGGAGCGTGACGGGATCCTGGATCATGCCGCTTTCGCTGCGCTTCACGCGGCGCACTTCGGCGGCTTGTTCGGTGATCGTCTGGTTCTTGTGGATCACCCCGATACCGCCTTGCTGGGCGATCGCGATGGCCAACTCAGCTCCGGTAACGGTGTCCATGGCCGCGCTCACAATGGGCACGTTCAGGATGATGTTGCGCGACAACCGTGTGCGGATGTCCACCTCTCGGGGCAGTACCTCGCTGTAGGCGGGCACAAGCAGTACGTCGTCGTACGTGAGGCCTTCGATGAACTTGTTCGAGGGGGAATGGCCGTTGGCTTCAGAGGCCGGGACGCCCTTGGCCTTTCCCATGATCGAAGTGGTCTGATCCATGGCCAAAAGTAACGATCGGGCGAAAAGCTGGATCGCTACTCCACCGCGTAAAGGAAAGTCACGGTACCGCGCTCGGTGAACTGCCGGCCATCGCCATTGCGGAACGTGCAGTACCAAGCATACACACCGAGGGGCACGAAGTCGCCCTCCACGCGACCGTCCCAAGCTTGGAACCGATCGGTCGTTGTCCAGATCGGCTGCCCCCAGCGGTTGAAGATCGTGAATTCATAACCCGTGACATCGGTGTATGCGGTAACGGGAATGAAGAGTTCGTTGGCACCGCCGGCGATGAAGGCATTCGGCACCCAGAACTGTTCCTCCTGCACGGCGCAGGCAATGTTGCTAACGGAAACCGCATTGGCACCCGAGGGGTTGCCAGCCTCCAAGCTCTCCACGTAATAGCAGAAGCGGCCATTGGTTGCGGAGAAATCAGCAACATCGTCAAGGAAATCCGCTTGTGCCGCGGGGTTGGTCGCGAGGAAGGTGAACGGCCCATCGCCGATGCTGCGGTAGATGTTGAAACCGGACGGCACACCGGCCCAGCCCACGTAACCGTTCCAGCGCAGCCTATTGATACCGTCGAGTGCAGCTTCTGCGGTGAGGTGGATGGTGTTGCCCTCGTTGCTCGTGAGCGTAACAGTGCCACAGCTATCCTCCACGAGAACGCGATAGCGGTAACTGCGCTCACCCGTTTGCACATCCGTGTCGGTGAAGGTGATCGTTGGCCCGCCGCCGCCCGGAATGTTCTGGACCTCCTCGAACGGAAGTCCATTGCGGCTGCGCTGCAGGTGATAGCGCTTCACCTCCGCCGCCAAGTCCACTTCATCCGAAATGAGCACTTCGTTCGGGGCGACCACGGTTACGTTGCTCACATAGTTGAACGCAGGCAGCCCCGGATAACTGGTAACAACACAGGTCTTGTTGCTCAGCGCCGTACGGGTGCCACCACTCTCAATGGCCTTCACCACGTAGCAATAGGTTTTGAAAGGGTCCACACCAGTGTGCGCGCTGCTGAAGTCGCCCGGACCGTGTATGCTCAAAAGGAACCACGGGCCGCCGTTCACCTGGGCGTACAGCTCGTAACCGGCCACATCCCAGCCTTCGTACTGCGTCCATCCCACGGTGATCTCTGCGTCGCAGGCATCGTAATCGTTGAACGCGAAGACAGTGGTATGCGCAAGTCCCGTAGCGCTCGTGTTCGGGCTGGCCGGATTGCCGCTGTAGCAAGTGTCGAATGCGGCAACGGTCCATGTTTCCGGCCCGTTGCAAGGACCACTGAACGCCCACACGAACGTGCTGCTGGTTCCACCCCATACCGTATCGATGACGATGCTTCCACCGGAGGTAACGAGCACAAGGATGTAGCCATCGGTATCCGGTTCAGGACTGGGGTCCCACGTAACGGTGGTAAGGCAGGTCAAGGAATCGACGCTTACCGTTTGCACAACCGGAACACTTGGTGGAGTGGCATCGGCAAAGACATCCCCGGCCAGGTTGCTGAAGCTCACACAGCCCAATGCATCGATCAGACCGATCCGGAAAGTGAGCGAATCATCGCAGATATCGATGACGTGCTCGTAGTGCAAAGCCGTGTTGGGCACTGACGCTACTTGGCTCCAGATGCCTTGGGGATATTCCATCCAAATACTGTAGTTGGCACTGGCCGAACCGATCGCGGGAACGTGTTGCGGGGTCCAATCCAACACAGCGCTGCCCAATGGCGCGCTTTGCCCAACCGTAAGGAAAATGGTGCATAGCGTATCGCTCGGCACCGACGTGTTCGGTGGTAACGAAGTGGAGACCGTGGTGAGAAAGTAACAGTTGGGTCCCGAGTCGGCGCCGGCCCCGGCGTGGTAATAGGTGGTGGTACCGTAAACGGGGATCACCGTCAACAGGCTGTACGGTCCGCCATTGGGGCCCTGGAACAACTGGTATTCCTGAAAATCCCCGCCGGGATCGGCTGGTGGGGTCCAGGTCAGGGTTACATCACCGACCAGATTCACCGAAGCGCAATGCAACACCGGCGGGTCAAGGATCACCGCTTGGGACCTCAGCGCCGCAAGCAGGGTGAACGTGAACAGGGAGAGCCGCACGGGATACCAACGCTTCATCAGCAGGATCGTTGCCATAACGCAGACGCGTACAAAGGTCGACCTGTTGCCGAGATCACGCATCGAACCTCGACATTCCCCGGCAACGATCCAAACCTGCGCGATACTCCGCCATCAACCGTTCAAGGATGACGGCAGCCGGGGGGATGTCGTTCAGTGCAGCGCTCACTTGGCCGATCTCCAGTTCACCCTGTTCGAGATCCCCCTCGAACATGCCCCGTTTTGCGCGGGCACGGCCCAGCAACTGTTTCAACTCATCCGCGTTGGCGCCGCGCGCGTAGGCCGTCTCCACATCCTTATAGAAACCGTTCTTGATCAGGCGCACCGGCGCCAGTTCCTTCAAAGTGAGGATCGTTTCACCTTCGGTACTGTTGATGACACGCTGCTTGAAGGCCTCGTGGCCGCTGCTCTCTTCGCTGCAGGCAAAACGGCTGCCTACCTGCACCCCATCGGCACCGAGCGCCATGGCCGCAAGCATGGCCCGGCCGTCGCCGATGCCACCGGCCGCTATCAATGGCACATCCACGGCATCGCGCACCATGGGGATGAGCACCATGGTGGTGGTCTCCTCCCGCCCGTTGTGGCCACCGGCCTCAAAACCCTCTGCCACAACCGCATCCACGCCCGCTTCCACGGCCTTCTTGGCGAACTTCACGCTGCTTACCACATGCACGACCGTGATACCCTGCTGTTTCAGTTTCCCGGTCCACGTTCCCGGGCTGCCCGCACTGGTGAAAACGATCTTCACACCCTCTTCCAGTATCGTGGCCATGTGGTCCTCGACGTTCGGATAGAGCAGGGGAACGTTGACCCCGAAGGGTAAGCGTGTGGCCGCCTTGCACTTCCGGATGTGTTCGCGCAGCACATCGGGGTACATGCTGCCGCTGCCGAGAATGCCCAATCCGCCTGCATTGGCCACCGCACTGGCCAACCTCCAACCGCTGCACCAGATCATGCCCGCTTGCACCACGGGGTAACGAATGCCGAACAAGCTGCTGACGCGGTTCTCCATCAGGGCGCCGAATGTAACCGCGGCCCAACTGCTGCGCCTTCGCGAAGCCTTTGGCGAGACAAAGGCGGTCGGGGCTTCCCCTGCGCTGGTCGATCGTTGAAATCTCCCTGCCTTGTCATACCGTCGGCCGGGTGGGAACTTTTCTAAGTTTGCGCGTTCGTGTACCTGCCCTAGCCAACCCCTGATGAGAAAGCTTTACGTCCTGATCGTTGCCTTACTGTTGACGGGCACCGCGAAAGCCCAGTACGCTTGGGACATCGGCTTTCACGTTGGCGCAGCCAACTATTTGGGGGAGATGGGCGGTAAGGAGAACCCGCGCCGCGATTTCATCTGGGACTTGAAGCTTAGCCAGACGCGTTGGGCGTTCGGGGTGTTCGCCCGCCGTAAGATCAACCGTTTCATCAGCATCAATGCCGGGCTCATGTATCTCCGGATCCAGGGCGCCGACGATCTGAGCATCTATCGCCCGCGCCGGTTCCGCAACCTGAACTTCCGCAACGACATGTTCGAGTTGTACGTGCGGCCTGAGTTCACCATCTACGCGGACAACGACATCGGTGGGCGCGGGCGCTACCGGACTGATTTCCGTTTGTTCGCCTATGTGGGCGCAGCTGTGTTCTACCACAATCCGAAAGGGCAACTATATGGCGAAGGTTCTTGGGTGGCGCTTCGTCCGCTTGATACCGAATTGGCCGGATATAGCCAGGTCGGTTTCGCCATACCGGCGGGCATGGGCTTCCACTTCACCTTCAAGCGGCGCCATCGTATCGGCTGGGACTTCGGTTGGCGCACCACCTTCACCGATTACCTCGATGATGTGAGCACGGTGTACGTTGACCCAAATTTGTTGCCCGGGGGCATCAACGGCCAGTCAGCCCAGTTCCAAGATCAGAGCCAGCCGGCCATCGATGCTGCCTACTCTGCAGACCCGAGCTTGAACTACGATTCCTGGATCCTCCAGTACGGCTACGAAGCCGGCGGACCCGGCCCAAGCCGACCGAAGGAGAACATACGTGGTGATCCAACCCACAACGACAGCTACTTGACCATGACCCTTACCTATAGCTATGTGCTCAAGGGTCAGTCGAACTTCTACCGCCAGCGCTACAGCTGGGTGCGTGGCAAGAAGCGGATCGGCCGAAAGAGCCGCGCGAAGTTCTAGGCCTCGTTCCAAACCCTTCTCCACCGGAGAAGGGCTTACTGAAGATCGATCGGAAGGGGGCCTCGGCCCCCTTCTCTTTTGGTCCGCCCCGCGACGGAACGTTCGGCATGTTGCGGCGCTACTTTGCGGTATGGAGAAGATCACCATCCGGAAGAAGCACCCGCTGGCGATACGTTGGTTCCACTGGGTGAATTTCCCGCTGCTCATGCTCATGATCTGGAGCGGCACCCTGATCTACTGGGCATGGGATCCTTACAAAGTGCAGATCGGTAGCTGGACTTTGCTGCAGTTCTATCCCACCGGCTTCTATAAGGCGCTCAATATCCCGCAGCGGTTGGCCGAAGGCATGGCATGGCACTTCGCGCTCATGTGGTTGTTCTTCATCAATGGCTTCATGTATGTACTGTTCACCATTGTCAGCGGCGAGTGGCGGCATCTCCTGCCCAACAAACACTCGTTCAAGGAGGCATGGCATGTCTTGTTGCATGATCTGGGCATCCGCAAGAAGCCGTTGCCCGAAGTGAAATTCAACGGGGCGCAGCGGATCGCCTATACCAGCATCGTGGTGATGGGCATTGGCTCGGTGCTTTCGGGTCTTGCGATCTACAAACCCACCCAACTGTCGTGGATAACGGCGCTGTTCGGCGACTACGACAACGCACGGTTGGTACACTTCATCCTTACGATCGGCTACTGCCTGTTCTTCCTTGTGCATGTGGCTCAGGTAGTGCGGGCAGGTTGGAACAATTTCCAAGCAATGGTCACTGGTTGGCAGGTGGTAAGTACCCCTGCCGAAGAGGCCAACGTGGATCCGGTCACCACTAACAACCGTGCATCATGAGCGAGGAACAGCGCCAAGAAACACCGGAACAGTGGAAGCGACGCAGCTTCATAGCGTTCGGCGTGCTGGGTGCCTTCGGCGCCGTTGTTTACGGACTGCAACGATGGATCTCCGGTGCGCAGGACGTAAGCGGTGTGCAAGGCCCGTTACGCACCGCGCTCGACTTCAGCGATGGGGCCGGACAGCTGCTGAAGGACGACGCTCACTTGGCGCCGGAATACCCGATCACCATGGCAGCGCCGAAGCCCCGCGTGAACGGCAAGATCGGGCTCGCTCCCACCCTCGATGCAGCGCAGTGGCGGTTGAACGTGCGCTCCAACGGCCCGGCCGGCGACCTCTCACTTACCCTGGACGACTTGAAGGCACTGCCAAGGACGGAAGTGTGTTTCGACTTCAAGTGCATTGAGGGCTGGAACGAAATTTCGCATTGGGGCGGAGTGCGCTTGAGCGACTTGGCCGAACACTACCACTTGGGCACGCGGAACGGGGCAGTGCCGCGCCAGGACGAACCGGCCGACCGCTATGCTTATGCCGCGCTGACAACGCCCGATGCCAAATACTACGTGGGTATTGACATGAAGAGCGCCATGCACCCACAAACGATCTTGTGCTACGAAATGAACCGGGCGCCGCTCACCGCCGACCATGGTGCCCCGCTCCGGCTCATCATCCCTACCAAGTACGGTGTCAAGAACCTGAAGTGCATCGGCACACTCGCTTTCACCGATGAGCGTCCGCCGGACTATTGGGCCGAGCGCGGGTATGGCTATGATGCAGGATTGTGATCCGCCGGGATACGCAGGGAGATACCGGTCCTCAGCTCAGGATGAACTTCGGGTCCTTCAGGATCCGTTGCAAACCATCGCGCAACGGCAGCGGCTCACGGCCCAATAGTTTACGCATCAGGGCAATGTCGGGCATGCGCCGTGTCATGTCGCCTTCTTCCAATGGTGGCAGGTGAACGATGCGGCTCTTGCTGCGTGTGAGTTCGATGACCAGTTTGGCCAACTCGAGCACGGTGATCTCCTTATCGCTGCCGATGTTGACCACATCGTTCAGCACCTCGTTACGTTTGAACGCGTTGATGCAGGCATCGATGTTGTCGTCCACCCAGCAGAAGGTGCGCGTCTGGCTGCCGTCGCCGTAGACGGTGATGTCCTCGCCTTTGATCGCAGCGCGCATGAATTTGCTCACCACGAAATCGCGGCTCTGCTTCGGTCCGTAGGTGTTGAAGAACCGGAACACCGTGTACTCCAAGCCGTATTCCTTTTGGTAGCTGCGCAGGAAAGCTTCACCGATGTTCTTCACGATGGCGTATGGCAGCTTGCTGTTGAGCGGCGTGGTCTTTTCGTTCTGGGGGATCTCCACCGGCTCACCGTACACTTCACTACTGCTGCTGAAGAAAACGCGTTTCACACCCGTGTTCTTCGACAGATCCAGCACGTTGCGGATGCCGTCGATGTCGCGCAGCACCATCACCGGATTGTCCGTAGTTCGCTTCACCCCGACCACCGCGGCATAATGGAACACGTATTCGAAGCGGTGGGCATAGAACACGGCGCTGATGTCCTCGAAACGGTTGGCGTCGCACTTGATGAACCGCGCATTGGGCATGTGTACCGGCAACTTGGCCATGTCGCCCGTGAGCAGGTTGTCCACGATGGTCACCTCGTTGGCCGTGTCCATGGCCAACTTCTCGGCCAAGTGGCTTGCCACGAAACCCGCGCCCCCCGTTACAAGTATCCTCGCCATGCGTTGCGTTTCTATTGAAAGTTGCGAATCTAACCGGCGCGCCGCCTGCGACGCAGAAAGACGACCGTCCCCATCAACGCGAGGGTGGTTAGTACCCCGATCCAGAAGGCCCGATGCGTTATGGTGCTGGTGAAGTAGTACGGCAGCAATTTCCACTCAAAGCCTTCAGGGTGAGCTAAGTGCCCGCGCCACCACTGCGCGTTGTATTGCTCAATGGGCCCGATCCACTTGCCCGTTAGGCTGATCGCCTCCCAATGCACGCTGTCGGCCGAGACTTCCGCCAGGAGCACTGCATCACGAGCTTCATCGCGGACGGCGCTCATGACATAATGGAGCCCGGGCTCCGGTGTTTCGTAAAGGATGCTCGCCGGAGCGGCACCTCCCATACTTCCCGCTATCCAGTAAACCTCGGCATGCTTCAACATGCGTTGCAGCAGGGGCAACACGTCGGCTCCATAGTTGCTGCCGGTGAGCGACTTGGTATTCCCCGGAAAGAGAGAGCTGTAAGTTCCGCTCTCTGACCAGATAGGGCGGTGACTGGTGATGAAGACGCGTTTGACCTTTCCAGCTTCCACATCGCCAGCCGCCGTTTCCAGCATCTGCAATTGATCACCGCTGATGTTGCTGTCGTCCCGTTCAGTATCGAGGATGATGAAGCGATCCGTGCGCACATCCCATTGCATGTGGGTGCTACCGAACAGTCCGGGATAGAAGCCACCATCGAGGTCGTGGTTCCCTACGGCGTTGAAAAGCGGAATGCGGAGGCGCTCGTAAAGCGACGGTGCATAACGCGCCTGATCGCTCTTGGTGTTCTGGAAAATGTCGCCCGTGAGAAGGAAGAACGATGCGCCCGTTGCATTGAACCGCTCTATGTTGCCAAGCACCGTACTGGCCGGGAACCCGCTGCGGCTGGTGCCGGCACCGTACCAATGGCCGCTCACCAGGAACTTGTAGGTCGGCAAACTGTCGGGCACCAACAGCGCTTCCTTGGTAATTGGACTGACCACCGGCTGGGCGCAAACACGCAACGCGCTCACAGCCAGCATCAGGAAAAAGACCCGCCGCATCATTCGTTCTCCGCTTTTGCCGGCGTCGCTCCACCTCCGACTTCCTTTCCTTCCACCACAACGCTGCTGCCCTCTCCGCATACAACAGCTGTTTCCTTGGCCGTAAGCCTCACCTTCTCCAGCATTGCCCGGGCAGGGCCATCGCGCATGCTCGCTTTGCTTGCGGTCACACCCACCTGCAACGCATCGATGGAACCGCCGTTCGCGGTGACGCTCGCACCAGCGCGCACTTCAATTCCTTGGGCTACTGCGCGCATGTCCACACTCTCCAACGACAGCCGTGCACCGCTCGTAGCCTTCGCACCAACGCCGTTGGCGCCGAGCACTTCCGTGTCCTTCACTCCGAACACGCCACCCTCAACGCTCACAGCGTCATCCATTGCCCCAACAAAACGGCAGGACCGCATTGCGCCGCGCACATAGTGCAATTCCAATTGATCACTACCGCCGCTGAACGCGCAGCCCACGACCGTCAAGGACCCGACCGACATGTCCACCAGTGTGTTGCCCGTGCCTGTGAAGTTGCAATTGCTGAGGTTCGCACTGCAGTTGTGGAAGGAGAGATCGGCGCTGGTGGTCTGATCCAGCTCGTAACGCGAAAGACCCTGGAAGTCCACCATGGACAAGTGCGAAGTACCGGCAGCGCCGATCACGTGGATGCCGTGCGAGGTGCTATCGCCGCTGAACACATGGATGTGCGCCTCATCGCTTCCGCTCCATAGCAGCGGGGAATAGCTGATGATGCTTGCACCGCTGCCGATCTCCAAGCTGAGCGGTGCGATCGCGTGGAATTGATAACCCGCAGGGACGACCAAGGTTCCGGTCACCTTCCACTTCCCCGGCTTAATGTGGATGGTCCGCGCACTATCGTTCACAACAAGGAAATCGAAGCGGTCAATATTCGGCTTCTGCCCTACCAACAACTCGTCCATAGCGCCCGGCTCCGGCAACGCAACTGGGAACACTTCCACCTCCATCGGATGCGATGCCCCGAGTATCCGGCAAACGAGCACGGGTTTACTGGCAAGCGTGTCGGGTGCCTTGTCCATCGGGAACTCGGCTACTACGGAAAGGGCGAGACCACCGGTGCGGCGGGCAGGAACGATGGTGCGCTGAACAGGAGGGACCAATGCGCCAGTGCCAGCCCGTAACCCAACGACTTCCACAGGCAGACTGTTGATCGCCACGAGTTTCACGATCGTTCTTCCTCCTGCATTGCCTTGCAGGTAAGCATGCACCGCCTTCGGCACGTTCAACGAACGCCGTATGACGTCCTGGTTCCTGTAGTAGATCGTGCGGTCCAGTTCCTTGTAGGGGAACTCCGCATACAACGTTGCACTGGCGGTATCCAGCGCACCTGCGATCGCTGCGAAGGTGCTATCGAGGTACTCTTTGCGGCTCACGTTCTCCAACTCGTGCACGTAGGCTGCGAAGAACGCCGCATCGTTGAAGAGCGCATCATGAAGCTCGGCACCTGCGCTGGTTTTCCCGGTGAACCTTCCGGAGCCGGCGAGCTGTTTCGTCGGGAACGCGCTGAAGCTTTCGTAGCTCACCGGTTCAAGGCGTTGCGCACCCGGGTCGTAGTAGAACTTCACGTCGCTCCAGTCCATGCTGTGATGCCCGCCCACGAGATCGATGATCGCATGGCGCTTGGCCATTTTGCGGATGTCGAACACTTGTTCCGCGACCAGCTCCCCGCGCCTGAAACCATCGATCAGCAAAAGCGCTTGCTGGAAGTAACGCAGTTGCTCAGGGTCCTTGATGAGGTCCTCCCCGCCGAAGGCATCGACCGCTGCGGCCTGGTAGTCGGCATACGCTTCCTCGAAATCGCGCCCGCTCATGCCGTTCAGGCGGTGCACCCAAAAAAGCCCGGGATCGAAACGCACCAACGGGCCCTTGAGCCTGCCGTTGTTCTCCAGCAGTTCCGGGCCGAAGTGTTCTTCGTATGCGTAGATCCCCAAGTCATCACCGTTCAGGCTCACCTTGCAAAAGCCGTAGCGCAGCGCAACAATGCCCTCGCCCTTGCTCAACCGGTGATAGAACCAATCGCACAGATAGTTGCGTGTACCGGGGTGTTGCAGGCTGAACCGTTTCATACCGAGGAAGCCACCACCGCCCTTCGCGATCACCCGGAAGCTCCACTTCTCTCCCTTCACATGGTCGCCCAGCTTCCCTTTGATCCGCAGTTTGCACTTCGCTTCCACACCATCCACCACGAATTTCGCTTTCACGTAATCGTTGCCCTCGGGCATGATCACCCCGCGCACGCGCGCTGAATCCACCACGGCTTCCATCTCCGCCATTCCCGCTTCGTTCACCTCCAATGCGATGACCGGCGGGTCCATTGCGAAACTCTTGGGCCAGTTGTTCCACCATTGCCCGATGAAGGTGCCAAGACCCGGATGGCCAACGGCCTTCAGCTTCCGGTTGCCGTACCACGCACCAATGGAGCAGGCCACCAACAAGGCCAAGAGGATCTTCCAACGGTTTCTCATGCGGCGCGGCGAAAGTATCCCCGGGAAGCGGGAAGCGGAAAGCGCCTGTGGCGCCCTTCACAGTCCCCATTGCCGGTTCCCGATCAACGCGCTGGCAAGATCAACGCCGGTGGGGCTTCTATCAATTCGATACCCTCATCGGCCGTGGCCTCCGGTTCCACCTCCCTCCATCCAACCACCTCTTCCTCGCTCATCATGGTCATGACCACCACCACCAAAATGGTGAAGGGATTCAGCGAACCATTGAGCCAACTTTCATACAACGCACTGAAGAGCACGGAGAACAGCACGGCGAACGCGATGGGTGTGAGTTTGCTCGCCTTGATGAACGCAACGAACAAACTGCGGATATAGATCCCCAAGCCGATGATGCCCACATTGAACCACATGGTGAGGTAGCTGTTATGGACCCCACCATGGTGCCCCATGGAACGCAGGTACGTGTAGTTCTGCCGCATCACGTACTCGTCGTTGCCAAAGCCCCCACCGAGCAGGAAGTAGTCCTGGATCTTTTCCCAGGCGAAGGCCCAGGCGAAGTAGCGGCCGCTGCCATCTTCCAAAGTGTCAACACGCATGAAATCCTGCACGCCCAAGGCCGTGACGATCGCGGCCAGATTGGTAGTGAGGTAATGAAGGCCCGCAACGAACACCAGGAAGATGATGAACCCGATGAAAGGTGATACACTGAAAAACCTCGAGAACATCAGGAACATGAGCGTTGCCGTAACGCTCGTACGCGACCCGCACCGAATGAGGTTGAACAGGATGATGCCGTAAACGATGTAACGCAGGGTGCGGGTGGAGAACAGTTCCTTGTTCAGGTGTTCGGATACGGCTACGAGCAGGAAACTGAGGAAGCAGAAAATGCCAAGGCCGTTGGGGTTCCCGAATACGCCCCGGTAACGTCCACCGATCACCGTGTACCAGTGATTGATGTAGCCGATCAGCGGGCTTACGAGCAGCACCAGGCAAATGAAGTAGATGAGGTTGCGCACGAAGTCCCACTTGTATTTCCTGAAATTCAACAAGAACCAGTTCGGGACCAACAGGAAAAGGAGCGCGTAGCTCAGTGTCTTCTGCGAAGCCACCACCACACGGCCGCTGAATATGAGCGGGAAGATCGAGTAGACGAAGAAGGGCAGGAAAATGGCGAAGATCCCGCTGAGCGGTTCGAATTTCGGCCGATCGATGAGGAACAGGATGGCAAGCGCCACCATCACCAGGTTCTTGGCGTTCTTGATGGGGGACATGGCGATGATGTCCGGATCGATGTCGGACATGACCAGTACGATCAGGAAACCCATCACGATCTCCTGGGTCTTGCCCTGTGCGTTGAACATGAAAAATGTGGCCGGCAGGATCAGGTAGATCAGTGGGCCCAGGTAAATGGTGCTCACCACCCACACGATCACGATCAGGAAGAACTGCAGGTAACTGCGGGCAAATTCGAGCATGATCTGCGGTTCAATCCATCTTGCGGCCCTGCCACTGCTCCCACAACATGGCCGGCCTGTTGTGCGCAAAGGTGACCATAGCGTCCACATGGCCTTGCCATGCCCCATGGTCCGAAGGCCGGCGCCAACGCCGCACATGCCGGTACATCTCTTCGTCGATCCGTTCGGCCATGCTTCGAACACCCCCCACCATCCGGTCCTCTGAAAGGGGGCCATCCATCAAGTTCCGGAGGATCTTGCCGAAGCGTGCCTCGAGCGCTGGTATTCGCATGCACAATTTGAAAAGCCGCGCTAGCGGGCCGACCTTGGCTTGCAAGTGGGCGAACATGTCTGGGTACTTGCCCGGCGGAAGCTCGGCGTACCCAAAACCCAGGTCGCTGTCGCCCATGATGAAGCGCCAGCGCCCATCGGTCTTGGCGTTGGCGCTATCGGGCACCCCGGTGTATCGCCAGTATTTCACGTTCTGATCCGGCCAGTCGGTGTTGCCGAAAATGATCTGTGCTGCCATGTAGGTCAGAAAGCCGTCCATGTCGAAATGAGCTTCCAGCGAATCGGCCAATGCGGGGGAGGTGGGATCCGATCTCTCAAGCGCCCGCAGCATCACCTTGAAGCGCTGTGCCTCCGTACTATCCTCCCCCCTGTAGAGCAATGCCCGATCGGCAAGGATCACGATGCTCTTCTTCTTCAACCCGTACCGCAGCGCCAGTTCATCATCTTCCACACGCTCGCGGATGTTGTGGATGCCCCAATATGCCCCGTTGATGTACACCACGCTCTGCTCCGCACGGCTTACATCGAAAGGCAACCCCTCGCACAACCGGTGCTGCAAAGCATCGCGGAACATGGTGCGGTCCTGATCATTGCCACTGGCACGCAGCACGATCTCATCGTACGTGCGCGGCACGTCCCCGAAGAACCGCATCGCATGCTTTCCTTTGAAAGCGATACGCAAGGCCCGTTGTGGGAAACCGCGCGTGCTGTTCCCATTGATGCGCACACCGACCCGCTCGTTGCAACGTACTGCGCCCGTGCTATCGAAGATCTCGATGTGTGCTTCGCGCTCCCACTCCTTTCCCCGGAACAAATAGTTCCCTGGGTACTTCCACCAGCGCGTTTCCCGCATGTATTTCAGCGCGGCCTGGTCCTGATCGTGCAGGATGGCGTTGCCAACGCAATAGATGCCGCGCTCCGGATCGAACAGGTCGGCGTAGGGCAGTACAAGCGAAACCACGGGCAAGCGACCGTGCACGGAAGGAACGACCGCGTGCGACGATCCATCTTCCCCGTTGTACAAGAGCGTCGCCTGAGGAAAGTCACCGATCGGTCGCCTCCATTGAACACCTGTGGGTGAGAGCAACAGGTCGCTGACCGAACCATAGTTGACGGATCGGTCCGCACCTCGTTGATCAGGCTCGGACAACCGGAGCGCGCAAACGTGGGCAGCGCAGGCCCCGACAAAGAGCACGATGGGACCTTTCAACACGGCGAACATGGCCAATGGCTCAGACCCTGCTCGTGTTCGCCCACCGCAGCAAAAGCGCGAGCAGGAGTGCAGGAATGACGGTGACCAATGCGGCGCTCGCCCCACAGCCCACGCCTATCGCGAGCACAACGGCGCGTTGTCCGAGTGACCTCCAACCACCATCGCTTTGGGGCGACCGAAGAAAGAGCGCAACAGCAACAAGGGCCAACGACAATGGCAACGAAGCGCGCACGATCCATATGGCCATGGTCGTTACCGCTGCCAGAAGGGCCATTTGCCTCCGCTCCCCTTCAACGGCTTTCCCGATCAAACCGGCCAGCCATGCCAACAAGGCCGCAGCGAACATGCCGAACAGGATCGTCGCAATATCGGCGGCGGCGAAATGACCGAGTTGGTCGTACAGGAGTGTGTTCAGATCCATTGGTGGCCGATCTTTGGAAGGCGCCAAAAGTAGCCGGGGCCAAGGGCCGGGCTTGTCGTTTCCGCTCTAAATTCGACGCCCTTATGCGGCGGTCTCTCCTTCTTCCTTGCTGCTTGATCGCTGCAACGGTATCAGGCCAAATGGTCCTGAACAGCGGTACTGCGATGAACGTGGCACCCGGCACCGATGTCCGCATTGAATCTCCCGTCGTGTTCACCGTACAATCCGGCGCTGTGCTGGTGAACGATGGGCACATCGCTTTTGGCGCACTGGCCTCGCTGAACGAAGTCGCCGGCTCTCCCGTTGTCGGGGCTGGCACCGAATCGACTGCCCGTTCGTATCCATCCCCGCTGTTGTCCACCGCACCTGCCGGGTTGGGTTTCTCATTTACCACGGCCGCGGCTCCGGACAGCTTCATAGTCGAACGCGGCCACCTGCCACACCTCAACAACCAGAACGCCCAGAGCATCGCGCGTTGGTACCATGTGCGCTCTGGCAACGTTGCCGGTTTGGGCGCCACAGGTGCGCTGTCCTACGACCTTACGGAATTGAACGGCATACCTGAAGCCGCGCTGCGCATAGCGCGCAACGGCAATGGTGGCCCTTGGTGGCCGGAGCTTTCGAGCACCGTGGATCTCGGCCTGCACAATGCCACGGCAGCACTACCGGACAGCCTTGGTTGGTTCACTCTGTTCGACGATGCGGTCATTTCGACCACCGGTGATCTTGGCGCACGCAACTGGGTGTTCCAACTTGCACCTTCATTGGTTGAAGACCACCTGACCATACGCGGCGCGGAACGCATTGAAAACGTGGCGCTGTTCGATGCCGCAGGAAAATTGCTGCAGTTGTTCAACGGAGGGAACGCGACCTGCCTCGTATTGGCCACAACCGCCCTTCGTTCCGGGGCGTATTTCGTTCAGGTGAACAACATTCATCGGTTGCGCTTCGTGAAGCCATGAAGACGCGCATCACCCTTTTCGCTTGGATCGCTTGGGCTTCCGCCGCAGCACAGTGGGATGTTCCCGTTCCCGTGGTGCTCGATGGTGCAACTCCGGCCGATCGCCAAGTGACGGGACTGGTCGCACCTGCTGCCACCGACCACGGTGCCAATGCACTGACCGTTCGACAATTGGGCACCACCAGTGCCATGGCATCGGGAACTGATGCGCTTACACTCGCGCTTCAACCAGCCCTCCTCACCTACACACCCGGTCTCCTGCTCACCATTACACCTTCCTCCACCAACACCGGGGCCATCACCTTGGAGGTGGATGGACTTGGTGCACTGCCGGTGCTCAAGTTCACGAACGAACAACTCGACAGCGCCGATCTCCACCCCGGAATACCGGCAATGGTGATCTTCGATGGAGCGGCCTTCCAGTTGTTGTCCTCAACAGGTCTCGCTTGTCCTCCCGGATTCCTTGAAGTCAGTCGCGACGTTTGTGTGGAAGCCGTTCCCTATGGGCCGGCTTCGTGGTACAACGCGGTGAGCCTTTGCAACCTCCGCGGTTTGCGCTTGTGCGGATTCGCGGATTGGTTCAAGGGATGCAGCATGCCCGGCGGCTTTGTCAATTCGATCGTTGAGTACGAATGGCTGGACAATGCCAGCAACGATACCAATCACGGGAAACGCGTAGGGTTGCTCACCGGCACCACTACACCGGACTGCTACAGCGGCGGTACCATGATCCCGACCGGCTCCAACAACTTCAGGTGTTGCTATTCCAAATGAAACGGTCGCTTCTGCTCACCATCGCATGCGTGTCGCTCGCTTTTGCGCACGCGCAAGTGCAGGTGGACAAACCCGTGCGGCTGGTCGGTGCCGTTCCCGCCGATCGGCGGATCGAAGGGCTGGCGCATCCGGTGGAAGGTTCGGCACTGAGCACGTTGGGCGTGGCACAGGATGGCAGCTTGCACATGTGCGGCGTCACGGGCGCGGCGAACAACGTTCTGCTCACGATGGATCCACCGTGCCTTGCGTACGCGAACGGTCTTTTGCTCCGCTGGATCCCGGGTGCGTCCAATACAGGTCCTGCAACGGTAGCCGTGGATGGCTCCGCTGCGGTTCCACTGCGCACTTCAGCGTTGCTTCCCGTTCCGTTGAACGCGCTCAGCGCCGGCATTCCGGCCGAAGCGATTTTCGCCGATAGCATCTTCATCCTCCTTTCCCCCATTAAACCCGGCTGCCCCGAAGGCTTTCTTCAGGCCAATGCCGGCTTGTGCGTAATGCAAGCCGAAGGACCGGTGTTCAATTGGTATGCAGCGGCGGCCTATTGCGCCGAGCGCGGTGCGCGGCTTTGCACCTGGGACCAATACCTCTTTGTGTGCAATGCGCTGCAAGGGCAACTGACGGGCATGTTCGACGATTGGGAATGGTTGGACGATACGAGCGATCACACCCATACAGCCGACCAAGCCGCGCGCTACACGTGCAAGAGCCTAGGTGTGGTCTCAGCCGGGCAAACCGAGTTGGGCACGACCCGTTGCTGTTACGAACCACGATGAACAACCGGCTGCACCTGCTCCTCTTGGCAACGCTCTCGCTGTCCGCCAGCGCACAAGTGAGCATCGACAAACCCATTGTACTTGCCGGTACGAACGCTGACCGGCATGTTAGCGGGCTGCCGGCCGCCGCCGCCGCCGGGGATGCCCTGGATGCTGGTAGTCTGCAAGCCGGTGCATATCGTTACACCGTTGCAACCGGCAGCAACGCGCTGACCGCCGTGTTCTCACCTGCCATCGTAACACCTGTTGCCGGGTTGAACCTGTTCGCACGGATCACCAGCGCCAACACGGGTGCTGTCAGCATTGCTATGAACGGGGGGAGCCCATGGCCAGTGAAAAAAAACGGTGGCGCCGACCTTGAAGCAGGTGATCTGGAGCCCGGCATGGTGGGCAGTCTGGTGTTCGACGGAACCGTCTTTCACCTCACCAACGCGCGACGGATCCAGCGGCGCACATGCCCGGCGGACATGGTGCAGGTGAATGAACTTTACTGCATTGAACCGCTCTCCCACGATACAGCGGATCTCGAAGTAGCCTCGGTCGCTTGCGGCACCATGGACGCGCGCATTTGCACTTGGGGCGAATGGTACTTCGCCTGCACGCAAGCCGGAGCGCTCGGGCTGAGCGACATGGGCAACCAATGGGAATGGACCAACAGTACGGCCAACGGCCCCGGGACCGCGCGCGTGGTGGGGGCCACCAGTTGCACCCACGCCAGCACCGGACCGGCATTCGGCTCGGGTCCTCGCAATTTCAGGTGTTGCTACGACAGGTAGCACGCTCAGCGCCCCGCCAAGGCATTATCGTAGATCGCTGACATTCTTCGGTTCCGAACGCGCAGATCGAATTTCTCGCGCGTGATCGCCAGCGACCTCGAACACATGCGTGCCAAAAGCGCAGGGTCATCCATGAGTTGGCGAAGGTGCGTGGTTATATCCTCGGCAATGGCATCGCTTGGGCGATCGGCAACGGGCAGCAGCCAGCCGTTGCCACCGTGCTCCACCATCTCCGGGATGGAACTGACCTGACTGCTGATCACGGGTAATTGGGCGCCCATCGCTTCAAGCACCGTGTTGTTGAACGGATCCGCGAACGTGGTGCTCACGAACACGTGCGCCCTTCGCATTTCCTGCAACAGGGCCGCGTGCCCCATGCCCCGGTGCAATGTGATCCGGCCGTCCTCGGCGATGGTCCTCTCAACAAAGGCGATATCACCGGCCGATGGTGTGATACCCCAATCCACTTCGAGCGTGCTCACGATCACCAGTCGCGCATCGCTTCGGCCGAGGCGCAGGAAAGCCTTCAGCAGCTCGATACCACCCTTGCGGTAGAAACCGTTGCCAGCGAACAGGATCGTAAAGCGCCCTTTGTCCTTCTCCCCGGGCATGTACTGCTCGATCGCACGATAGATCACGTGCATTTTGCCCGGGTCCACGCCTTCCGCAATGAGCCGATCGCGGTTCATGCGCATGGTGTTCTCACTGGTGTATACCAAGGCCTTGCATTCATTGCTCCTCAATCGTTTCAAACCCCATTTGAACAGCGGGTGATCCTCGGGCATGGGCTTGTACCGCGGCAGGTAGCTCTCCACCTCGATCACCCATGGGCGGTAGTTCACAACGATGCTGTTGTAAGTGTGGAAGATGTCGGCCTTCTTCAAGGGGTGGAACAACTTGGTGTGCGCCAGGAACTGGTTGCTCACCTTCAGCACATGCCACGGCACATCGGCCATGCGGCTGTACCTGTAACCCTCCGGTGGATTACTGAACGCGTAGTGCTGCCAGTAACGCGTTTTGTTGCTGATGCCGACGACCCGCATGTTCGTCACTTCTGAGGGAGGCGGGAAGTCGATCCCTTCAGGACTTCCGTCGCGCGGATCCACTCGTGGAATTTCCTCAAGCCGACCGCCAACGGTGTACTGGGTGCAAAGCCGAGGTCGCGAAGGCTCTTGCTGGTGTCGGCGAAAGTCTGCGGAACATCGCCGGGTTGCTCGGGTTGAAGATCGATGATGGCCTTGGTGCCGAGCTCCTGTTCAACAGCGGCGATAAGTTCCTTCAACGTCACCGTGTCGCTATTGCCCAAGTTGTAGATCTCGAAGCCCTCACCCTTGGTGCGGCCGATCGCCGCATGCACGCCGCTCACTATGTCATCCACGTACGTGTAGTCGCGCCGCGTGGTACCATCGCCGAACTGCTGGATGGGCACACCCGCCTTGATCTTGCGGAAGAACTGGTGGATCGCCAGGTCGGGCCGCTGGCGTGGGCCGTAAACAGTGAAGAAGCGCAGTGCAGTGACCTTGATGCCGTGCAAGCGTGCATATACCTGCCCGAACTGTTCGGCCGCAAGTTTCGTCGCCGCGTACGGGCTTATCGGTTTCAAACCAAGCTCCTGCTCCTTCCAAGGCACATTGGGGTCGACCCCGTACACGCTGCTGCTACTGGCAAGCACGAAGTGCGGCACCTTCCTGTGGCGGGCCAGTTCCAAGAGCTTCAAGGTCCCGGTAACATTCACGCGGTGATAGGCCACGGGGTCCTTGATGCTTGGCCTGACACCTGCCTTTGCCGCGATGTGAACGATCACATCGATGGCGTCCTCGCCGATCCGTTCCGCGAGGTCGTCGTCAAGAATGTCCGCTTCGATCACGCGCAACTGCGTATTGGCGGCATGCTGAGCAAGGTTGGCCTCCTTCACCTCGCGCGCATAGAACGGATCGTAGTTGTCCACCACGGTAATACGCCAGCCACCCTCGGCGAGCAAGCGATCCACCAGGTGACTGCCAATGAAACCGGACCCACCGGTAATAAGTGCGTGGCGCATTTGAGAAGGGCGCGAAACTAACCCCCTGAGGATATCGCACCTTCATTGCACCTTCGCTGCCCCCCCGTGCGAACGGGGCTTTCCCAATGCAACCCGGAGCGCCGATCCTGATCGTTAGCCACACCTTTCCGCCGTTCCGTGGGATAGGCGGCAGGCGTTGGGCCAAACTGGCCAAGGAACTGGCACGCCGCGGGCATCCCGTGCATGTGGTGCATGCTGACCACGGAAGCGAACTGACCGGGTCGCTCTGGGATGCTGACGCCCGCCATCCGCTCATTCACCGTCATCCGCTCCCGCTTCGCTATCCCAAGGTGCTGATGAAGCGACCGTTGAACACTATGGCGGAGAAGATCGGCTACCGCATTTGGCTGAAACTGTTGCCCTTGCTCGCGAAGGGCAACGTGTTCGATCGGTCCGTGCGGTGGGGAGCCGTGCTCTTATCCGCATGCACCACTTTGATAGAACAGCACGGCATCCGACATGTGATCGCCACAGCACCACCGTTCGCGCTCTTGCACCAACTGCTCGCGCTTAAACGCGATCACAACATAATGCTCGTTGCCGACCTCCGCGATCCATGGACCTGGGGCGAGGTCTACGGTCGCACGAGCATGACACCCGCGCAGAAAGCCGCTGAGGATCGACTGGAAGCCGAAGTTGTTTCCGGCTACGACGCCGTGATCACCCCATCGCCGTTCATACTGGAACATTTGCGCGGCGCGTATCCCGAACACAGCGGCAAGTTCTCGGTGCTCGATCACATTATCGACCCCGATGAATTGGGCCAGCCGACGAAGCGACAGCCTGACGAGGATCTCAGGATCATCTACGCTGGCAGCGTGTACAACGGCCCAGGGTTCACGGCCTACTTCGCTGAGGTGTTGAAGGCGTTCGGGGCGGTGCAGCGTGAAACACCAGAGCGTTGGGCGCACCTGGCGTTCGATCTCTTCATAACAGGACATGGCACCGATGCATGGGAACGGATGGCCAAGGAAGCAGGACAACAAGAGCGCATCCGCTTCCATCAACCATTGCCAGGGCCAAAGCTCTTTCCCATGATCGCCAAGGCCGACTTCGTACTTGCGTACATGCCACCCGAAAAGCGCGACTTCGTCAGCACCAAGTTCAACGAGATCGCCTACTTGGGCACGCCCATCCTGCATGTGGGCGAACCCGGGGGACTTTCACAGCACATCGTCCAACAACAACTCGGGGCCACCTTGCTCGTCAGCGATATCGCTGATGGGTTGGTGCCCTTGCTCAAGGGTACACGCCGCGTGCTCCATGGCGGCACCTTCAACCCGCAGCCTTATTTGCTCAGTGGCATAGCCGGGAAGCTGCTGAACACGATCTTGAAAGAGCCAACCTGAAAGCCCCCGCTACATTCGCCGGGCACGCATGACGCTCGACCGACAAGCACTGTGGGACCTCTTCACGCTGCGTGAAGAACACGCGCCATGGATCACGGACAAGTATGGGCGTGTGCCATCGTGGGCCACGGCGCGGCACGATCTCTTCCAACCGGTCGTTTCTGAACATCTGGTGCAGCGGGGGTTCAAGCCCACCTACCCCGAAGGGCGTGAGTTCGCGGTTTGCTTGTC
This sequence comes from Flavobacteriales bacterium, assembly GCA_039931265.1. Taxonomy (GTDB): domain Bacteria; phylum Bacteroidota; class Bacteroidia; order Flavobacteriales_F; family PHOS-HE28; genus PHOS-HE28. The sequence goes on from JBDTSG010000035.1 coordinate 35,049, forward strand.
GCACGATATCGATCTGCTGTTCACCCCATTCCGCTCGCGACTTGCCAAGGCAGCCCCGCTTGGCGCTCGCGCCCTCCTCGGTGTGCTTGGAGGAGTCATGCAGCGCGGTATTGACCCGCGTTATGATCTGGACAATGTGTTGCGCGCAGAACGGAAGCACAACGCCACTTCCTCCTTCTATTTCCTCTCCCTGCCGAAGGGCGAGGATGGCTACAACTACGATCCCGGAAGCATCGGCGAGCAGTTGAGCGCCGTGAAGCAAGCCGGCTGCGAGATCGGCCTGCACGGAGGCCACAGCGCTTGGCACGATGGCACACATCTTCAGGAAGAGAAGCAACGTCTCGAAAGGGCCGCCGATGCCACGGTCACCGGCTACCGCAATCACTTCCTGCGCTTCGCCTTGCCCGACACTTGGAAGTTACTCGCGCAACACGGCTTCACGCATGATAGCACGTTGGCCTATTCGGATCGTGCCGGCTTCCGCAACGGCATGTGCCACCCTTTCCGCCCGTACGATCACACCAGCGGTGGCTATCTCGACATCATGGAGTTGCCGCTCGCCATCATGGATGCCGGCTTGTTCGTGAACATGAAGTTGGACCGCACCACGGCCATGGATCTCTGCAAGCGCATGATCGCGCGCGTGAAACAATGCAACGGTGTGCTCACGCTGCTTTGGCACAACAACTACTTCCAAGGCGACATGGGCAGGTTCTACGACGAGTTGCTCGGGCACCTGAAGAACGAAGGTGCGTGGCTCACCAGTAGCGCATCGCTGCTCGAACATTGGCAAGCGGTGGGCAATGCTGTTCGGCTTGAAAGCACGTTGGCCGAACACCTGAAGCCATGAGCCCATCCGTTGTCCGCGCCGATCTGCACACCGATGCACAACAACTGATCGATTTCCTGAAGGCGAACGTGAACACGCGCATGTCGCCAGCGGCTTTCCAATGGCAATATGTCAATGCGCCGGGGCCGGTGATCTTCAATATCGCCAAAGACGGTGCAGCGGTCGTTTGCTCGCAATCGTTCCTGCCGTTTCCCATGCGAGCGAACGGCAGCCCCATGCTGACGGCAAAAAGCGAGAACAGCTTTCTCGCCAAGGAGCACCGGGGCACACCGCTGTTCCAGGATATTTACGCGAAAGGGGTGAGCGATTGCTTCGCAGCGAACATGCCCGTGGTGTGGGGCTACACGCCGGCTGTAAAGGTTTGGCGCGACAGGTTGGGTTTCCGGGTTGAGGAAGAACGCATGTGGCATTCCATCGTGCCCATTGGCGTTCCGCCACGTCCGGGTTTCAAGGCTGGGCCGCGAGCATGGGCCGGTCGGGCACTCACTGCCGCAAGAGCAGCGATCGTCCGTTCCCGCACCGCGAAACTCGGGAAGGCCTTCGCACGCGCGGACGATCATGAATGGCGCGACCGACCGTTGGCCGCGAACGACATCAATGCGCTGGTCGAGAAGCTTGGCGGTGCGAGCACGTTCCACCTCGACATGTCGGACCGTTTCATGGCATGGCGCGTTTGGGAGAACCCGAACCTGGACTACACCGGTCACTTCCTCTATCGTGGTGGTGCGCTGGCAGGCTATGCGCTTGTTGCGGTAAAACGCGGAGCAAAGTCGCCAACGGCTCAACTATCCGATATGGCGTTCACCTCGGAGGCGGACGGTTGGTTGTTGTTGGATCGTGTGGTGCGCGCAGGTACACAAGCGGGCTGCACTTGGCTCCGGTTCTTCGGCAACCGTGCCAACGCTGTAGTGCGACCCGTGTTCGATCTGCTTCAAAAACTCCCCGGTGCCCGCGCCATGCCCGATCGCGGAATGGCCTTCGTGGTGAAACCGGATGAAGGTTTCACCCCTACCGAGTACGATACGTGGTGCATGAACGGTCTTTGGACCGAAGGCTATTCGATGTAGCCTAAAGCTGCGCTACGCGTACGAACAACCGCAAGAAGCCCTCTGTGACGGCAGGCCAACTGAAACGATCCACGACCCGATCGTAGCTGTACCGGCCCATTTGCACATGTACCTCGGGCTTGCGGGCAGCGAACGCCACGATGGCATCATAGAGTGCCTGCGCGTTACCCGGTGGAAGCAAATAGCCGTTGTGAGGGGTCACCAATTCCGCAGTGGCACCAACATCGCTTACGATGATCGGCTTGGCTTGGGCCATCGCTTCCAACACAGCAGTCGGCATCCCTTCGAAACGGGTGGGGAGAATGAACGCGTCGCACTTTCGGTACAGGTCCGTGAGCTGGGCATCATTCACACGGCCGAACAATTCAACGTTCCCAGGAAGACCGGTCTGTTGGTGCTGCGCGAGAAGGGGTCCATCACCAGCCAATTGGAACCGCACCAGATCCTGTTTGCCTTCAGCGATCAGCCGCTGCGCGACGGACATCAATACATCCAAGCCCTTGTTGAAAGCAAAGCGACCGACGAAGAGGAGTGAAAGAGTCGGATCGACCGCAGTAGGCATTGGTGGAGTTGATGGGACCTCAACCGCGTTGGGCAACACGACAACCTCACACGACGAGCCACGCACCTGCTCTTGGAGGATGCCGGTGAGCTTACCGCCCAACGAAATGCACACTTTGCTCCGCCGCAGTATGTACCGCAATGCCGCCCGGAACGGCCAACCCAAGGCGCGCTCCTTCCGTGTGAGCATCTGGAACATTTCCAGTCCATGTGGATGTACGATCAATCGAGCACTGAACCGCCCGATGCCTTGCCAAACACAGAAGCCCTGCGACATGATCACATCGGGTCTGAGTTTCTCCAACTCCGCTCCCACCCCCCTGCTGTACCGCCACAGCTCTCGGATATAGAGTTTGCTCTTATCAATATCCGGGACATGGATCTCCGAAATACCGAGCGCCGTGTCGAAGACTTGTTCGGCGTGCGGATGCACGACCGTGAGCTTGACTTTCCCGCTCTTCGCCAAGTGTTCCGCCAGCAATCGCGAGTGCCGCTGCATGCCACCCATGGCTTGCGGATAAACGCCGTCGGTGCAGAGAACCAAATGCAACATGTGGAAATGTGAGGATGTGAAGATGAAATGGATGGCGCTCGGCTCAGTGTTTCATGTCCACATCTTCACATCTGCCTCATCTCCACATCCTCTTTCAGAAGCGTCGCCACACCTTCGTCGATATCCCACTTCGGCGCCCAGCCAGTGGCGCTCTTCAGTTTCCGCACGTCAGCCAACAGGTGCATCCGCTCCACCTTCCGCACGCGCGCCGCCTCCACTTCAATGGTGAGTTTCTCTCCAAGTTGTCGCTCGAAGGCTTCCACGATCTCGCGCACGCTGTATTCGATGCCGCGCCCGATGTTGAACGTATCGCATCCCTTGTTGCCCATACCGAGCAAGGCGCTCATCGCGCGGCTCATGTCCTCGGTGTGGATGTAATCACGCTTCGGGTCAAGGTTCCCGAGTTTCAAGGTGCGCGCACCGCCCAGCACTTGCTTTTGGATCTCCGGGAAAAGGTGCGGGTTCGTTTCGTTCGGGCCGAAAGCGTTGAAGAAGCGTCCCACCAACACCGGCATTTCCGTGCGCAGATGGAACTCGCTCGCCAGTTTCTCCGTGGCCAATTTGGTCGTACCGTATATGTCCATCGGGCCTGTGTCGTGATCCTCGGCCATGGCACCGTCGGCGATCGGGTAAACGGCTGCCGTGCTGGCCACGAACACTTGCTCCACGCTGCCTTTGCTCCCGGCCGTTTCGAGCACGTTGATGGTACCGTTGATGTTGATGTCCGCCGCTTCGGCGGGGTGCTGGTTGCAGTACGGGATGAAGTGTACTGCCGCGAGGTGCAGGACGATGTTCGGCCGCGTCGCATCCATCACCTGTTGGGTGGCTGCACGATCGCGGATGTCCACTTGGAAAAAGCGATCATCGGGAACGCCGGCCAACTGGCGCCGACCGAAACTCAGGTTGTCGATCACGAGCACTTCGTGGCCTTCCTCCTGCAAATGCTTGCTCAACGCGCTGCCGATGAACCCGGCGCCGCCGGTGATGAGGACTTTCTTTGACATGGAGCGCGAAAGTAGGCCCGCCCGTTCAGGCGGAAAGTGCTTTCATGAGAGCACCGTAGGCCGCGCCATATGCCCGCTTCCTGAAATGCTCCATTGCGAAACGTTCGATCCTGTTCCGATCGCTGTTCGATGGCCTTGCCAAGCGCGGTGGATGCCCGTCCAAGACCATCCCGAGGTCATGCTCCCTTGTAAGCGCGCTGAAATCGCCGATGCCCGGTGAGATCAACACGGGCACACCCACCGACAAGTACTCGGCGAACTTGGTGGGCGATGACACACGATTGGTGATCGTCTCCTCCCGCAACAGGATGCCATGGTCGTAGATGACGAGCAGTTGCTTGACCATGGCGGGATCAGCCCAATGTGCCTCCACCCTTCCGGGGAACCGCTCCTGCAACGACGCGATCTTCGGGTCCGGCTTGCTCAGGAACGTCACGCGAACATTGGACTGCTCGCTCATCAGCGGAACCAGAAAGCGTTCCAATAACTCGAAGGATTGCCAGCCTGCCGTTGAACCCGAGTAGACCAGCACGATGTCCTCTTCGCTGTAGCCGACATCGTTCCGGAAACGATCGATCATGCCGGCCACGGGCTTCTCGAATTCCAAGCCCAACGTGCAGGGTACGACCACATGCGCTTCGCCGGTGTACGCGTAGCGCTCCTGCCAATGCTCCACAAGCGCTTTGCTCACCGCGATCCGGAAGTCGCTGCTCTGTACCGCCTCCTTCTCCAAGGGTCGCAATTGCGCGATCAAGGCATCGTCGTCGATGATGCGGTACTCCTCCCATTCCGCCGCGTACGCACCACGTCCATCGAAGCAGACCTTCTTCGTCAACCCGCGATCGCGCATGCGCAAGGCCATCCATGTAGCGAACGGCCCGCGACAGATCATGCCAGTGGGACGTAAGAAGCGGCACACCCATGAAAGGAGCCACCTGTTCATCCGCCAGCGCTTCATGGTCGGCACCATCGGCAGTACAAGTGCTCTCGGCGAGTGTGCCTTGATCGCGCGACGGGTCTTCCGGAAGTCGCGCCCGCTCACTAGTGCGACCAAACGCACCGTGCCGTGACCGAGCGTGTTCAAGTGCTCCACCACATCGGTCACCTGGCTCCAATAGACGCCACTCGGTTGATCGTTGTAGGTGAGGTAGATGATCATCAGATCTCCACTCTCCTTTGAAGAGGGGCCGGGGGTGAGGCCAGCACGCGCTCTATGACCTCTAAGATGCGCTCCGTCGCCCTTCCATCCCACAGAGGCGGAACATCACCCTTCTTGAACGATCCGCTTTCAATGCGCGCAATAGCTGCCCGCACCGCCTGCATGTCCAACGGGACCAGTTCGTTGCTTCCCATCGTTACCGTTACGGGCCGCTCGGTGTTGGGGCGCAGGGTAAGACACGGAACCCGACGGTACGTACTCTCCTCTTGTATGCCGCCGCTATCGGTAAGGATGAAAGCGCAGGTAGCAACGAGTTTCTGAAAGGCGAAGTAGTCCAACGGTTCTGTGAGGATCAAACCTTTGATCGCATCGGCGTTCTCCTTCAGTCCGAAGCGCTCCAGGTTCTTCACTGTACGTGGATGGATCGGGAAGACCACCTTCCTTGTTGCGGCAACTTCGCCGATCAGGCCGAGCAGATCTTGCAAGCGCTCTTTCACATCCACTGTGGCCGGACGATGGATGGTCATCAGGACATGTCCTCCTGAACCCAACCCGAGTTCGTCCAGAACCGATGATGACTTCACTCCCTGTTCAAAGGCCACCAATGTGTCGATCATGGTGTTCCCCACGAAGTGCAAACGCTCCTCGGCGACGCCTTCCTTGCGCAGATTGTCCAAGCCGCTTTGCTCCGTAATGAAGTAGTGATCGGTAATGCGATCGGTGAGCACCCGGTTGTGTTCCTCGGGCATCGAAGCATCGAAGCTGCGCAGGCCGCTCTCCAAGTGCGCCATTGGCACGTTCAACTTGTTCGCCACCAAAGCTGCGGCGAACGTGCTGTTCACATCGCCCACCACCATGATCATGTTCGGGCGTTCGCTCAATACCACAGGTTCCAACTTCTCCAAGATGCCAGCCATCTGGGACAGCGGTGTACCGGCCCCGATCTCAAGGAAGATGTCCGGTACCAACCCGAACTGCTCGAAGAACACATCGGCCATGTTGGCGCTGAAGTGCTGCCCCGTATGGACGATCCGCACATCGATACCGCCGCGCTCGGCAGCCACCTTCTTGAAACGCGTGACCTTGATGAAGTTGGGGCGCGTGCCCACCACGATCAACAACTTCTTCATCCCAACACCTGGTTGCTGGCCCGGGTGGCGATGATGAACTCGGTGCTCGGTGTATCGCTGACTTTCCGCGCGGGCGCACCGGCGATGGTCATGTTGCCTTCGGTGAACGAATGGTTCACTACGCTGTTGGCACCAATGGCGGTGTTCGGCCCTACCACGATGTTGCCGAAGATCTTGGCACCCGGACCGATGTAACAATTGTCGCCGAGGGTGGGCACGAGGTCCTTGGGACCGGGCCGCGTGCCGATCACCACATCCACATGTATGCGGCAGTTCTTGCCGATGCGTGCATCCGGATGCACCACGATGGTGCCTCTGTGCGCAATGCTCAACCCAGGGCCGAACGTGTTCGGCGGTATGTCGAAGCCGCAACGCACGCTCTGGTTGTGGAACCGAAGGCTCCAATACTTGTACACGAGCCTGCCCAAGACCCCGCTGTGCTTCCTGCAATTCAGCATGTACTCCACGCGCCGCAGCATGCGCTGGAACTTCCACACTTCATCGTACCACTGGTGGATGCTGTGCACGCGCCGCAGCGCGATGCGATCGGCTTCCAGGTAGGCGCGGTGGTCGACCTTGCTCTTGATCATGCGGCTTGGCCTTTTTTCCAGCGCACCAACCGCTCGGTGTTGGCGAACCCAAAGAGGTTGAACAGCGCTATGTATTTCTCCGTGATGGCCTTGCTCACGTCAGGGCGGAAACCTCGGCTGATCGCGCCGCGGAATTCGTGCACGGCTTCCTTGAGGTCGTACATGGCCAGAATGCGGATCGCCATGAAGAGGTATTGGTCGAGCACCCCCATCTCCTGACGGTAACGCACGGCATCGGTGGCCTTCAGGTGGTCCTTCATCGCGCGGCGGAGGGCGATGTAGCGCCGCCAGTTGTCCTGAACGCTCGTTTGGCTGATGCTGCCGCTGGTGCGTTTCAGCACATGCGTGGCCACGCGCTTGTCCCAAAGAACTTCCGCACCGTCGCGGAGCAGCCGGAACATCAGTTCATAGTCCTGGCTGCTGGCCAGATCGATGCGCCAACCACCCGCGCGCTCCACTTCGGCCTTGCGCCAGAGGTTGGCGCTGGTGGTGCCCATGCGCGTGCGTATCAGCGCCATCCATGGCTTGTCGTACAACGCCTCAGTGGGCAGTAGCAGGCCATTGGGCATGATCTTCTCGTAGTCACCTACGATCAGCGCCGGCGTACCGGTTGCGCCGAGAAGCATGGCCACTTGCCCCTTCAACTTCTGCGGGTCCAGCACATCATCGGCGTCCATGAACTGCAGCCATTCACCAGTGGCTTTGGACATGCCGGCGTTGCGCGCTGCACAAGCACCTTGGTTCGCTTGCCGAAGCACTTGCATACGGCCGCCGCTCAAGGCCACATAACGTTCCAAGACCGCAGGTGTACCATCTGTGCTACCGTCATCCACGGCAATGATCTCCAAGTTCTGGTGCTCCTGTGCCAGCACGCTATCCAACGTGGCTGGCAGCAAAGCCTCCACATTCCAGCAGGGTATGATCACGGAGATCCTCATTGCGGCGCCGGGCGCGGCGGGCCGCGAATGTAGGAGGGGCGGCTGTGCGGACTACTGGCTGAAATACCCCTTGGCCCGCAAGTCCGCTATCAGTTTCGGGTTGAAGATGGCCACGCCTGCTTGGTTGAAGTGATTGTGATCGTAGAAGTGGTTGCGATCATCGAGCGGCAACCCATGATCGAAGGCGTAGTCCATGTACTCCACTTCCGTCGCCTTGGCAACGCTGTCGATCACATTGTGGAAAGCCGCGTGACGCGGGTGGTTGCCCGCGTGAGGCAACGGGTGCGTTACCAACAGGATCGGAATGCCCAGTTCTTGGCAGTACCGGATGCACCTCACCAGGTACTCGGGTTGGCCCTCGCCCAATTCAAGGGTCAAGTCGAGTCCGTAATCGACAACGCCTTTTACACTATCGGTCTTGGTGCTGAACCCGGCATCCACATAGAAGCTGTCCACATAGGCCGCCGGCTCGTTGGCCATGATCTTGCGGATGGTGAACATGTTGAGGATGCGCGGATCATGGATGGCGGCGAACATGCGCAGCACGGCCGCATCGCTGGTGATGTTCTGGCTGAGGTCCGCAGCACTTTCCAAGCCCTCCATGCCCATGGCGTTCTCGTAGCAGTCCAGCAGGACCATGCCCGTGTTCGCTTTGGTGATGTACTCCTTCAGGATCGCGTACGTGTTGACAGGTGTTTGCCCGCTCGTGCCCAGGTTGAACATGCTGATGCCGGCTTCACGGAAGATCCGGGGATCGTAGCCGCGATAGGCGTGGCTGCTTCCGATCACGATCACATCATAATGCGCCGCCGGATCGTACTCGAGGAACTTGCGGTAAGTGTTCCCACCCTTCAGGTTGTACACATCGGAGCTGCGGTACACCAGCGCGTTGGCGCCCACCTTCACCTTGCACAGAACGAACAGGATACCCACGTACGCCAAGACGGCGATGAGCCCGACAAGGAGGGCCCGGCGTAGGATGCGGATGAGGATCGCCATGTTAGAACTGGAAGTAGATGAACATGGTCTTTCCATAGAACCCGAACAGCAGGCAGGCCACCACGAGGCCCGCTTGGAAAGCGAGGTCGAACCAGCGCGAGGGCATCCGGACCTCACGCTTGATCCACTTATCGACCCATGGATCGATAACGAAGAAGAGCAGCGCGAAGAAAACCGTGATCACGAAAACGCCCGGCTTCAATTCACCGACCAAATGCGCAAGCGACCGCCCGGCAGTGTTCAACCCGAGCCACTTGCTGAAAATGAGCTTCGCATGACCGATGCTCTCCGCGCGGAAGAGCACCCAACCGCACAAGACCAAGTGGAAGGTGAAAAAGACGTTGAGCCAACGGTACCAACGAACCTTCATTTCACCGAAGATCCTTGACCAGAAAGGCTTGAACACGATAGCAGCGATGAGGTACAGCCCATGCAAAGCGCCCCAAACGACGTAGGTCCAATCGGCGCCGTGCCAGAGGCCGCTCAACAAGAACACGATGAAAAGATTGAAGTACCAGCGCGGCACCGCCACCCGGTTGCCGCCGAGCGGTATGTACAAGTAGTCGCGGAACCAACTGCTGAGGCTGATGTGCCATCGGCCCCAGAACTCGCTGATGCTCCCGCTCATGTACGGTGTTCGGAAGTTCACCATGAGTTCGAATCCCATGGTGCGCGCGGCCCCGATGGCGATGTCGGTGTAGCCGCTGAAGTCGCAGTAGATCTGGATGGCGAAGAGGTAGGTAGCGACGAGCGCTGTCCAACCATCGTGCTGGTTGGGATTGCTGTACACGAGATCGACAATGGCCCCGCACCGATCGGCGATCACCAGCTTCTTGAAAAAACCCCAAGCCATTTGCCGCAGGCCATGTGCTATCCGATCGTAGTCGGGATCGAAGTGCATGCCCAACTGGCGCAACAGATTGGCGGGCCGCTCGATGGGGCCTGCGACCAATTGCGGGTAGAACATGACGTACAGCGCGAACACGCCAAGGCGCCGCTCCGGTGCCTGTTTCTTCCGATACACCTCGATGGTGTAACTGAGCGACTGGAAGGTGTGGAACGATAAGCCGATGGGCAAGAGGATGCCGAGCTCGGGCACTTCGTACGGAAGTCCTGCCCCGCGCACTACCGCGCCGATGCTCTGGTTGAGGAAGTTGAAGTATTTGAAAAAAGCAAGCACGCCGACGTTCGCCACGATGCTCGCCACTAACCACAGCTTGCGCTTGCGGCCTTCATTGCGATCGATGAGGATGCCGGCGGCGTAATCGACAGCGATGGTGAACCCGAGGATGAGAATGTACACCGGCACGAAGGCCATGTAGAACCAACAGCTCGCTGCCAACAACCACCACCATCGGTGTTTGTAAGGCAACAAGTAGTACCCGAGGGTGACGACCGGGAAGAAGACGAGGAAAGAGAGACTATTGAAGAGCATGCGCTACACTGCGAGCAATCGGTCGCACAACTGACCGAAATTGGTCTCTGCCCTGAAGCCCTCCGCCCAGCGGGCACGCACGCCTTGGCGGAAGGCCATCACGTCGGCGTCGCCGTAGGAGAACTTCCGTAGCACCTGCGCAATGCGTTCGGCCGCAGGGTCCACCTCCATGAGGAACCCTGTTTGTGCATCGATGATCTCCCGTACACCACCGGCGTCCGTCCCCAACAATGGGATACCGAAGCTCGCCGCCTCCTGCAACGCCACCGGTACGCCCCCCTCGCTGCTGCTCAGGTGCACGAACATGTCCACGGGGTTCGTCTTGTACCAACGCATGATCTCCGCGTTCGGCGTGGCACCACGGAAGTCCGTGGTGACGTTGGCCGGCAGATCCTTCACCACGTCATCGAGACGTTCGCGTTCGGGTCCTTCGCCGAAGTGCGTCCAGTTCACGGGCATTTCCAAGAGCTTCAACGCGGCCACCAAGAGATCCACGCGTTTCAACGCAAAGAGGTTGCTGCAACTGACAATGCGCAGCGTGTCTCCGGGCGACCATGGGGCAAGGCCATGATCGTGCGTGCCCATACGGCTCAACACCACCTTGTGCGCGTGTTCCGAGGCGGTCTCCCGCAAATGATCGAGACCTGCTTGGCTGGGCACATGCACTGCATCGGCACTGCGCATAACGAAGTCCCGGAAGCTCGACCAACCATCGGGGCTCCGCTCCGCGTACAGATCGAAACCGTGCATGCGCGTGACGAAACGTATGCTGGGGTCCATGCGCTTCAAAAGGCCCAGTGCGATCGGCCAGTCGTAGGCCCAATAACTGTAGAGCACGGCATCCTTGTGCAAGGCACCCGAAGCGAACGCGTGCTTCAAGGAAAGCGCACGCTGCAATGCTTGGCTGAGCCGCGGCCTGATCTCCACCGGCCAACGGCGGGTGAACACCCAGAGCGAAGGCGCGCTCTTCCGGATCTCGTTGGTGACTTCGCGCATCAGCCCGCGGTGCCTGAGCTTGGTGAGGAATGAAGCCGGGGCATAGGCGTCGGCCACAACGCTTTTCACCGCGACATTGGGCGCTAAAGGCCTTTCGCCCTTGGCATCGTGGAAAAGCGGAAGCAGGGTCACCGTGTGGAAGCGTTGCGCCAGCACGGGCAGTTCGTTCTCCAAGTAGGCCTCTCCGAGACCGCCGGGGAATCGCATTGTGAAGAGATGCAGGTCGCGTTTCGTCATCCGCTTCGCCCCGACCCGATCGGAGGCGCAACAAGGATAGTCGGCTAGGCGCCAAGAAGGATATCGACGAAGGCATTGTAGACCACTTCCGCATCGAAGCGCTCGCGCCATGTGCCGCGCACTTGGGCGCGTGCCGCGTCGGTGTACCAAGTGCTGTCCCCCCAACCATCAATGGTGGCGGCTACTTGGGTGGTATCGATCGCATTGGGCAGCAGCACTCCGGTGCGGTCGCTCACGATCTCTTTCACACCGCCGGCATCCGCCGCGAGAAGGGGTATGCCGAAGCTGGCAGCCTCTTGCAACGCCACGGGAGCACCACCTTCCGTGCGGCTCAAGTGAAGGAACACGTCCACTGGGTTCTGTTTGTACCAAGCGATCACATCGGCATTCGGCTTCGCACCGACCAGATCAACACGAACGTGCGATGGCGCTTGGCGAAGAATGTCGCGCACACGATCCAGCTCGGGCCCTTCACCCACATGCCGCCAGTACACGGGCACCTTCACCTTGCAGAGCGCTTCGGCGATCAAGTGCACACGCTTCAATTCGTAGAGATTGCTGCACGAGGCGATACGCAGTTCTGCGGCAGGGGACCAAGGACCCGCCCCATGGTCCACGGAAGCCAGATAGCTGAGCGAGAGTTTGTTCGCCTGCGCCGGACAGGTGGACCGCACGTGCGCCAACCCATCGGCACTGATCGGGTGGACGGCCAAGGCCTGCTGAAGGTGGAAGGCCTGGAACAATTGCCAACCATCCTTGGCGCGGTGCGCATACATATCGAAGCCCATCATGCGCGAACGGAAGCGCACACGATCATCCATGCATTTCCACAGGCCCAATGCGGTTGCCCAATCGCTCGTCCAATAGGCATAGAGCACGGTCCGATCCGGATCGTACGAAGGGCCCAGGACACGCTTCAGCACCAAGGCACGTTGTAAGGCCTGCCGCATCTTGCTCACGACTTCACCCCGCCTGCGCATGAAAACACCGAATGAAGGTGCTGTGCTCCGTGCGCAACGGACAACTCGCAGTACCGCCCGCCAATGGCGTAACACGAGCGCCCAAGAGGCGGGCGCATACGGATCGTCCATCAAGGGTTCCACTTCCACACCCGGTGGCACTGCGCGCAACTCGCCCTTGGGGTGCAACGGATGGACAATGACGCGATCGAAGCGTCGGGCAAGGATCGGCAGCTCGTTCACAAGGAACGCCTCGATGACCCCGTACGGATAACCGACGGTGAACAGCCGCAGTGTCTTGCCCATGATCAGTGCCGCAAGATCGCTTTCAGCCGACGCTTGGCCAGGTAACTCACACGATCCCACGGCCAACGGCCGCTGATGCGCAAATGGGCGAACGCTGCGCCGCTATTGCGGTCTGCCAAGAAGTGAAAAAGCTCGTCCCAAGCCGTTGTCAAGCGACGTTCGAAAGCCTCGGACGGAAAAAGCCTTTGTTGCGCATTGGTGGTCCGGAGTTGATCCAGCCAACGGCGAAGCGCCCTTACCATCTCAGCATCCGGGGTGCGGCGGAAGATCTTTCCAGCGAGCAATTGCAGGTCTAGCTGGGTCTCCGTTAACGGTATGCCGAAGAAACTGAAAACGCGGCGCGTGAGTTCAGCGAAATCCTCGGACTTGTCCCGCCCGTGGCTGATGTTCTGCTCCCCCCGGCGGTAGAGCGTCATGGCTTCGTCCAAGTTGCCGAAGCGCCCAATGCGTGACAAGCGTAGCCAGAACAACCAATCCTCGCCCACGCGTGGCCATGCGGGATCGTACCGCAAACCGAGCTCCTCGATAACGCTGCGCCGCATGATACTGGCACCTTGGCTCACGGGCACGCCAAAGAGGAGATTGGCCATACAATCGTCGTGTTGGAGCGGGAACTTCCACAGGCGATCGCGGGCACCGAACAACTGCAAATGGCCGCCGCTGGCCACAATGTCGGTGTGCGCATCCATGTATGCCACTTGCTTGGCCAGGCGGTCGGGGACGGCAAGGTCGTCGGCGTCCAATCGCACCAAATACTCCCCGCGCGCTTCATCCATGCAACGGTTGGCCGCACCTGCAGGACCCAGGTTCGTTTGCAGCAGCATGAGGCGCACGCGCGGATCGTTGATCCCCTGTATCACCTGCACACTATTGTCGGTGCTCCGATCGTCAACGCACACGATCTCGAAATCCTGGAACGAACCGTTCAACACGCTATCAATGGCCTCCTTGACGAACGGGGCCTTGTTGTACACCGGCATGATCACCGACACCTTCATCGCAACAAGGTGCGCAGTTTGCGGCGCGTGCGGAAGAGTGCCCACGATGGAACGTTCAACTCCTTGCGCAGTTGGTGCATGCGCCGTTCCTGGTCAACGGTGAGTTCGGTATGCAACCAAGGCCGCAGGCGCAGGAAGGCCTTCATCATCCGGAAGTCGTCCTGCCGGTGTATGGTGCCATGCCACTTGAGCAGGAAGGTGACGGCCATGCTGCGCACGATATCCTTGTGCTGCGCAGTTACGGGGATCCCCCGAAGGCCTTGACTGAGCGAATGGCCCAGCGGGAAGATCGCGGCCATGTCGTTCACGCCGCTCGCAGTGCATAGGGCGTGGAGCAGGGTGGCCATCTCATCGAGGAACCGGGCGTGCGCGGTGATGGTCTTGCTCGCGTCGTGCAGCCGGAACACGGCGAGTTCAACGGGATCGAAGCGCAAGTGCTGCGTGCCATTGCGCAGCAAATGCTGCCACCATAGCTCCACATCCATTACGTAGCGGAGCCCGGGATCAACACCACCGATGGCCCGAACGATGTCCAACTTGTAGTAGGTCGCCGGTTGGTTGACGACCGGGTCGGTGAAGAGCCGTGCGGTATCGTCAGCATCGTTCAGGCGATCGAAGACGCGATGGCCGTGCTTGTCGCTGTGGAACACCCGCCCACCGAAAACCCGCAATTGCGGGTCGGCAGCGAAGGCCTCTCCCACCTTGTGCAATGCGCCGGGAACCAAGGCGTCATCACTGTTCAACCAGGTGAACACTTCGCCCGTCGCTTGCGCCAGCCCCTTGTTGATCGCATCGCTCTGCCCATTGTCCTTTTCGCTGCAGTACCACTTCAACCTTGCCGCGTGCTCCTCGATGATGGCCTTGCTTCCATCCGTGCTTCCACCATCCACGATGATATGCTCCACATCGGGATAGTCCTGCTCCGCTACCGAGTGGATGCAATCCTCGAGGTAACCGGCTTGCTGGAAGCTGGGCGTGATGATGGTGATGCGTGGCAACTTGCTCATCGCGTTGTTGTTCGCATGGCTTGTTCGAGCGACCGTTTGAAAGCGCCGGCGCTCGCTTCAACGGTGAAACGTTCGCGTGCGATCGCGTGGGCCCTCTCTCCCATAGCACGGGCAGCGTCGCGGTCGTTCATCAACTTCAACATGGCCGTCGCAAGATCGCGTTCATCCTTCTTGTACAGGAACCCGGTAACACCTTCATCCAGGATCTCGGGGGTACCGCCGCTCGCGTGGCCGATGACGGGAAGGCGGCACGCCATGGCCTCCACCATGGAACGGCCGAAGGCCTCCCAGCGTGAGGCGGAGACGAAAGCATCGCACCTGAGCATCGCACTGATCGGGTCATCCACGTACCCCGGAAGTTCAACCGCATCCTGCTGACCTGTGCGGAGGATGGCCGCACGCAAGTCGCGGTCGCGGCCCGAACCTGCGATGACCAGCCTTGCCTCCGGCCGCTGCTCACGCACCAGCTGAAGCGCGCGCACCGTTTCCGTCTGCCCTTTGCTCGGATGCAACAGGCCCATTTGGAAGAAGGTGAACAACGCCGGATCCGGCTTCCGCTCCCGCTTGCCGAGGTCTGCATAGGTCTTCGATAGGAAGACACCATTGGCCACCACATCCACCTGTTCATCGGTTACACCGAAGCGTTGCAGATCGTCCCTGAGCGCGTTGGAAATGGCAATGACCCGTGCGGATGAACGCAGTGCTTTACCGTAGGCGGATCGCCCCGCGTCATAGGTCAATCCGTAGTGTTGTTCGGGAAACTCGCGCGCGTGCCACACATGCGGAACGTTGAGCGCACTTGCCGCGCGCCAACCGATGCTCACTGCCAAGCTGTTGCTGTGAACAAGGTCCGGTCGCCAGGCGCGCAGTTCGGGAAGCAGCGTCTCCAATGCCTTGGTGCTTGCGCGTTTGCGTTCCCGTGCCGCCCGTTCATGGCGTATCCATTGCGCAATGTGATGGTGCAAGCGGCCACCGTAGTAACGCTCGCTCATCCACGGCGCGAACGTCGCAATGCGGAAGGGTATTCCTTCCTTCATAAGACGCCCAGTGAAAGGCCCTTCACGCGGCAGGATCACCAAGGGCTCGACGGCCTTTTGCTTGCGCAACTCCAACAACACTTCCAGCAAACTGCGGTTGGCGCCGTAGAGTTCAGCGTAGTGCGTGAAGGTGGCCAAGCGCATCGGCGCGAAGCTACCCGGGAGCCGTCAGCTGGACACGGAAGCAAGGATCCGCTGCAACCCGGTGATCGAGCCTTCCAGCGTGTAGTGGGCTTCCACATTGGCACGGCAGGCCCTGCCCATGTCCGAGGCACGTTGTGGATCATGCGCCAGGGCGAGCAGGTGCTCCGCCATCGCTTCCACATCGTGCTCGTCGCATAACAGCCCATGCACGCCGTGTTGCACCACATCCGGAATGCCGGCATGCCGCGTAGCGATCACCGGCACCCCGGATGCCATCGCTTCCAACACGGCCAAGGGAGTGCCTTCGTGATCGTTGTCGCTACTGATGATGCTGTGTTGCACGAAGGCCAAGGCATTGCGCAACCGATCGGCCACCTGTCCGTGTTCCAGCACGCCAGCGAACTCGACCGCTTCTTTCATCGCGTTGTCCTCCACGAATTGCCGGCAGCCCGGCAACAAAGGGCCATCGCCGATCATGGTCAGGCGCAACGACCTATCCTGCACCCAAGCCTTGTTGAACGCCGCGAGTGTGAGTTGCGGGGCCTTCTTCTCCACGAACCGGCCGATGGCAATGAACCGCTTCGGCCCTGCGCCATGCCCCCCGGTTGAGAAGCGCTCCACATCGATACCATAACAGTTGTAGTGCACGCGCTCTTGTTCTGCACCGAGCGATAGGATCTGACGCTCCATCTCGCGGCTCACGACCACTATGGCAGCGGCCTCGCGCAACAGATCGGCATAGTTGCCTTGCTCGTGCAGCAGTTTCGTGCTGAAGGCATCCACGCCGTGGAAGTGAACCGCCAGCGGGATGTCGAGCGCACGGCAAACCGGAAGCATGGCTGCCCCCGTTGGGCCGTATTCGGCAAGTACGAGCCCCGGAGCGAACGCGCGCACAACTTGGGTTACCGCAAGCAGGTGCAACCGATCCCATGTAGCCCCTGTGCGCAGCCGGATGCTGCGCACCAAGCGGGTGAGACCGTTGGCGGCCATGATCTCGCGGCCATCCTCGAATCGCTTTGGGAGGAAGCCATCCGTGAGTACGAGGTGTTCGCCCGGCAACCGTTCAATGTGCGCACGGATGAAGGTCTCGCTCCATGCATCGCGGTTAGGAGAAACGATGACGGTACGCAGCGCGTTCATTTCACCGCAGTACCCCATAGCCCGGTGATCATGGGTCCGTGGGCGAGGTTGCCGATGCTGTCGTTGCGTAGCAGGCTGCGCACGATCGGAAAGGTGATGCGCTTCAGCAAGGAGCGGCGGCGTGCCGTCATGGGCTTCCGCACCACCCAGAGCCCGATCATCTGTGCCAGGCTCGCGTTCCACCCGCCGTGCGGCGTAACCACTACTTCCTTGAACCCGGCATCCTTCAGCATGCGCTCCATAGCGAACGGCGTGTAGCGGTGCTCGTCATACGGCACGTCGTGCAGCGGCCACAAGAAGGGAACGGTGAAGAAAAACGTTCCACTGGTCCGCATCACACGGTGCGCCTCGCGCAGAACCACCATCGGTTCCGGGCAATGCTCAAGCACT
This sequence comes from Flavobacteriales bacterium, assembly GCA_039931265.1. GTDB lineage: Bacteria > Bacteroidota > Bacteroidia > Flavobacteriales_F > PHOS-HE28 > PHOS-HE28. The sequence continues at coordinate 52,549 of JBDTSG010000035.1, forward strand.
TCGATCGCCATGGCGTTGTCCACACTCGCATCCGCGAGCGGCGCTGTGCGGCCATCCCACTCAATATCCGGTGGCACTTTCTTGTAGATCCCTTGGGTACCGAGATCCATCCCGATGTACTTCGCGATGCCGCTCGGCTGGGCCAAAAGCAACTCCCGGTATGGCATTACACCGCAACCGATATCGAGCAACGAACCTTGGAAACGGGGCTTCACCGCGCGCACCGCATTGAGGATCGACGACCGGACCGGATAGAGGTCCTGCGTGTCGCGTGTCAGTTGCGGATCGGTGAAGGGGTGCATGGTGGACAAAGGTGATCGATGCGTTCACTATGCCATACGCCTGCGCGCCACCCATCCGGCCACTGCAGGCAAATAGGCTATGACGAAGTTCCGCGCCAATTCGCGCAGCGCATAATGCGCAGCATTACGTTCCCTCCACATGCGCTTCCACCGGCTGCGTGCCATGGACAAGTCGCGTGCGCCAACGGCGGCTTGAAAGCCCGTGTCCAGCAATTCCTTGCGTCGGATCGCCAATCGGGTGCTGTGCCGGTAGCGGCTCAATGCATCGAGGTGCGGGAGGAGATCAAGGTTGTAGTCGATCTTGTATTGCTGGGCCTGCATGCTCATCATCCCTCCGGCGTGCATGCGCCGGATGCCCATCGGTTCATCGATGTATGCCAACGGACCTTGCTCCGCCAGCACGATGTTGATGGTGTAGTCCAAGAACGGTCTGTCCTTGAGCCGTTCGAGCAGTTTCAGTTGTGGCGTGTTGCGCAGGCAAATGCTCACCGTTGGTATGCAATTGCACGCAATGATGTCGGCCGTGGTGAACCGGTGATCCACCTTCTCCTTACCGAGCCAAGCACGCACGTAATCGCTGCGGGACCCATCGGGCTGTTGGTTCCACGCGTTGTGGAAACACATGCTCACTTCACCGTTGGCGCGCAGAACATCCACCTGCTTCTGGAGCTTCAGCGGATCGATCCATAGGTCATCCCCCTCGATGATGGCGACGTAGCTGCTCTCCTTCAGGCATTCCTCCCAAACATCGAACCCGGTACGCGAAGCGCCAAGGTTCGTCTCGTGCAGGATCAGTTTGATGCGGTCCGGATAACGCCCTGCAAGTTCTTGGACGATGGCCCGTGTGCCATCGGTGCTCTTGTCTTCGCCGATCACCAGCAGCACCGGGAGATCGGTGCGTTGCATCATCACGCTTTCCACGGCCTCGCTTACGAAGGCTTCATGGTTGTAGGTGATCATGAACACCTTCAACAGTTCCCCGTCCGCCGCGCTCATTGCAGTGCGCTCAATGGAAGCGAAGCAACGCCGATGCCCGAAGCGCCGAAGCCGTTGCCGTTGTAGAACATCAAAAGGCGGTCATCCACTTCCACGACGTAGGGATAGGCGATCATCTCCCCGTCCCAAGCACCCGGCGTAACGTCCATTCCCGCAGCGGCATCGTTGCGCACCCAGAATCGGCCGTCGGTGCTGCGCGCATAACCCAAACGGTACGCATCACTGCCTCCACGGAAATCGGTGATACCGCGATGGCAGAACCACATGTGCCAGACCCCATTGCGCTCCACCACGGTGGGGCGGTGCGTGGGTTCATTCTCGCGCTGCCAAGGGACCAGTTCTTCGTTGGGCCTTGTCCAGTTGATACCGTCTTTGGAATGCCCGTAACGGATACGGTAGACTTCCTCCGGGCGCCCGGCATGCTCCACCCAGCGCATGCCGGAAGCGTACCACATGTGCCAGTCATCGCCGCGCCGCAGAACGTTCACCGCCGTTGCAGACAGTGTTTCATGCGGCGTGCGGTCCACCACCGGGCCGGGGAACATCCGGCGGAACGTGATCCCATCATCGTCACTCACTGCAATACCCGTCCAGTTGCTGTATGGGATGCTGTGCCGACGGCTCCACCCACCGATGTACAACCACACACGTCCTTCGTGCTTCAACACACAACTGGGCATGATACCGTGTTCATCGAAAGCACCGGGCGGACCTGCTGTCAGCACCGGCTCGTGGTGGACATGGAGCAAGCGCGTCGGATCGGCCCGGTCAACATCCAAGAAAGTGGTGGCACTGGATCCGGGAACAGGCCGAGTGGCGAAGTAGACGCGGATGCGATCGGGCAATACCAAGGCTGTCGGGATCTGCGCGTGGCTCTTCACCCACGCATGATCGGAGGAAGGCGCGAAGACCACGCCCAACTTGGTCCAATGCAGGCTGTTCACGTGGCGAATGTGGTGAAGGTGTACCGCACGCGCTCAACGAACCCGAGCGACAAGGCCGAACGCGTGCTGGCCTCGTTGGCAGCGAAAGCATCCCAGACAACGCGTATACCCTTGCGGTGCATGCCCAGCATGAAAGCCGCGCACACCGCCTTTGCCACGCCTTTGCCGCGTTGATCCGGCAGTGTCACCACATCCAATTCAGCCTCACTGCCGGCCACAGCGGCCGCGTAGCAAATAGCTGCGGGACTTCCGTCGTGGAGCAGTACCTGTGCGCCAGCCTTCGCAAGCAGATCCTCTTCGGAGTCCCAGAAACGGGAAGTGAGGTGGAGGCCGAAGACTTCGCAAGCCGGCAATAGATCGTTCGTCAGTGGGACACAGCGAAGGTTCTCCGGAGGTCCGTCAAGGATGGCTTGTAACCGCGATGGTTCGCCGGACCAGGGATCGTAACGCACGCGTGTACGTTCCTTGAAGCCTTTCAGGTCCAACGCACGCAGGGCCCCTACCACCGCCTGCGGTGCGTCGTACCACAACAAGTATCGCTCGCGCAGTGCGGTCCCTTCGGTAATGGCGGAGATCAGTTCCGGCACATCGGGTTGTCCGAGGCATTGCGCGAACCCGAACCGGTTCACCACGAGCGCCCATGGTGCGGGACCATTTTCACCGACGAACATTTCACCGCCTTGTACACCGTGCACCACTGCACGCGGCAGTATGAACTTCAGGAGTTCAGCGCGATGGACCCTGGCCACCAATGCGCGATCGGCCATCGGTACAAGTCGCATGGCCCGGGATCACTCCTTTACGATGTATGCCGTCGGCATCCAACCCCATGGCAGGGTCATGATCCGCGCGTTCGGCAACAACTCCTTCACGGCCTTGGTCTCGCCCGGGCTCATCTCGTGATTGAATTGATCGAGCACCAGAATACCGCCCGGTGTGATCCGCGGCCACAGCGCTTCGATGCTGGGCTTGGTAACGATGTAGCTGCCAGCATCGAGGAACACCAGTTTGAACTGGAGGTGATCGTATTTGTTGAAAAAGGCCGGGAAGTCCTTCGTTGCGTCGAGTTCGTGGAGCCGTACGATCCCTTCCAATTGCTGGGCCTTCACCAACTGCTCCACTCTGTCCTTCGGCTCCTGGTAGCTGCCTTCCTTCACATACCGTTGCTCCTGCGCTGTCAGTTCCATGCCCTTGAACCAATCGAAGCCGTGCACCTGCGTCATGCCGTTAGGCTCGAAAAGCCGCACGAGCTTTCCGAACAGGATGCTTCCCGCACCCTTGTACACACCCACTTCGGCGATGTGACCTGCCACCTCAATGGTGCGCTTGTAGAACTCGTGCATCTGCAACATGCGCGCTATGCTGAAGTGGCCCACGAAGGCGGGGAAATGCTGCAGCACATCGTCCATGGTGTAGCCCATGTCCATGATCTTCTCCATCCCTTCCTTGTAGGGCTTGCGCAACGCATCGTGGCGAAGCGATTCAAGTTCGCCGTAAACGTGGCCTTCGTTGTTGGTGCTCATGGGGTCAGATGCTGGAGAACGCGCTCATGCGCAGGAACTGGTCGGTATTGAGGCGGATGGGTTTGTCGCTCGGGGCAATGATCACTTGGTCGTCGGCCATATCCTTCGTCACCAGCGCATTGGCACCGATGAAACAACGGCGGCGGATGCGCACACCATGCCCCACCGTGGAATTGATGGCTAAGAAGCAGTGCTCCCCGATGGTACAGGCGCCAGCGATGTTGGCCCCGCTCGTGATCCAGCCATGATCGCCGATAGTGGTGTGGTGGCCGATGATCGCCCCGCTCCATACGAAGACATCGGCACCGATCGTCACTTTCGGGTGGATGTGCACATCGCGCATGATGAAACTGTTCTCGCCCACGGGCGTGCCTTTTGGCGTTCCGCTTTGCGGATGGATGAAGGCCGGAAGCGCATATCCCTTTGCCTTTGCTTCTGCCATCTTCTTCGCCCGCAGAGCGTTCATGTCGTGGTAGCCGAGGGCAACGAAAAGGTCGAACTTGTCAGGAGGGAATTGCTGCTCAACCTTGTCGAACGCAACAACGGGAAGCCCTTCCTTCTTCCCATCACCTACGAACGCTTCATCCACCGTGAAGCCAGCGACAACGATGCCCGCTTCGTGCATCATGAAGTGGTGAATGACCTCGGCGATTTTGCCTGTGCCGAAGAGGACGATGGGTTTGCTGCTCATGAAGCCAGTGCTTTCAATGCTTGCCGGTCGATCTTGCCGCTGCTGTTCTTGGGCAAGGCCGTGTGTTGCACGAAAATGCTGCGCGGACGCATGTATGCCGGAAGTATCGCTGAGACTTCCGTGGCCAGCCCCTCGGGGGTAACACCCTCTATGGCGTTCACATACGCGAGTATGCTGCCGGGAGTGCCAGGCTCCGCGGTCTTGTAAACCACCCCGACCTCGTTCACAACGGGCAATGCGCTGAAGGCCGCCTCCACCTCTTCCAGTTCGATGCGGTAGCCCATGTGCTTGATCTGGTTGTCCACACGCCCCTTGAAGCGCAATAGCCCGTCGGCACCCAGTTGCACAAGGTCGCCGGTGCGGTACATGATCTTGCGGTAGGCCGGTTGCCGCGGGTCTTGGACAAAGGCGATGGCAGTGCGTTCAGGATCGTTGTAATAACCCGCGCCCACTTGCGGACCACCGAGCAACAATTCCCCCGAGCTCCGTTCAGCGTTGTCCGCCGCACCCAACGTGAAATCGAAATCGGGAGCCAAGCGGCCGAGCGGTGCCAGTTCGCTGAGGTCGTCGGTATCCGATCGCGTGATGGTATAGCTGGAACAAATGCACGTGCATTCCGTGGGACCGTAGACGTTGTGCAGCGCACTGCGATCTTTGAACGCGTTGAAGAGTTCGCGCAGCTTCACCTTCGGGAATCCCTCACCACCGAAGATGATCGCGCGCATGCGCGGCCAAGTGGTCGGGGTGATCGCGCGCATGGTTTGCAGGTACACGAGCATGCTCGGCACACTGAACCAGATGGTGCAACCGAGGCGCTCCACATGTTTCACCAACGCGTGCGGATCGCGCACATGGGCGGTGCCGAAAGGCACCAACGTGGCTCCGTTGAAGATGCTCACGTACAGATCGAAAACGGAATTGTCGAAATAGATCGGGTTCACCCCCGTCATCACGTCATCGGGGGTGATGGCGTATTGCGTGCGGCCCCATGCGATGAAGTTGAGCACGTTCCTGTGTGTCATGACCGCGCCCTTCGGGAACCCGGTGCTACCACTGGTGAACATGATGTAAGCGGCATCGGCACCGGTCACTTCAGCGCTCGCTTCCGCCAACCGAGCCTTGGCATGGGCCACATCCACCGGATGGTCGCCTTCCAGTCCGAACAAGGTGTATCCCCCAACGCGCGCAGCTTCGCTCAACGTCTTCACGGCGTCATCACCGGGATCGCTCAACACCAACTTGGGCGCACAGCGTTCAAGAATGCGCGACACGCGTTCCCAAGGGCTGGCGGGGTCCACATTGGTATACAGGACGCCCATGGAAACACAAGCGATGATCGCGCACATGCTCAGCGGCGATTTCGCGTTCACGATCGCCACCACGTCACCCTTCATCACACCGGCATCCATCAACCTGACGGCAATGCGCGCAGCGTGCTCGTGCAGATCAGCATAAGTGAGTTGTTGTCCTTCCGGCCACACCATGGCCTTGCGCGCGCCGTGGGCTTCGGCGATCGCCGCGAAGGCAAGACCGAGATTGTAACGGTGGTCCGGCATGATCAGATGCGCAAGCCACCATCCAGCGCCAGTATGCGCCCATGGAAGTAGTCGTTCTCGATGATGAAGCGGATCGCGTGCGCCACTTCTTCCTGCGAACCCGATCGGCGCAACGGTATCTGCGGCATCCACTTCGCCATCACCTGCTCGCTCATGGCGGCGCGCGTGCTGGGCGTTTCAATGAAACCGGGTGCGAGGGCGGCAGTGCGGATGCCCATCGGCCCGAGTTCCTTGGCCCACGTAACGGTAAGCGCTTCAATGGCAGCCTTGGCGGCGCTGTATGCGCTCTGGCCCATGTTGCCAGCGGCCATTACACTGCTGAAGTTGATGATCACACCCTTGGTGCGCGACTTGAGCCAGCGATCGGCGATGGAGCGGCCCAACAGGAACACGCTGTCCAAGTTGCTGCCCATCGCAACGTCCCAAGCGCCTGCGTCGTGCCGACGTTCGGTGCGCGACAGGAGGTTCACCAACGGTTCGCTGTGGATACGGCCTACCGTGTTGATGAGCACATTGATCGGTTGCTTGGCGAGCACTTCATCCAACGCCCGATCCACCTCGTCGGCATTGCTGAGGTCAGCTACCGGACCACCATCCTCACCAGGAACGCGATCAAGCAGCGTGACCGAGGCGCAATGCGGCACGAGGGCGCTGTGCAATGCGCGGCCGAGGTCGCCACGACCACCTGCGATGAGCAGCGCAGCACTGGAGAGGTTCATTTCGGAAGAGCTTTACCCGCCATCATCTTCCGGAGATCACCCATGGTGCGCATGCCCGCGATCTCGTCGCCGGTGAATTCGATACCGTGAGCGCCCTCCAACTGGGCGATGAAGAACATGTAGGCCATGCTGTCCCAACTGGGCAGCAAGGAAATCTCGGTGGTGTCGCCGATGGTACTTGGCTCTACGTGAAAGGCTTCTTTGAAGATCCGTGCGGTGGTCTCGTCCATTGCTATTCTGTGGCTTCCGGATCCAGCAGGTCGTACTCCGGCAACAGGGCCGCCGCACCGGCGAAGCCCACGTTGAAAAGCACGTCCAGCATGGAAAGAAAGGGCACGAATGTAGCTGATCCCGCCTGTGCGTAAGGGACCGGACGCATGCGCAGGAAACGGAGGCGGATACCCGCTTCCGCGAAACGATGGGCATCGTACAAACCCATGCCGTTGGCAGGGTTCACGTACTCGGTTGCGCCCATTGCCTTGCACAGCGCGATGATGCGATCCTGCCCCGTGACTTCCGGTGGAATGGCGAGCGTGCTGCTGAACGACAAAGCGGTTGAACTGCCCACTGCTTGCAGTACACTTCCGATGCTCGAAGCCGCAAGACGCGCAACATCGGCGTGGCCCGCAGCATGCACCGCGGAAACGACGGGCATTACTTCCGCAAAGTGCTTCGACTTGCCGTAGGCGTGCCGCAAGCTCGTCTCCAGCTTGGCGGCCCACTTACCGTCGTTGGCGATACGCGTTTCGTTGATCCGCTTGTTCTGGCTCACCTCGCTCAACGGCACGGTGAGCATGAGTTCTTGGCCGTTGTTGAGGATGCGGTTGCGGTTGATCCAGCCTTTCTTGATGAAGTTGACATCATCGAAATACACGAAGCGATCGGCGCAAGCGGCCAACTGGTAGTATCCCAAGTAAGGGAACCAGTAGGGCTGCATGATGGCAACGCGCATGTGCTTCATCCCGAAGGTCGGGGCCTTCTGTTCAAAGTGCCTTCAACAAGGTGTCCACTACCGATCGTTGTTCGCTTTCCGAAAGGGCGTGGTACAACGGCAAGCAAACCACGCGCTCGGCGATGCCGATGCTCAATGGGCACTCGTGCGTATCGTTCAAATAGGGCAACCGGTCCAGGGAAGGATAGAAGTAGCGACGGGGGAAAATGTTCTCCGCATTCATCGTCTTCGTTACGCGTTCGCGCATGGCCCCATCAGCGAACACCACGGGGAAGTATGCGTGGTTGTAGCCCGTGCCTTCGGGAATGTGGAGCAGCTGCAGGCCCTTCCCATCGAGCAGCTCAGCATACCGGAGCCATTGCTCTTTGCGCCGTTGCATGATGGCAGGCATATGCGGCAGCACGGCCAAACCCATTGCAGCGTGCAGCTCGCTGTTCTTCCCGTTCACGCCCGCAACGAAATGATCGTCGTCGATATGCCCGAAGCTCCGCATCAACTTCAAACGCTCCCGCAACAACGGGTCGCTGCATACCATGGCACCACCCTCGCCGGTGTGGAACAACTTGGTGGCGTGGAAACTGAGCGTTGCGACATCGCCGTACGATGCCAGTCCCTTACCGTTGAAGGTCGTCCCGAACACGTGCGCCGCATCGTAGATCACCTTCAAGCCATGCTGGCGTGCGATCGCTTCAATGGCGATCACGTCGCAAGGGATCCCGTACACATGGGTGGCCAGGATGGCACTGGTTCCCGGGGTGATGCGCTCAACGATGCGCGCGGGATCGATGCAGAAGGTGCGCGGATCGATGTCCGCGAAAACCGGTACCAACCCTTCCCATAGGATGCTCGTAGTGGTGGCGGCATAGGAGTATGGGGTTGTGATCACTTCTCCTTTCAGCCCAAGCGCCTTGACCGCGAGTTGGATCGCGATCGTACCGTTGCCGGCCAGCAAGGTTCCATGCGTGTCCAGCGCACCGTCCAGCGCGGCTTCCAGTCTCCGCGCCAATGGCCCTTGGTTGGTCACCTGCCCGGTAGCCCACACCTCTCCCACCAACGCAACGTACTCCTCCATCGGAGGCAGGAAGGCGCGGGTAACATGTATGGGCGAACGCATGTGCTTCATCCCGGCATATCGGGAACGGGCGGCGAATGTAGCCCTATGGTCCGGTGGGCTCCAGCGGCGGTGGCACGGTGACCATGCTCCGCTGAAGGCTCACCCATGGCAACGGTTTATGAACAGCAGTAACACTTTCGTGTAAATGGCAGTATGTTGAACGTCTGATCCCGGAAGGCATTAACTCGAATAACCATGAACCCAATAAAAAATGATCCGCGCATGCGTTTGTTCCTTCTTGCGTGCGCGCTTCTTGGGTTGACCTCCGCGTGGGCCCAGTCGCGCAATGACAGTTGGTTCGTCGGACGTACCCAATGGATCTCTTTTTCGAACGGCGCTCCGCAGACTGTGCTCGGGCAACCCAGAGGGGCATGGCGGACGGCTTCTTTGAGCGACCCGAACGGCCAGCGCTTGGTATACATCGCCGGTAGCGAGCTCTTCAACCGGAATGACCAGCACGTACTGGGGGCCCCCGTTGCATTCTCGGCAGGCAATAATGGACAGCCCAATGTGATCCTACCCATGCCGGGGTATCCGCAGCGTTTGGTCGTGTTCGGTATGCCGTGGTTCCCAAATGCCTCGCGCTTGGAATACGTTACCGTGGACATGAGCCTTGACAATGGGCTCGGAGGTAGCTTGGATACAATTTTCAACCGGGTAACGAACTACACGCACAGGCCGGGTGGTCAGTTCACGGCCGTGCCGCATGCCAATGGAACGGACTATTGGGTTGTGATGCACGAGGAAGGCAGCGACGCGTTCTATTCCTTCCTTTTATCCGCACAGGGGGTTGATACAGTGCCAGTGATCACCCACTCCGGCTCAGTGATCCCGGCAGCCCATTTCGGAGGAATGATGGTGGCGTCGTACCAAGGTGACCGGATCGCACTTTCAACCCACTCCGGTGACTTTCCGGCACCAGATGACAGTAGCGATGTGGAGCTCTTCAGTTTCGATGCGGCCAACGGAACGCTGGGGTTTCTCTGCAATTTGCCTGGGTTCAGCAAGCCGCGGTCGGTGGAGTTCTCACCGCTGGGAACGAAACTTTACGTGGCAGAGCAGTACCAGCTACCCGCGGTAGTTCTGGAACTCTGGCAATACGATCTTACCGGAACGAACTGTGTTGATATTGAAGCGTCGAAGACGCTGATCTGGCAGGATACAACCACGGACAGCGGGTTCATCAATTCCTTCAGGACGCTCGGCTTGGCGCCCGATGGAAGGATCTATCACCGCAACTTCTGGACGCAAGGCTATCTGGGCGTAGTGAACGATCCGGATGCCACCGGAGCCGCGTGCGGCTACGTGCGCGATGGCTTCTTGGCAATGACAGATACGCTCTGGTGCATCACCAATCAGTGCAAGCGCTACCACGATAGCGACTCCCCCTGGACCGGCTTGCGGGAGGAGCCGACGTCGGTGAGTATTACGCTATGGCCAATGCCGCTGCACGATCAAGGCTGGTTGCGGCTGGATCCCGGTGTGGTCTTCGATGAACTACAATGGATCGATGGCCTAGGCCGTTGCGTTCGCCACCAGCGCACAGCGCCCGTGAACGGCTTACCCATCAACCGTGGCACATTGTCGGCCGGGGTATTCGCCATCCGCATCCTGAGGAATTCGCGCGCGCTCGGTGTGTTGCGGGTGGTGGTGGAATAGTCGGAACAGCAGCTGTGCTCCCTGCCCAAGGTGCCTTAAGCTGCCGTGGGCTCCAGCAGGTCCATCGGCGCGCCCAAGAGTTCATCCAACTCCTGCAATTGCGGGGCAAAGTGCGCCAACAGCCGCTCGGCCGATGCATGCGACATGTGTTGTGCGTAGGGACGTTTGTTGGCCTTTACCTCCGTGGGTGGCGTGCCGGGGAACGGCGGTAGCCCCACCGCTGCACAGATCCGCTGCAATGCGTCCGCTGGGGCGCGCTTCAGGTCTTTGTAGTTGATGACATGAACGCGCTGGCGACCGAAGAGTTGGATGAAGGGCCGCAGCTGCGCCGCGTAGTAGCCATGTGCGATGTAGCGATGCGAGAACGGGACCGGCGCGCCGGAGATCTCTTCTGCCACTGCTTGATCGAATCCACGTGGATCGTGCAGCGCTGAATACTTGGGGTGGTTCTGGAATTGCCGGAACATGTTCCATGCACTGAAGGCACGTTGCACCGGATCGCGCAACACCGCCACGCAATGCATGTGCGGGAACCAAGCATGGATCCGCTCCGCGATCACCGGTTCGAACATGTATGCGGGGCTGGCTTCGAAAGTGCTGAAGCCTTCACCCCGGAACGGTTTAACGGGAAAGCACTTGGCGTACGCCGCAGGGCCTTGTGCCACGCGGGCCGGGTCGCGGAAGAAGTCCAGCTCCTTCACCTTCGGTGCTATTAGCTTGGGATGCTGGGCCAACATCTTGAAGAGCGCGCTGGTGCCGGCCTTCTGCGCACCAATGATCAGGAACGAGGGCACCAGGCGCGGGCGTAGCGGCTCCGTGATCCGACCGAGGATGTTCAACGGCCCTCCACGCCCCATTTCAGCACGGGTATCACAACGCCCTTGCGCTTACCGTACCACCCGCCCTCGCGCTCGGTGTCGTGCAGCGCGAAGGCCACCGTATCGTCGTGGCGCATGAGGCGTTTGGCGTTGTGGAAGAACATGATCGAAACGCGGTAATCGCCGATGTTGAGCAGATCGGCCGGTACCTCGCACCAAGCGCTATTGGCCCCGGGCTTCACACGGCCCGGGCTACCGTCGTGCAGCGAGCTGGAGAACACGAGAATATCATCGCTATTGAACACGAGCAGCCCAACGTTCAATCCGTCATCCTTGATGCCGGTATTGTCGAAGCCGACGCGAATGCGGAAAGGGGTGCGCCAAGTGAGCAGTTTCCCGTCGTTGTCCCGCTCAACGGCCACGCGGCGCAAACGCACCTGATCGCAGGCAGGTGCATCTGTTTCGCTCCATTCCACTTCATCCTTATGGTCGGCATAGGTGCTCAAGTAGGCATGCACCACATCTTCGGTGGGCCCGTCCATGGCCACTTTACCGTCCTGCAACCAGATCACGCGGTTGCACAGGCTCCTTACGGAAGTCATGTTGTGGCTGACGAAAAGAATGGTGCGGCCGCTGGTGGCAACATCCTTCATCTTGCCCAAGCACTTGCGCTGGAATTCAGCATCGCCTACCGCGAGCACTTCATCGATGATGAGCACTTCCGGTTCAAGATGGGCCGCCACCGCGAAGCCGAGCCGCACGCGCATGCCGCTGCTGTAGCGCTTCACCGGTGAGCCGATGTGGTGCTCGATCCCGCTGAAAGCGATGATGGCATCGAGCCGTGCCTCGATCTCGTGCTTGCGCATGCCAAGGATGGCACCGTTGAGGAAGATGTTCTCCAAGCCCGTGAGCTCGGGATTGAAGCCCGTGCCGACTTCCAGCAAACTGCTTGTTCGCCCTTTGATGCGGATCGTGCCGGAGGTGGGTGTGGTGATGCGCGACATCAGCTTGAGCAGTGTACTCTTACCTGCGCCGTTGCGACCAATGACGCCCACGATCTCGCCTTGTTTGATATCGAACGAGAGGCCGCGTAACGCCAGGAAGAACTCACCGGCGCGCTGGCTCATGTGTTCCTTGCCGATGGGTACCCGCGGATCGGGCCGGCCGTTCAGTTTGGCCCACCAAGCCTTCAGGTCCTCGCCCAACGTGGACCCGCCGAAAACACCCAGGCGGTACTGCTTGTGTACATCGGTGACGCGTATGGCGGTGCCTTCCATCCTCAAACGATATCGGCGAATGAGCGTTCGACGCGCTGGAAAACGGCGGTCCCGAGCAGCAGGATGCAAACGGTGAACGCGCACGTGTATCCAAGGCCTCCCCAAGGGATCGGCTGTCCGAAGAACACTGCGCGCATGCTCTCGATCACGCTGGTCATCGGGTTCACATTGAACACGCGCAACAGCCAAGGGAACTGCTGCAAGCGCGAAAGGGGGAAGATGACAGGGCTGGCGTACATGAGCAATTGGACGCCGAAACCGACAAGGAAACTGAGGTCGCGGTACTTGGTGGTGAGCGCACTGATAAGGATACCGGTACCCAAGCCGAGCAGGCCCATGATCACGACCAGACCGGGCAAGAGCAAAAGCGCCGATGAAGGATGCCAAGCGAATGCGGGATCGAAAGCGTGATAGCCGATCAGCAAGACCAGAAAAGCGAGGAATTGGATGCCGAAACTGGCGAGATTGCTGATGGCCACGCTCAAAGGCACGGCCAATCGCGGGAAGTACACCTTGCCCATGAGCGCTGCATTTGCGACGAAAGTCTTGCTGGTCTTGTTCACCACGTTGGCGAAGAAAAACCAAGGCACCAAGCCACTGAGGTAGAAGAGTATGCCCGGGATCTCCTTGGGGGCGAAACCAGCAGCCCTTCCGAAAATGAGGGCGAACATGAAGGAGGTGATCAGCGGCTGGATCACATGCCAAAGCGGGCCGAGCACCGTCTGTTTGTAGACAGCGGTGATATCGCGGCGCACCAGCAGTGCGACCAGGTCACGGTAGCGCCAGAGCTCGGCAAGATCGAGCTTCCACCAAGGGCCGTCGGGGCCGATCAGGGTTTCGCGATCGGCTGCTGTGGTGGTTGGCATTCGCAGAAGATCAGACGTTGGTGCCGATGCCCACAGCGCTCATTACGCCCGTGTATCCGGTCGTTGCTTGCTATCGTTGCTGGGCTTGGCCTCGCCTTCCTTCGAGCTGCGGCGTTTGCGGCCATAACCGTAGCCATAGCCGTATCCACTGCCGTAACCGTAGCCATAGGCGTAGCGGTAGCCGTAACCGTAGTTCGTGTTGTAGTAGTACTTGCTCTTCTTCATTTTCACCCCGTTCAGGATGAATCCGAAGTTGTGGACCGGGTTCGCCTGGTGCACTTCCATGGCGCTCTTCAGGTGATCCTTGTTGGCGAAACGCGTGTTCACCACGAACAACGTCGCGTCGGCGAGCTTCATCATTACCAGAGCGTCGCTGATCAAGCCCACGGGCGGCGTGTCGATCATCACATAGTCGTAATGCTCGCGACCATAGGCGAACAGTTCGGCCATGTGCTTGCTCAACACCAGTTCGCTCGCGTTGGGTGGCGTAGGGCCGCTAAGGATCACATGAAAATTCTCGATCTGTGTGGGCAGGATCACATCCTGGATCACGGCCTTCCCGACCATGAGGGTGCTGATACCCGCAGCGCTGCTCATGTTCAGGCCCGCCCCCACCTTCGGCTTGTGCAGGTCGAGTTCCAGCAACAGCACCTTCTTGCCAGCCTTTGCCAGGATCGCGCTCAGGTTCACGCTGCAGAACGTCTTACCCTCGTTCGGACGATAACTGGTTACCATGACCACCTTGCCGGCCGGTGT
>JBDTSG010000036.1:0-5081 GCA_039931265.1 Flavobacteriales bacterium
TGTTAAGCCTGCCGCTAGCGTTCATCCTGAGCCAGGATCAAACTCTCCATTGTAAGTGTTCATTTGATCTGCTCGAAATTTGACGAGGTCTCCCACTTCGATCGGTAGATCGAAAGGACACCTGCTGTTCTAAATCAGACTTGGACAATACATCAAAGAACGGTATGCGTACCCTTCCGGGTTTGCAGTCTTGTTCGGGCCGCTCAAAACGGTCAGGGCGTTAACCCTTTCCGCGAGAGGGGCGGCAAAAATAGTTGCGCCGACCATACCGGCTGTACCTGTCGAAAACTTTCTCGACCTGGCTGCCTTCCTTACTCCACTACCCTCCTCCGGAGGCGCAACAAAGAACGTTTCGTTGAAATCGGGCTGCAAATGTAGACGGCTGTATCACACACGCAACACCCAATGTGAAATAAATTGAGGTAGCCCCGCCGATCAAGGGTTCGAGAGGGCCACCGGAAGCACTTGGCCGTTGTACCAGCGGTGCCCTTCCAGCGCGAAACGAGCGATGTGGGCAGCCATGGTGGCCGCGCTGGTAGGCGCTTTGTAGCCGGGGAAGGCGCCTTGGAGCATGACGGTATCCACCGCACCCAAGCAAAGGCAATTCACCTTGGGGCCTTCCGGACCGAATTCCGCAGCGAGGCACTGGCTCAGGCAGGCCAAGGCTGCTTTGCTGCTGCTGTACCCGCTGAGCCCCGGGTACTTGCTGCTGCCTTGGAAGCCGCCCATGCTGCTGATGGCCACGATGTGGCTGCTGGCCGAAAGCCGTGGTTGAAGGGCTTGCACCACTTCCACTGCGGTGAAGACGTTCGCCAAGTAGAGTGCCTGTAGGTCGGCACGGGTGATCTGCGCGAAGGGTTTGTTGAGCAGTTGCCCATGATTGAGGACCAATGCACCCACCTGCCGAGTTCCGACCGCTTCCTTGATCCGGGCACCAGCATCCTCCGTGGACAGGTCCAAGGCCAGCGCCTCCACCCTACCATGGCATGCGGGATCGGCGGCCAAGGACTTCAGGGCTTCGGCATTGCGCGATACGGCCAGCACAGTACAGCCATGCACACCGGCCAACTCCAAGGCGGTGGTGCGACCAATGCCCTGACTTGCACCGGTAACTACGACGAAGGGTTTGCCTGCTAGGCTCATTTCTTCTTTTTGCGACGGGCCTTCCGCTCCTCCTTGGCCTGCAGAGCTTTCTCGTTCCGTTCCCGCACGGCCGGATCCAGCACGTTGCCAAGGTTATACATATTGCGCACCACCCAAGCCTGCCGACGGGCCGTGAAGGGACCGGGCCGTTTGCAATTGTAGATGCGGGGCGACGGAAGGATAACAGCTATGAGGGCCGCTTGCCCCTGGCTCAACTTCAAGGCCGCCTTGCCAAAGCACGTCTCGGCCGCAGCTTCCGCCCCGAACCGCCCTTTCCCGGTCTCAGCCACGTTCAGGTACACCTCCAGGATCCGCTCCTTGGTCCAGAAGGTCTCGATCAGTATGGTGAACCACGCTTCCACCCCTTTGCGCAGGAGGGTGCGACCGTCCCAGAGGAAGACGTTCTTGGCCGTTTGTTGGCTGATCGTGCTGGCGCCCTTCAGCTTGTTGCGCCGGGTGGGTCTGTCGTATTCCGCCCAAGCCTTCTGCAAAGCCTCCATGTCGAAGCCGCGGTGGTCCATGAACTTCTGATCCTCGCTGGCGATCACTGCCAAAGGCATCCAGACAGAGATCTCGTCGAGGTCTTTCCAAGTTCGCGCGAAGTCCTTCTGCTCATTGCTCTGCTCTACCATGATCCACGTGACCGGTGGATCCACCGCGCCCAGCAGCAGCACCCAGAGCACGCTTACCACCACGCACCAGAAGGCGGTTGCAACGAGCCACTTCAGGGGAGTGAGGATGTAGCGCTTCATCGTTGAAGGTTGCGAAGATGCGTGGTTGGCCGAATTCGCCTCACCCCCTGCCCCCTCTCCAGTGGAGAGGGGAGTAGGACGAACTGGATATCCGTTCCACCCATATCCTTAAGGAAGGGAGGTGTCGGAGTGACAAGTATTCATGGGAGAATGTCCGGGACGATGCGGCGTGTCTCCTATTCGATGCGGACGGTGTGTCGGGCGCGCGGGAGGCAGTCAGGGTTTCATGTGTACGTGTGCTTTGTCATGCGGAGACTGTCCGGGACGATGCGGTGACCCTGCTTTTGATCCGGAGAGTGTCACGGACGCGTCGGTGAATGACAGGTTTTCATGGGCGTGGCTGCTTTTTCGTACGGAGACCGATCGGGACGATGCGGTGAGGCTGCTGGACCGGGCGGTGAGGCTGGTTTTCGAGATGGGGGGTATCGGAGGGAGCGGACGAAGCGAGCTTACGGGACGGGTGGACGGGGTGGACAGGGTTGGTAGTGGGACTTCGGAAAAGCAGTTGGATCAATGGTCGTGGGTCGTTCACACGATCGGAACGACCATTCACATAGTTGTTAGCAATAGCTGAAATGCAGGCCCGTTGTGGATTTCGGAAGACAAGACGTTCTTCCCCGTGTGCAGAGGTGCTGCTAGAATGAAGAAGTAGAAGCCATGAGAAAGACATTGGAGAACCGCATCAGCATGTTCTATGCGGTGAGGTGTGCACTGCACACACGGCGATATGGACCCCGTTGGTCCCGTTCAGCGATGCCTATGCGGATCTGCTGGTGAACCTTAAATCGATCGAGGGAAAGATCGAGACGCAGGAGCTGCAGCTGGAGGGCATCACGCTGGACAAGCAGAAGAAAAAATCCCAGATGGTGGATGCCACGCTCGTGATCGCGCAAGCGACCTACGCGCTGGCGACCGACACGGGGAACCTGGAACTGCAAGGCAGACTACAGCCGCAGCAGTCTATCGGACGGCCGGGATACGGTGGTGGGCCAACGCTGCCAAGGCGTGTTGACCGAGGCGAACGCGGTGGCCGCCGCGCTAGTACCGTACGGCATAGCAGCAGCCGACCTAACGGCAGCACAAGCGCTGATCGATGCGTACGTGACGGTGGTGAGCGCGCCACGCACGGCCATTACGATCCGCAAGGGGGCCACGGCGGCGATCGAGGAACTGGTGGGCGCGAACATGGACATCCTGAACGACAGGATGGACAAGCTGATGCCGGAATTCAAACCGAGCGCGCCTGACTTCCATCAGGAGTACTTCGATGCGCGGATCATCGTTGACCTAGGTGGTAAGGAGGAAGAGGAGGAGGAGGAGCCGCCGGTGCCATGAGTGAGCGGTCCATGGTCCTAAGTCTCTGGTCTTTGGTCTACCAAAAAGGTGAGGAGGATGGTGGAGGTGAAAAGGGAGAGCCTCGGTGAGAACCGGGCTCTTTCCATTCCGGTGGCACCGGACCACGGAACTGAAGGTGGAATGCCACCAGCCTCGTGCCGGCGAAGCACTACTGGTTCCGCGTGTTGGCCGTTGGCACCGCAGGCGCCAGCGCCTTCAGCGACCCGGCCAAGGGTTTCAGTGCACCGCTGCCGTAAGGCAGAGTGCTGCCCTTTGAAAACACCGCCCCGGCCGAAAGGCCGGGGCGGTGTTGTGTTCGGGGTATTGACAAGACCGCTCAGTGGATACCTTCAGCGGGTGGATGGGAACAAGAAGGCGTGATGCACGGACTTGCGCAAAAGAGAGACGGGGCAGAGCCCCTATTGCTGAAGCGCACTCGGCAAAAAGCCGAGCGCGTGCGCCGCGACAGCCGAGGCAGTACGGGGGCGCCGCACGGCGGACCGTGCACTCCGTACACTTCTATCCAGCTACGCGGACAACGTGCAGGCTGTGAGCGGGGGTGTGGCGGAGAACATTCTGAGTGCGGGCTTCGATACGACGCGGCAGCCCGTGCCGGCCACAACACCGAAAGAGTTGGAGAACTTCAAGGTTGTGTACCACCCCTATGCGGGCACGGTACGCCTGAAGTGGACGGGCGACGCTAACGCCCACTTCAACCAGGTGGAGATGCAATACAAGCAGGGTGAACCCTGGGTGATCGTGGCCACCACCCGCCGCAATGGTATCGTCATCGGCCAATTGGAAACGGACCACCTGTACTCCTTCCGCGTGTTCGCGGTGGGCAGCGCAGGCAACGGCCCAATGAGCGACATGATCTCGGCCAAGGCTGCCTAAGACTACCTTTCATTCGGGCAGAAGCCCCGGCTGCGGCCGGGGTTTTTGCGTTTTGGGCCGGCATCGCGAGCTGGTCCACATGCGCGGGGATCCATAGATAGTTGTGGACGCTGACCCACTCATCTCCCTCCACGTGGTTCTATGGATCGCTTCAGCCTAAGAAGGCTTCGCGATGACGCGCGTCAAAAGCAGCGAGTGTGCCGGGGTTACACCGATGCCTGAGGATACTGGACAAGTGTGTCATCCAATTCCACCGAAGCAGAGTTCACGAACATCTCAATGCCGTCCTCATCGATCAATTTGTAGATGGTGCCTCCTTTTACTGCGCCCGTCTTCAATTTCAGCTGGCGAGCTTCCTCTGTGGTAGGTAGACTGAGAACTTGCTCTCTCGTGTTAACCCGCCACATGCTATTCACGCTGATGAACTGTGGTTGAACGAACCGTAGCGAAAAGTTGTGGTAGTAACAAAAGTCCTCACTGAATGAAATCACTAGCACCTCTGTATCTGCACGTGTGATATAGGCATCAAGCCATTCATGGCGCTTGCACCGAGCATTAACGAGTTCAAGGATATTGAGGACCTCTGTTTTCACGTCCTGAATGTACGCCCAGCAAGGGCTGGCGTGCGCCCTGGTGCAAGCTTCGACGAAACTCCAACGCCTCCTCACCCACTCAGCTTCTGCCCGTTCTTCAATACTGCCCCGTCGACAACATCACCAACGTGCATGCCTCTATCGGTTCAATGCCATTGGCCTGCGCAGCGCGCGCGAGCCGCGCATTCTCCGCCCCCGGATTGAAGATGATGCGCCGCGGTTTCAGTGCCAGTATGCGCTCCTCCCATGCGTGTTGGTTGTCGGCGTTCATGTAAAGGGTAACAGTATCCACTGCCCCTGTGGCCGGTATTTCCGTAACGATGGGCGTGCCTTCAATAGCGCCGGGCCGCCTACCCACAGCGAT
>JBDTSG010000037.1:0-19323 GCA_039931265.1 Flavobacteriales bacterium
TGATCTTCTCGATGCCGTATTTCTCCGTGATGTGATCGAAGGCGCTGAAGCACTCGTTGAGGTCGCGCACCAGATCGCGCGGACTGAGCACTTCGCTCATGGCAGTGAAGCCTTTGAAGTCCGTAAAGAGCACGGTGACCTGATCGATGTGTACGGCTTCGGCTGAACCTTTGGCTTTCAGTTCTTCCGCGACTTCCGCAGGCAGGATGTTCAGGAGCAATGCCTCACTGCGTTTCTTTTCCTTGCCGATGCGGTTGCGCTGGAAGAGGAACACACCAGCGAAGACCAGCACAAGCCCGAAGCCACCGATGAATCCGTTGCGCACCAGTTTCTGCTTTTGGATCTCCTTGGCTTGCACTTCCTTGTCCTTGCCGAGCAGGACGATCTGCTGCTCCTTCTTTTCGGTCTCGTACTGGATCTGAAGGGTTGCCACGGCCTTGGCCTTGTCGGCATTGAGCACACTGTCCTTCATCACGGCGAATTGCTTCTGGTAACTGAAGGCCTCGTTCACGTTGCCCTCTCGCTCGTATAGGCGCGCCAGTTCATACAAGGCGTCCTGTTGCTCTTTCAGCATGCGCAGCTCTCTGGCAAGTTCCAAGGCCCGCAACAAGAGCTTTCTCGCTTCGCTACTGGCCTTTACTGGACTCATTCCGAAGGCCTGCGATCCGGCGGCCGTGGCGTTTCCCAATAAACGTCCGTAACCGAGCAAGGCCCAGGTCTTGTCCTGGTATGCGCTGGCCCGGAGGTCATGTCCTTCAAGCGCGGAACGGTAATACCCAGTGGCCTCTTGAACCTTACCCTGTGCAGCAAGCACGTCGGCCAGGTATCCCTCCGCCTGGTAATAGCGCACTTTCCTGTATGTGGGACTTTCCCGCAGCGTTTCTTCGAGCAGGCGCATTGATGTGGACAGGTAGTGGATGGCACTGTCAGGCATGCCCAGAAGCCCATAGAGGCGCCCAACCTGGTTGTTGAAGTAGAGGACTTCGTCCCGTTCGAGCGGGTGCTCAAATTGCCGCAAATGATAGGTGAGTGCGGCGCGCAGGTCGCCCATGTCACGATAAACGTTCGCTAACGCATCCAAGGCGCCCCCGATATCACGGGCCAGTCCAAGTTCATTGGCCAAGTCGAGGGTGAGCAACCCTTCCTGCACCGCCTTCTTGTAGTCGGCCTGTTCGGTTGCCGCTTGGCTCAGGTAGCTGTGTGCCCAAATGGACCAGACCTTGTTGCCGTCCCCGTCGAAAAGTGCGGTGGCGCGTTCCAGATCACGCTGTTTTGCGACCCTGTCCGAGGCGTTGGGTTCGTAATCGCCCAGGGAGAACAGACACATTGCGACTCCGCTACTGTCACCGCCCGCGCGATAGCGGGCCATGGCTCGTTCAAGCAATGCCGAGCTCGTGCTGTTCCAGTAGAGGATCTCTCCGGCCAATGCATGGTCGCCCAAAGAGTCAACGATCTCCAGGGAACGCTGGAACTTGAACCGCGCAACAGCAGAATCGCGCTGGGCCGATATGTAGTGCGGCGCACCGTGGGTTATGGCCCACGAGCGCGGATCGCCACTGCGCACGGCTGCAGCATCCGCCAATCTGTTCACCGAATCGCAGCGCCCATACTTGGCGAGGTAGTAATAGGCCCAGCGTTGGCTCACCCAGGCGTCGGTCAGCGCCTTGTCGTCCTTCAGTTTCTGCGCCAGCGCGATAGCCTGTGTCGCGAGGTCGAAGGCGCGCTCGGGGTCGATCGTAGTGCAGGTCTTGGCCAGCGCGGCCAGCGTGTGGGCTCGTTCGCTGTTCTCCTGCGTCTGCTGGGCAAGCACTCGTTCCAGGCTGTCCATGCGCGCGCGTTGTGCTTGTACAGGCAACGCAAGCAAAAGGGAAATGAGCAGGAGTGGTGCGGTGCTTGGTTTCATACGTTCATGGATACGAAGTACATCTCCATCTCGCCTTTGCCTTTCGCCTGCACTTTGCCGCGCGGGGTGAAGGTGAATGCGGGGCGCGATCGCGCACCGGGCTGGCCAGCAGAGTTCGGGTCGACCCGGTGGGTCGACGCTACACCGTCTTCGCCTAAGACGGTGTCCCACGCTAATGCAGGACTATGAAGCTTCACCAACGCATACGTCGCTTCACTGATGTTCACCTGTCCCACTTCACCACTGCTCTCCATCCTGCTCGCGGTGTTCACCGTATCGCCCCAGATGTCGTACTGGAACTTCTTCACGCCCACGATGCCGGCGACCACTGGGCCGGTATGAATGCCCACGCGCATCTCGAAAGCGGGGAGGCCTTGAGAATCGCGTTCGATCTTGCGCGCGATCATGAACGATTGCATCTCCAACGCCGCATGCACCACATCAGCGGGCGATGAGGTCTTCGGATCCGGCAAGCCGCCCGCGCACATGTATGCATCGCCGATGGTCTTGATCTTCTCGATACCACGCAACGTGATGATCTGGTCGAAGGCTTTGAAGCAGGTGTTGAGCTCCTCCACCAGTTCCTGTGGCGAGAGCTTCTCGCTCGCCTCGGTGAAGCCTTTGAAGTCGGTGAAGAGGATGGTGGCGCTGTCGAAGTGTTTCGCTTCTGCGGCTCCCGTGTCCATGAGCTCCGCGGCCACTTCAGCGGGCAGGATGTTCAGCAGCAGATCATCGCTCCGCTTTTTCTCCAAGGAGATCACCACGTTCGCCTGTCGTTGCTTCCTGAAGCTCCTGAACAGGGTACCCATGATGACCAACAGCAGCACGATTCCTGCGATGAAGAACCAGCGTTCGTTGCGCTTCTTCTCCACTTCCAACCGCGCGATCTCGATGTCCTTCTCCTTGAGTTCCACCATGCGTTTCGTTTCCAGGTTGGTGATCGCCTGGCTGTTCTCACTGCTGAAGATCGAGTCCTTGAGCTCCGTGTAACGTTTGTGCGCCATCCAAGCCGACCTATGGTCATCATGCAAAGCGTACGCCTCGTGCAGGTAGCGGTTCGCTTCCATCAGACCATGCGGTATCTTGAGTTTCTCGTTCATACTTACGGCTTCTCTGAGGTAGGCGATGGCGAGCTTCGCATGGTCCATCCGGTTCTTCGTGATGGCCTGCGGGGAATGGCCAGCAGTGTCTTTAGCCAGCTCCATATGGATCGCGCCCAGGATCGTGAGGTTGTAGGCAGTGCTCCTTTCAAGACCTCTGGCTTTGGAAATGGCCAGGGACATATGCTGATAGTTGAGCGCCTCTTGGAGCCGGTGCGTGTCGAGGTACACACTGGCCAAGTTGCCCAGCACATGCCCGATGGCCGCACTATCCTTTGTGGCTTCCGCTACCTTGAGTGCTTTGGTCACATAGTCCAACGCTGCGTGGGTTGTGTCATCTTCGTTGTAGGTACCAGCCACGTTCTCGTAGATGGCCATCAGCATGGGCTTGTTGTCCAACTCCAGCGCCAGCGGTTCGGCTTTCAGGTAATACTCCCGCGCCTTCAAGAGGTCCTTCTGCCGCATGAAGACGATACCGATGTTGAGCATGGCACCGGCGGCATTGCTCTTCAGGCCCGCGGCTTCGTAGCGCTTGAGCGCTTCCAGAAAGTTCGCGTAAGCGGCGGGAAAATCACCCAGGATCATTTGATTGCGCGCGAGATCGGAGAACGCCGAGCCTGTATAGCGTATGTCCCCCAGGCGCGTTCCCAAAGCCACCGCGCGCTTACCATAGATCACCCCTTGTTGAGGGTCGATGAGCGCGTATGTGGAACTGATCAGCCTCAGCAGCCGCACACCCATGGTGTCCTCCTTCATATCCGGAAGTTGGGCAAGGAGTGAATCCAATCTGGCCTGGCCGCGCAGTTGGGCACTACACCCGAAGGAAGAAAGAAGCAGTAGGCTGAAGAGGAGGTATTTCATCAGCTTGAGAGGGGAAGCAGCTTCGTCTTGCACGATCGGATAAAGGTGGTGCCGTTCGTCTATTGTGCCCTTCCCCACTATGGGTGATTTTGACACGCCCTCACTGCCGGCCGAGTTCGGATGCTTTCACGATCATAGCTCCGATGCCGCTGAGCAAGAAAGCCCATAGAACGTTTCTGTCGGACTTTCCTGTTCAAGCGCCCAGGTCCACGGATCACCACATGCTGAACTGCGTGCTGAGTACTGATGAACGCAAAGCACATAGGTTCCGTCGGCCATCGCCCCCCTGAGATCGAACACCACTGGCCACCCGGCCACCAATTTGGTGCTGTTCGCGGTTCACCAACCGGAGCTACGGTGAACGAAGTACATCTCCATCCCGCCCTTGCCCTTCGCCTGCACTTTCCCTCGCGGGGTAAAGGTGAATGCGGGAGCAGTTGTCGGTTGTTGGTTGTCGGTTGTCCGGGCTCCTGCGCCAAAGCGCTTCGGCGCCGTCGCGCTGCCGTCGCCCACACCGACAACCGACAACTGGGAACCGACAACCACATCCTTCACCAACGCATAGGTGGCCTCACTGATGTTCACCTGTCCCACTTCGCCGGAAGATTCCATCCTGCTCGCCGTATTCACCGTATCGCCCCAGATGTCGTACTGGAACTTCTTCACGCCCACGATGCCCGCGACCACTGGGCCGGTATGAATGCCCACGCGCATCTCGAAAGCGGGGAGGCCTTGAGAATCGCGTTCGATCTTGCGCGCGATCATGAACGATTGCATCTCCAACGCCGCATGCACCACATCAGCGGGCGATGATGTCTTCGGATCGGGCAAGCCACCGGCGCACATGTACGCATCGCCGATGGTCTTGATCTTCTCGATGCCGCGCGCGGTGATGATGTGATCGAAGGCCTTGAAGCAGGTGTTGAGTTCCTCCACCAGTTCCTGCGGTGAGAGTTTCTCGCTCGCCTCGGTGAAGCCCTTGAAATCGGTGAAGAGGATGGTCACGCTGTCGAAGTGCTTTGCATCGGCATGGCCTTTCGCTTTCAGTTCTTCGGCGACTTCTTCCGGCAGGATGTTGAGCAAGAGTTCATCGCTACGCTTTAGTGCTTTCTGCGTTCGCCGACGTTGGCGGTAGCTGATGCTGCCGAAGACCACGGCCACCAGCCCCATGACGAGGAGGAAGTTGCGTCGCGACCGTTCCTTGGAAAGCGATACCTCCGCCTGCTGCTGGCGTTGCACGCTGATCAAGCTGTCGGCAAGTTGTGTGCTCTTGAACTCCGCCGTTAGCAAAGCGCCGCTCACTGCCGAAGCGGTACGCGCGTTCGAGATCGAGTCGTCCAACGCATGGGCCAGTTGTGAGTAGACGAACGCTTCCCGGTAGTCGCCCTTGCCCTCACACGCCACTACCAAGGCGTTCAGGTTGTCGATCCGCTCCGCAGCATACCCCCACCGTGCGGCCAACTCCGAACCTTCCATGGCGTAGCGGTAGGCATGCGCGTAGTTGCCTGCGCAGCTATAGGCGTTCGCGATACGCGCCAGCAGGTACGCCTTCCAGTCTCGTCGGTTTGGTCGGTCCCCCGTCCGCTCAATGCTCTTGTTGAATTGGATCAAGGCTTCCTGGCACTTGCCTTGGAGCAACAGCGCTTCCCCCTTGAGCGCCGTGACTTCGTCGCGACCGTCCGTCGCTGAACCACTCCTGACCAATACGCTGGCCTGATCCAGAAAGACCAACGCGGCTTCAGGATCCTTCTTCTTCACATACAAGGTGGCCAATTCGATCAACACCCCCCAGCGCTCTTGTGGATGACCCCTGCCAATGAACGCAAGGCCCTTCTGGAACTGTTCCTCTGCAGCGGCCGGATCGCCTTGCACTCTCAATATGTAGCCGATCGACAGATAGCCGTCAACAGCACCGGATGTGTCGTTCAACGCGATGAACTCTTGCGTGGCAGGCTGCAAATACCGGAAGGCGGACACCAGATCCCCGGCTAAAACGCTCATCCCACCCAAGGTCCTTCTAACCTGTGCGCTCCCGCGCCTTTCGCCCACCCCATTGAAATATCCCAGCGCCCGTTGCAGGTGCATGACCGCTGGGGTACGGTCATCGGTCCAGTTGTACCGCGTACCGAATGCGAAGTGGGCATAGCCCAATGCCCGCTTGAAAGCGATCGTAGCTGTATCCGTGACTTGCCCACCCAAGGCCACCATGGCAGCGGAGTGCGGGGTCAATGTGGTATCCAAAGAGGACAACCTCGCCAAGGAGTATACCCGTTCGATCTCCGGCATCCGGGGGTCAAGCCACTGGATGCGGATGGAATCCGCCTTGGCGTTCTGGCAATGGGCGCTCGCCATCAGCAAGACGCAACATCCGGTGAGGGTCCAGCGGGTCATGGACTTGCCACTGCGAAGTGCTCAACAAAATACATCTCCATCTCGCCCTTGCCTTTCGCCTGCACTTTGCCGCGCGGGGTGAAGGTGAAGGCGGGCGAATGGGAGTTGGTGAATGGTGAATGGGAAGTGCCTTGCGGGGGTGAGGGTGAATGGTGAAGGGGAGTTGGTGAATGGGTAGATCCACCATTCGCTATCGACCATTCGCCATTCACATCCCCCGCCGATGCGGGACTTTGAAGCTTCACCAGCGCATACGTCGCCTCGCTGATGTTCACCTCTCCCACTTCGCCGCTGCTCTCCATCCTGCTCGCCGTGTTCACCGTATCGCCCCAGATGTCGTACTGGAACTTCTTCACGCCCACGATGCCAGCCACGACGGGGCCGGTGTGGATGCCCAAGCGCATTTCGAAGGCAGGCAAGCCTTGTGCATCGCGTTCGGCTTTGCGACTTGTCATGAACGCTTGCATCTCCAACGCCGCGTGCACGACATCCGCAGGTGAGGAAGTCTTCGGATCCGGCAGGCCACCTGCGCACATGTAGGCATCGCCAATGGTCTTGATCTTCTCGATGCCGCGCGCGGTGATGATGTTGTCGAAGGCCTTGAAGCAGGTGTTGAGCTCTTCTACAAGTTCCTGTGGTGAGAGCTTCTCGCTCGCTTCGGTGAAGCCCTTGAAATCGGTGAAGAGGATGGTGGCGCTGTCGAAGTGCTTGGCGTCGGCATGGCCTTTCGCCTTCAGTTCCTGCGCGACTTCCACCGGAAGGATGTTCAGCAATAGCTCTTCGCTTCGCTGGTGCTCTTTGCGGATGCTGTTGCGTTGGCGGAACACCACTGCGCCGAACACCAGCAGGCCCAGCCCGGCGAAGAGGAAGATGTTGCGGCGGGTGCGTTCCCGCTGGAGAACGGCCTGCGCTGCGGCCTGTTCGGTGGCCCGTGCTGTTGCGAACGCCGCTTGCTCGCGCTCGAATTCCGTGGTGGCCTCTATACGCTCCATATCCCGCCGGCGTCCCTGCAGACCAGAGCGTTCCATGGCGGCGATACGCAGGTCTTGATATTTCAAGGCGGATGTCGCATCGCCGCGCGCACGGTGGAATGCCACCAGTGTTCGGTACAGGTCGACGCCGAGACCTTCGCGGTCCTGACAGGTCCTGAGGGCTGAATCGGTGTAGGCCAATGCTTGCTGGGCTTCGCTGCTGCGGCCTGCGTGCAACAAGCTCTGTGCGAACCGCAGGTACAGATCCAGATGCGTGTGTGGATCGATGTATTCCGTACCGGGCAGTGCACCGTTGACCAGCGGATACGCATCAATGGCACGATGGAACATCTTACGGACCGAGTCGATGGAGACCAGCTTGGTACCAGCGCGCAGGGCCAACGCGTTGAACCGCAGTTGGTCCCTGTACCCTACCGGACGCGGACCCGGCTGTGGCCTGCAAGTGCCTGTTCGCACAACATCATCGAGGAAGGCCGCATAGTGTTCAACCGAGTCAGGCACGCCCGATCGGGTGAAGCACCTGCCAAGGAACAAGGCGATATCGCATCGGTCTTCCACGACCCACTCCACGTTCAAAGCACGCCGCAAATAAGGGATCGCTTCGGCGGGTTGGTCGAGGTCCATGGCGTGGATGAACCCGATCCGCTTGGCGGTGGAAGCGATCCCGCCGCTATCTCCCATCGCGGAATACTTCGGCAACAACGGTAGGAATATCCGCAGTGCACCTTGTGGGTCACCGATGATCTGCCGATGCCTGCCGGTGAGGTATTGATGGAGCAGACGAAGTGTTTCATTGTCCACCGCCTCGGCCAATGCGGCCAGCTTCGCCATGGTGCCGTACTGGAAGGCCTTGTGCGCCATCACCGCATTGAAGAACAGAGCTACGGTAAGATCACGGTTCGTGCGGGCCAGGGCAGTGTCCGCGTACCGTTCGAGCACACTGTCGCAAAAGGCACTGTCACCTTTCCAAGCCGCGGCAGCGGTCAGTTCTTCCAATGTGTCGACCACCTGCCCGCTCATGCGCCGCGACCAGGAATCCGGAAGACTGCTCTGATCGCGTGTGCCATCCACGGACCGCCCGGGGTCGCAACCCCCTAAAAGGCTGAGCAGGGCTACTATGATCAATGAGCGCCGCACCATGCACCACGAGTTAACTCATTTGTTCCACGAAGTACATGTCCATTTCCCCCTTCCCCTTCGCCTGCACTTTGCCGCGCGGGGTGAAGGTGAAGGCGGGTGAACGGTCATTGGTGAATGGTGAATGGGGAGTGCCGTTCACGGATGTTCCATTCACCAATGACCGTTCACCATTCACCTCTACAACATCCTTCACCAACGCATACGTCGCTTCGCTGATGTTCACCTGCCCCACTTCGCCGCTGCTCTCCATCCTGCTCGCCGTGTTCACCGTATCGCCCCAGATGTCGTACTGGAACTTCTTCACGCCCACGATACCCGCGACCACCGGGCCGGTGTGGATGCCCACGCGCATTTCGAAGGCAGGTAAGCCTTGCGCATCGCGCTCTTTCTTGCGACTTGTCATGAAGGCCTGCATTTCCAACGCGGCATGCACGACATCCGCCGGTGATGAAGTCTTCGGATCGGGCAAGCCACCTGCGCACATGTAGGCATCGCCGATGGTCTTGATCTTCTCGATGCCGCGCGCGGTGATGACGTGATCGAAGGCCTTGAAGCAGGTGTTGAGTTCCTCCACCAGTTCTTGCGGCGAGAGCTTCTCGCTCGCTTCGGTGAAGCCTTTGAAATCGGTGAAGAGGATGGTGGCGTTGTCGAAGTGCTTCGCATCCGCGTGGCCTTTGGCTTTCAGTTCATCGGCTACTTCTTCCGGCAGGATGTTCAACAGCAACTCCTCGCTTCGCTGCTTCTCCTTGCTGATCCGGTTGCGTTGGAAGAGGAACACCCCGGCAAATGCCAGCACAAGAGCGAAGCCGCCGATGAAGCCATTGCGCACCAGCTTCTGCTTTTGGATCTCCTTGGCCTGCACTTCCTTGTCCTTGCCCAGCAGCAAGATCTCCTGTTCCTTCTTCTCGGTCTCGTACTGGATCTGCAAGTTGGCAACCGCCTTGGCCTTGTCGGCGTTGAGCACACTGTCCTTCATTACGGCGTACTGCTGGTGGTAGTCGAGCGCCTTGCGCAGGTCCCCATCGCCTTCGTAGAGTCGGCTCAGCGACAGAAGTGCTTCTTGTTGGAGCTTACGCACGTTCATCTCTTTGGACCGTGCAAGAGCGCGGACAAACAGGGTCTGCGCGCGATCGTGGGCTTGTCCGCGGTTCAGCCCGCGTTCAGCGAGTACATGGTCATCGGCCTCCAAGAGCAGCCGACCAAGACCCAGCGAGTACTTGATCTCCTGCGTGTAGTTCAAGGGATACTTGCCGTGGATCGCGACCGCCGTTTCGTAATGTTCCGCCGCCCGCGCCAGGTCGCCATTCATGGAGTATGCGTCTCCCAGGAACCCGTTGATCTCGCCGGTATAGAGATCGTCGCCACCGAACATGGCATGCGCTGCGATGGCACGCTGCAGGCAGGCAAGCGCGCTGTCCGGTTGCTGTGCCTGCACCCACGCTTCGCCCATGCCAATGAGGCACGGGAGCCCCAGTTGCTTGAAAGCCGAACCCAAGGTGTAGTTCTCCAACGCTTTCTCCGGTTCGTTCATGGCCGTGTACATGCGACCCAGGTTCCAGTACACAAGTCCTTCGCTGTCACTTGATCCGAACGCATGTGCCAAGGGCAAGGTGACCAGCAGCCGCTGCACGGCCTCCTGATACCGGGCTTCCTCCACCAGCCCCATGGCCCAGTTCAGGTTGGCGCCCATGGCCCAATACACGTTGCCATCCGCAGTGTAGAGTTCCACGGCCTTGGCAAGGTCCAGCTCCCAACTGTGCGGATCGGACAGATAGGGTTCGTAGGTGTCGCGGAGCATCAGGCAGAACGCAACCCCGCTCTTGTCGCCGAGCTCCTCGTACAGCGCTCTGGCGCGGTCCAGGCTGTCGGCCGTGGTGTTGAAGTTTGAGTCGAAGCCGAACCAAGCGAGTGCTTCGGCCAGGTCGGCCTTGGCGTTCGCTTTGCGCAGCACCCCCATTGATCGTTTGATCCGATCGAGGTACCTCTCCTTCGCCGCCGGGGTATCCAGATCTTCGTCGGAATATGGATACATCCGCAGCACGGCGAGCAGCATTTCGTTCTTCGTTTGTTCCGCGAGCGCTTCCGCGAGGTGGTTCAACGAATCCGCTTTTCCGATGTCGCCTGTGTAGTAGGCCACCCAACGCTCGCTGACCCATGCACCGATGCGGCCCTCATCGCTCTTGATCCGCTCGGCGATGCGCCCGGCCTCCTGTGCCGCGTCCCTGGCCTTTGCGAGATCGATGGTGCTGTAGGTCTTCCCCAACGCGATCAGCGTGGTCATGCGCTCGGCGTTCGCATCGGGTTGCGCTTTCAACACGCGCAGCAAGCTGTCCAGACGTGCCTTTTGAGCGGACGCGAAAGCAGCGAGCAGGACGAACGGAAGTAAGAAGAGGATCCTTTTCATGCGTTGTCCGCAAAGTACATGTCCATCTCCCCCTTGCCTTTCGCCTGCACTTTGCCGCGCGGCGTGAAGGTGAAGGCGGGTGAACGGTCATTGGTGAATGGTGAATGCGGAGTGCCGTTCACTGATGTTCCATTCACCAACTCCCATTCACCATTCACCTCTACAACATCCTTCACCAACGCATACGTCGCCTCGCTGATGTTCACTTGTCCAACTTCGCCTGAAGACTCCATGCGGCTCGCCGTGTTCACCGTATCGCCCCAGATATCGTACTGGAATTTCTTCACGCCAACGATGCCAGCCACTACAGGACCGGTATGAATGCCCACGCGCATCTCGAACGCAGGCAAGCCAAGTGCATCGCGTTCGGTCTTGCGACTGGTCATGAATGCTTGCATCTCCAGCGCGGCATGCACCACATCAGCGGGCGATGAGGTCTTCGGATCCGGCAATCCACCCGCACACATGTATGCATCGCCGATGGTCTTGATCTTCTCGATGCCGCGCGCGGTGATGATGTGATCGAAGGCCTTGAAGCAGGTGTTCAATTCCTCCACCAACTCTTGCGGCGATAGCTTCTCGCTCGCTTCGGTGAAGCCTTTGAAATCGGTGAAGAGGATGGTGGCCTGGGCGAAGTGTTTTGCTGCGGCTGCACCGGTGTCCTTAAGTTCCTCGGCCACTTCGTGCGGCAGGATGTTCAGCAGCAATTGGTCGGAACGTTCCTTCTCATGCCGCAGTTCCGCCGTGCGTTCATGGACCTCCTTGTCGAGCTCGTCACGCTGCCTGGCCAGCAAGCGGCTCTGGTGGGCGGACCGCACCGCGAGGAAGATCGCGATGGTGACCGGCATGGTGAGGTAGTACGAGAACCGCAGGAAGGTGCGCAACCAACGCGCCATTTCATCTCCCGTGTACTGGTAGTACTGCTCCAAAAAGACCCCGTTGGTGATGAATAGCACCGCGCCGATACCGATGATCCAACTGCCATGCACCTGTTTGCGCACCGCACGTAACGCTTGGCGCGCCACCTCGAAGAAGTAGAGGATGGTGATCCACGCATCGAGGTTGCTGGCGCCCATTGGATCCAAGTACGCCTCGAAGCTCGCGATGCTCATGAGCAGCGTGATGGATCCGAAGACCAGCATGCTGCGGCGATCCACCGTGGCGAAGAGCGCGCGCATCACCCCGACCAGGAAGAACAGCGCGAGCGGATAGACCACCGGGTTCAGCAGGCTGATACCGCTTACCGCGCTGAGCGAAAGACCGAAGTCACCCTTGGGCGGTATGTTGGTGAAGCCGACCAGTGCCATGAACAGGGAGAAGAGTGCCAGCATCAACCAGCTCCGGTCGCGTTCGGACCGCGACATGATGACACCGGCGAGCAGCAGGATGATGAGGTTGATGCCGACGAACAGCCCGTATTGGAGCAGGGTGCTGTCCTCCATGCGCTCGATGGTCCCGTTCACCTCCGGGAGGTGCAGGGTGAGTGCCAACTTGTTCGCTCGCTCGTAACTGGCCAGGAACATCGGGTCATGAACGCAGCGCAGGGCGATCGTTTCGCGTTGGCCATCACCCGCGAACCGCAGGCGCACCTGTCGTCGCGGAACGAACGGAGCGGCTTGATATCCTTCGTTGGTCCCGGTGATGGGCATTGTCCCGAAGTGCTCAACCAGTTCGCCGTTGAAGTACACCTCCATGGCACCTTGGGTGAACAAGTCGAGATCAACGGACGTGCGGGCCAGTTCCGGGTCCACACGCAGATCGAAGCGTACCCAATAGACGCTGGTGCGAACAAAATCAGCGGCGACCATGCTGTCCAGGGGTTGCCAACCGTTGTCGTCGAACGTGCGGCCGGCGAACGCCGTGTCGTCGGCAAGCCGGTAACGCGGGTTGCCATGCTTTACTGGATCGATCCCCGGAACGGAGATCACGATGCTTCGCACGAAGGCGCGCTCATCGTGAAGCGCCTTCGCCGTGATCACCAACGTGTCCGGTTGAGATCCTGCCGCGGTCGGGCCGAGCAGTGCAAGGAACAGGAGCAGTGCGACCTTCTTCATGGACCCTGCGCAAGGTCGGATGTTCCCGCCATCCCCAAACCGGTATTTCCACCTGTTCTGCTGCGACCTTGTCCGGGGGCCTTCCCGGAAGTCAGCCTTCGCCGAGGTTACGCTTCACGAAGTACATCTCCATTCACTCCTTGCGCTGCTAAGGTGTGAGGTGTGAAGTGTCAGCCGTGAGGTGTGAAGTACTTTACACTTCACACCTCACCATTCACACCCCAGCTTTCTCAGACGGCTTCGCTACGAAATACATCTCCATCTCCCCCTTCCCCTTCGCCTGCACCTTTCCGCGCGGGGTGAAGGTGAAGGCGGGCGAACGGTCATTGGTGAATGGTGAATGGGAAGTGCTAGGCACTGGTGTTCCATTCGCCAACTCCCATTCGCCATTCACATCCCCCGCCGATGCGGGACTTTGAAGCTTCACCAACGCATACGTCGCCTCGCTGATGTTCACCTGTCCCACTTCTCCACTGCTCTCCATGCGGCTGGCCGTGTTCACCGTATCGCCCCAGATGTCGTACTGGAACTTCTTCACGCCAACGATGCCGGCGACGACAGGGCCGGTGTGGATGCCCACGCGCATCTCGAAAGCGGGTAAACCTAGGGCATCGCGTTCCTTCTTGCGACTTGTCATGAACGCTTGCATCTCCAACGCGGCACTAACGACATCAGCAGGTGATGATGTCTTCGGGTCCGGCAATCCACCGGCGCACATGTATGCATCGCCGATGGTCTTGATCTTCTCGATGCCGCGCGCGGTGATGATGTTGTCGAAGGCTATGAAGCACGTATTCAGTTCCTCCACGAGTTCCTGCGGCGAGAGCTTCTCGCTGGCCTGGGTGAAGCCTTTGAAATCGGTGAAGAGAATGGTGGCGTTGTCGAAGTGCTTTGCCTCGGCGTGGCCTTTGGCTTTCAGTTCTTCGGCGACTTCTTGCGGAAGGATGTTCAGCAGTAGCGCTTCGCTGCGCGCATGTTCGGACTTGATGCGACGGCGGCGACGGTAGTCCACCACGGCGAAGACGAGCCCGAAGGCACCGAAGCCCAAGAGCACGTTGCGCTGGGTGCGTTGGCGTTGCACTTCCTGCTCGGCCACCAGGCGGTCCTGCGCGCGTTGCTGGGCGGTGGCAAGGCTGTCCGCGAATTGTTGCTTTTCGAAATCGGAGGAGAGCAGTGCGCCGGCCAGGTTGGATGCCGTGGCCGCAGTGGCGGCCGAATCCTTCAAGGCGTGGTAGCGCTGTGTGTACAGGAGTGCCTGCCGTGTATCCCCGATCGCTTCACAGGCTTGTGCCAAGGGATACAGGTTGTCCAGCGATTCTTTGAGCAGACCATGTTCCGTGGCCAGTTGCAGACCCTCCTTGCCCAAAGCGATCGCCTCCTTGTAGCGATGCGCGCAGACGTAGGCCTTGGCCTTCATCCCAAAGAGGAAACTGATCCAGCCCGGTGAACGCGGTTCAGCGGATAGCTGCTCCTGTAGCGCGTGCTCGACCCTTGCAAGGGCCCGCTCACAATCCTTCTCCGCCAAGTGCTTGAACGCGTAGTACATCCCGATCTCGTTGAAAATGTCCTTCGCTTTGCCTTGTTCCACCAGCACTTCGGCGCGTTGCAGGTACACCCGTTGTTCCGTGGTATCCATGGTGCTCCTGAAGTTGGTGGCCAAACGGATGAGCGCATCGAACTCTTGCTGGGTGTCCCGCCCTTCGGCCAGGCGCAGGCAGCGCAGGTAGGTGATCCGTGCGCGTTCCGCATCGCCGAGTTGCATGTAGGTGTAGGCGATGCTGGAAAGGACCCCCTGTATACCCGCTGTATCGCGCAAGGCTTCGAAGCCCAGCAAGGTCTGCAGGTAGTAGGGCACGGCTGCGCTGAACTGGCCCTGTCCCGCGAACGTGGAGGCCAGGGTGAACGCAAAACGTGTTTCGAGCAACGGGTCCCCGGCGCGCTGGGCTTCCGTGAGCGCCTTTCGGGTGAGGCGCACATGATCGGCCCAATGGCCTTGCACGAAATGGGCCTGGCCCCGGGCCGAGGTGGCGATCGCACGTTCGCGCCAGTATGCAAGGGACGTGGTGTCGGTGATACCCGGCAAGGCAGAACGTACTGCTTGGTCCACGGTGAGGCTGCTGTCCTGTTGGAAGGCCAGGAGGAGGGACATGCCACGCTCATCGAAGTCCGCAGTGGTGTCGCACCAGATGCGCCAGAGCGAGTCCGTGTTGGCGGGTTGGGCCCTCGCGGTGCATGCGATCGTGAAGGCGAGGAGGAAGAGCAGGTGGCGCATGGCGCGGGTCAACCTGCGGTGCATGTGTTCTTGTTCTTGCGCGCCCTGCCCACTGCCGCCAGCGTCTCCAACAACTTCGTCATTTCCTCCAACCGCTTCCTGGTGCGCTTGCCTGCGAAGTGCGCGGCATGTTCCGGGGTCATACTGTGAAGATGCGAAGAGTTCCCGCATGGCTGCGCGGTGGGAACCACACGCAGCCCCTCCGTGCGCGGCGAAAGCGGAGCATCGCTATTTTCGGGCATGCCCAAGATCAGCCGTACCGCATTGCTGAAGGCCCGCAAGGAGCTTGGCGACCACCTTCGCGAGCTACGCTTACGACGCGGCCTATCACAGGTGCAACTCGCGGCCAGCCTGCGCATTCGAGCCGCCGATGTATCGAACGCCGAGAACGGCATAAGCAATTGCGGCATCGATACGATCACCCGTATCATGAAGGGCCTCGGCTACTCGCGCATGGTGCTGGTGAAGCGATAGCGGGCCGCCCTGCCCACCGCGGTGAGGGTCCACAACAACCTCGTCATTTCATCCAACACAACTATTCGTCTTTCCCTCCACCACGGCGATCTCCTGCTCAGTAAGGTCGTACAGGGCGCACACCAGCGCATCGATCTCATTGTCCGTGCGATCGATCTGCGCTTGCAGCCCTTGTGCCGTTGTATCGGTCATTACTCCCCAAGAAATGGATCGCCTGCAAGAGACGGCGGCTTGAAAGAGCGGCATGCCGCCAAGATGCGCAGAAGCCCACGAACAAAAAGGGCGATCGCCTGTTGAGAACGCCGGACCCAAGGCTCTTGGACTTTCGGCCCGTGTCCTCAAAATCCGCTTCCCTGAAAAGCACCCGAGCGCTTAGCGATGTGAGTGCGGGTATTACTGATGGACCCTGTGGAGCCCGAAGCACGAGGACCGGCGCAAGTGCACAAAGGGAACATGGCCGCACTGCGAATAGCCCTGGTGGGAATACCGCTACCGAATGCGGTTAACGGCCGGCCATAGCCCCGGTCACCGGGTCTTGCTCGCGCTCCCAGTGCCGGTGTGCGGCAATGGCCTTCACGAATGCGGAGGTCAGCCCTTTCGCCGTAGGGGCGGTAATGATACCGGGCACCGCTTTCGTGCTGTTCATGCTGAGGCCCCATGCGGCCAACAGTTCATGCGCATCACCCACGAAAGCCAGTGCCTTCGAATGACGGAAGGCGTCGCTCACGAAGTCTTTCGCATCCGGGTACGAGGTCCATGGTTCCATGCCCACCACCGCGATGGCATCGAAGACCACGGAGGTGCTTGTCATCAGGCTTTGGTCCACCCCCGGCGCGAGTACCGGTGCGATCACCTTCACCATCGCGCCTTCGCGCACCAGCGCGGCTTTGAGCGCATTCGCCTCCGCCATGCCACCAGCTGCGGCGAGGATGGCCACGCGCCGTGTGCGGATGTTGTCCTTGATAGTACCGTGCATGCTCAATGCTTTGGAACTTTCCACGCCCGCATATTCCTCGTAGGGTTGCACATCCGCAGGGGACGTGTCCGCCGGAATGCTCCGGTTCAAGGGTTCTTCCACATCGGGTACGGAGATGCCGAACGCGGCAGCCACCCCTTCCGCAAGTTCCTTGTCCACATAGCCGAGCAGGCCGATGACCCGTTCGCGCACGGCCGCTGTTTCCAACTTGCCCAGTTCAAAGCGCAGCGCATTGATCAGGTGGTTGCGCTCCGGTTTGCTCTGGCTGCGGAAGAACAGCGTGGCCTGGCTGAAGTGGTCCATGAACTTCTCGCTCTTGGCGCGCACCTTCATGTCCTCCATCGGCTCGGGGAAGGAGGCGAAACCGCCTTGCTTCATCATGGCCTGATAGGGGCACCCGCCGCCGAGCGTATTGGGTTCGTAGTTCACATGGTGCGCATTGATGGTGCGCCGCATGTGCCCATCGCGCTGGTTGTTATGCACGTGGGCCAGCGGCCGATTGATGGGCAGCTCGTTGAAGTTGGCGCTTCCCAAGCGGGAGAGCTGCGTATCCGTATAGGAGAACAACCGCCCTTGCAAGAGGGGGTCGTTGGTGAAGTCGATACCGGGCACCAAGTGGGCCGGGTGGAACGCGACCTGTTCCGTCTCCGCGAAGAAGTTGACCGGATTTCGGTCCAAGGTGAGCTTGCCCACCCGTTGCACGGGAACCAGTTCTTCCGGTATCAATTTCGTCGGGTCCAGCAGGTCGAAGGGGAATTTGTGTTCATCCTTCGCCTCCACGATCTGCACGCCCAACTCCCATTCGGGAAAGTCGCCGTTCTCGATGGCCTCCCACAGGTCGCGGCGGTGGAAGTCAGGGTCCTTGCCGTTGATCTTGGTGGCTTCGTCCCAAGCCACGGAATGCACGCCGAGCAGGGGCTTCCAATGGAACTTGACGAAGCGGCTTTCGTTCCGCTCGTTGATGAAGCGGAACGTGTGCACGCCAAAGCCCTCCATCATGCGGTAACTCCGTGGGATGGCGCGGTCGCTCATGGCCCACATGATCATGTGCATGCTCTCGGGCATCAGCGAAATGAAATCCCAGAACGTATCGTGCGCGCTTGCGGCCTGCGGCATTTCATGGTGCGCTTCGGGCTTCACGCTGTGTACCAGGTCCGGGAACTTCATCGCGTCCTGGATGAAGAAAACGGGAATGTTGTTGCCGACAAGGTCATAGATGCCTTCGTCCGTATAGAACTTGACGGAGAATCCGCGCACATCCCGGGCAAGGTCCGCGCTGCCTTTTGACCCGGCCACGGTGCTGAAGCGTACGAATACGGGTGTGCGTCGTGCAGGATCGTTGAGGAAGCCGGCCTTGGTCCATGCCTTCAATGGCTTGTATACTTGGAAGTGGCCGTGCGCACCGGCGCCGCGCGCATGCACAACACGCTCCGGTATGCGCTCATGGTCGAAGTGCGTGATCTTCTCCCGCAGGATATGGTCTTCCAGCAAACTGGGGCCACGTACTCCCGCCTTCAGGCTGTTCTGGTTGTCATTGATGGGCAGCCCTTGGTTGGTGGTAAGCACTTGCTCACTGCCATCGGTAGTGTCGGCCTTCAGGTCTGCTTGTTTGGCATCGATCGTACCGCGCGGTTTTACACCGCGCGAAGAATGTTTGGCCATGGTGGTCGGGTTGGGTCGTTGTCGGCTCCTCAATTCAAATGCCGGGGAAAGCGGTGCGGCTATCATCGCGCCAGGCCAAGACGGACACCGATGCGCGTATTTCGTTGATGACGGCAGGTTGTGGAGTCCGCTCTACGATCGGGGGCGGTTCGGGAGGGCGCGACCGGGTCAGGCCATCACATCAGAACGGCTCGCCTTCCGCACGATCCGCCACAACTCCTTTTCCTCATTGCTCAGCAGGTCGTTGTCCTTGAAGGTATCGCAGGAGAGGATGTGCTTGCCGTTGCGACGGGCGAGCAGCAGCCCCTCGTCGAGGGCGGCGGCGAAATCGGGTTGGGCCGGGTAGAAGCGGTGTACGCGCTTGAGCGGGGGCATGGGATAGCGCTTGAAGAAGCCGATCATGTTGGTGATCTGTACGCCCATGAGCGGACTGCGCTTGCCCCAGCGCCCGAAGAGGTGGCTGTCGAAGTGCAAGGCTTGCAGGCCGTTCTTGCGCGGCAGCAGGGCATCGAGGGCTTGGTTCCCGTAGCCTTTGGGGCCATGCACCCACCACACCAGGGCGTTGGCCTGCACGCCCTGCGGTGTTACGCACACCCGGCAGTGCCACTGCTGGCCCTTGTGGCGGTAGGTATAATCGTCGGTGGTGCTGCGCGCGGGATCCTTGGCAATGCCAGCGCGGATGAGGCCCGCACGCATGCGCATGCTTTCTTCAAGACCGGGCAGGTTGCGCTGCGCCTGCTCCAGGTTGCTCTCGATAATGTGCAGCGGAACAGCCATGCGTAGCTGAAAGAAAGCCTTGTGCGCTACGCTCGCCGCCCCGCCACGCTATCCAAAATGAACAGGCCCGTGTGATTTGCACCCCATCCGGCCGACGCTCCGCTTCGCCGAGTGTCCATCGGTCGCGCCTGTGGCGCCGAGCACACGCTGCTGCTCTGGCATGGGCAATGGGCATTGGGCATTTTCAGTTTTGCGAGCACTCACTCCACCACGAACCTGCGTGCCTCCTCCCGCTTCCCGAAGCGCAGCTTGCATTGGTACATGCCTGCAGGTAGACCGTGCAGTTGCACACGCTTCAGTTGGCTCCACTGGGCAAT
>JBDTSG010000038.1:0-2220 GCA_039931265.1 Flavobacteriales bacterium
AATTGCAGTTCTGGAGCCGCAACGTGTTTTACATCGAGCAGACCAAGAGCGAAATACGCTTTGCCGTTCTGGAGCATTTCCGCGCAGCGGGGATCTCGCCGACCCCGGTGCCGAGCGCTACACTGCATGTGCCCGAAGTGGTGCAAGCGCATGGATGACCACGACCAGGCGCCAACTGTCCAGATGGAGCTCTTCAGCTGCCTTAGCGCACGCGGTTCACGCATCGGGGAAATTGGTGCACCTCCCGAATACGGAAGAGTGCCGCCTGATGACGAACGTCAGCCCATGTCTTTCGCACCCAGCCTAACATTGAATGATACCCCGTTCCAACCATGAAGTACGCCATTGTGTTCTTGACCACGATCTGGGCAGCATGCAATGAGGCCGCTCCCAAGCTGCCTCCTGGCGCTGATCACAATGCCGCTGAATTGGACAAGCACCGGCAACTGCGAGAAGATGCGTTGGCCTTCTTCCAGCCGCTTCCGAACAAAGTGGAGCATCCGGCCGGTCCGGACACACCGGAGAAGGTGGCCCTGGGCAAGAAGCTCTTCCTGGATCCGCAACTGTCCTCGGACGGCACCATCAGTTGCAACTCCTGCCACCGGCTGGACCACATCGGCGTTGACAATGAAGTGACTTCCACCGGTGTGCGAGGGCAGAAAGGCGGACGCAACTCACCCACGGTGTTCAACGCCGCGCTGCACAACATGCAGTTCTGGGACGGGCGCGCCACGGATGTGGAACAACAAGCCGGTATGCCCATGATGAACCCGGTGGAGATGGCCGTTCCCTCCGAGGTCTCCTTGGTGCAACGGCTCAAGGGTGTGGCGGAATACGTGCGGATGTTCAAGGACGCCTATCCGGCCGACAGCGATCCGCTCCAATTCACCAACATCCGCGAATCCATCGGCGCTTTTGAACGCACGCTGATGACCCCTTCGCGTTTCGATGCCTTCCTGAAGGACGAACCCAGCGCGCTCACAACGAGCGAGATGGCGGGCTTGCGCACGTTCCTTGCGGTGGGATGCACCAATTGCCATACAGGAGCCGCCGTGGGTGGAACGATGCTCCAGAAGTTCGGTGTGCACGCTGACTTCCGTCCGCTCACGGGCAGTTCCACTGCGGATGAAGGCCGCAAGCAGGTCACGGGCGCAGAGGCGGACAAGGATGTGTTCAAGGTGCCCGCGCTGCGCAACATCACCGAGACCGCGCCCTACTTCCACGATGGTCGCGTCACCGAATTGGAAAAAGCCATCCGCGTGATGGGCACCACTCAACTGGGCAAAGAACTCACCGATCAGGAAGTGATCGATCTGATGGCCTTCTTGGAGGCGTTGACAGGCGTCGTTCCAACTTCAGCAACCGCAACCACTTCCACACCATGAACGAGATCACCGCTTATCACGCGGCGCTTCATTGGTACGATGTCCGACGTGAACTCACCATGCACGCTAACTCTTGAACCATGATCAAACGCATTCTTCTCATACTTCTCGGCGTCTTCGTGATCGCCCAGTTCTTTCGGCCCGATCGTGCCGCTCCGGTACCCGATCCGGCCAACGACATGCTGGTCGTGACCAACGCGCCAACAGACATTCAGCAGCTGGTGATCGGTGCGTGTTACGATTGCCACAGTTACAAGACCCAATATCCGTGGTATGTCAACGTCACCCCGGTCAACTTCATCATGCAGAACCACATCGCTGAGGGGCGTGAAGTGCTGAACTTCTCCGTGTGGAGCGCCTTTGCCAACACCGAAGCAGCGGGAGAATGCAGAGAGACCATTCAAGAAGGTGAGATGCCGCCCGGCTACTATGCGTTCATGCACCAACATGGCGATCTCAGCGCTACAGAGAAGCAGCGCCTGGTTGCTTGGTTCGCTACGAACGTACCGGGTGGCGAAGGCGGCGGCGGTAAGGGAGAAGAGGAGGACGAGGATTGAGCCGGCTGCGAGGAACATCGTTTGCGATCCATCCTCTTGGCGTATTGCAATGCACATCCACACGTGATCACCATGGACAAAGAACAAGTCCCTTCAGTGCGACTGGTCAACTTCGGCGCGAACACGCTCGAAATCGAACTGCAGTTCTGGAGCCGCAACGTGTTCTACATCGAGCAGACCAAGAGCGAAACGCGCATTGCCGTTCTGGAGCATTTCCGCGCAACGGGGATCTCGCCGATCCCAGTGCCGAGCGCTACACTGCATGTGCCCGAAGTGGT
>JBDTSG010000039.1:0-12743 GCA_039931265.1 Flavobacteriales bacterium
TGGATACGCG
This sequence comes from Flavobacteriales bacterium, assembly GCA_039931265.1. GTDB lineage: Bacteria > Bacteroidota > Bacteroidia > Flavobacteriales_F > PHOS-HE28 > PHOS-HE28. The sequence goes on from JBDTSG010000039.1 coordinate 11, forward strand.
CTCACCACGCTGGTTGGGATGGTCGCTGTGCATTGCTTGGTTGGCGGCCCTTGTGCTTACCGTCGTGCTGGGCATCGGGCTCGGCTCCGACTTCCACCAACGTGCCCGCAGCAGGACCGAAGCAACGATCGTGCAACCCACTGGAAAGGTGATGCACTTGGCACTACCCCGTTCGTCCGATCAGACTTGGAGCTACGGATGGACTTCCGATCACGAGGGCTTCGATTGGAACGATGAGGGCTTGCAGTTGGAAGGTGGCCGTGTGCGCGGCTGGTGGGCCGAGTGCGATGTGGAGCGCAGCCCGGACAGCTTGTACCACCTCATCGTGCAGCGGGAAGCGCGCGGTGCCATGAACACAATGGCCGCTGCCCGCGCAGCGCACATCAACTACACCTACGAGCAGAAAGGAGATACGTTGCTGCTGGCTCCGGTCCTCGATTTCCCGCAGGAGGACAAGTTCCGCGCGCAGTGGTTGCGCTTCGTGCTCCAGGTGCCCACCGGTGGAGCCGTGCACTTCGGCGAAGGCACCGATCACATCCTCGACGATGTCGACAACGTGACCGACACCTGGGACCATGAAATGGTAGGCCGCACCTGGACCATGACCGCACGTGGGCTGGAGGACCTTGATGCCGCGGATCCCGACCATTTGAAGGACGATGGCAACCGCGCCCGCGACGAGCACGAGCGCGAACTGGACAAGGCTCGCACCGATTCGTTGCGCGGAAAACCCATCGCAGCCATCGTGTTCCGCGGGCCAGCTGCGAAGAAGACCAAGACCGCATCGGTCGCCACCACTGCTTCCGTTGCGAGGACCGTTGAGGCGTCAACCGTAAGCGCTCCATCGCATTCATTCGCCATTCCCAACGTGTTGGACCTGGTGCCGTTCCTGAGGTAGCGGTACAAGGAAGACCCGTCCGCGCAACAAGGGGTAAAGACGGGTTAGGCGCCGCTTCCGAGAGGGAGCGGCGCTCCTCGTTACAATCGGGCAACGCACCGTTCACCTCACTTCGCCATGCGCTTGCGCGATCGCGCGCAGGGCTAACTTGCCCACGCACCATCCCCTTGTTTCATTGAGCCGACTTCGCACCTGGCTGTTCTACGCGCTGGCCGTAGGCGTGTCAGCAGCGGTGGTGTACGCCATTGTGCGGCAGGGTCACGCCATGGAGGTCGGGCCGGCGGTGCACGCCATCGAACGGGTCGATACCGGCCATTGGCAGCACTTCAAGAACACCTACCAGGAAAACCTGACGCACCCGCTGGCGAAACTGCTTTTGCAGATCCTCACCATCATCATCACCGCGCGTGTGTTCGGTTTCGTTTGCAAGAAGATCGGCCTGCCTTCCGTAGTGGGCGAGATCGCTGCGGGCATCTTCCTCGGCCCCTCCTTCCTGGCCCATTACTTCCCGGGCTATTCCAGCTTCCTCTTCCCGCCTGAATCATTGGGCAACCTGCAGTTCCTCTCGCAGATCGGGCTCATCCTTTTCATGTTCGTGGTGGGCATGGAACTGGATCTGAAAGTGGTGCGCACCGGTGCGCGGCAGGCGCTGCTCGTCAGCCATGGCAGTATCGTCTTCGCCTTCACCTTGGGTGTGGGGCTCAGCTACCTGCTGTACGGCAAGTTCGTGTCCAGCACCGTCCCCTACCTGCCGTTCGCGCTCTTCATGGGAGTGGCCATGAGCATTGCTGCTTTCCCCGTGCTGGCGCGTATCGTGCGGGAGCGCGGCCTTAGCCGCACCGCGCTGGGCAACACCACCATTACCACGGCCGCCATCGACGACATCACGGCGTGGTGCCTCTTGGCCGCCGTCATCGCAATTACCAAGGCCGGCAGCATCATCAGCTCGCTATGGACGATCGGGCTGGCTGCTGTTTACGTAACGGCCATGCTGCTGCTGGTAAGGCCCTTCCTGAAAAAACTGGGCGAGATATATGCCGACCGCGAGAGCCTGAGCAAACCGGTGGTGGCGCTGTTCTTCGTGATCCTGCTGCTCAGTGCCTATGCCAGCGAGGTGATCGGGATCCATGCCCTGTTCGGCGCGTTCCTGGCCGGACTGGTCATGCCCACCAACATCCGGTTCCGGAACATCTTCATCGACAAGGTCGAGGATGTGGCCCTTGTGCTCTTGCTACCGCTGTTTTTCGTGTACACGGGTTTGCGCACGCAGATCGGCCTGCTCAACGATCCGGGACTGTGGAAGTGGACCGCTGTGATCGTGGCGGTTGCCGTGTGCGGAAAGTTCATCGGCGCGGCGGTGCCCGCCCGGTTGCTGGGCAACTCGTGGCGCGACAGCCTGATGCTTGGAGCGCTGATGAACACGCGCGGGCTGATGGAACTGATCGTCCTCAACATCGGTTTCGACCTGGGGGTGCTCAGCTCCGAGATCTTCGCCATGATGGTGATCATGGCCCTGGTCACTACCGTCATGACCGGGCCGAGCCTCTCGCTCATTGAACGTTTGATGCCCGTGCGGCGGAAGTCGCGCGATGAAGTGGCGGTGGAAGAGCGGAAGTTCAAGGTGCTGGTGCCGTTCGGCGATCCGCAGCGTGGTCGCAACATGGTCCGGGTCGCGCACGCTTTCGTCCGCCGCAACGAGAAGGCGCACATCACCGCCATGCACCTCAGCCCAAGCGCGCAGCTCAACGAGTTCAACATGGCCGAGCGCGAGCGCGAGAGCTTCGCACCGATCCGCGCCGACCAGAAGGGCATGTCCATAACACTGGAAACGGTGTTCAAGGCATCGCACGACATCGACAAGGAACTGGTGGAATTGGCCAATGGCGGACAGTACGATCTGGCGATCGTGGGTGTGGGCCGCAGCATTTACCAAGGCACGCTGCTCGGCCGCCTTGTGGGCATCGGCCGCCGCATCATCGACCCAGAGCGCTTGATCGACACGCTCACCGGTAAAGAGAAACTCTTCGAGGACGCGGTGTTCGACGATCGCGTGCGCATGTTGTTACGCGAAGTGCGGGTGCCGATCGGGATCTATGTGGAAAAGGGATTGCAGGAGATCAGCCATGTGTTCGTTCCGCTTTTCGGCAGCAGCGACAGCTTCCTGCTAACCTTCGCGCAGAAGCTGATGTACAACAGCGGCGCGCAGGTTTCGCTCGTTGATGTCGCTGGCGTCTTCGACCAGAGTCCCGAACTGCTCGCCACGGTGCAGTCCATGGAAGGCGCCTCCGAAGGACGACTGGTGCTGCACCGCCGCAACACCTTCGACCGCGACTTCCTGGAACGGCACGACCTTATGCTCGTGGGCTTCGACAGTTGGAAGAAGGCCGTGGAAACACAGAGCGTGTGGCTGGAGCACATCCCCAGCACCTTGGTGATGCGGGGCTGAGGGCCGGGACTTGGAGCGGGATACCTCTGCCAGCCTTAGCCTTGTGCCCTTCTTCGGTTCATCCCTTATACAATGAGCAAAGCCTCCAAGACCAAGAGCTTCGACCCGAACAGCCCGGGCGATGCGAACGCACAACTCTATGGCCTGCCTTTCACGGTGGGTGAAGCCGACATCGTGCTGGTACCCGTGCCGTGGGAGGTGACCACGAGCTATGGCGGTGGTACGTCGCGCGCGCCGTCGGCGATCTTCGATGCAAGTTTCCAAGTGGATCTCTTCCACCCGGATTTCCCCGACCTGTGGAAGCGTGGTGTGGCCATGGACGCCATGCCCAAGCCGCTGCTGGCGCAGAGCAACGCGCTGAAGAAGGAGGCCAAGAAGATCATCGACCTGCTGAGCGCAGGCGGCAACAAGAAGGAAAAAGAGAAGGCGGCCAAGTCGCTCAAACACATCAACCGCGAGTGCGAGGTGATGAACGAGTGGGTGGAAGAACGCATTGGCGAATGGCTCGACACCGGAAAGCTGGTGGGGCTTGTAGGCGGCGATCACAGCACCCCCCTGGGGTTCTTCCGTGCCCTGGCCGGACGGTACAAGACGTTCGGCATCCTGCACATCGATGCGCACATGGACCTGCGGCAGGCCTACGAAGGCTTCACGTACAGCCACGCGAGCATCATGTACAACGCGCTCGCATTGAAACCGCTGCAGAAGATCGTGCAGGTCGGTATCCGCGACTTCTGTGCACAGGAGAACGACGTGGTGAAGAAGGAAAAAGGAAGGGTGAGCGTGTACCGCAGCGCCGAGCTGCGCAAGCAACAGTTCGAAGGCAGCTCGTGGAAGAAGCAATGCGACCGCATCATTGCCGAACTGCCGCACAACGTGCACGTCAGTTTCGATATAGACGGACTGGATCCCACGCTCTGCCCACATACCGGCACGCCTGTGCCCGGCGGCCTTGCGTACGAGGAAGCGACCTACCTGCTCACACGGCTCGCACAGAGCGGCAAGCGCGTCATCGGCTTCGACCTGGTGGAGGTTTCGCCGGGTACGAAGGATGAGTGGGATGCCAACGTCGGTGCACGCCTGCTCTGGCATTTGTGCGGCGTGCTGGCCAAACAGGTTTGAATTTCCAGAGCACCCACGCACCGTGCCCCCCGGGATCACAACATCGCGCAACCGATCGCTGGCGCTGTGGCTTCTTGTTGTCTGCGGGCTCCTGATCGCGGATCTTTTCCTTGCCCGTATCGGATGGCGGTCATTGGCCGGTTGGTGTTTCGGCGGTGCGGTCGTGATCGCATTGCTCCTGTTCTTCGATCGGCAAGAAGGTCGCTTACGCCGCTTCCTCAGTGTTCCCGTTGATGCACGCTTTCTGCCGGCCACCCGCATCATATACGCCCTCATGTGCTTGTACACGGGCGTGCAGCATTTGTGGGCGGTGGGCTACGGTATGGAGCCGAGCAACTTCGTGCTGCTGGGCTGGCCGGAAAGCAAGCTGCTCGCTTACGCGTTGAACGCGCTCTATCTCGGCGCGCTCGTGTCGCTCCTTCTCGGCCGCTGGATCCGCGTGTCTTGGATCGTGGTTTTCGCCGTGGGCGGCATCCTTATCCCGCACTCGCTCGAACTCTTCATCAAGAACCCGCTCAACTTCTTCTCGATCTTCATCAGCCCCGCGCTTTGGCGGGGCGACCGCAGTGCTGAAACACCATCCAGCGGTTGGCCGCTCGTGCTCATGGGCGTGTGCATCACCTTCATCAGCACAGGGGCGGGCATCTTCAAGCTCTTCGATCCGGTGTGGTTGCACGGCACGGGGTTCTACTACTCGCTCAACATCCCCTTCTTCTGTCCGAAGCATCTCTGGCCATTGCTCGATAGCTGGCCGCTCATGCTCTTCGGTAACTGGGCCACCATCGTCTTCGAGATCCTTGCCCTGCCCCTCTTCCTCTTCCGCCACACACGCGTGCTCGCGCTGATCTGCGTGCTCGGCCTGGGCCTTTTCCTCAGTTGGCCCATGTGGGGCATCGGCTTGGTGGGTGGGCCCGTGGTGCTGGCCTTCGTTCCCGCTTGGGTGGGCATTTGTCCGTGGGCAGCGCGGTGGTGGTTGAAGTTCCGCAAGAAGAAAACGGACGACATACGGACTGCTGCTATGCCGATCGGCGATCGGCGATTGCCCGGTTACGTCATCCTGCTCACCTGGTGGACACTGCTCGGCTTCCTCGGCCAGTCCCTGAGCAAGTTCGACCGCTTCCAATACTCACCGCCGCTCTACGGCTACGGCCAGTTCGTAATAACCACTCCCCCGGCCATCGTGCTGCCCAGCCATGTGGACGATCGCTTGCACGATACCTACGAAGCGCTCGACAAGTTGCGTCCCAACAAATTGTGGGAATGGGCCTGGCTGCTCGAACTCTTCGACTACCACCACCTCTTCGAACGTGTCGTCTACCGTATGCGCGTGCAGGATACCGGCGGCGCATGGCATACCGTGGATTTGTTCGACGAGGACGGCGCGTTGAAAACACAAGCCGCCCTTACCGGCTACATCCACTTCCTGAAACCGGTTGATGCCATACGCACCCTGCGCCACCGCGATCATGTGCGGCCCGACCGGCTGACCTACTACGGCGAGATGCTCGACGATATGGCACGCTACGCCATAGCGCAATTGCCGGCCGGAACAATGGCACATGAGGTTGTGATCGACGTGCTGCCGCTGCACATGCCACTGCGCTTCGAGGGCAACAGCAAACCTTGGAGAGATAGCCGGTACGAGCCCTTCTACCGCTACGATGCCGCGCTAGGGACCGGCGCGGTGGTCGGAAGCATCGCCCCTTACCCCTTTGAAATGCTCGATGTGCCCGCCTTCCGCGACAAGGTGATCGTACCCGTGCCCGATGCGCCGTTGAACGGTGTGCCGTAAGCCAGCCAGCCGGTACTTTTGTACCGCAATGCCCGCCACCACTACCACCACACCCGCTCGCTTGCTGCTCTTCGACGGCGTGTGCAACCTGTGTACAGGGGTGGTGCAGTTCGTGATCAAGCGGGACAAGTCCCAACGGTTCCGTTTCGCATCGCTTCAATCCAGTGTCGGCGAGAACTTCCTGCAGGAGAACAAAATGCCCACGGACGAGTTCGCCTCCTTCGTTTACCTGCGCGATGGAAAAGTGCTGATGCGCAGCGACGCCGCTTTGAACATCGCCCGCGATATCGGCGGCTTGTGGACCTTGGCCTACGGCTTCGTCATCATACCCCGCTTCCTGCGCGATGCGGTTTACAACTGGGTTGCGCGCAACCGCTACAGGTGGTTCGGCAAAACCGATGTGTGCATGCTGCCCACACCCGAGTTGAAGGCGCGGTTCGTGGCTTGAGAAGGATCACCGCGGGATCCATCGACCACGGGCCACGGACGCTCGCCACGGATAAGCAGGGTTGAAAAAAATACCCTGAACAGGGTATTGTAGGGGCGAACAGCCTGTTGGACGTTTGGGGCCAAATCCATTCCCCATGAGCCACTACCTCGGACGACGTGTTGACGACGGCCGCACCGTCGACCAGAACGCACCACTTCTTCTCACGCCCGGCGCCGGACCCAACGGGCCTGCGCTCTTCGTCATGCTGCATTTCGACCGGATCGTCCTTAACGGAGGTGCTCGGCTCAGTGTGGACCTGGGTTATGGTACCGATGTCTTCACTTCCGGGTCCGGCACCGACCTGTGGACGCGGCCCATTGATACCGCGAACCTGCCGATCACCATCCGCATAACCGGTGGAACCGGGAGTGCGCGCCTGTTCGAATACGGCAGTGGGGAACGCGCCATACCACCGGGGCACGCCCCCGGCACGGACCGTGGCAGTTTGACCAACCCGGATGTGTTCCTGCATGGTGATCCGTACACGGAACCCACTTATGAAACACGGCTGGAATGCAATCCGGGGTTCGCCTGGCGCAATGCCGATTGTAGCCTGCCGCTGATCAGCAACGCGGCACGCCAGCGCGCGGCCGCTGCTACCGGCATCATCGTGGAAGTGCATGATGATCACGTGAGCAGCTGCTCGGGCACGCTCATCGGCGCGGATCTTTTTCTCACTGCGCGGCACTGCCTCACCGATCCCAGCGGAGCGGACAGGCTCAGTGCTTCCGTGTCGTTCGATTACGCGACCGCATGCGATGGCACACGCCCCGCAGGGCACGTCACACGCTTCTTCAAAGTGTTGGGGGAAGTGGCCTCGGGCTCTCCACCCAACGGCACGGAGCCGCCACCGAGCATCGACTGGGTGGTCGTTCGCTTGAACGCCGCACCCGGCGCCTTGCCCGCGCCGATCCCCCTGCGCGATGCGGCCCTCATGGTGGGTGAGACGATCTTCACAATGCACCATCCGAACGGTGCGGCAAAAAAGACACAGGACGGCAGCTTCTCCAACCTTGGGGTCAACGGCTTCGACTTCGCTGGCGGCAGCTCGGGCTCAGGCCTCTTCGATAGCAGCGGCCAACTGGTGGGTGCGGCGCTCAGTCAGGGTTCGGGCTGTTCCGTGACCTATGCGCCCGTGTCGGCAGTGAAAGCGACGCTCAACAACCCGCCCGCGCCGCCTGCGCCGTTGGATGTAATGATCGTCTTCGACAAGTCCGGCAGCATGGCGAGCGCCGCACCACCCACGGGCCGCACCAAGTTGCTGGAAGCACAGGATGCCGCTTCGCTCTTCGTGAACCTGGTGCGCGATGGGGCAGGTGACCGGCTGGGCTTGGTCACCTTCAGCTCCACTGCCGCCTTGGATGCACCCTTAACGCTGGCCGCCGCCGCGAAGCCCACCTTGGTGGGCATGGCGCCCTTCACCTCCGGGCTCATCGGTGCCATTGCCGCAGGCGGCAGCACCAGCATCGGGGCGGGTATCGGCGTTGCGCAGTTCGCGATAGGTGCAGGTACCAACCGCGCCATTCTATTGCTCACGGACGGTTTGCAGAACACGCTGCCAATGATCGCCGAAGTGGAACCCTTCTTGGGCAGCACGAAGCTGAACGTGATCGGCCTCGGCTCCGATGCCGATATCGATGCGCCGTTGCTGCACCATGTGGCAAGCAGCCACGGCGGCCATTTCACGCGCGCATTGGACGGCATTGCCTTGAAGAAATTCTTCGGTGTCTCCTTCGGCAACATCTTCGAGAGCGGCGCGCTCATCGACCCGGACCATTCGTTACGTGCCGCGCAGGCCGTTTCATCGCCCCATACGTTCCGTGTTTGCGGCGAAGAGCGCATTACCGTCGTGCTCGGCTGGGACGATCCCGCAACACCCTTGAACGCGCACATCCTCACACCCACCGGCAAGCCCATCAATGCGCGCAAAATGCAACCCGTGCGTGGCCGCACCTGGGCGTTCTGGCGCATTCCGTTGCCCCATGCTGGCGAGCGCGACGGCGAATGGTCCTTTACCGTTGACCGTGTTCCCACCGGTGGTGAGTTCCCGCCAGCTCCTACCGATGTGCGCTATTTCTTTTTGGTGATCTGTGCAGGTGGACCGAAGCTGATGCGCTTGCCCACCCGAAAACGGATCTATACCGGCGATGTGGTACATCCCATGGTCGGTTTGCACTACGCCAACGGCACGGTTCCGCACAACGCGCAGGTGGAATTGATCGTGGAAAGTCCAACCGTCGCGCTGGGAGAGCTCACCACGCAAGCGGGTTTGCGCAGCCCATCCGGCGGTGCCGATCCCGTGAACGGCTTCCACGCAACCTTGCAAGCGATCGCGCACGGCCATGGTGGCATGCTGCCCGTGCATCCACGCACCACCACCCTACCGCTGTTCGATGATGGCGACCATGCCGATGGTGCGTTGGAAGCCGATGGCTTCTTCAACAACCCGTTGAAGGACCTCACGCGCGTGGAAGGCACTTACAACTTCAGGGCGGTGGCCACCTTCGGCAACGGCTGCAAGGCGACACGCGAAGCGATGTGGTCCGTGCATGTGGAGCCGGGTATCGATCCTGGGCGCACACATACCTCGGTGATCGATGTCTCCGGTGGCACAGGGAACAGCGGCACGATCGTGATCGTTCCGGCCGACGTTCACGGCAACCCCTTAGGGCCCGGGCGTGGCGATCGCTTCGACGTGACCCCGCTGCCGGGAGTGGTGATCGATGGGCCGGTAAAGGACAAGGGCGATGGCAGTTACCAGATCCCGGTTTCCTGGGGCGCGGGCGCCGCGCCGGGCGTGGTGGTGAAACAACCCGATCGCGATCCCGTGCCCCTTGTGCCGGGCGGCACCTTCGATCCACCGGGTGCGCCGGACTGCACGCCGATCGCAGGGAAGCTCCTCGATTGTCTCGGACTGCACGGTGCCGATGCCAGTTGCGTACGCGTTACGAGCGTGAACATCGCCATCGATCTCCACGACAAAAAATGCAACTGCCACGACAAGAAACCGCACGACGGCAAATGCCGGTGCGGCAAGGGATAATAGAGCGAGCGATTGCACCTGCACAAAAAAGGAACCGCCCCGTTCTTCCCACGCGGGAAGAAAGGGCGGTTCTCCTGAGGTGCGTTCCGTTACGCGGCGGCCATGGCCGTGCAAGGCTCGCTCTTGCTGCTTGCGCCGAGCAAGACGGGGCTTGGTGGTGAAGTGGTTCCCTGAAACACTTTCCCGGCTTACCGCACTACACGCATACGCGGGTTGTACGGCACGGGGAGCATGCCCGGGCCCAGCTCATGGTCCATGAATTCGATGCCCGCGATCGCGAAGCGCGTGGGATCGGCGATGTTGCTGCGCAGATCCACCAGCAGCTCGCCGAAGGGCGGGCATGTGAGCCATTGGCCACCAGCGTTGCGCCATTGGCGGCCGATGCGGTTTTCCATTGCACGATCGTACAGCCAGGTGTACTGATCGTTCTGCGGCCACTGGCGGCTGCATCGGGCCAGCGCGGTGATCAGCTCCGGGCGGTGGGCCCATTGCTCCACGGCGGCTTGCACCAGCGGCGTGGGGTCGAACGGACGGCTGGCCGTGCCGAGGTACCAACGCAGGTAGTCGCGTTCTTCGGAATTGCTATGATGTCTTGGGGCTTTCATGCGGATGTGGATGTGGTTCCGATCACTACCACCCCGGCCCCGGCATCCCGACTTGGTCGGGACCCGGGGCAAGGGTGCTGGCAGTGCATCAAGCGGCCTTCGCCGTGGCGATATCGCTCACCGGGCTGGCGCCGTCGGAACCGATCGTGGTGATCCGGAAGCTGTACACGGTGTTGCTCTTGAGCCCTTCAACCGTGTAGCGGTTCTTGCTCGTTTGTGCAAGGGGTGCCCAACCGCCCGCGTTCAGCGGATCGGTGTCCGTGATCTCCGCGCCGTAGATGATGCGGCCGCGCACGCCGTTCCACCGCAGCTCCAATCGGCCGGGGTAGGAAGTGACCAGCGCACGCACGTTGGCCGGTGCGGGCAGTGGGCCGATGGGTTGGGACAGGCGCCGCACATCGAAACCGGAACTGATGATCAGTTCCTTGTCGTTGTTGCAATGCGCCTGCACGTAACCGGCCAGTTCGCGCATTTGCTCCATCGCCGTGGCGAAGGCCGCATCGCGCGCCTCCTTCTCCGCCTTGCCGCGGTTGAAGTCGTACGCCTGGTTGGCCGTATCCAACGCATCGTAGGCGGCCGTGATGGCCGCGAGCGTTGGCGTTGGCGTGGGGAATGCGGCGTTGCCGGTAAGCATCGTCACATTGTTGCGTCCCTTTTCCACCAGGGCCGTTGGGGTGATCCCGGTGGTGCCGAGACGCACATTGAAAGTGAATTGTCCCATGTTGGGAGGTGTTGGGGCCGTTGGTTCGGCCGAGGTTTGTGGGTGCAACCAACGGCCCCGGGCCACAGTGGGGCAACAGCGGTATCATCCGCTTCGCACGGCGGGCATCATCACTTGGCGATGAGTTGCAGTGCGCCGATCACCGCCCATCAATGGATGCAGCGGTACCGGATCAATGCCGCGCCGTCCTCTTCCATTCCGTGTTGCACAGCGCGGTGGGCGCTTGGCGCGGCCACCGGCCACCACGCAAGGGGGCCGGGGATCGCGCACCCCTGCGTTCTGTGGTCGGTGGGTCCCGTGCACCCCGCATCGGCGTGCGGCACCACCATCCGTGGTCGTGCCGACATCAGACGTGGTCGTGCGGTCAACAGCCGTGGTCGTGTCGTCAACAGACGTGGTCGTGCCGACAACAGACGTGGTCGTGCTGGCACCAGACGTGGTCGTGCCGTTACCAGACGTGGTCGTGCCGTTACCAGACGTGGTCGTGCCGTTACCAAACGTGGTAGCGCCGTCACCAGACGTGGTCGTGCTGTCACCAGACGTGGTCGTGCCGGCACCAGACGTGGTGGCGCTGTCACCGGACGTGGTCGTGCCGTCAACGGACGTGGTCGCGACTTCACCAGCCGTGGTCGCTCCGGCACAAGGCGTGGTGGTGCTGTCACCAGCCGTGGTGGCGCCGACACAAGACGTGGTGGTGCCGCCACCAGCCGTGCACAGCGCAACAACACGGCTGATCATGGGCGCATGATCGCGCCATCCGCCTTGCATTCAGGGACATAACATCCTGCACGCGTGTGCAACAGTGGATCACGTGATCAATTCACCCAGCCGTTGCGCATGGCATGGCGCACCACGGCACCGGTGGTTTTCAACTTCCACTTCGCACGTATATGCTGCAGATGGGTGCGCACGGTACACTGCGCAACTTCCAAGCGGCGGCCCACTTCGCGGTGCGTGTAGCGCGCGCGATCGGCGCACAGCACCAGCACGCGCAGTTCGCTGGCCGTAAGACCATGGTGCTTGCGGCCTTTGCCGCGCAGGGCATCCACGCGGTGCGTGCCCAAGGTTGTGCGCAGCAACGCGTTCATGTGGAAACCCGTGGCCTGCACAGCGCGCAAGGCTTGGCACAGGTCTGCGTCATCGAGGGTGGTACACAGCAGCCCTGCGGCACCGGCGCCCACTGCCCGCTGCGCCAACACCGCATCGGCGCGCTCGCACAGCAGCAGCACGGGCAGGCCGGGCCGCGAGTGGTGCAGCAGGGCCACGGTCTGCACGCCGCGTCCATCCTCCAATTCAGCGTGCAACAGCACCGCATCGGGCGGCCGCTCGGCGTTGCACGCACGCAGCAGCGCGGCACCATCGTGTACCAGCACATCAGCACGGAAACCGGGTACGCCGTTCACCATATCGGCCAGGCCGCGCAGCATCGGTACGCGGGCATCGGCTACCGCCACATGCACCAGTTGGCGCGTGCGGCAAGGTGTTCTTCCTGCAGTGGGCAATGGATCGGGCTTGTTCATGGAGGTTGGGGGTTGGTAAGCGTACAGCCAAACTCCGTGGTCAGCACAACACGAATCCATACCCTGAAAAGGGTATTTTTCAGTGGGTAGCCGCTG
>JBDTSG010000040.1:0-12654 GCA_039931265.1 Flavobacteriales bacterium
CGTAGTTGATCGTCCGCGATGTGACCTTACCGTTGTCGAAATCGGCTCCAGGGTAACCGCCTAACGGAAGCAGCATGGAGTAGTGGATCTCCAGGTGGAATTGTGCGCAGGCGGCGTGATAGAGGACGAATGCGAAGCAGGCCAGCGGGATGCGGGTTCTCATGGCAGTTGGGTTTGTTGTCGCCAAACTCTATAGCCCCGGTCCAACAGCGAAGCGCCCACGAGCAACTGGTGTTCTTCAAAGAGCAAGTGGCGGCTACTCAGCCCACGGCTCAACAACTAACGGAAGCTCTACGCGCACTAGCGTGCCCTGCTCGGTGGGCATGTACTCGAACCCCGCCACGCCACCATGCTGTTCTCCATGCTTTGCCAAACGATCCCGGGTGATCGCTGTGCCGAGCGAGGACTTACTCGTCCCACTGTTCAAGCCCCGAGCGATCGGCTTCTCTTTCCGGCCAACGCCGTCATCCTCCACGGTCATGACAAGTCGAGCCTGCTCACAACGAACATGAACATTGATGTGCCCCGAGCCCTCCTTTGGCGAGATACCATGCCAGATGGCGTTTTCCACAAAGGGCTGCAGAATGAGCGGTGGCACCAGCGTGTTGCCTTGGTCGATCGCGGGGTCCAATTGGATGGCGTAGCTGAACTTGCCGTCCAAGCGGGCGCACTCGAGTTCCATGTACAACCGCAGTGCTTCGAGATCTTTTTCCAACGGCACCTCGGCATGGTGGCTGTTCTCCAACACCAAGCGCATGAGGCGGGCGAACTTCGTCAGGAAGTCGGCCGCCAAGTCGCTTTTGTGCGCCTGCACATAGCCGCTGATGCTGTTGAGGGCGTTGAAGATGAAGTGCGGGTTCATCTGAGCGCGAAGGGCCTTCAATTCAAACTCCGATGCCTTCGACCTGAGTTCAGCCGCATCGCGTTGGTGCTTGGCGCGTATCCGTTGTCGGTTCACCCATAAGGCGAACAATAGCACAGCAGCGATACCGCCTACCGCAAGCACACCGTTCCGGTTGCGATTGGCACGAAGGCGCTCGATGGTTCTTTCTCCCGTAACGCGCTGCATGGCGTTGCTGTTCGCGATACTGTCCGCGTCCTGTTCTCGTTGGGCAGCCTCGACAAGTGAGCGCGTAAGGATCTCTTCGCGAGAAGAGGAATTGTAGGTTGAGTCACGTAGTTCGTTGTAGCGCTCCAGCGCCTTGAATGCCTCAGGCCAGTTCCGGGAGAGCCGATATGCGTCCATGATGCACCGCATCGCATCACGTTTTATTCGAAGCATGTTGTGCCGTTCAGCATATCTAAGCATCACAGTGCAGTTGGCACACCCATCGGCGTAGGCAAAGGACCGCATAGCCATTTGCCCCTTGTTCTCAAACGCGTGTACTATGAGCAAGGAGTCGCCAATGCTGCGCGCAAGCATCAGCCCACTGTCCGTGTGCAACTTGGACCGGACCAGATCCTTCGCCTGCATAAGCACAAGCGCCAGGTTGATATGGACGCTGGCCAGCTGTATCGTATCGTCGCAGACTCTTGCAACCGACAAGGAAGAGTCGCAGAAGGCCAGGCTGCTTGCAGACCGTTCATCGTTTGCATCTTCGGCCGCAAGGATGGCCATACTGCTGTATGCTTTAGCCAACCCCGAACAATTCTTTGCCCGGCGGAATAGCGCTGCGGATCGCCGATAGTATGTCCAAGCCCGTTCGAACTGGCGCTGGTAGTAGTGCAGCGACCCTAGGGATCGATATGCCCAGGCCGAAAGGTTGGGATCGCCGATTTTTGTGCCGATGGTCAGGGCATCTTCTAGCTGCACCGAGGCGTCGATGTAGTTGCCCGATTTGATAAGCGCATCCCCGATCAATTGCTCAGTCCGCCCTATCGCCACGCTATCTGATAGCGATCGGTACACGACGATGGCGGAATCCGCTTCAGCGATCGAGCCGAGGAGATCTTCCTGCTCGAAGCGAATCTTCGCGAGCGTCTCGAATGACGCGGCGAGCAGTTTCTTTCGACCAGAGAGCGTAGCCTGCGCTTGAGCCAACTTGGCCAACCGAAGGGCCGCTCTCGGATCGCGCCTTGCAAGTTCATTGGCGCGGGACAGAATCGACAGGATGGCCGAGTCTTGCCTAGTCAGTTGGAACGAAGAAGCCGACGACTGTGCCTGACATTTGATGCTTATGACCAGACAAATGAGAACGACCCAGCGGATGAACATTGCAGGCATGGATGGCAAAGCGCTCAATTGCTGAAGGTAGCTGCCTGCCCGAAATACCCATTGCTTGCGGCTAGTTGAAGCTACGCGATTGATGTCCACGGTCTCGATTCTCCTCCCGTTCCGCAACGCAGCGCAAACGCTGTATGCGGCGATCGAGAGTATCGCGACACAAACCCACCGCGACTGGGAGTTGCTGTTGATCGACAACACGAGCAGCGATGGAAGTGCAGCGATAGCTAACGGCTGGTCGCAAAGGGATCCCCGCATTCGGATGGTCCACGAGCCAAAGGTGGGGATCGCTCACGCCTTGAACACTGGGCTCTCATTGGCCACTGCGCCGCTCATTGCGCGCATGGATGCCGACGACACCAGCCACCCGGAACGCATCGCACGACAAGTCGCATACCTGGAGGCACATCTTTATGTTGGTGTGCTGGGCACGCGCACACGCTTTGAGACCACGGTGGAAAAGAGCAGCGGCATGGCGTGGTTCGTTCAGTGGCAGAATGCGATCATCTCGCCGCACGACCATTACATAAAGCGTTTCGTGGACGCACCGCTCGCGCACCCGACGGTGATGTTCCGCAGGGAACTTGTGGAGCGCTTCGGCGGCTATTCCACGGAGCCATTGCCCGAAGACCATGAGCTATGGCTGCGCTGGATGCACCACGATGTGCGCTTTGCGAAGCTGCCCGAGGAGCTTCTTACCTGGCACGACCATCCGAACCGCCTGAGCCGAACTCATCCCAACTACAGTGTTGAAGCCTTCTTCAGCACCAAGGCGAAGTGGATGGCGGAATGGTTGAAGAGGAAATTGAACGGGAGGCCGCTCATCATCGCCGGCACCAGCAACCTGTGCAGGGGTCGTACACGAATGCTGGAAGCTGAAGGAGTGGTGGTCTCGGCGTTCACCGATGTGAAGCGCCGAGAGGTCCCGGGCTATGCCTTCATCCCGCACGACGCACTACCGGCGCCGGGAGAGGCCTTCACCATTTCCTTCATCAGCCAACGGGGTACGGGGGATCGCATAGCTGCCTATCTCCTTTCGCGCGGACTTGTCGAAGGCACGGATTTCATACTCGCCGCTTAGCCGACGCGCTCGGCGCGTTTGGGCTTGAGGCGGTCGCGCACCAATACCATGTGCTGCTCATCGCACTCCAGCGTAGCGGTGCAGCGTACAGGCAGCGCGGTCGTCCACGCACTACGCTCGGTCACGCCCTCCTTATCGCAGAACTGGTGCAAGTGCTTTACGAAATGCTCGGCGGTCGGCACGGCATCAGGGCCAAAGAAATCCCAGTGGAAGCGAAGCAACATTGCCCACCAAGGTCGCTACATTCGTTGAACGATGACACCACTTCGGGCCTGCGCTGCTATTGTTTTGTTCTCCAGCTTGCCTGTCATGCGTGCGCAGGATGGCGATCCGTGGTACTCTTTCGGGTCGAACGGGATCTCCAGACATTACATCAGCATGGAGTCTGATGTGGTGACGGAATCGCTGGCACAACCGGATGGACGGACCCTTGTCGCTTGTCGTTTGGGGAAGGTCTATCAGAACAACGGTTCAGTGGTCGTTGCCCGTTTCGATGCATGGGGCGAATTTGACCCTGGGTTCGGGGACCAAGGGGTAGCCGAGGTCAACTTTTGCGTCGGTGGCGATTTCTTGGAAGACATAGCCCTGCAGCCGGACGGGAAGATCGTTGGGGTGGGTTACGAGTTCGAGTATTTCTATTCCGACCCCATCTATAACCAAGCGGTTACATTCCGGCTCACGGATACGGGTGCCCTGGATAACTCCTACGGGACCGGAGGACTCACGTTCGTCTCCGTTGGCCCCGATGGTCCTTCCCGTGCAACCGGTATCGCCGTGCTTCCGGATGGCAATATCCTTGGATGTGGATATTATTGGCCGTCAGCGGATCGCGACCTGATGCTCTTCAGGTACACGGTCGCCGGTATCCTGGATACAACGTTCGGTGACTTCGGCATCAAGCTTCACCCGAGCGCCCCGATCACCGAACCAACGGACATCGTGGTGCAACCCGACGGGAAGTTCCTGATATCAGGACTTTGCGCATCGAACCAATTCGCCGTGATGCGCTTCCATCCGGATGCCACTGTCGATACGGGCTTTGGCAATAATGGGATCTCCATGACATCGCTTCTTGATGGATCAGTGGCCAAGCGCATCGCGCTATTGTCCAATGGTGCGATCCTTCTTGGGGGAACTGCAACCCAAACGAATCCCACATCACGAGAGCTTGCACTTGTGAGGCTTCTTCCGGATGGTTCTCCGGACAACACCTTTGGATCTGGAGGAGTGGTTCTGCACGGCTATTCGAGCTTCATCTATGACGCCCTCCATGATATGGCACTGCTTCCTGACGGTCGTATTGTGATAGCTGCGGAGCTACCAACCGTACCGACCGATCCAGACATGAGTGTTGCATGCTTCGCTCCCAGCGGTGGCCTGGTTGTTTCGTTCGGTGGCGATGGGTTGGCTGGACATAACATCAGCAACTCTCATATTGCGAAGAGCATTTGCGTGCTACCGGATGGTAAGGTGATCGCTATTGGCAATGGCCCCTCGCAGTGGTGGGCCTCGACATACGAGGATGTTGCTCTTGCATGCTATATCCCCCTGCCCGGATATCAGGTGGCGTCCATCCCGGAACCCGGAGAAGCAGCGTCTGGACTTAGCGTATGGCCCAATCCGGTGCAGGCCAGCAGCTCGTTCACGGTTGCTGGTCCGCCGGATTTTCAGATCGACAGGATCGAGATCCGGGGAACTGACGGCCGCTTGTGTGTTCAGCAGGCCGTGCCGAACGGCGCAACCTCGATCCAGTTGTCTGGAAGTGCGACCATGGAGTGTGCACCCGGTCTGTACTGCTTGGTTGCCATTGGTGGGTCCGGAGCCCAACTCACCTCTCTGTTCGTTGTCAATTAAGGACAGTTACCCCTCGAACCGAGCGGTCGTCCATGCATCGCGTTCAGTGATGCCTTCCCTGTCACAGAACTGGTGCAGGTGCTTCACGAAGTGCTCCGCAGTGGGCGCGGCATCGGGGCCGAAGAAGTCCCAGTGGAAGCGGAGGAGTCCCATCACGCCAAGCGATCGCTCAACAAGCGCATCTCCATGATCGGCGCCTTGCGCTCGTACAGCATGCGGTACGTGGCGTTGGTGATCGGCATGTCCACCTTCAAAGTGCTGTTGATCTCGTGTACGCACTTCACGGCATAGTAGCCTTCGGCCACCATGTTCATCTCGAGCTGCGCGGACTTCACGCTGTAGCCTTTGCCTATCATGTTGCCGAACTCCCGGTTCCGGCTGAAGGTGCTGTAGGCCGTTACCAGCAGATCCCCGAGATACGCGGGTTCATTGATGTCGCGGTCGATCGGGTGAACGGCTTTCACGAAACGATCGATCTCCTGAATGGCGCGGCTAACAAGCACCGCCCGGAAGTTGTCGCCGTAGCCGAGCCCAACGCTGATACCCGCACAAACGGCGATCACGTTCTTGAGGATGGCTGCGTACTCCGTGCCATAGATGTCGTCGCTGAGTGTGGTCTTCATGAAGCGCCCGTTCAGGGCATCGCCCATGGCCTTCGTGTTGTTCGCGTTCTGGCTCGCGATGGTGAGGTAGCTCAAACGTTCCATCGCCACTTCTTCAGCATGGCATGGACCGCAGATCACACCGAAGCTCGCCTTGGGAACTCCCCAATGCTCGAAAAGGTATTCGCCAACGATCTGGTTCGTTTCGGGAACGATCCCCTTCACCGCGCTGAACACGCTTTTCCCGGCCAGTGCTGACTTGTCCAGCTGTTCCAACGTGGCTTTCAGGAAGGCGGAAGGCACTGCGATGATCAGCGTATCGGCCTCGCGGACCACAGTCTGGATGTCCTCGCACATCGCGAGGCGTCCCACCTCGAATTGCGCTGCGCTGATGTAGTCCGGGTTGTGGCCGTACTTCTTGATGTGCTCGATGGTCTCCGCACGGCGCACCCACCAGCCGACCCGTTGCTGTGTACCGGAGAGCAATTTCACCAATGCGGTGCCCCAACTCCCAGCGCCGATGACCGCAATCCGTTCGCCGCTCATTTGAAGGTGATGTCCATCGTCATCGGTTTGCCATCCCGCAACACCGTCACTTGGGTGCTTTCGCCTTTCTTGAACAAGCCGAGCGCCTTCATGTAGCTCATCATGTCGCTCACGTCCTGCGGGCCCAGCTTCGTTACGATATCACCAGCTTTCAACCCGGCCGCTGCCGCCGGCTTTCCATCGGAAACGCCATCGATCCGCAAACCCTTTCCATCGTACATATAGTCCGGCACCACACCCATGGTCACTTTGAAGCGCGGCGTTTCCGCGCTGTCCGCTTCTTGGGTTTTGGTGAAGGTGAGTTTCGGGTCGTCGTTCAACGAGGTCACCAAGCTTTCGATGTAGCGCGTGATGTCGAGCATGCCGGGGAAGTTGATCTTCTCCACATCGTCGCTGGGCTTGTGGTAGTCGCTGTGGCTGCCGGTGAAGAAGTGGATGGCGGGCACATCTTTCAGATAGAACGAAGTGTGATCGCTCGGTCCGATGCCGCTCGCACTGGTCTTCGCCTTCAACCCGTTGATCTTCATGTGTTCGATCTCGGCCCAGCTCGGTGAGGTACCCACGCCGCTGATGGCGATGGTCTTCGCGGAGTCGAGCCGGCCGACCATGTCGAGGTTGATCATGTACGTCAGCTTCTCCAGTGGGACGGTCGGATGTTTCGTCCACCAATTGCTGCCGTACAAGCCTTTCTCTTCGCCGCTGAAGGCGATGAAGAGGTAATCGTTGCCACGGGCCACGTCCATTTCCTTCAGGTCGTTGGCAAGTTGAAGCAGCACCGCAATGCCGCTGGCATTGTCATCGGCGCCGTTGTGTATCGCCGGCTCTCCGCGGTACAACGAGCCTTCATCGCCATAGCCCAAGTGATCGAAGTGTGCGCCGATCACCACCACGTTCTCCTTGCCATTGTCCAGATACCCAACCACGTTCATCGCGGTCCTCTGCTCGCGCACGATGTCGGTGTTGATCACGATGGGATTGCCGTCCACGACAAGTCCATCGTGCAGATCGCCTTTGAGAAAGATCACCGGTGCATCCAACGGCTGTACCTTCTCGCTGAGCCTGAACTCGGGAGATTCCGCATCCTTGTCGTCGTTGTAGAACAGCACAGCCACGGCCCCCTTGCTGATCGCCAGTTCGGCGCGCTTGCGCAGGTCGTTGTGCTCGATGTACCGGCTGTGCGGATGAATGCCATCGGGCGAGCTGACGCTGATGGCCGCCACCCAGCCCTTCACGTCCACACCATCGTAATCGTTGCGCCCCAGTTGCGGTGCTTCAATGCCGTAGCCCACCTTCATCAACTTGCCGAAGACCACGCCCGTGTCGCTGTACGCCATCGGGAACCAGTCTTCACCTTGCTTGAACTTCTTGCGCCCTACCTGCAGGCTGTTCTTGGTGCCGAGCACGGGTAAAGCGGCGAATGTGAACTTCTGCAGATAGCTGACGCTGTCGCCGTAAGGGATCAGGCCCGCATTCTGGAACTTGGCCATGATGTAGTCAGCAGCGAGCTTCTCGCCCTTCGTGCCGGCCTCGCGCCCCTCGAGCAGGTCGCTGGCCAGGTATTGCACGTCGGAAAGCATTTGTGTTCGCGCCTCCTCATCGCTCATCCATTGGGCGGTGACGGAAGAAGTGGAAAGGGCGGCGAAGACGAGAAGGGTAAAGGAGGTGTGGCGGCGCATGTGCTTCAAAAGGAGTGCGAAGATGGCCAATGCGCCTCACCCTGCCCTCTCCAAAGGAGAGGGGGCTGACGGTATCGCCATGCATTCGCATTTCTTGCCCCGGACCGGTATTTAGCAGCGTCTCCTGGAAAGAACGGCCACGGCATGATCCCGCACTCTTACCCTCTCCTTTGGAGAGGGCAGGGTGAGGCTATAGCGTCTCCGCGAACTTCACCAACCCCTCGCTGAAGCGGTCCCATGAAAGCTCCTGCTTCACCTGGGCGAAGTTGCCCCGCAACCGCTGCGACCGGTCGCCGGTGAAGTAGAGTTTGATGCCCTCGGCAATGGCTGTGGCATCAGGCTTTGGCACGATCAGTCCGGTGCGTTCGTGCTCCACGATCTCCGCAAGTCCACCTACATCGGTGGCGATCACCGGCACACCGAAATGGAAGGCGATGGCGGTGATGCCGCTCTGCGTTGCGCTCTTGTACGGCAGCACCAAGCAGTCGGCAGCGCTGAAGAAAGCGGGCACTTCGGTATCGGCGATGTACCGCGCGTGCGCCGTAATGCGGTGCCGCAGCGGGTGCACGTCGATCATCTTCTGGTAGGGCGCGAAATCCCCGTACGGCTCTCCGGCGATCACCAGTTGGTACCCTTCCCCGAGCTGCGCGAAAGCTTCGATCAGCAGATCAAGGCCCTTGTAGTCGCGGATCAGGCCGAAGAAGAGAACGGTCCGCAAAGTGGGATCGATCCCGAGTTTTCGCGCGGCTTCCTCACGGGGCATGGACGCGCCGAAATGGTCGTAGAGCGGATGCGGCATGAAGTGTACCGGTGCATCGGGGCGAAGGCTCAACAGATCGCGCTTCACCTTTTCGCTCATCGCGATGAAGCCGTGGTTGCGGTTCAGAAAGTATTTCGTGAACGGCAGATCGATGATGCGGCGCTCGTGCGGTAGCACGTTGTCCAACACGGTGAGCACCTTGGTGCCGCGCTTTTGCAGTTGACCCGCAACCGTGCCGAGCGATGGACCGAAGTAGCTCATCCAGAACTTCATGATGAGCAGTTCCGGCGCGTCCTTCGCGATCGTTCTGGCGGCTCCGTACCAGCTGGGGGGCCAAGCCGTATCGAGCACGCGTTGCGAAGGAACCGCATCGGCGCTGTCGTCCGGCGTAACAAGTTGCGTCTTGCCCGGGAAGAGGAACTCCGGGTACTGGCGCGTGAACGTGTAAGCTTTTACCTGGTGCTCGCGCTCCAATGTCCGGTACAGTGCCGCATTGAACTGCGCAATGCCGCCACGGAACGGATGGAAGGTGCTGAGGTAGGCGATCCTCACTTGCCCACGAGCTTGGTGATGTGTGCGCGCACCGGCTCAACGGCGATGTCGTGCATGCAATTGCGCGCTCGTGAGCAAGAATTGCCATAGTAGCAATCGCACCCCGTCGTCGGTTCCACGATCACGCCGCGCCCGTACAGTTCGAACTCATACCGGTTGAAGATGTTGTTGAACAGGACCATGGGCTTCTTGAGGCCGATGGCGATGTGCATCATCATGCTCACTTGGGTGACGATCGCATCGCATTGCGCGCTGATCGCAATGAAATCCTGCAGGCTGTGATGGCCGGGATAGGCACAGCCGGTGCGCTCCTGATAACGCGTGTTGAGTCCATGCTCATCGGGGCCGCCCAGTACCATGGGGTAGAAGCCCGCCTGTTGAAGTCCTTCGATCAGTGCCACCCAGTTCTCTTCTGGCCACAGGCGCGTGCGCCAACGTTCCCCGCAACCGGTGTTGAGCCCGATCACAGGCTTTCCGTTCGCTTCGCCGCGCAGGTGTTTCCACTTTGCAACAAGCTTCGGTTCGGCATCCAGCAGGTAGTCCTCGCCGCGGAAGTCGAGGTGGCATACCTCGAAGATCTCTTCCAAGTAATTCTTCGTGTTCGCCTTGCTCAGGTTATCGAACAGTCCCGTTACCAGCTTGTGTTGTGCGGCGGGAGTGGCAGCATCAATGTGGCCTTCACGCAGGGTGAATCCGAACTTCTGTTTGGCATTGGTGCGCGCGAGCAATGCACAGGCTTCAACGTCCTTATCGAGATTGATCGCAATATCCCACGGCAGGCTTTCCGCCTTGATCACCGCCTCGGTATCCAGCCGCCAGATGTCGTCCACTGCGCTCTTGGGCAGGATCGCGGGCGAATGCGTGATCCAACTGATGCGGCAGTTCGGGAACTCGGCACGGAACCGGGTGACCAGTGGAGTGGTGCGGATCACATCGCCGATGGCGCCGAGTTTGATGAACAGGATGCGCTTGCCGGTGGGGATGTACTCATCGCACGAGCCGCACACCTTACCACGCAGCTTGTTGGGCACGCACGGGATGTGGCCTTGGAAGTGGCGGCAGTCGTACTTGAGGGTGCTGTAGGCGTCCATGGCGGCGGGCGAAGATCGTGGACACAGCGGTTAGTTTGGCCGACGCACCGATCCCCTGACCTCTTCCATGAAGCATCAACTCTTCGGCATTGTATTGCTGTCCATGGCCGCATGCGGCGGTGCGACTTCCGTTGAACAGGCGCCGCCGCCAGCGGTGAACAAATGGGCCGATGACCGGCTTTGGGCCGTGTTGGAAGCCCAGGAGCAGCGTGATGCGAAGGTCCTGTGCGCGATGCTCTCCGATAGTGCCGCCGAGGTGCGGGAAGCTGCTGCATTGGCGTTGGCCGGTGTACAGGACAGTAGCGCGCGCTACTGCCTGTTCGCTGCGCTGAAGGATGTTGAACCCATGGTGCGGAAACGGGCCGCGTTGGCCTTGTCGCTGGTGGCCGATAGTGTTGCGCTGGACCACCTGAATGCTGTGGCGGATGCCGAAAAGGACACCGCGGTTCAACAGGCCATGCAAGAGGCGGGCTTCCGCGCCGAGCTGGGTTTGAGGAAACACGACACCATGTTCTTGATCAGTTATCTCGAGAGCGACGATCGCGACATACGCACGCGCGCCGCACAAGCTCTTGCACGGCTGCCGCAGGAGGAACTCATTTCGCAAAGTGATGGCGTGATGCATGCGATCTCGGTGGAGAAGGATGTCGCTGTGCGTGCCTTCCTGATCGGCGCGCTGAAGCACAAGGCCACCGCCGACGTTGTGGGTCGTTTGGTCGCGCTTGCGGGCGACGGTCTGCCCACTATCCGTGCTGCCGCTCTGCGAGCGCTCGGGGCACCGGTGCCGGGGGATCAGAAGACCGACCCCGTGATCTTCTATAAGGCGCTTGACGATGCCGATCCGAACGTGCGCCAGTTAGCGGTGCAATTCCTTGTGGAGCACAAGGCCGAACTGGATGGGACAACGCTTTGGAAGGTGGCCCAAGAGCACAGCGACTACAGTGTCAAGATCCCCCTCTATGGCTTGGTGATGTCACAGGGCGATGAAGGAGCGAAGACGGTTTGCGCGGCACTCATGACCAGCATCGCGCAGCAGGACCTTGGACCGTACCTCAACGCGGCATTGATCACGACGCGTTCGAGCCAATGGTCCACCGATACACTGCTTTCAATGCTGGGTGCGCAGCACCCGGCGGTCGAACGGCAGGCCTTGTTGGCCGCGGCCATTGCTGGTGTGCGCGAGCGGATGGCCCGGAGCCGGTTCGCTTCGCGCGAGGCGCAGTATGCTGATCTCCGGAAAGTGGTCGATGCAGGTTTCGCCACTGGTGATGTAGGCCTGATCGCGGCGATCTGTGAGGAGTTGGACAAGGAAGAAGGCGACGTATTGAAGTTGTTGGTGGATGACAAAATGAAGAGTGCGACCAAGGGCGTTCTTCTTCCGATCCGCGACTTGGAGACGATCCAACTGCTCGAAGGACTGTTCGCGAAACGCGATGGACTTCCACCGCCGGAACACAAGGCTCCGCCGTTCAACCATGGGATCGATCGCCAACGCTTGTTGAAATTGAAGCAAGGCCAGGAGTACCGCATTGCCACGAACAGGGGAGACATCGTGATCGCTACCAATGTGGATGAAACGCCAGGCAGCAGTCTTGCCTTCGATTCGCTTGTAACAGCAGGCTATTACAACGGCAAGTACTTCCACCGCGTGGTGCCCAACTTCGTTGTCCAAGGCGGATGTCCGCGTGGCGATGGATACGGCGGCATGCCGTGGACCTTGCGCACGGAGATCGGTTCCACCGGCTACACTACCGGGGCCGTGGGACTTGCCTCTGCGGGCCGCGACACGGAGAGCTGCCAGTTCTTCATCACGCACATGCCAACTCCGCACCTTGACGGGCGCTACACCAAGTTCGGCGATGTGGTGAGCGGAATGGAGGTGGTGCAGCGGATCGCGCTGGGCGATCAAATTATCTTGGTGGAGCGGGTGGAATAACCGACCGGCCAGCCGGCCGCTACGCAGGGTCGGCCTTCCGATGAACTTCCAGATACTGGTTCAACAGGTCGGCCAATCCTTCGTGCTTGTAGCCGTAATTGTCCGGCAGTGCCCCGTGATACCCCGAGATGGCGGTAGAAAGCCCGATGAGCTTCCCCTGCTCTTCGTATGGAGCCGACCCCCGTTTGAAGTTCATTCCAACGAGCCGGTGCCGCTGACGGAAGGGGCCGTGCCATTGCGTCCATCCCGCCACGCCGAAGCCCTCGATGTCCGACCAAGCCAGGTGGGAGCTCTTGAACAAGCTATGGATGTGCAAACCCTTGCGCGTCACC
>JBDTSG010000041.1:0-74116 GCA_039931265.1 Flavobacteriales bacterium
CCCATGATGCCGAACACGCCGATGCGGTTGGCGATGAAGGCGGGCGTGTCCTTGCACAGCACCGTGACCTTGCCCAGGACGCGTTGGCCGTATTCCTCCAAGAAGCTCAGCACGGCAGGATCGGTATCCGGACCGGGGATGATCTCCAACAACTGCAAGTAGCGCGGCGGGTTGAAGAAGTGCGTGCCGCAGAAGTGCTTGCGGAAGTCCTCGCTACGCCCCTCGGCGATCGCGTGGATCGGGATGCCGCTGGTATTCGTGGTGATCAATGTGCCCGGCGTACGGTACTTCTCCACGTTCGCCAACACCTGCTGCTTGATGTCCAGCCGCTCCACCACCACTTCGATCACCCAGTCGCAGTCCTTGATCTTCGGCAGGTCATCGGTGAAGTTGCCGGTGCTGATGCGCTTCGCGAAGCGCTTATCAAAAAGCGGAGAGGGATTGCTCTTCAGCGCGGCGGCGAGGGCATCGTTCACGAGCTTGTTGCGCTCGGCGGCAACCTTGCTCTCCGTCGCTTCTTTCGGAACGATGTCGAGGAGCAGCACCTCGGCCCCCACATTGGCGAAGTGGCAGGCGATGCGGCTGCCCATGACGCCGGAGCCGAGTACGGCGACTTTCTTGATGGTTCGATTGGTCATTGAGGAAGGGTGTTGTTCACCACAGAGGCACGGAGGCGCAGAGAAATGCGAATTGAATGCGCTGAGTTGGTCCAACGATCGAAAGACCTCTGTGTCTCCGTGTCTCTGTGGTTCATCTTCAGAAGAGTTGTTCTTGTTCAAGGATACGATCGAGCTCGGTCATCACCAGCCGGAAGCTGTTGAGTTGTGCTTGCGTGAATCGGCTCTGCACCGCCTCGTTGAATTTGATCACGGTGTTGCGGCTGACGTCGCGCATCTGCTTGCCCTTCGCAGTGAGGTGCATCCGCACCACGCGCTTGTCCTCTTTGCAGGCGACACGCCTGATGAGCCCGCCTTCTTCCATGGCTTGGAGTGTGCGAACAAGGCTCCTGCTTTCCATACCCATCTTGGGACCCAGCTTGGTGCTAGGTGTTCCCTCGGGATCGATGCTCAGGAGGATCTGGCCGATGGCCATTGTGCCGCCGTACTTGGACGCTTCGGTGTTGTAGAGTCGCGAAATGCGGCTCCACACTTTGCGTATGGGAAAGTCGATGGTCTCCTCGGGCTTCATGTTGTTCGCTTCGGCACCTAAGCTAAAGGCACTTTGTTATGCGCGCATAACAAGCAAGGGAATTTATCCGCCGATCCCCCGTTGGTACACTGTAATAGTTTCGCCGACCAACGATCCACCATGCGCACCCACCTGATCCTGGCGCTCGCCGCCCTCACCGTTGTTGCATCGTGCAAGAAGGAAGATGAGCCGAGCCCTGACCCGGCTCCGACCGGACCCCGGTTGGTATTGAAATTCAAGTTCGACAGCACGCAGGTGCGGCTGAACGAGATCGGTCAACCCGAACCCATTCTCTGGCCGGGCCATGCGGCGCAAAGCCCCCGCTTCAATAAGATGAGCGCGCATTATGTGGAGTTCGCGCCGACAGCGTGGACACAAGTGGGTAGCGGCGATGTGGTGTACCATGCGGCCGAGACGAGCGCCGGAGGTGCGACCGCCATCGACTTCAGCCAAAGCGTGAAGGCGGGCGATGGTGAGACGTTCCTGAGCGTTCCTCTGGCTACCCTCGGCGCCGGTACGTACGAATACTTGCGCGTGTCGCTGGCCTACCAGAACTACGACATCAAGTTCAGGTATGTTGATACGCAATGGGGAACGTTCGACATGGAAGGCACCATCGCTTCGTTCATCGGGTACAATACCTACATCTCCAACTTCCTCGTGAACGAGCAGTCGGTGGTGGTGAACGACGACAAGCTCCAAGGTTTCTGGGCCTTCGAAGTGATCGACCCGATCGTGCCCACCGCGCCGATCACCGGACAGACGCTCCCAGGGGCCACCACCGTTCCGAACATATTGGCGGGAACGTCCGACATCCCAGCCGGCTCATGCCTCGTGACCGGTGAGTTCCCCCAACCGCTTGTGATCACGGGCAACGAGACCGAAGACCTGGTGATCGTTGTATCCCTCAGCACCAACAAGAGCTTCGAGTGGATCGATAACGGTGACGACATCTATGAACCCGCTGCCGGTGATGCCGTGGTGGACATGGGCATCCGCGGGCTGATCCCGATCATACAGTAGATCACTGGACTGCGGCGGTGCTGTCCGCTAAAGACGGGGCCGCACCATCGATCCACAGTTGGAGGGTATTCCCGTTGCGCATGCACTTCACGCGATCGGTTGCGATCACGTAGTCGCGGCCGCCCCGTCCATCATCGTACAGGTAAACACTGTCACCGGCGAATTCGATCGCACCACTGGAGGCGTTCGTCCAACGCACATTGGATGCGATGCTCTCGCGCTTCAAGTATGCGCTGTCGCTTTCCACGACACGCACGGGCAACGCGGCCTCAAGGAAACCGATGTCCGTGAAACCGGACTTGTCCAACGTCATCACCTTCTGCCCCCAGCTCTGCTTCTCACCGAAGTTCGCCATGACGATGAGGGTGCTATCGCCCGCCTTGCCCAAGAAAGTGGGGAGCATGGTCCAACTATCATATGCAGGCGCGGAGGTGGCAATGACCCGTGCGTTGCTGTCGGACAGTAGCGCGTAACGGACCAAACGGAGTCCCTCGAAAGTCTCGAGAACGTTCGAAGCGACCATTACGAAGGTGCCATCGCCGAGGTCGAACGTGGTCTGGATGGCGAGGGTGTCGTTCCGGACATTGTCGGCTACCTGCGGGAAATTGATGGGCTCCAACGCAGCAGGGCCATGCCAGTGGCTTGTGTCGCGTGCAGGTTCGGCAGCGATCGCTGCTTGCTGGTCGTTCGGCTGCGTGGTGCAAGAAGCAACCAAGAACCCGACACCAACAACCAATGGCCAACAGCGAATAGCAGCCTTGGAGCACATCACTTTATCTCAACGACATCACCGCTGCCGGTGACGTTCTGCTTCACATCGGTCGGCTTGCCTTTGTACTTCACGCTGCCGCTTCCGGTAACGCTCGCGTTCAGGCTTTCGCTCACCTGCACGGCGATATCGCCACTGCCGGTAACGGTGGCCATGGCGCGTTGGCTTTTCAGTTCAATGGCCTTCACATCGCCGCTCCCTTGAACGCTGAACACGGACTCTTGGCATTCGCCACCGAGTTTGATGTCGCCGCTGCCTTGCACACTGGCATCAACCGATTTGCAGTTGAAGGTCATGGTCACATCGCCGCTGCCCTGTATGTCGATGTCCACTGCATCGCCGCCGAATGCGTTCTTGCTGGTCACATCACCGCTGCCCATCACGGCCACGCGATCCATCGCGGGAACGGAAATGCGCACCACGAACGGCTTGTCCGTGGAGTAGCACTTGCTCGTTTTGATGGTCCAGATGCCCTTATCCACCGTGGTCTCCACAAGTTCCGCCAGGTTCGCCTGACCTTCAACAACAACGCTTTGGGTGGCGGCCTGTGTCAATTCCACGTCCAGTGAACCCATGACTTCCACACCGTGGAAAGGCGCAACGCTCAGGTCCTTTTTCACCGGTTCACCGGTGCCTTTCACGCAATCGTTCGGGTAGCTGGACGCGTAGATGAAATAGCCCGCGCAGGCTATCACCAATACCGGGAGGATCTTCATGGCGTGTGGATCAACGGTTCAACAGAACGGTTCCCTCGAAGCTCATGCCCTTCACATCGATCACATAGAAGTATGTCCCGGTGATGCACTCCTGTCCACCGAAATTGCGCCCGTCCCAGGAGATGTTGGCACCGAAGCTCTCGAACTCCTTCTGTCCCCAACGGTTGTACACCAGCATTTTGGTGCATGGGCCAAGGATCGCATCGGTGTTGATGGTGAAGACATCGTTCATGCCATCGTTGTTCGGTGTGAACACGTTCGGGACGTCCAGTTGCACATAGTCCTCGTAGTTGTTCACGTTGTAACTCTGGGTGGTGGCATCGGTGCAGCCGAAGATGTCGGTGATGGTCAAGGTGACGTTGAAATCCTGGCCATAGGTGAGGTTGAACTCGGGGTTCTGCTCGGTGCTGGTAGCGCCGTTGCCGAAGTCCCAGAGCCATGTCAGTGGCGCGGTGCTGAGGTCGTTGAAGTAAGCACGCAGCCCATCGCAGCCCGGTTCGAAACGCACGTTGAAGGCAGCATCCGCAACACCTTGGATCAGCACGTTCACCTGATCGCTGCTGGTGCAAGTGTCGTTGGTGACGACCACGGTGTACGTGGTCGTGACAATTGGCGAAGCCGATGGGTTGGCGAGCGTGGCGTCGTTCAGTGTGGTGGACGGGTCCCAGAGGAAAGTGCTGCCTGCGATACCCGTCGGGTTGCCACCCAGCACCACTTGCTCACCGATGCAGATCGTCTGATCCACGCCAGCATCAACGGGTGGGTCATCGTTCACGGTGAGCGTCATGGCATCGTTGGCCGTGCAGCCATTACCGCTTGTTACTGTCAGCGTGTAAACCGTGCTCGTCGGGGGATCCGCGATCGGTGTTGCGCTGTTCGGGTCAGTGAGGTCGGCACCGGGCGACCACGAGAACGTACCACTGCCGCTGCCTTGCAACGGTTCGCCGAAGCCTGGGCAGACCCACAGGTCCGGTCCGGCATCAACGGTCGGTATCGGGTCGATGGCCACGTTGATATCGTCCGTGTTCTCACAGCCGTTACCGTCGGTGATCGTAACCGTGTATGTGGTAGTGCTCGTTGGTGAAGCAATGGGGTTCTGGATGTCCGGATCGTTCAACCCGGTTGCAGGTGCCCATGCGAAGGTGCCTGTGCCTTGCGCGTTCAATTGAACGGACCCACCAACGCAGAACGAGGTGTCGTTGCCTGCGAAGACGGCTGGCAGCGGGTTCACTGTCACAACCATCGAGTCGATGTTCACGCAGGTGTTCCCATCGGTCACTTGAACCGTATAGGTGATCGTTGCTGTTGGGTCAGCATCGGGGTTCGCCGCGGTGCCGCTGTTCAGGTCCGTGGATGGGGACCAGATATAGGTGCTTCCACCAGGACCAGTGGGTGCACCACCGATGTTCACACTGCTGCCCGAACACACTTCCTCGTCCGGTCCGGCATCGGCAACGGGCAACGCGTTCACCGTGATGATCACATCGTCGCTGGCGATGCAGCCCAGTCCGTCGGTAACCGTAACAGTGAAGGTGTCGGTGGAAGTCGGGAAAGCCAATGGGTTGGCGATCGCGGCATCGCTCAGGTCAGCTGCCGGGGCCCAAGAGAAAATCGTGCCTCCCGATGCGCTCAACTGCAGTGTGTCCCCGATGCACAAGGCATCGTCGGCGCCCGCGTTGGCCGGTGGCACTTGCACACTTACCTGCAGCGTGCTGCTCGCTTCGCAAGCGGTACCGCCCGCGACCGTATAGGTGTATGTGCCGTCAATATCAACCGAAGGATCGAAGATGCTTCCGTGCGGTTGGTTGTTGGGGTCGGTCCAACTGCCGCTCTGGTCGGGTCCGCCTTGCAGCGAGTCGAGCATGTTGAAGGCAACACCGCTTCCACATGACACCACGCTGCTGTTGCTGCCTGCGTTCAATGCCAATACTTCGGTCACCTGGATGAACGCGGTGTCATTCGGACATGGGGCCGTTCCGTTAAGCACGTAGTAATAGCCTCCTTGCTCGCTGGTGCCTGGGATGTAGGTGCCGTTGCTCGATTGGCCGAACGGACCGGTCCATGTTCCCGTGCTGTCCACACCGGTGCTCAGCGGCAGGTCGAACGGGAGATCATTGCTGCACACTGTCACACTGTCGTTGGCACCTGCGTTCGGGAGTTGGTTCTCGGTGATCGATACCGATGCCGTGTCGTTGCCGCATTGCACGTTGCCGACAACGTAGTCGAAGACGTAAGTACCGCTCGGGTTCAGGGCCGGATCATAAGTGTCGCTCGCGGGTACCCCGTTGTCGTCGAACCACGCCCCACCCGGCGTGGGACTTCCACCGAGCAAGGGGAAGAGCGGAACCGTGGTTGCTTGATCGCTGCAGATCGTGGCGCTTCCATCCGTGCCGGCACTTACCGGCGCAGCGATGCTCACGACCACACTATCAACCCCGGAGCAACTGTTCGCATCGGTCACTTGCACGGTGTAAGTGGTGGTGATCGTGGGGAAGGCAAGCGGGTTCTGGATGTTCGGATCGCTCAGTGTAGCACCCGGGCTCCAGGTGTAAGCCGTTCCTCCAGTGGCATTCAGCTGGGCCGTGTCGCCAAGGCAAACGCTAGCAGCCTGGCCTGCATCGGCCGGGGTTGCCGGGAAAACGGTGACCGTGGTGCTATCGCTGTTGCTGCAGCCATTGTTGGCGGTACGCTGAAGCACGTAAACCGTCGTTGTCGCGGGCGAAGCCATCGGAGTCAGGCTGTTCGGATCGCTCAATCCTGCGATGGGTGCCCACGTCGCGTTCGGACCTGCAACGCCTTGAAGCTGCGTGCTGTCGCCCGGGCAGATGCTCAAGTCAGGTCCAGCGTTCACCGCAGGCTGGTTCAGAAGCGTTACGAGTATGCTGTCCACCCCAACGCAGCTGTTCTGGTCCGTGACGGTCACTGTGTAGGTGGTGGTCTGGGTCGGTGTTGCGATGGGGTTCGCGAGACTGTCGCTGTCCAACGTTCCGGATTGGCTCCACTCGTACGTGCTTCCGTTAGGGCCCGTGGGTGCTCCACCGATCGCCACGCTGAAGTTTTCACAAATGCTCGTGTCCGGTCCGGCATCAACGCTCGGCAACGTGTTCACGTTCACCAGCACCGAGTCGGTGCTGACGCAACCGATGCTATCGGTGATGATCAAGGTGTAAACGGTTGAGGAAGTCGGGAAGGCCAACGGATCCGGGATGCTTGCATCGCTCAACGTGGCCGGTGGCGCCCACACGTAGCTGTCTCCACCAGTGGCTTGAAGCTGCGCGGTATCACCATTGCAGATCGCCGCATCGGGTCCCGCGCTCACGGCGATGTTGGAAATGTTAACCAGCACCGTGTCGGTACCACTGCAACCGGCATTGCTCACGGTAACGATGTAGGCCGCGCTGCCCAAGGGCGTTGCGGTCGGATTGCTCACCGTTCCATCGCTCAATGTGCCGGAAGGCGACCAGTTGAACGTACTTCCCGGAGGGCCGGTAGGTGCGCCCCCGATCTGCACGCTGGTAGCGGTGCAGATCAATTGATCGGGTCCTGCATCGGCGGCGGGTATGCTGTTGATCATAACAGGGATGGTGATCGGCGCTGACGCGCAACCGAGCGTGTCCGTAGCGAACACGGTAACACTGCCGGTACCGGGTGCCCCCCAGTTCACGGTGATCGCGTTGCCGTTCTGCGTTGCAATGGTGCCTCCGCCAACAGACCAAGTGTAAACCGCATTGGCGATGTTGCTCGTGCTGTAGGCTATGCCCGTTGCCTGCGTGCAAACGGTGGCTGGTCCTGTGATCGTCGTTGGTCCTGCGAAGGGCACCACCGTCACTTGAAACACCACGTCGACGTTCTTCGGTGGGCAACCATTGTCGCTCACACTAACGCTGAAGAGATAGGGCTGCTGTTGGCCTTGGTCGCATTCGGTATCCCAGCAGAAGGTCGCACCGATCGTCGCCAGCCCGCTATCGGGTGCGTTGATCGTGGCCGGTGGGTTGAAGAGCAGCGGATCGAAGATCGAACCGGCCGCGTTCAGGAACAGCGAGTCACCATCGATATCGATGAAGTCCATATCGAAGCACAGGTTATCACCCGCCGCGACCGAGTAGCTCAAGTTCAGGTTCCCACTCACACTGGGTGTGTTGTTCGGAGGGCAGACGATCGCTTGCAACTGCAGGTCCCGGCGCGTCAGTCCGATCAACAAGCCGTTACGGTATTCCTTTACTTCCACCGAAACGATATAGTTGCCCTGCAGCGTGGGCGAGTACTGCGTGAGGCCCGTTGCGCCGTTGATGAACGAATATCCACCCGCACCGAACGGTTGCGTCAAACTGAAGCCCGCCGCATAGTTGCACTCCGGTATGGTCCAAGGCAGGATCGGTGGCGGTGGTGTCAGGCCGCCTTGCGCATCCACACGGTCGTATGGGATCTCGAAAGAGAAGATCAACTGGTCGCCATCGGGGTCGGTGGCGCTGTTCACGAATGTGCTCGTATCGTTGATGCACAGGAACGGCGTGGGAATACCCAGCCAAATGGGACTGCTGTTCACCACCAGCGGGGGCGGCACGAATGCGTAATAGCCGATACCGGTCGCGTTCGGGTTGTTGAGGTTGAGGATGTCAAGGTTGCGGCAGCAGAGCTGGAAATACAGGTGGTAGCCTGCGAAGTTCAACGGCAGGTCGACCGTACCGAGGAAGTTTCCACTGACGGTGCACAAGCCTTCTCCCACAGTGCAACCATCGGGCAGATCCGGTTCGATCAACAAACTGTCCGTCAGGAAAAGCTGCACTTCCTGAAAGAGCACTTTGTCCGCGTTCGGGTTGTTGTTGTCTTGCGGGTAAGCGCCCACGGTGATCGGTGTTCCGTAGTCCTGCCCGAGCAGTTCGTACAAGGTTTGGAAGTTGCTCTGTGGTCCGCAGTTCATGAAGAACTGCACGTACACATTGTAGCGGTACATGCCACTGCCGGGACTTGTCTCACCAACATAGGTGTAGCCCAAATTCCCACCTACCAAGTGCGTCGCGCTCGCCTTGCAGGCTGCCAACAGCAGCAGGCCGATGAACAAATGACGGGCGGTCCGCTGCATGCGGACCATTCCATTGAGGGTGCTCGTCTTCATCGTACCAACAGTGTTTTCGTAGTGCGGCTTGCCGCGTTACCGATCGTTATCGCGTACAAGCCCGCAGGCCAATCCGACGCATCCAAAATCGTTTGCCGGGTGCCGCGAGGAAGCGTGCGTTCCAAGACGACCGCACCGAGCGCGTTCCGCATCGAAACGGTCGTTTCTTCAGCGAGCGGTTTGCCGAAGTCCAAATGGACAACGCCATCGGTCGGCGAGGGCCAAAGGCTGAATTGGCTGAAGCCTTCTTCGGCGATGGCATCGGGACTGCATGTCCACGTGGCCACGAAGCCGGCCCATACCGTGGGCCCGTTGCTCGCGTCCTGCCATACCGTAAGGGCGCCGTTCGTGCTGGTGAAGATGCCGTTGTTGGGCAGTGCGTTCACATTGGCCCCGTTGTAGGCTCCGATCAACGGGCTGAACTGGTCAGGACCATCATACAGTACCAGATCGTCCGCTGGTTCGAATGCGAAAGAGAGGAAGGTCAGGGTCACTTGGGCCGGGATGTCCGGCGCAATGGTGTAATACCCGCTTGGTCCCGGCGAGTAATCTTGGAAAGGACCACCATCATCGGTAAGGATGCCCGTGCAAGCAGCTGTTGTTTGATCCTGGAAACCGCTGATCATGCTTGTATCACAGGCGGTCGGAGGCAGCACTTCGATGAGGCCCGTTTGCGTATCCGTATCGCTTCCGTTGTTGTTGGTCGCAGTGAGGCTCACCGTGTAGGTCCCCGGGGCGGCATAGGTGTGCACCGGGTTTTGGTCGGTGCTGCCATTGGTATCACCGAAGTCCCAGTTCCACGAGAGCGGCAGGTTGGTGCTTTCATCCGTGAAGTACACGATGCCCGAGCAACTCACCAAAGGGCTCGCGCTGAACGAGGCGGTAGGAGGGACGACGACCGCGGTGATGATGACACTGAAGTCCTCTGTTTGGC
Source organism: Flavobacteriales bacterium (assembly GCA_039931265.1). Classification (GTDB taxonomy): domain Bacteria; phylum Bacteroidota; class Bacteroidia; order Flavobacteriales_F; family PHOS-HE28; genus PHOS-HE28. The sequence continues at coordinate 9,747 of JBDTSG010000041.1, forward strand.
CGAACAGCGGTGCATCGCAAGGGCCGCTCAGTTCGCCGACCACATCGGTGCTGACACGCATGCGTACCGGAACACCGAACGCGGTGCTGGCAGGAACATATGCGTTGCCACTGGGACTGGTAGTGCCCAATGCGGAGAAGATCAACTCATCCGCAGTGAAGTCTCCGTCACCGTTCACGTCCAACCACACATAGGTGTCGCAGTTGTTCTGATCGCCCGTGGTGATCGTGATCGGGTAGCTGTTTCCCTCCGTCACGTTGGCCTGGTTGCCGCAGGTGCGGTCCTGATAGCCCTCGCTGCCATCCACGCTGGTGTTGTTGATACCCGCGAACTGCACTCCGAGTATCCCATACCCGCAACACCAGCTCTGGGTTTGCGGAATGCACAGCGGTGCGATCGTCTGGCCGCTTAGGTCAACTGTGATCAAGGCCGACTGTGTCTCCGTATCACTCCCGTTGGGGTTGATCGCCGTCAGGCTCACGGTGTAGGTGCCGCTAGCGGTGTAGGTGTGCACCGGGTCCTGATCATTGCTGCTGCCGAAGTCGCCGAAGTCCCAAGTCCATCCGGTGGGTGCGTTCAAGCTCTCGTCGGTGAACTGCACGGTGCCATCGCAACTGAACAAGGGTGAAGCGCTGAAGGCCGCGTCCGGCGGCAGCGGATTTTCCAGCACTACGATTCCGTAGTCCTCAGCCTGACCGTATTGCGGATCGACACAGGGTTGCGGCAGCGGACTGAAATCGTAATCGGCCATGACACGCAGGCGCAGCGGTGTGTTGAGCGTTGGCGTCGCGGGCACGGTCACAGCAGCGTTGATGCCGTTCACCGCGACCGCAGCGGCAACTTCTTCAAGCGCGTCGAACGTGCCGCTGTTGTCCCAGTCCACCCATGCCTTCACGTTGTGGGTGGTGATCGCGCCGCAGGTAATGCTGAGCGCAAAAGTGCTGCCCGCCAGCACGGTGTCCATGATGCAGGCACGGTCGGCATACCCTTCGGTCACCGCATCGGCACTGCTCACGTTCACGTCGCCGAACGACACATTGGTGATCCCGAATCCGCCCACGGTTCCCGGACTTGTCACGGGGCAACCGGCGATCGGCTGGGGTCCGTTCATGTTCACCGTAACAGTGCTCGTCACGGTATCGGTGCCAAGGATGTTGGTGGCAATGAGTTCCACGGTATAGGTGCCATCAACCGCATACGTGTGCACTGGGTCTTGCACCACGCTCGTGTCGCCATCCCCGAAATCCCAATGCCACTGATCGGGTATACCCGAAGTGCCATCGGTGAAGTGGATGGTTCCATTGCACGAAACCATTGGCGACGCTTCGAACTGGGCCACGGGTATCGCAATTGGCGGCACGAAACCGAAGCGCATGTTCGGGCGGTTCGCGGAAGGGAACAAGTTGCCGATGTTGCTTGTGCACACGTTCGGGTTAGGCGTGGCACGGACCATCACGCTATTGAAGAGCGTCGGCGTGAAGAACATGCTCGCATTGTTCGTGGCGTTCCCGTTGCTGAAACACGTTTGGAACACCAGATTGCTGGTGCCATCCCACGCAAAGGGTGTGTCGAAAACATGCGTGTTCCATCCGCTCGTTTCGGTAAAATCCACTGGGCCGAAGACGGGAACAAGGCCCGCGATCCAAGGGTTCTGTACTTCGGTTTCAGTTGTGGTACCGAGGCTTAACGTGAAGCCCTGCAAAGGCACGCCGTTCTCAGCCGACACGTTGAAGGCCAGACTGACGATATCTCCCTGACCCATGCCCAATGCGGAAAGCTCCGAGGCCAATACCAGCATTTGGTGTCGGCTACCGGGTTGCTCGTTCCCATAGGGCGCCGGGTAGAGGTTCGGGTCATTCGATTGGCCACCCGTGCCAAGATCGTAGAACTGTTGGGCGCTCAACGGGCTGAACGCAAGCAGGAGCAGTGCGGCTGCAGAGTATTGGCGCCGCGCGAGGCGCCAGAAGGATCGGATCATCGGGAGGGGGCGTTGAAATCCACCGTGGGGTGGACATGGACGCGAAATATAGCCGCCGCTCCCTGCCCCATAGCGCCCCTTCCCCAACTGTTCTTGTGGTCCATACGAACCAAGTGTCCCGTATATGCGTATATCGGCCGTCTTTTGGGACCGGTCGAATGCTATTGGCGGTCCATCGAAGGGAGCAATGAGCAACGTGACGAACCAGTTCGAAGCGGCGATCGGCCTGCAATGGTCGGTGCAAGCGCGTGACCGTCATTCCTCGCACGAGGGTCGCTCGGTCGTCTTTGCGCACCAAGGCGCGCTTACCCAGGATGGGATGGCTGAATTGCTCACCATAGCCGAACAACATGCTTTGGATCAAGGCGACGCCTTGACCACGCGCAAACGCTTAGTGGGTGTGCTGGTTGAAGGATTGGAGAATGCCCACCGCCATGTGGTCGCTGAGCTCAGCGAGAGCATTTTCGCTGTGTTGGCGTGCAACAGCGAACGGTACACGATCACCGTGGGCAACGCGATGCCCATGGTCACTGCGGCGTTGTTGTCGCACAGGGTTTCGGTCCTGAACGAGATGGACGATACCGACGTAAAGGAGCACTACCTGAAATTGCTGAGCAACGACGCCCGTTCGAACAACGGTGGCGCAGGACTTGGGTTGCTCACCATGGCACGCAAAAGCCTGCGGCCCTTGGGCTGCATCACCGATCGCCTCGATGCGGCCCATGTGGGTTTCGCCATGGAACTTTCAGTGGCCCGGGGCTGAAATGCGGAAAGCACCGCCGTAACAGTGCTTTCCAATAGGCCGCCTAGCGCAACAAGGGGGAAGCGTAGGAAGACGATACGAATGTAGCGTGCTAGGGAGCCTTGTCAACCGAGGCACCCATCGCGAATTCGCTCAGGTATGCATACCGCTCTGTAAGGGCTCCTTTCCGGACGATGGTTGCACGTTCGATCATGCCGGTGGGGTCCTCGCCGAGGAAGTTCGGCAGCACGCGGTCCACGAGGTCGCGGCCGAAAGCTTCGCTCGCATCGCGCGGCAGTTCGCAAGGTAGATTGTCAACGGCCATCACGGTGATGGACCCTGCTTGGCCAACGGTGCACTCCGTTGCCGACGCCCGATCATAACCCAGGAACGGCCGTGCGATGGTGGTGCTGTGCAATGTGCTGTCGATCGGCCCACCTACGTCGCAACTGATGTCCGCGATCACGCGCAACGAAATGCGCTCATCGCCCAGATCCGCCGCGCTCAGGAGCTTCGGGCCGCGTGGGTCCCAGAAATGGCAGGCCATGTAGATGTGCGCCCGGTGCGCGAACCTTGCGAACGTGCTCACATGCCCGCTCGGATCAGCGTGGAAAGCTGCCTTGTCGAAAGGTTTACCATCCACGCGCTGATAGATCTCCTCGGATCCCGCAACGCAATACACCGGCCCATCGAACGTGCCGGTGAGGAATGCTTCGGCGTCCACACGTAGCACGCCGCGTTTGTCAAGCACTTCCATGGCGCCCTTGCCAACGCGTCCACCACCCGTGAGCACGATCCGCAGGTCGCGCAACAACGGAAGATCGGCCAGGTGGCGTTCCATCTCCGCGCGATCGTAGCACTCGTTCGCCGGCTCCATATCGGGTGAACCATGATGCACTTGCCATGCCCTGAAGGCGTTGTAGCAACCCACCACACCGGCCCATTTACCGAAGGCCAGCACGCGATCGCCTTTGGCATCGGTGAGCAGCTCGTGGTCGATCAGCGTGATGCCGCGATCCATGATCGTCCGCAACAACTTCCGGTTGTGCGGCTGCTTCTTGATCGTGTGGCTGAAGAACAAGTAGCTCTTGCCGGGCATCAACATTTCCACCGGCACTTCCTTCACACCCAGGATCAACTCACGATCGCCCAGGTCATCCACCAATGGCACTTCCTCTATCTCGTATTCAGCATCCATGAACGCACGCATGGGACTGCGTTGCACCACAAGGTCCAGATCAGGATGGGCGTCGAGCACTTCGCGGCAGAGCAACGGCGTAAGTGGCACCCGCCTGTCCACGGGTTGCTTCCCTTCGCGTATGATGCCGATCTTCTTGTACATGGTGTTTTTCCGAAGGGCGGCGAAAGTATCACTGCACGTCGGGCCGGGCGGTACCGACTTACCTTTGTACCAGTTCTTTCAAAACATGGGGCCGACCTGGTTTCGACAGCGGCTTCGTGATGGTTGCAAGCATGCAGAGCGGCGATGTACGGCTCTTCAAAACGAACGTCAAGCCTTAACAGGCGAAGTAGACTACGCTCTCGCAGCTTAACAGCCCAAGGCTGTTCGGCTTAATCCACGTGAAGCACAGTAACGTGGACGAGTGCCCCTCGGGGAGGCCCGTCATCCTCCTTCCCGGATCAGGGGTATCATCATGGATGGCTGGTCGGTGCGGTGGTACGGAGCGCCGATGAGACAACAGGACCTAAGTCCGCACTGGGGTGCCCTTTCCCAGGTGAGGATCGAAAACCAACGAAGAGGCTAAGCATGTAGAAAACATCCGTTGCGGTCGTTTGGACGAGGGTTCGAATCCCTCCGGCTCCACCTTCGATACGCCCGATCGCCCAAGCGGTCGGGCGTTCTTGTTCTATGCGAGGGTGTTGTGCTCCGGTGCATGGCGCACCATACCTATTAAGGGCAATGCCAGCAGGAAGCCACCTATGCCAGCTGTCAGCGCAAGTGCGATCCCACCAACCGCGTACTGTACCATGTTCGCATGCACCGCCTCCATGGTGATGTTCGACATGTCGAGCTCCACGGCGTTGGCATGGCCCACGAAGAGCGCACCGAACTTGTAGCTGCCATAGATGATCACCGGGATCACCGGCGGTATGCTGATGTTGGCTGCGATGAGGAACAAGATGCGGTTCAACTTGAACAAAAAGGACAGCGGAATGCCGACCGCCAATTGGAACCCCCAGATCGGCACAATGCCCATGAAGAACCCGAAGCCGATGCTTGCCGCCTTGCGCACGTTGCTCTCCCCGGGCCTTACCGCTTCGGCGTGGATCGCTTTGCGCAGCCCCCCTTGAAAGAAGAGTTTCCTCGGCCAGAACCACAGCGCCGCGATCACCACCAGCAAGGTGTTCAACACGCTGATGCGGGCGAAGTCGATCACCGGCCGGAAATGGCTGACCCGTTCCGGGAAATCGTACCGCACGCTGACCGGTACCGTTGCGAAAGGCACATCGCGCCAAGCAAGCCGAACAATGCTCTCGATCTCGTATTCGAAACGGTGTGTGAACGTTTTCAACCGCGTGACTTCCGCCAAGGGATAGCAGCGGTAACCGGTTTGCGTATCCGGCAATGTGATGCCTGTTTCCACCTTGAACCAAAAGCTGCTGAACTTGTTGCCAAAGGAGCTGCGGCCCGGTATGCCCGCTTGCGCCATGTTCCTGTCGCCCATCACCATGGTGCCGGGTTGCGCGTCGATCACATCGAGGAAACGCTCGATGTCCTCGGGCGCGTGCTGCCCGTCGCTATCGATCGTGATCGCGTGCGCATAGCGTTTTGCGAGCAGGTGCTTGAAGCCTCTGCGAAGGGAATATCCCTTGCCTTGGTTCGGTTCGTTGCGCAGAACTTCCAGCGCATCGTATCCGGCCAGCAACTCACGCGAACCATCCGTGCTGCCGTCATCGATCACCAAGAGGTGCGGCCCCACGATCGCACGGATCCGCTGTACGATGTCGGCAAGCGTGACGCTGTTGTTGTACGTGGGCAGAAGCACGCACGTACGCGTGCGTTCCATGCGTTCCTGCAAACTGCCGGTCATGATCATCAGGCTAGCACGGCCTTCATCTTCAAAAGCACCATCGGCGTTCCGTCGTACGCATCGGTGCTCGCTTCAGCGTCCATGGCCAGCGTTCCGCCCCCCGCTTCGTTGAGTGAGAGACGCACCTCGAAGTAGGAACATTTCATCGGGTCCAATGGCGTAAGGAACTTGATGTGGCGTGCTGACTTCAATCGCAGTGCGCGGGCATGGGCCTGCGATGCGAGGTGCTGGATCAACTGCACCATGGCCGCTCCCGGGGTGATCGGCCGCCCGGGGAAATGCCCTCCGTGCACAGGGTGTTCGGCAACCGGTTCTACCCTCCAGGTCCAGGTTGCCGGTGCATCGCTTTGCACGACAGCACCTATACGGAACATGCTCCGGACCGCGGCTTCGTTCATAGCTGGTTGAAGACTTCCGCCGGTACGGGTTTGTCCAGCAAGGGTGGTCCGAATTTCACAACGGTGCGATCACCATCAGCTTCCAGCGTGGTCATCTCGTAGAGATGCAGGTTCGTTTTCGAGAAGCGCAGTTCCATTTGCTTGAAGCGCTTGCCCAAGCGCGCGGCTGTTGGCATGATCACCACCAGGAGATCACCGTTCTCGATGAAGTAGTTCGGCTTGGCACCATCGCCCAAGGTGTGTTCGCCATCCATGATCTTCATCACCATGTCGTTCACGCCGGCATAGATCTTCCGGTCCACATCACCCAGTATCTTCTCTTTGCCGTTCTCCTTCACGCGCACCTTTCCATCCACAGTGAGGATCGTTGTGGGCTGCGCACCGCTCAACTCCCAACGGAATTTGCCCGGACGTTCATACGCGAACGTTCCGGGGCTGATCGCCGGTTCCTTCAGGTAGTGTACATGCTTCTCCTGGGTGAGCGTGCATTGAATGGTACGGGCACTCTTGGCCGCCGTCTTCATCCGCAGAACCAGGTCATGGTCGGCTTTGATCGGCGTGCGCGCATCCTGATCGGCCGGACCGGTCGCGAGCAACGCCATCAAAGGCAATACGGTGCAGAGGCTTAGGGTTGGTCTGTTCATGCGTTCCGGAGATGTGTGTCACACCGGACAAGAGTAGTGCCGTTCCTGCGGCAATGGGCAATGACCCGCTGTACCAGTTCGATCGTCCCGGGCTGAGTGTCGTGCAGCACGGCAATGGTGCCGGGCACTTTCCGTGCTTCCATTCTCCGCATCACTTGGTCCGGCGTTCGGGTGGTATCGAAGGTGCGAAGGTCCCAGCCGATAGTGCTTACCAGGGTACGGCGCACAGCACGCGCAAGGTTCGGGCTGGTAACACCGAACGGCGGGCGGAACAGTTGTGTGCGCTTGCCGGTGGCAGCGTGAATGGACCCTTCGCAACGGGTGATCTGGTGCGCTGCGCGGGCCGAACTCAGGAAGCCCCAGGTCCAATGGTGGTCGTACGAGTGGATCCCAATGGCGTGGCCTTCTTCAACTATCCGCGATGCGATCGCAGGATGTGCATCCACATTCCGTCCGATGCAGAAGAAACTGGCAGACACCTTCTCCTTGGCCAAGAGATCCAGCAGTGCGGGTGTATGCACCGGGTGCGGCCCGTCATCGAAGGTGAGCGCGAGTGTTCCGGGTTCACCCTTGCAAACAGCGTCCATGTATAGCCGCGCAGGAAGGGTCAAGGAAGCGTAAACGGTGAAGGCGAAGAGCAGCACAAGCCAGAGAATGACGAACCAAGCGGACAGGTCGCCGATGAGCGCGAACGCGAGGATCACCAAAGAAGTGATCGCTCGGATGAGCAGCGAAAGGTGCCAGCGTTTCATCGTTCCAAAAGAACGGCGCTCGTCTCTTCGCCGTGTTGATCAACAATGAGCACGCGCGTGGCAACACCTTCGCTTCTGTCCGGCGACCAACCGCTGTTCAGCATATGCAAGGCCATGCACAAGGCTTGCCCGGGCGAGCTGCCATGTGTACCGGTGAGGTTCCGATAGTCAAGAGACCGGGTGTTCGGTGGAAGCACCGGTAGGGTACCATTGAACGGATCAGCACCGAATAGCACAACATCGGGCTGGCGATCGGCAAGCTCGTCGTCCTTCCACCATTGGTTGCTCGCGCTGCGCAAGGCCGGCCATAGACCCGTGATCCTGCCCGACGCATTGGCGCCGCGCGTTACGGAAACAGTGATGAACGAGGCACCTGCGGATAATGCGGCACCCTTACCGACACCGCTCGTATTCGCCAAAGCGTCAAGCAGCGGCGCGTGCTCATCGGCTGCGCCTACGAGCAAGTTGTGGTCATGCTGCTCTTCCGCTTGCAGTGTCGCGTTCAACAACGCCCAATGGAAGGAAGCCAACCCATGGCTGTAGGTGATGTTCGGCCCGTCGGCCGTGAGCAACAAGGCAATTGTGCCACCCAAGGTGTTGTGCGTGCTGCGCATGAACCCGGTGGGCGAGAGGATGCCGCCGGCATTCGCTTCGATCTCGTTCAGGAAACCGATCGTATCATCCACTTGGCCCAAACCCGTACCGATGAAGATACCATCGGGCTTGGTCACACTTGCGTCGGCCAATGCTTGCAACGCGCAACAGACGCTCTTGCGCATTTGAGCCGGCATACGCCGTGCGGCACCCTTGTTCAACAACTCGGCGCCGGGTACGTCAACGCGCTCTCGATCCCAAGGGAGTGGGTAGCAGACGGCGGAGTTGATCCACAGTTCCATCAGACAGCTCGGAATAGGAGCGAGGTTCCGTTGCCACCGAAACCGAAAGAGTTGCTGAGCACGGTGCGCACCGGCAACTGCTGCGCGGCCTTCACCGGAACACTGCGGCAGCCATCGATCATCGCACCCGCTCGCGCTGTTGCCGGAACGAAATCGTGTTGTATGGAAAGCACGCTGAACACGGCTTCCAGGGCCCCGGCCGCTGCCAGTGTATGACCCGTGAGCGACTTGGTGCTTGTGAACGGCGGCACCTTACCGAACAGGCGCTCCATGGCGATCAGTTCCGTGAGATCATTGTTCTCCGTTGCCGTGCCGTGGGCGTTCACATGATCAATTGTCGCTGCCGTCGCACCTGCCACGCGCAAAGCGCCCTCCATTGCTTTCTGCGGTCCTATGCCTTCCGGGGAAGTTGCTGTTTGGTGGTAGGCGTCGTTCGCATTGGCGTAGCCAGCAACTATGGCCAAGGCTTCGCGTCCGCTTTTCCTGACATCCTCAAGCCGTTCGAGCACCACGTAGGCTGCTGCTTCGCCGAGGTTCATGCCCGCGCGATCGGCACTGAACGGTCTGCAGGCTTTCGCATCCATGGCGCTCAGCGCACGGAAACCTGCGATGGTGAATCCGCACAATGCGTCCGCTCCACCCGCAAGCACAACGTTCGCGCGACCGGTCTTGAGCAATTGCGCACCGAGCATGATGGCATTTGCGCTGCTGCTGCATGCCGTGCTGATCGTTGTGGCCTGCCGTGCGTTGAGCCGTGCGGCCAAATGACGCGCGTGATCGCAAACTTCATGTCCAAGGGCGGCCATTGCCAATTGCAGTGGATCGCTTTCTCGGAAACGGTACGCGCGCTCCGTTCGGTCCATGCCACCAACGGTGCTTGCGCTGATCAGGGAAATGCCATCCGTCGTTTTCAGCCCGCTGGATGCAACGGCTTCTTGCGCCGCGACCAGCGCCAAGAGCACGGTTCGGGAAACAGTGCGACCGTCCTCGGGCCATTTCACGGCCGCCTTCAACTCATCGTCGGTCATCGGCACTTCGCCGAAAACGAGATCCGGGAAACCTAGATCATGGATGCGGAGCGGACCGATCGCCGATCGACCTGACTTCAGCGCTTCCAATTGCGCAGCGACACCGTTACCGAGCGCGCTCACCGCGCCCATGCCCGTGATCGCGATGGTCGGGGTGGCACCTTGCATAAGCCGGTGGAAAAGGAAGTGCTACTTCGGTGCGGCCAGGTGGGCCAGGATATGATCGGCCATCGTGTTCACCGAGGTGAAGATGGTACGACCGTCCTTCGGATCGGTGATCTTGATCCCGTAATGACGGTCCAGAAGCACGATCAGCTCCAACGCGTCGATCGAATCAAGCCCGAGGCCGTCGCCGAACAAGGGCGCATCATCAGCGATGCTCTCCGGCTTCACCTCTTCAAGGTTCAGTTGCTTGACGATCTGCTGCTTCAAATTCCGTTTCAGTTCTTCTCTGTCCATTTCAATGAGGCGTGAGGATGGCTTGGAGGCCGGTGGGGGTGATGGGTGTTCCGGCATCAAGGCCGATCAGTGCGAAGCCCGCGAACGGTAGCGTTGGTGGTCCGCTCCAATAGGGGGCGGCGAAGATATCCGACCAACCGACGATGACGTGTGTCATGCCTTGCGAAGCGATCATGTCGTCGGCAATGGTCAGCAGCAAGTCACAGTCCGGGTGCTCGCTTGCCAAACAGATGCTTGGGCCGAATGCGCCATGGCGGATGGTGATCTCCCCGGCACCGGTGTTCGGTAACGTGTAAACGAACACGGCCGGACTGGCGCTCTCGCCGCGCGAAACAGGTTCCCAATGCTCTGTATCGGTTGCAGCACTCGCGCTCCGGTTCACGGTGACCAGTCCGACTGCGTTCACGATATCGGCTCCCTCCTCGCGCAACTTCCGGTACAAGGGTTCCGCAGCCAGAAGGCTGAGCCGCGCGTAGCGGTCCATCTTGTGGAACTTGGGGTAGTCCATACCGAGACCGCCATACAAAGCCCTCAAAAAGTCGCTGTCCTCGCCAATGCCATGGGCCAGTTCGGTGTCATTGAACAGGAGCCGCCCATCTTGGATGCGTGTGGTTGCCAGGAGTTTCATCACGCTTCGATGAATATGGCAGCGTTGCACCCGCCGAAGCCGGAAGATGTTTTGAGCAGGAGGTTGGATAGCGGTGTTCCGACCGACTGGAGCACGTTGAGCGGTGGAAGTTCATCAAGGTCATTCGCACCTAGTGATGCTGGCAATTGCTTGCGGTGCATGGCATGCAGTGAGAGAATGGTTTCCAAAACACCGGCCGCACCGAGCGTATGCCCGAAGTAGCCCTTGTGGCTGTTCGTAGGCACATGCTCCATGTCCAAACGACCGAAGGCCACGGCTTCCATGCGATCATTATAGCTGCTGCCGGTGCCGTGCGCATTGATGTGGCCGATGTCCGATGCCGTCTTGTCACCCGCGCGCAACGCAGCGTTCACCGCGCGGACCAAGCCCTCGCCGGTGCGGCTCGGTCCGCTGATGTGGTTGGCGTCGTTGCCCATGCCACCGGCGATGTAACGGCCCAACGGTTCCTTGAACAACGCCCGATCATTGGAAAGAACAACGCCTGCGACAGCCTCGCCGAGCGAGACACCATCGCGTGTGCGATCGAACGGCCTGCACGGCCCAGCGCTCAATGCATGCAACGAAGCGAAGCCGCTCAATGTGAAACGCGATAGCAGGTCGCCACCGATCACCAGCACATGATCGTAAGAACCCGCTCGGATCAGATCGGCAGCGAGCTTGATGGCCAGCGTGCCGCTGGCGCAGGCATTGCTAACGACGATCGGCGCAGCGGGTAATGACGCGCGGATGCGAAGACGTTCCGCAAGCGCTGGGAGAAATGCTGCCGTTGTGTCGCCCTTCTCCAAGAACCCGATCTCTCCTTTCGTCGTGCTGAGGATCACCGCGCTTCGCATTGCCTCACGGCCATCCGCAGCGAACACGTCGCGCGACAACTGTGCGCGGCAACTCGCGACGGTCTCCAGCAATTGTTCTTCCAGTGGGTGCTGATCAGCGCCTTTCGGGAATGCCCGGCCTACATAAGCTGCGATGCCACCGGGAAGCGTCTCCGGCACTAGTCCACATTGACCGTCGAGCATGGCGTCGAGCACATGCGTGCTTCCGCTCCCGAGTGCACAGGTCACGTGATCGGCCCCGAGCAGGATCTCCATGTCACGCGAAGCCATGCCGCTTCTTCCAAGCCTTGAACACCTCCGGTGCGTCCAGCAGGAGTTGCTTGTCCTTGTCGAGGAATACCTGCACGGTCTCACCCGTGGCGACCACGCAATCCTTCAGCTTGCTATGAACGGTATAACGCAGAACGATCTTGGCCGCAGGCGACGGCACGAAGACCGTGTGGATGATGGCCGTATCGCCGTAGGAGAGCATGGCTTTGTGATCCACCACGCTGCGCACGATCGGCGTGAAGACACCGTTGTCGTACATGAACATGGCATCGAGATCGTGCTTGCGGCCCCATGCTTCGCGGCCCGCCTCAAAAAAGCCGAAGTAGTTGCCATGCCAGACGATCCCCATCGGGTCCAGGTCACCGAACGTGATGGGATAGGTGCTTTCGCACAAAAGTTCAGGAAGCTGCTGCATCGCCTACAAGGAACACCTTCATTTCCATTTCGGCCAATTGCTCATCCCCGACGCGCACAACACCGTGCAGCACCTGCACTTGCTCCAAGCGGTGTGTCACGCGCACGGTCGTATGCAATGTCTCCCCAACGAGCGGCAAACGGGCGATGGACAACTTGCTCACAGCCCCGATGAAACCAACGGGCGGTGGTACTCCTTCCAACGCACTGCTATAGCCCATGCCCAGCGCTGCCGTCTGCGCAACGTTCTCGATCACGCCGCCTTCCAACAGCACGCCATCTTCGGCGAACACGTCCGTTGCGAGCACATCGAAACGGCTCAAGAGTTCATCCGGTGTGGCGCTCACCAGTTCGTGCACCATCACCATCGGTGGGTGCTGCGGCAGGTAGCGTTGTACGGCGTCGCGCGCCAGCAGTGGGGTCATCGGCATCGGCCCAAAAGTCGAAAAAGTTGAACCATTGATCAGGACTCTTGTGTACTTCCAGTTCCAGCGCCGCCACGAAAGCGTCCATCAACTCGTTCGGTGAGCGGCCGGTCAGTGATGGGGTTGCGGTGAAGCGATAGCCCGGACCATCGGTGCGGACAACGAAGCAGAAGCTCACCGGGGCACGCGTGGCCGAGGCCATGGCGAAGGGACCGAGCGGGAACAATGCAGGCTTGCCGAGAAAGGTCACGCGGCGGGCCCGGGCATTCGGCAAGCGGCGATCACCATGGAGGCAGATCAGTCGGCCATTCGCCAACGCAGCGTTGATGAGCATGGCCGTACCTACACCGCCATCGGCAGCGATCACTTCATAGCTCGCTTCCTCACCGGCCTTCTGGTGCACCTCCTTCACAGCTTCGCGTTCCGCGTCGAGCATCACCACGCTCACTTTGCCCTTGTAGCGCTTCAACAAGTGACCGGCCAGTTCCCAATTGCCCAGGTGCGCGCTTATGAGCACCCCGCCCTTACCGCCATCCACCATGGCTTGTATGTGCTCGCCGCCGGTTCGATCGTAGGTGTACTTCTCCGTCAGCCCGCTACGCACCGCCACCTTGTCCAGGATCACTTTCCCGAACACCAGGAACTGCCGGTACGCTGCGAGCCGCCATGGTTTGCGCTTGATCGGATGCAACTGGTGCCGGTATTTGCGCACAGCCTCGCGCGGACCCTTCGCGAAGAGCAGGTACCAGAACGCCACCGGCCACAACAGCGCGTAGGCCGCGTGCAGCCCAAGGTTCCGCAGGAGGAAAATGAACAAGCGATGCCCCCAAGGCACGCCAAGGCTCTTACCCTGCCAGTTGGCGGGCGCTGCGCCCGCCTCAGGCTTTGGGCCCGATGCGTTGCTCAATGTGATCGTAGAAATCCTGGAACGTCACCACCTTCTGGAAATCCTCGGCGCCCAACTTGATGCCGAAATTCTCTTCGATCACCACGACGAGATCAACGTAGTCGAGACTGTCCAGGCCCAACGTTTCTTTCAGGGGCGCGTCGTCCTTGATGGTATCACCATCCACCTCGAATTCCTCCACGAGGAAGTTGCGGGTCTTGGTGATGATCTCTTCGCGCAGTGTGGTGGTGCTCATTGCTGGTCGACGTACCGTTTGATGATGAGGGCCGAATTGGTGCCGCCGAACCCGAACGAATTGCTCAACAACGTATCGAAGCGGTGTTCGATCATGTTGGCAGCGATGTTCAGCTTGGCGGAATCCTCGTCCGGCGTGGCGAAATTTATGTTAGGCGCAATGAAATCGCCGTGCATCATGAGCATGGAGTAAACCACCTCGCTGGCGCCGGCCATCCAGCACTCGTGACCGGTCATGCTTTTGGTGCTGCTCACGTACGGCTTGCGCTTTCCGAAGACCGCATCGATGGCTTGGGCCTCGATGCGATCGCCGATGGGCGTTGCCGTGGCATGTGCGTTCACGTAATCCACTTCCTCCGCCTGCATGCCGGCCATCTTCAAGGCCATGTTCAACGCGCGTAATTGGCCATCGAGATCGGGGTCACTTATGTGCGCGCCGTTGCTGCTGAAGCCGTATCCCACGATCTCGCCGAGAACAGTGGCGCCCCGCTGCTTGGCGCTTTCCAACGATTCAAGGATCAACGCTGCTGCACCACCACTGGGTACCAATCCATCCCGGTCCTTGTCGAAGGGTTTGCTCGCTTTCGTGGGCTCGGCTTCCTGCACGCTGAACGCACTGATGCCATCGAAGCTCCCGAAAGCGTAGGCGTTCACTTCCTGTGCTCCGCCACAGATCACCATGCGCTGCAAGCCTTGCTTGATCAATAGGTAACCCATGCCAATGCTGTGGCTGCCACTTGCGCACGCACCGCTAACGGTGAAGTTGATGCCGCGCAGCTTGAAGATCGTGCTGAGGTTCATCGTCACCGTGCAGTTCATGCTCTGGAAGATGGCACCCGATCCGAGCAGCGTGGTATCCTTCTTCCTGCGTATCGTGTCGATGCTCTCCATCACCGCCTTCGCACTGCTGTCGTTGCCGAAGAGGATGCCCACTTCGCACTCATCCATGAAGGCCGGTTCCACCCCGGCTTGTGCCAGCGCTTGTTCCGTGGCGGCATATGCGTAGAAGCACTCTTCCGCCATCATCACGCGCTGCCTGCGGGTGAGTTTTTCCTTGAGGTCGGGCATGGGCACAATGCCGGTGAGTGCGCTGCGGTAGCCGACATCCTTGCGTTCCTGGTCGAACCCGATCCCGCTCTTGCCAGCGCGCAAGCTGGCCTCCACTTCTTTGAGGTCCTTGCCCAAGCAGCTCCAGATGCCAAGGCCCGTGATCACTACGCGGTTCGCGTCGCTCATGAGTGGATACCGCCGTTGATGTTGATGACCTCACCGGTAATGTAGCTCGCTTTCGGTGAAGCCAGGAAGGCGACCACATCGGCCACTTCCTCCGGGTTGCCGAAGCGTTCCATCGGAATGAACTTCTTCAGATCCTCCTCGGGAAGTCCTGCCGTCATGTCCGTCCTCACGAAGCCCGGTGCCACGGCGTTCACGGTGATCTTGCGCTTGGCCACTTCCGTTGCCAGCGATCGCGTGGCACCGATCATCGCTGCCTTGGCCGCGCTGTAGTTCGTTTGGCCCGGAACACCTTTCAGGCCGCTCACCGAAACAACGTTGATGATGCGGCCACTGCGGTTGCGCACCATTTTCTGGATGATGAAGCTCGTGACATTGAAGAAACCGTGGAGGCTGGTGTCGATCACCTCGCGCCATTCTTCGGGCTTCATGAACACGAAAAGATTGTCCCGTGTCACGCCACCGTTGTTCACCA
The DNA here is from genome assembly GCA_039931265.1 of Flavobacteriales bacterium. Lineage (GTDB taxonomy): Bacteria > Bacteroidota > Bacteroidia > Flavobacteriales_F > PHOS-HE28 > PHOS-HE28. The sequence continues at coordinate 25,137 of JBDTSG010000041.1, forward strand.
CGACTTCGAGGCGTGCATCCGGATGTGCAGCGTACCAAGCGGTCAACGCGGCGTCCACGGCTGCCTTGTCGCGCACGTCGAATTGAACGGTCTCGCATTCAACACCACAAGCGAGCACCAACGCTGCCGTCTCGTTCGCGGCGTCGGCGCCGCGCACGTAGTTCACCAGGATATGCCAGCCATCCTTGGCCAATGCAACGCACACCGCACGGCCAATGCCGCGCGAGCCGCCGGTTACCAGCGCGAACCGTTTCTGCTCGACCGTGTTCACAGCGCGCTTGGGAAGAAGAGGTTGTTCTTCACGTTCGCCAAAGCCTCGGCATGCACGGAGCTGCTCACGATCGGGCCGCTGCTGCTGCGCACCTCGGCGTGGAAGGCACGGCCAGCGGGAGAGAATGACGAGATGCCGCCGGTGAGATCGACCGCTTGGGCGAGTGCCAGTGCATGCACGGCCATCACCTGCGCCGTGTTGTCAATGACCCGCGAAGCCATGAGCGCCGCGTTGGTGCCCATGCTCACGATATCCTGATTGTCGTTGTTGTTCGGGATCGAGTGTACGTAGAGCGAGGTGCTCAAGGCTTGGCACTCCGCCGTGGTGCTCACTGCCGTGAACTGCATGCCTTGCAAGCCATGGTCGATGCCTGCACGGCCCATGCGCAGGAAAGCCGGGAACCGGCCGTTCACGCGTTCGTTCAGCAGGAAGTTCAACTGGCGCTCGGTGAGCATGCACAGTTTCACCATGGCCAGCTTCAGCTTGTCCATCTCGATGCTGATCTGGTCGCCGTGGAAGTTGCCACCGTGGTGAACGCTTCCATCGGTCATGTCGATCACCGGGTTGTCGTCAACGGAACCGAGTTCGTCCTGCAGTACCGTGGCGCAGTTGCGCATGGTATCCAGGATCGGACCGAGCACTTGCGGCACGCAACGGATGCTGTAGTTCTCCTGGATGCGTTCGTTGTAAACATCGCCATGGCCGGCACCTGTTATGAAGCGCTCGTGCTGGCTACGTGTGTGGCTGCTACCTGTGAGGGCCTGACGCATGCGCGCAGCCACTTCGTTCTGGCCCAAGTGACGCTTGGCACCGTTGAGCGATGCGCTCAGGTGGTCATCGAACGGACCGACGATCTCGTTCAGGAGAGCACCCATTGCGATGGCACGGTCCAGCAAGAGCTGTGCGCGGTGCAGGTTGATGATGCCAATGCCCGTCATGCAGGCCGTACCGTTCAGCAAACCCAGGCCATCGCGCAACTGCAATTGCATGGGCGCACGGCCCAGCTCGCGCAGGATCTCGGCCGTGGGGCGGCGTTGCCCCTTGTGGGTGGCAGTGCCCTCGCCGATGAGGCCCAAGGCCATGTGTGCTTGTTGCACCAGATCGCCGCTGGCGCCAACACCGCCATGCTCCGGCACGGTGGGCTGTACGCCATTGTCCAGGAAGTAGATGAGCTGGTCGATCACCGCCGGGCTAACGCCGCTGCGGCCGATCAAGAACGTGTGCAGCCGTGCCAAGAGCATGGCGCGCACAGCACTGTCGGGCAAGGGGTTGCCAGCGCCGCTCGCGTGGCTGCGCACCAGATTGTATTGTGCGTCGCGGGTGTCCTCTTGGGCAATGCGCTGCTGCGCCAGCGGGCCGAAGCCCGTGGTAATGCCGTAGATCACCTTGTCCTTGGCGAAGTCCTGCAGGAAGGCGAAAGCACGCAAGGCCTCGCTGCGGTCCGGGGACAGGTCCGCTACGCGGCCGCCGTCCAGAACGACGTTGATGAATGAATTGAGGTCCGTACCCATGTGGGGTTGTGGGTCTTCCGAAAGGGCGGCGAAGATAGACGGGCGTTCCGCTCCATGGAGTGCATCGGTCGCGTGCCGTTTCTTCGCGCCGCCCGTGTTCCACAGCGTTGTGGAAAAGGGCGTTTCCCAATGGCCCGATCCGCCGAACATTTCCACGCCTTTGCGTTGCGCAACCGATGGTTGGTGCTCACGCTCACCGCGCTGTGGGTGGCCGTTGCAGGTTGGCTTGCGAGCGGGTTGAAGTTGGAGGAGGACCTCTTCCAAGCTCTGCCGCAGGACAAGGTGATCGCGCGTTATAGGGCCTTGCTCCAGAGCAGCGGCAATGCAAGCAAGATCGCTGTGGGCTTTACGGCCGATAGCCTTCAACTTGATAGCGCCTTCGCCGCTGCGGATCGTTTCGTAAGCCGGTTGGAGGCGGATGGGCGACCAGTGTCGATCGCGGTCGGCCCGGACATGGGCCAGGTGGAAGACCTCTTGAACGGTTACCTGGAGCGCTTGCCCATGATGGCCGATAGCGAGCGGACCGCGGCTTTTGCTGCCTTGGACAGTGCTGGCGTCGATAGCCTCGTGGCGAAGGCAATGGACAAGTTGGCGTCTCCGACCGGCATGCTGTCGGAGCCGCTGGTGCTCGGTGATCCCGCAGGCTTGCTCGGTCCACGCCTCAACGTTCTGAAAGGACTCGGCGGCATGGGCGGCTTGGGCGTGGAGGGCGGCCGGTATGTGGCCAGCGATGGACGGACGGCTTTCGTTCTGCTGAACCCCGTGGATTCGATCGTAGGTACTCCCGCCGAACAGCAGTTGGTGAGGGATGTCGAGGCGGCGATGGAGGCCTCGAAAGGCAACAGCACGAACCCTTGCCTTTTCGGTGCGGTACCGTTGAGCATGCGCAACGCGGAACGTATCGCGGCGGATAGCCGCAGTACAACGCTGATCTCGCTCGTGCTTGCGCTCGGCCTCATCATCTGGTACTTCAAGCGGGCAACGGCGCCACTGCTGATCCTGCTGCCGCCGGCGTTCGGCGCGGTGTCCGCGCTCGCGGGTATGACGATCATCCAAGGCAAGTTGAGCGCCATTTCGCTCGGCGCGGGCGCCGCATTGCTGGGTATTGCCATGGCCTATGGCTTCCATTTCCTTACCCACTTGCGGCACAACGGCAGCGTGGTGAAGGCGCTGGAGGAAACCGCTGGCCCGTTGGTGCTCGGGTGCTTTACCACGGTGCTCGCGTTCCTGGGACTGCGGCTGCTGGACAGCAAGTTGTTGCAGGATCTGGGGTTGTTGAGCGCGCTCATGCTCGGCAGCACGGCAGCGTTCGTGATCCTGGTTCTCCCGCTGTTGGTGCGCGACCGCGAACCCTTGCACCAAGCGCCTGTTGCCAGCGCGACTTCCACCAAGCGAACGATCGGCGATGCGGTGCGCAAATGGGCGATCGTTCCCGTACTGGTTATCACCGGGCTCCTGTTGCCTTGGGCCAATGATGCCACCTTCGATGACGAGCCGGAGCACTTGGGCTGGATGCCGCCTGATATGCGACGCGCGAACGATCTGCTTTTCGGCAACCAGCGCGATACCCGCACCGTGTTCATAGTTGCTGAAGGGCGCACGGAGGAGGAAGCGCGCGCAACACTTGAACGCGCTGGAACGGTTTTGCGCTCGCGCGCCAGCGATCAAAGCAAGGCGCTCTTCCTGCCCACCGATCTGCAACCATCAGCGGCCACCACGAAACGGAAACTGGAACAGTGGATCACCGCTTTCGGTAACGCCCGTGGGCGATCGCTCGCCGATGCGTTTGAGCATTCCGGTGAAGTGCATGGCTTCACCACTGACGCATTCCACGGTTTCACGCATTGGCTCAACGGCATGCCGAACGCGGCAGCGTTGTGGGAGCCGATGCCTATCCCCGATGGCCTGCCCGGCGCCAAAGTCGTTACCGAGGCGGATGGTACAGTGCTCATAAGCGGCTTGCTGCGCTGCGGGCCAGATGATCTCGCCATCGTGGAGAACGTGCTGAAGGGCAGTGGCGGCATCAGCGTGATGCACCGTGGGCTGATGGGCGAGCGCATGAAGGCGGTTGCGCAACGCGATCTCGGCACCACGCTCCTGTTCACCTCGTTGCTGGTCTTCCTCACCCTGCTGATCTCATACGGCCGCATCGAACTGGCGCTGATCACCTTCCTGCCCATGGCCCTTGGCTGGATCTGGATCCTGGGCATTTGTGGGTTGTTCGGCATCCCGTTCAACATGGTGAACATCCTGATCTGCACGTTCATCTTCGGGTTGGGGGACGACTACTGCATCTTCACCAGCGATGGCATCCTGGAGCGTTACAAAACTGGCAAAGACCATACGCACGCGAATCGCGATGCCATGCTCCTTACCGGAGTTACCACGCTTTTGGGGACCGGTGCGCTGCTGTTCGCGGAGCACCCTGCGCTACGTTCCATTGCCACGCTCTCGGTCATCGGCATGGTCTGCATCCTTGTGATCGCGCTTACCGTGCAGCCGTGGTTGTACCGCACGTTCATCACCGGCCGTGCTGCCAAGGGGCTGTATCCCTTTACTGCGAAGAGCCTCCTCATATCGATCGTGGCCTTCCTGTATTTCCTCCTTGGTTGTATCCTGTTGATCGGCATGTTCCCGATGCTGCGCATCCTTCCGATGGAACGCATGAAGCAGCGTCGCTTCTATGGTCATGTGCTCATGCTGTTCACACGCAGCCTCGTGTACCTGATGGCCAACGTGCGCAAGGACATCCGTTCGTTCCGCACGCAGGTGGAGGCGAGGCCGAGCATCGTTATCGCCAATCATGCGGGCTTCATCGACATCCTCGTTATGCTGATGGTGCATCCGCGCATGCTGATGATGACCAACCGCTGGGTCTGGAACTCGCCCTTCTTCGGTGCCGTGGTGCGCTTCATGGGTTTCCTTCGCAGCGAGGATGACACGGGAACCAACGTGCGGAACGCTGAGCAGGCCCTGCGCGACGGCTATTCCATCACCGTTTTCCCGGAAGGCACGCGCAGTGTCACGGGCAAGCTGAACCGGTTCCACAAGGGTTCGTTCTGGCTTGCTGAAGAACTGAAAGCGCCCATGGTACCCGTGCTGTTGCATGGCGTTGGCCACGCCATACAGAAAGGCGATTGGCTGCTGAAGGATGCGCGTATGACCATGCGCGCGCAACCGACGATCGAATGGGACGATGCGCGCTACGGGAAAGGCCACCGCGAGCGTACCAAGGCGATCAGCGCGGAGTTCAAACGTGCGCACACGGCTCACCGCATCGCAACCGAAACACCGACGTACTGGCGTGAGAAACTGGTGCGCACCTACATCTACAAAGGGCCGGTGCTCGAGTGGTACGTGCGGGTCAAGAGCCGCATCGACACAGACTTGCACGAACGCATTCATGCCTTGGTGCCACGCGACGCCACGGTCGTTGACCTCGGTTGCGGTCATGGCATGCTCAGCTATCTGCTCCACTGGAGCAGCGCGGATCGTCGCATCCTGGGCGTGGATCACGACGCTGCGAAAGTCGAGTTGGCACAGCACGCCTTCAGCAGGGGAGAGGCGCTCGGTTTTGTGCAGGCGGACCTTACCACGTTCCAGCCGCCCCGGGCGGATGTGTTCATCCTGAAGGACGTGCTGCACTACATGCCCAAAGAGGAACAAGGGGCGCTATTGAAGCGTTGCGCCACGCAGTTGAACCCCGGGGGCATCGTACTGGTGCGCGATGGGTTCGCCGACAATGCACAGGGGCATGAGCGCACGCGAACCACGGAATTGTTTTCCACCCGTCTGTTCGGATTCAACAAGACCAAGGGCGACTTGCATTTTCTTCGCCGCCCCGAACTGGAAGCCATGGCCGCTGTATGCGGCCTGCGGTGCGAATGGACCGGGGATAGCAGTGTTACCTCGAACGAACTGGTGATCTTGCGGCCCCATCCCCGACCCTTCGCCCAAGGAGAAGGGAGCGATAGAACATGAGCGACAGGGATTTCGATGTGGTGGTGATCGGTGCCGGGCTCGGTGGGCTGGAGGTGGCCTATACGCTGGCCAGTGAAGGCATGAGCGTTTGCGTGCTGGAGAAGAACCAACAGCTCGGCGGCAGCTTACAGGTCTTCTCGCGCGACAAGACCATTTTCGATACGGGCGTACACTACATCGGCGGCTTGAGCCCCGGGCAGAACCTGCACCGCTACCTCAGCTACTTCGGCATCATGGACAAGCTGAAGTTGCAACGGATGGACATGGACGGCTATGACCTGTGCAGCATGGGCGATGGGCCCACGGAGTATCCGCATGCGCAGGGTTATGACAATTTCATCCGAAGGCTTTCGGAGTTCTTTCCCAACGAAAAAGCCGGGATCACCAAATACACCGAGGAGATACAGCGCATGTGCCGCCGCTTCCCGCTGTACAACCTGGAAGATCGCGAGACACAGGAGTGGAAGGACGATGAACTGGGGCTGAACGCAAAGGAGCACATCGCGTCGATGGTGAGGCACCCGGTGCTGCGCAATGTGTTGGGTGGGAGCAGTGGGCTGTACGCGGGCGATGGGCGCTATTCCCCCTTCTACGTGCATGCCCTTGTGACCAACACCTACATCGAAAGCTCTTGGCGTTGTGTTGATGGTGGATCGCAGATCGCCAAACACCTCGCGCACAACGCGAGGGCGAAAGGAGCCGTGATCCTGAACCGGAAGGAGGTGAGCGGCTTCGATTTCGAAGGCACGAGCATCAGTGCTGTGCGCACCTCCGATGGTGACGTTTTCCGTTGCAAGCATGTGATCGCCAACATCCATCCGAACACACTGTTGGCCATGATCGGGCCGGGGCACATACGTCCGGCCTACCGCAACCGGCTCGGCGCTTTGCGCAACACCACGGGCACCTTCACCGTGCATTTGGTCATGAAGCCGAAGAGCTTCCCATACCTCAACCACAACCACTACCACATGATCGGGCACGACGTGTGGGATGCGGTGCGGTACGATCGGGTCAACTACCCGAACAGCTACATGTTGAGCACGCCCAAGAGTTCGCGTGGCGGTGATCACGCCGATGCCGTCACCATCATGTGCTACATGGATTGGGATGAAGTGGCACCTTGGGCGCACACGCACAACACGATAGTCAAGCCCGGTGATCGTGGCGACGGTTACGAGGAGTTCAAGCGCAAGAAGGAGGAACAGATCCTGAACGTGGTGGAACGCAAGTTCCCCGGCTTGCGCAGCTGCATACGATCGATCCACAGCAACACACCGCTATCGTTCCGCGACTTCATCGGTAGCCACGAAGGGACGATGTACGGGATCATGAAGGATGCCAGCGATCCGTTGCGCACGTTCATACCGCCACGCACCAAGATCCCCAATCTGTTGCTCACCGGTCAGAACATCAACCTGCACGGCATACTCGGCGTTACGGTGAGCAGCATCGTTACCGCCGCCGAGCTGGTGGGCAAGAGCCACTTGCTGAAGAAGGTCACGGCGGCGAGCTGATCACACCATGCACTTCCACAGGGAGTGCCCGAGGCCGAGATCGTCGATCTGCTGCACTACGCGCAAGCCCGCTTTCTCCACCAAGGGCAGGAAGGTCTCGGCGCGGTACATGCGGCTGTTGCCATTGGCCATGGCCGTGAAGTAGAGCGAAGTGCCCGCCAAACAGAAAGCGCCCGCTTCGTGCTTCTGCCGGTCGATGAAGGTTTCCATGATCCACAGAACGGTCTGCCCGTTCATGGCGGCTTTTGCTTTACGCAGTATGGCCACCACTTCATCCTCGCCGAAACAGTCCAGGAACTGGCTCATCCAAATAACATCCGCTCCTTCAGGCAAGGTGCTGTGCGGGTCGAGCATATCGCTGGGTACCGTGCGCAAGCGATCGGCGAAACCGGCGGCGGTGATGTTCCGCTCCACTTCGCGCAATTGTCCGGGCAGGTCCACCACTATCATTTGCACGGCTGGATCATGGCGCAAGCAGGCCAGCGCCCACTTGCCGGTGTTGCCACCCACGTCCATGACCGTGCCGGGCCGGTCAGCGAAAACGATGGGCAAGGCTTCCGGGAAGGAGTGGTCGCTGTAGTAATGGTCGAAGGCGAACCAGCTTTGGCGAACGCGCTCCGGCAGGCTCTTCAATGCTTGGTAGATCGTTGGCCAATCACCGAAGACCTTCAGCCCACCCGGTTTTCCTTCCTTCAACGCTTCTTCCAAGTGCCATGAACCTTCGTAGCAAACGTCGCCCACGAAATCCATGTTCACACGCGTCATTTCATCACTGGCCAGCATGTATCCCGTCTTTGTCACGCCGTAGCGATCGCCTTTGCGCCACAGCACATCGGCCGTGAGGCCCATGTCGACCAGAACAGTAACAGCGTAGTGGCTCAGACCCGAAGCCGACATCATCTCCGGGAACGAAAGGCCTTTGTGGCGCGACTTGTCCAATGCTTGCAGCAGGCCGCTCTTTCGCATGATCCAGCACGCCTGGAAGACGATGGGGGCGAAGGCAATACGCTGTGCCGCTGCCTTTGCTTCGGCGGCGGTGGGCTCCGTGGATACGGGCAGTTCGTTGACAGTGGTGATCTCGCTCATGTCCTCACGATGCTTTCTCTCCGGTCAGTTGATCCTTGCTCACTCCGTTCTGTTGGCTGCCTTCCACTGACTTTCCGTTGGTGAAGGACGCAGTGATGGCATCGAGCTTTTCAGCGCTGGTCTTACCATGCGCTTCCATGCGGACAACTTGCGCAAGTGTGCGTACGATACGGTCGTGCTTGGCCACGAAGGGGTTCTTCTTGTCCCACACATAGCCTGCGAGTACGCTCACGATCTGCTCCTTGATGCTCTGCGTCAGTTCCGGCGCGAAGAAGATGGTGTGCAGGTCGCCGTTGTACCAGGTCTCCACATAGGTCTTGAACACCGTAGCACCATCGCGCACAGGCTTGGCGTAATCCATTTCCCAATCCACGGGTTCGCCTGCACGCTGCTTCAGGTAAAGCTTGGCGGCCAGCAGACCGCTGTTGGTGGCGAAGGCGACACCACTGCTGAACACGGGGTCCAGGAAGCCCGCGCAGTTGCCGGTGAGCACATAGTGTTTGCCGTGCAGTTTCTCGTTGTAGTGCGCGTAATCGCGGATCACTTTCGGTTCGAAGAGGAATTCCGGCGCATCGTACCGCGTGCCGAATCCCTTCTGGGTCTTCAGCATTTTCTTGAACGCCTCGGACGTGCTGGCGCTCGCCTCGATGGAACTGAAGTGGCGCTTGTGTCCGACGAAGCCAAGTGACGTGGTGCCATTGCTGAATGGGATGGACCAGAACCACAGATCGGTCTCCACGATCTCGAAACTGATCTGCATGGGATCCTTGTATAGCTCGCGATGTTCCTCCGTTTCCGGTACATGCGTGAACATGGCCATACGATCGTTCCCCGCAGGTTCGTCTTTCAGGCCGAAGAGGCTCACCAGCGTTCCACCATAGCCGCTGCTATCGATGATGAAGGGCGCCTGGGCGGTCATCGTCTTGTCGCCGCATTTGGCGTGCACGATCGCGTGATCATCGGCATCGAGATCAACCTTCGTCACTTCATGGCCATAGCGGATATCAACGCCCGCAGCGGAAGCGGTGTCGGCCATCACCTTGTCGAAATGGGCGCGCGGCACCTGCCATGTCCACGTCCATCCTTCGGTGAAGTTCTCAGCGAACGCCAAATCGAGCACTACGCCTTTGCGGATGAAACGCGCCCCGCGTTTGACCGCATAGTTCTGCTTCATCAGGTCGGGCAGCAGGCCCGCTTCTTCCCAATGCCCCATGCTGAGCGGCAACAAGCTTTCGCCGATGACGAAACGCGGGAAGACCGCGCGTTCCAATACCAGCACCTTCAGCCCGTGCTTGTTCAGGTAGGCACTGGTAACGGATCCGGACGGCCCGGCCCCGATCACGATCGCGTCGAATTGTTCGATGCTGTTTTCCATCATCCTTTCGGGAACTTCTGTTCCCAGGTGTTGCGGTATGTTTTCTTGATGTCTTCCAGAACGTTGGTGACGGCGCCGGCCCAAAAATTCCGTTCACCGAAACCGAAGGGCTTGCCCACCATACGCTCCGTGTGCACCACCTCCTTCGTCTTCATGTCGAAGAAGGTGACGAAGAATTCGCCTTTCTCGAGTGTTTTATTGAAGCTGCCCACGATGAAAACGCAGCCCATTCCTTCTTCGCCTTCCGTCTTGTATTTCTTCACCATCGCGGGAATGCGCTCCTTGTCGAACACAGGGTCCCCGGTGGCCCAAGCTTTCTGCACATCCACGCGATCGTTCACTTCTTGAACGAACTGGGTGAGGGTTGGCACGTTGCCCAATTGCAGGGGTTCCGCGAGATTGTATTTCGCCCACTCGGTCTGCAGGAGGGCGTTCCATCGAACGAAGAACATCGTGCCCTGTTTGTCGAGACCGGGGAATTCGTACCGCGCCACGAACTTGGCTTCGGAAAAATCGAGGCCGATGAACGTGAGCGGGGTTTTGTCGCTCAGCATGTCCTGCATGGTGCTCTGCGCATGCGCCGGGGACGAAGCAAGCAAAGTGAACGCAGCGGCGAGAGGCAGGAAAGAGGCGTGGGTCATTGGCGTGCAGGTCGTGGGGAAGACCGTTGATCGATGAAGCGCTGCGGTTTGCGCGCTCCCGTTGGCATGGCCAAAGTATCGATGCGCGCGGTATCGGCCTGTTCCACGGCTGGCGCCACCCGCAGGCGGCTGCGCAATTTGTCGAGCACGGCCGGTAGCTGGTCTTCAACACAGTCCACAAGCACTTTCAAGGTATCCTGCCCCAATGCATCGGTCCCCGCGAGCGCCACATAGTTGGACACCTCACGGCAGGAAGCCAATGCATCCAGCACTTGGGCGGGGAACACGGTAGTTCCTTTGATCTTCAGGCGTTGCTGTTTGCGGCCCAACACCGGGCCCAAGCGCAGCTCGTAGCCATTCGGTCCTTCCGCTTCATGCAGCGCGCAGATATCGCCGGTGCGGTAGCGCAAGAGTGGCACGCCTTCCACTCCGAAGGGCGTTGCGATCACTTCGCCGGGTTCGCCCATGGCTAACGGACGATCATCGTCACCCACTACTGCGATATGGATCATCGCGCTTTGTACCACGGCACCACCGCAGGGCGTGCGCTCGGTGCTGGCCGTGCACATTTCGGTGCTGGCGTAGGTACTAAGCAGTTCTACCGGCCACTGCTCGTTGATGCGGGCAGCCAGCGCATTGGGTTGTTGTCCTGCATTCGTAACGGGTTCGCCGATGCAAACCACTTTGCGCACGCTGGTCGTTCGCGGGTCGATCCCTGAACGACGCGCGTGCTCCAGCATGCGCAGCACGAACGAGGGCACCGCGATGAGCACGGTGGGCTTGAAACGTGCGATCGCATCCCATTGCGCGAAAGCATCGCCAGGGCCCATGCGCACCATGGCCGCCCCGATGGCGCGCACGCCCATCTGGTAGGCAAGACCGGCCATGAAACGCTTGTCCATGGTGGTCATCAGTTGCACGGTATCGCCCGATGTCACTCCGGCCAAGCGCAGGCTGTTGGCTTCGTTCAGGGCAAGTCGTTGCAGGTCGCGTTCGGTCTGTGGCAGTGGGACCGGCTGGCCCATGGTGCCGCTGGTGGTGGCATGATCGCGGATGGCGGATGCGGGTACTGCGATGAAGCGATCGTTGTGCTTTTCCAACTGCTCACGAACGGTGAAGGGGAAGGCGGTGAGATCCCCGAGCGTGCGCAGATCCTCGGCGTTGATGCCGTTCGCAGCGAACAAGTCGCGGTACCAGGGTGAGCGCAATTGCAGGTCGGCACTGTGCGCACGCAACAGCGCGACCTGTGCCGTTTCCCAACCAGCACGGTCCGTTGACGGCATGGTGCCTTTCGATGTCAAGGTCGCTCCGTGCATTTTCCCATGGCTTCAACAATGCGCGCGCGTTCCGCCTCCGAGGCCACTGTGCGTTCCAAGGACTGTTGGTAGAAAACCGCTGCTTTCACTTTATCACCGTTGGCCCTGTGCAGGTCGCCAAGATCGGCGAAGGTGAGATAGCTCCGTGGATTGCTGGACATGAAGGCTGCCTCCTCCGGAGGGCTCAGGTGGTAGGGTTTGCCCGCCAGCACATGATCGTGGATCTCCCCATGCACACTGGCGAAGAGCGCATGGTCTTTCATTTCAGGCGAAGTCAGGAACGGGTCGGCGGCGATCGTCAGCGATTCTTCCTGCAGCGGACCGGTCACGCTATTGGAGGCGCAGCGCCGGAAGACGTTCGTAAGGTCGTAGCACACGAATGCTCCTTCCTGATAGGGATAGCTGCTCACCCATACGCGGCGTTTCTCAGGTTGGAAAACGATACCGTGGTGCGCGATCAGTTGATTGATGCTCATCGGATTGCCCATGCCGACGTCGCTTCCGTCAGGGCCTTTGCGATCGCGCAGGATCCCGACCGCCGCTGCTATGTCCAACGTGTCTTCCGCATCGAGCAATGCCTGCATGCGTTTCCACCGGCTCATGCTATCGCTACGGCGCACGTTCACAGTGTTGGCTTCGCTGTCCTTGAACAGTTCGCTCTGGTAATGGTTCGCGCATACCAGCCGATCGCTATCGGTGCGGGTCACGTCCATGCCGTCGGGCGCTTTCTCGATGATCACTGCGCGGCCATCGCGCGCGCTGCCCACCAGGATCGATTCGCTCACGAACACTTCGCGCCGACCCGCGATGGCGACGGCACTATCGATCGTTGCCGCATGCTCCAGGATCTCACGCGCCAGCAAACTGATCGGTGTCTTAGCCCCGTAAGGCGTACTGCTCTTGGCGGCATTGATGGTCACGGTCAACCCTTCCAGGTTCATACCGCTGGCCGCACCCATGAAGCCGCCCCAAGCCACGGTCATGAAGGGTATGCCACCGGTGGGCCGGATGAAGGTGATGAGTTTGTCTTTCGCGAATTCCTCGCCGAGGTAGAAGTCGAAGTTGCGGGCGATGAGCAAGCCTCCATCGGCCGTGGCGCTGTCCCATGCGGCGAAACTGGTGCACCCGACCAATGCGAGGTCCTGCAACGCATGGCCGATGTCATGCGCTGCGTGGTAGTTGAGTGCGCGGTGGTACTTGGGTCCGATGAAATCGTACGCGTCAGAGAATGATCGGCTCTCGCCGAAGATCTCGCGTTCCAACTCCAAGGGCACATGCTCGGGCAGATCGCGGTTGAACCATGCGGTGATGTATTTCAACGACTTCAGCCAGGTCTCGTTCGGCACCAGCTTGCGCAAGCGATCAACGAAGATCTCCTCCTGCTTCACGATCAGTTCCTGCGCCAGCACTCCGTAGGCAAGTCCGCGTTGCAGGTCATCGCCTTCTATGTACACCTCGTAAAGCCCGTGCTCGTTCTTGCCCAACCAGTTGTTGCCCACATGCCAACGACCTTCTGCATCGAGCTTGCGGACCGGCAACGTGAGGTCATCAGTGGAAGTCACCGGATCAGGCACCCGCACAGCGAGCCAGAACAGGAATGCACCGATACAGAGAAGGACAACGAAGCCAAGTGCAACGCGGCCGAGCCTCCTCAACCAACGGTAGGGTCGGGGCGGAGCGTTAGGACTTGCGGACATGTTGGATGTCGCCGATCAGAAGCCTACCGCGAATCCACCGGAAATGAACGGCGAGCCCGCGCGGTAGGGGCTGTATGGATCTTGGATCACATCCCACATCACGGTGAAGGTGAGCGAGGTCTTGCCACCGATCCTGGCCGCGTAGCCTCCACCGATCAGAAGGAATGGGACCCACCGGCGCTGCTGCACCCCGGGGACGTAACTGTACAACTGGTAGCTCAGGTGGTTGAACTCCGCCGCAACGAACAATGGTTGAAGGATCTTGTAACGGGTAAAGGCTTTGTATCCGTAGATGCTGGTCTCGTACACGTACTGGCCGTAGTTACTGCTCCGGTAGTAGTTGTAGCTGCCACCCACACCCACGCTCCAGCGGTTATCGCGGTCGATCTTGTAACCCACGATGGGCTCCACGCCGATGTTCGTCACCGTGCCGAAACTGAGATTGATGCCCCCGCCCACGAAGACCCGTTCCTTGAACGTGCGCGTGTCCTTCTCCTCCATATCGTCCAACTCTTCTTCGCCCTCGGTGTCTTGGGCACGCACAACCGCGCACAGCAGGGCCAGCATCGCAATGGTGGCAATGCGGGCTGGGAAGAAAAAACGGGTGTTCATGAATGCGGTCCGAAGGTAGCGGCGGCCCAGCAACGATCATTCCAGCGAGGGACGGCGTAGTGCTGAACGGGGCCCGAACTCCTTCTCGAAGGCGAGCGAGAGCATAAGGCCCCGCGTGAGCATCCACAGGAGAAAGGCCGCCCAAACCGCGTGCAGTTGCCAACCCAATGCATCCATGGCCCAAGCTGCGGGGAGGAACACTCCGAAAGTGGCAATGATGAGCACGTTCCGTAGGCTCTTGCCATCGCCAACGCCTTTGTAGATACCATCGAATGCGAAGGCAACAGCGTTGATCGGTTGTGAGATGACGACCAACCAGAACACGGCGTTGAACAACGCCAGGGTTTCCGGTCCCTTGGTGAAAAAGCCACCGATCCAGAGATACCCGATCCCATAGACGGCCGCCAAGATCCCACCGATGAGAATACTCCTTCGCACCACTTGCCAACTCACTCGGTACAAAGCCTCCCAATTGCGTTCGCCGTTGAAACGCCCAACCAGCACGCTGCCCGCAGCGGCATAGCCATCGATGAAGAAGGCGCTGAAGAGCCAGATGTTCATGGCGATGCTATGCGCCGCGCTGTGCAGCATGCTGTACCCGGCGGCGTACCGAGCACCCAGATAGTAACATGCGTTGAGCGCGATCGTGCGCGCGAAGAGGTTGCCGCTGAGCAGCCAAAGCGAACCGAGCTCCGGGTGCCGCCACTTTTTCGGGAAGAGCGGGAACGGTGTGCGGGTGCGCAAGACAACGATGGCCACGGTGAACATGGTGAGTTGCGCAGTAAGACTGGCCCACGACGATCCTTCGATGCCCAACTGCGGAAAGCCACCGTAGCCGAAGATCAACAACGGGTTGAGCGCAAGGTTCACTGTTGCACCGATGAGGCTGATCCACATGCTCCAGCTCAGGTTCTGGATGCCACGGAACGCGCCCGTCATGGCGAAGGTGGCCAGCACGAAAGGATAGCCGAAGCTGCGGATGTGGAAATACGCAACGGTCTTTTCGAGCACCGGCCCGTGCGCATTGTAGAGTTGGAAGATCTCCGTTGAGAAGGCGTTGGTGATCCCGAAGAACAAAAGGCCCAAGCCGAAGTTCATCCAGACAGCAAGGGGCACCAGCCAACGGACTTCTTCCAAGCGCTGCTCGCCATAGTAGCGTGCTACCACCGCCAGCACTGCACTGCGCGTTTGCGCCAAAACCCAAACCACCAAGAGGAAGAAGCTGCTACCGATACCCACGGCAGCCAAGTCATCATCGCCCAGCTTGCCCACGTAGGCCATGTCCACCAAAGCGATCAACGGCTCAGCAATACCGCTGATGATAGCCGGGATCGCCAAGCGATCAAGGTCGCGGCGGGTGATGGGATGGGGAGTGGGGCGCAATGCGGCGCAAAGTTGCTAGCGCCAAGCGTTGCTCAACAAAAGCAACGCTCGTGAACGTTTCGCGCTGGATGACTAGTGCAGGAAGATGCGAGCCGACCGACTTGTCTCTCGACCTTGAACGGTCACGAGATAGATCCCCGCTGCCATTGGTGGAAGCGTCATTGACTGCGATATCGAGCTGCCGACGAATGCCTGTTGTGAGCATACTGATCCTGTGAGCGTTCGAAGGATGACATCACACGCTTCGGCACTCGTAAGCCACAACTCGCCGTTGCTCACTTGTACGACTGGCATGGACCAAGGTGGGTCCTGCACCGAAACGACACTACCGACGTTCTCTATGACAGCCTGAACTTTTCCCGTGAGCGCAGTGTTCCCTCTGAACAAGAAGCTGCCTACACCATTGAAATACACTGGTTGGTCATATGTCGACTGATCCAAGAACAACGGATCGCTCGTTTCGGCAAGACCCGGACCGTCGTGTTCTAAAACCAGGAGATGCGTTCCCCCAGAACCGCAGTAACTGTTACGCTGCACATACACGAATAATGAATCGCCGGTAAAAAGTGTGGTTGTGAAGCTCTCCACTTCGCCGACTTGAGCATCCGCGACCTGCTCTGTGTAACCCTCGTGTCGTTGGACCCAAACGGAAACCCAATGCATGCACTCTTTAGCGTGGGCATCTCCCACAGCGGATAAGCTGAAGAGCACCACAAGAAGTGCAACTCTGATCGAAGTGATCATGTCCCGTGCAACGGGAACATCCTGACGTTATTGCCAGACCAGCATTTTCCATCGGCAGCATGTTTAGCGCATGCCCATGACCGCTCACGCCATCCTACGCTCCAAGCCCTCCTGCAACGCCGCCATGAATTTGTCCGTGGTGAGGTAGTGTTCTGTCGAGACTTTCTCACCGTGGATGCAGACCGCCAGATCCTTGGTCATCTTGCCTTCCTCAACCGTTTCGATGCAGGTGCGCTCGAGCGTCTTGGAGAACTTGATGAGCGCTTCATTGCCGTCCAACTTCCCTCGGAAGGCGAGGCCTTGTGTCCAAGCGAAAATGCTGGCGATGGGATTGGTGCTCGTTGGCTTGCCTTCCTGGTGCATGCGGTAGTGGCGGGTAACAGTGCCATGTGCAGCTTCGGCTTCAATGGTCTTGCCATCGGGGGTAACGAGCACGCTGGTCATCAGTCCTAGCGAACCGAAGCCTTGTGCCACGATGTCGCTCTGTACATCACCATCGTAGTTCTTGCAGGCCCAGATGAAACCGCCGCTCCACTTCAGCGCGCTGGCCACCATGTCGTCAATGAGACGGTGCTCGTAGGTGATTCCGGCATCCTTGAACGCTGCCGCGTAGTCCTGCTCGTAGATCGCTTGGAAGATGTCCTTGAAACGACCATCGTACTTCTTCAGGATCGTGTTCTTGCTGCTGAAGTAGAGCGGCCACTTCTTCTGCAACGCCAAGTTGAAACAGCTGCGCGCGAAGCCTTCAATGCTCTCGTCCGTGTTGTACATGGCAAGCGCCACACCGTTGCCGTCGTACTGGTAGATCTCCCAGTTCTGCGGGGCGCCACCATCATCTGGCGTGAAGGTCATGGTAAGCTTGCCCTTGCCTTTGATCACTGCATCGGTGGCTCGGTATTGATCCCCGAAGGCGTGACGACCGATCACGATCGGCTGTGTCCAACCCGGCACCAAGCGCGGGATGTTCTTGATCACGATCGGCTCCCGGAACACCGTTCCATTGAGAATGTTGCGGATCGTGCCGTTGGGGCTTTTCCACATCTGCTTCAAGCCGAACTCCTTTACGCGGGCTTCATCCGGCGTGATGGTGGCACATTTTATCCCCACGTGATGCTTCTGGATCGCCTTCGCGCTTTCCACGGTCACCTTGTCGTCGGTCTTGTCACGGTACTCGATGCCGAGATCGTAGTACTCGATGGGCACATCCACATACGGCAGGATCAGTTGGTCCTTGATCCACTTCCAGATGATGCGGGTCATTTCATCACCATCGAGTTCCACTACGGGATTGGCCACCTTGATCTTCGACATGTTACGTGCAGAGGTTTGTAGCGGCGAAAGTACCCGCCAACGCCTATCGGACATTCCGGACGGGGCGCGGTGCTATGGTTCCTTGCGCGATCGGCTCAACCCACGTCGAGATCGAGCGCGTTGCGCAAGCCGAGGAGGGCCGGGTTCTTCTCCGCAAGGATGACGAAGCGATCGCGTGTGGTGTACCGCGGGCGTACATCGGCAACGGCCTCGCGCACGATCTGCAGGTCCAGCGCAGGGTCGTCCAGCTCCCGGCGCAAATGTTCCACCAAGGCCGCCTTCTGTTCGCGCATATCCTTCTCCTGCACCTCATTGATGATCGCGAATCGGACGCTGTGCGGTCCGATCACGGCCGGTTCTTTCCACATCAGTGTCGCGTGGAAGCTGCTCTTGCCTTCGCGTTTCTTCTGCACCGCATAGTTGCGCCAAGTGAGCCGCACGGCCACTTCGTTAAGGGGTTTGGCATCGGCTGCGGCTTCAGCGGCTGCGGCTTCCAGCGCAGGACCGACCGGTCCATTGCGCTCGGGCCGTTCGATGCTCTGTTTCAGGCTCGGCGTTACGGCGATGCGCTGGCGGATGGGTGCACGCACCGGTTCGGTGGGCACACCCATGGGTTGCATGGGCGATCCATCGGGCTCGGCCACCAACACTTCGGCCAGTTCGGCCGTTACGGATGGCTTCGCTCCACTGGGCAAGGGGTCGGGCACAAAGCGTTCTTGAACAGGCTCAGCGGCGGTGGCCATGTCGGCCTTCAGCGGGGCCGAGCTGACGTCAGGACTTTTTTTTTCCACGCTGGCCTGGGCTTCCGCCAATACCGGCTTAGCGCCGTTGGCCGCCGCATCCGGTCTGCCGATCCGGCACAGTTGGATCAAGGCGAGTTCAACCAGTAGCCGTGGTTCTTTGCTGATCTTGTACTGCGAATCGCATTGGCCGATCCGTTCCAAGCTCTGCACCAACAATTCGCGTGGTGTTGCCTTTGCTTGTTCAGCGTAACGCACAGCAAGATCATCGCTCACCTCCAGCAATGGCAGGGTACGCGGGTCCTGGCTTACGAGCAGATCGCGCAGGTGCCGGCCCAAGCCACCGATGAACAGGTGGCCGTCGAAACCATTGGCGAGGATCGTGTTGTACTCAACCAGGCACCCAGCACTGTCGCCTTTCAGCATATGGGCAACGATCGTGAAGTAGTGCTCGTGGTCCAGTACGTTGAGGTTCTTCACCACGTCCGCGTAGGTGAGCTTCCGCCCGGCGAAACTCACGAGCTGGTCGAAGATGCTGAGCGCATCGCGCAAGCCGCCATCGGCTTTCTGCGCGATCACATGCAACGCTTGCGGCTCCGCCAGGATGCCTTCGCGTTCCGAGATGCTTTGTAGGTGTTTGACAATGTCGGTGAGCGAGATCCTGCGGAAATCGAATACCTGGCAGCGGCTCAGGATCGTTGGCAGGATCTTGTGCTTCTCGGTGGTGGCAAGAATGAAGATGGCATAGCTCGGGGGCTCTTCGAGCGTCTTCAGGAACGCGTTGAAAGCCGCGCTGCTGAGCATGTGCACCTCATCGATGATGTACACTTTCTTGGTGCCGACCTGCGGTGCGATCGACACCTGCAGGATGAGGTTCCGGATATCCTCAACACTGTTGTTGCTCGCCGCGTCCAGCTCGAAGATGCTCAGCGAGTGGCCCTCGTCGAAGGTTTTGCATGGGCCACACTCACCACAGGTGGTCAGGTCCTCGCGCAGATCCTCGCAGTTAAGCGTGCGGGCCAGGATCCGTGCACAGGTGGTCTTGCCCACCCCGCGCGGGCCGGTGAACAAAAAGGCTTGGGCCACATGCTTGTTCCGGATGGCGTTCATCAGGGTGCCCGTAACGGCTTCCTGGCCCACCACCGTGTCGAAGGTGGCCGGGCGGTACTTGCGGGCGCTTACAATGAACTTTTCCATGCGTCGGGCGACGAAAGTACCAACACACCCAAGGCGCCTGTGTTCGAGATCTCAACATTGGTGGGAACCACAGGCCGAGCGCGGAAACGGGGCCATCGAATGGGCGGTTCCGGGTGAACGGTTGCCAGGCAGCGAACTTGGCCGTGCCCCTTGCCCGGTGCCGGGACAGGTCGAACCAATGGCTTGCGGCCCATTGCCGGATCCGGGATCCAGCTACATTCGCGGCCCATTCTACCAACCAGTCACATGACCAACCGGTACGAAACCGTCTTCATTTTAACTCCCGTTTTGTCTGAGGACCAGACAAAGGAGACGGTAAAAAAATTCAAAGACCTGCTGAAAGCGGGCGATGGCAAGGTCCGCCATGAAGAGAACTGGGGGATGCGCAAACTCGCGTATCCCATCCAGAAGAAGTCCTCGGGCTTCTACCACATGTTCGAGTTCGAAGGCCCCTCGGTGTTCATCGAGAAGCTGGAGACCGAATACCGCCGCGATGAGCGCGTGATCCGTTTCTTGACGATCAAGATGGACCAGCACCACGTGGCGTTCGCTGAGCGTCGCCGGAACAAGGCGAAGAGCGAGCAGCCCGCCGGTGAAGCCGGTGAGAAGCCCGCACGTGCTCCCCGCAAGAAGAAGGAAGAAACCGAGACCAACGCGTAAGCCATGGCAGACAACAGCGAGATCCGTTATCTGACGCCGATCGCGATCGAAACGAAGAAGGCGAAGTATTGCCGCTTCAAGAAGCTCGGTATCAAGTACATCGATTACAAGGACGCCGACTTCCTGCTGCGTTTCGTGAACGAGCAGGGCAAGGTGCTCCCGCGCCGCATCACGGGCACCAGCCTGAAGTATCAGCGCAAAGTCGGACAGGCCGTGAAGCGTGCCCGCCACTTGGGCCTGATGCCATACGTGGCCGATATGATGAAGTAACCCAGCAACACGCAACTACCATGGAAGTCATCCTGAAGAAAGACGTGGAGCACTTGGGCTACGCCAACGACGTGGTGAAAGTGCGCGAGGGTTACGCCCGCAATTTCCTGCTGCCCCGTGGTCTGGCCATCAGCGCCACGGAAAGCAGCCGCAAGCAGCTCAGCGAAACGCTGAAGCAGCGTGCGCACAAGGAGGCCAAGATCAAAGGCGAAGCGGAGAAGATGGCCGATGGCCTAGCCGCAAAGACTCTGAAGATCGGTGCCAAAGCCGGCGAAAGCGGCAAGATCTTCGGTAGCGTGAACACCATCCAGATCGCTGACGCCATCCGCGCGCTCGGTTTCGAGGTGGACCGCAAGAGCATCAAGCTGAAAGGCGAACAGATCAAGAGCCTCGGCAAGTACGAAGCCGAAGTGGCGTTCCACCGCGAGGTTGTGCGCACCATCCCCTTCGAGGTGGTGGAGGAGTGATCGCCAACGGATGTGAAATAGGAGAGGGGCCGTGAGGCCCCTCTTTCGTTCGCCACTTTCGCTGCGCCATGTCCACGATCCAGAGCATCCTTCTCCAGCCGTTGAGCATTCCGCTCAAGGCGCCCTTCATAACCTCGCTCGGCCCTGTGTTGAACGTGGAGAACGTGGTGGTGATCCTGAATACCACGGACGGACGCACGGGAACAGGCGAGTGCAGCCCGTTCTGGACGATCAATGGTGAAACGCAGGAAACGTGCATGAGCGTCGGTCGTCACTTGGCCAAGGCGCTTATCGGTCATGATCCGCTGGGCATTGAAGACGCACATGCCATCATGGACCGACTGATCTTCGGTAACAACAGCATCAAGAGCGCCTTCGATATCGCCTTGCACGACATTGCCGCGCAATCCGCCGGGGTGCCGCTATACCGCTTCTTGGGCGCTTCGGAGAACAGGGAGCTCATCACGGATTACACCGTGAGCATCGGCGATGGGGAGAAGATGGCGACGGATGCGGTGGAAATTGTCCGCAATGGCTTCACGGTGATAAAGGTGAAGCTGGGAAGTGATGGTGATCGGGATGTTGCACGCATCGGAGCCATCCGTGACGCGATCGGTCCGAGCATTCCCTTGCGTATCGATGCGAACCAAGGTTGGGATCCGGACACGGCCATCAACGTATTGACCGCACTTGGTGGTTCGAACATCCAGCATTGCGAGGAGCCGATCCAGCGTTGGCAGTTCATGGAAATGCGTCGGGTGAAGGAGGCGTCGCCCATTCCGATCATGGCCGATGAGAGCTGCTGCGATCACCACGATGCGGAGCGATTGATCGCGTTGGGTGCTTGCCAGCGTTTCAACATAAAATTGGGAAAGAGCGGTGGCCTTTTCAAAGCGCGCAAGATCATGGCGATGGCCGAGGCCGCGAACATGGAGGTGCAGGTCGGCGGCTTTCTGGAATCGCGGCTTGCGTTCACAGCCTCGGCGCACTTGGCCCTGTCGAGCAGCGCGGTGAAATACTGCGACATGGATACCCCGATGATGTTCACGGCCGATCCGGTGCACGGTGGTATCACCTATGGTGTTGGAGGATCGATCTCCGTGCCGGATGCCTTGGGCCTCGGCGCGGCCATGGATCCCGCCTTCCTTCGAAAGGAGCAGGGGATCACCGTGCGTTGATAGCCTCGTTCCGCTCGTGGCCTTCCCGGCCGCACATAGCTTTCGCCCCATGGCCGATGCGGATGCACCCGATCGCAACACGTTGTTGCGTTTCCTTTCGCGTCTGGGCCAAGCTGAACTTGCTGCCGGGAATGCGGTTGCGCTGATCGAGCGCGATCTGGGCCAGATCGCCAAGCGGAACGGGGTGAACGACCTTACCGCTTCCGTGCTGCCCACGGTCATGTTCCTTCAACTGGACGATGGCCAAGAGCATCGCGTGCAACTTGCGCTGGGTCCGTACCGCGCCGGCGGTTTGCGTTTCGACCAGATCGAAGGGGTTTTGACCGTGGCGCGCGAGGCGCGCGCTGGAACACTTGATCCGCAGGATGGCCTGCGGCGGTTGGAAGCGATCTGGAAGATGAAGCACCGCTATGGCGATGTGGGTTTCGTCATGGGCTATCTCATCACCACCATCGGTGTTGCGTTGATGATCCGTCCGACTTGGACGGGTCTTGCTGCTGTGGCCGTGCTTGGGCTGATGTGCGCCCTGCTGCTCGTAACCGTGCGCAGGCAACCGGCATGGAGCGCAGTGATGCCCGTTGTGGCCGCCTTCCTCCTTTCGGCAACCGTTGCATTGAGCTACCGCTTCGGATTGCACGAGCCCGCCATGGACCTGCTGATCCCACCGCTCATCGTGTTCCTGCCGGGCAGCATGCTCACCATTGCCATCGTGGAACTGGCCTTCGCCAACATGGTGAGCGGAGCTACCCGACTGGTGGCCGGTTTCGCGCAGCTGATCCTGCTCGCGTTCGGGATCCTCGGTGGGTTCAGGGCTTTCGGCCACAGCATGCCCGAGTTGGCGCACGACCCTCCTGGCCGTCTCGCCTTGTGGTTGCCGTGGCTGGGCGTTTTGTTGTTCGCGATCGGTCTTCACTTGTACAAAAGCAGCCGACCTCGGTCGCTTGTTTGGACCACCTGTACGATGTTGATGGCCTACTTGGGGCAGACACTGGCCGATGTCTTCCTCGATGGTGCTTCGACCGCCTTCTTCGGCGCGGTGCTGATGACCGTAACAGCTCTGGCCATCGAATACCGCTTCAACGGCCCACCCGCGTTGATCACGTTCTTACCAGCGTTCTGGTTGCTCGCGCCGGGTGCATTCGGATTGGAAAGCGTCACCAGCATTGCCACTACCGGCAGCGGCACGGCCAACAATATCCTTCAGTTGCTCTTTACCCTGACGGCGATCGCCACAGGCTGTTTGATCGGGGCTTTCCTGTACAGCGGCCTCTTCCACATCCGCCGTGCCCAATGGTTCGGGCGCGACCCGACTCCGGAGGACAAGTCGGAGCGGCCGCGCTCTGCTGTGCCACCTCATCAGTTCCCCGAGCAGGAACAGTGATCAACCGCTACTGAATTCTTCGTGTTGGCTTAGCGCAACCGGCGCTCGAAGATCCGCCAAGCCATCAGGCCCAAGACCAAAAGGGTGGCAGCATCCAAGAGCATCGCGAATTTCACCGCAGCTCCATCGTTCGGAGCATCGATCCTCAAGGCCCAATAAGCTCCTGCCAGCGATGCCAAGACCAGAAGCGTCGGCAGGAACGCGCGTTTGCGCGATACCATTGAGATGCGGAGTGCGGTCGGCATGGGTGGGCGAAGGTATCCGCCGTCACCATGCGCCGTACCTGATCGTCCCAATGCCATGAGCACCCGATCAGCGAGGCCCTGTCGATAGCCTGAGGTCCTTTTCAAACGGAGCAACATGGCGGGCGGTACTTTCGCGGACGATAACAACTGAAGCCGTTCCATGCCCCAGATCTTCGACCTCGACATGATCAAAGCGGTATACAGCCGCTACCCTTCCCGCGTCGCCGCTGCCCGCAAAGCCGTCGGTAAGCCGCTTTCCCTTACCGAGAAGATCCTCTACGCTCACTTGTGGGATGGTGATGCGAAGACCGCTTTCGGTCGTGGTAAGGATTATGTCGATTTCACACCGGACCGGGTTGCGATGCAGGATGCCACAGCGCAGATGGCCTTGCTCCAATTCAGCACCACAGGCCGTAAAACAGTGGCTGTTCCCAGTACGGTGCACTGCGATCACTTGATCCAAGCGCGTGTAGGGGCGAAACAAGATCTACAGGACGCACTGCTGAAGAGCAACGAGGTCTTCAATTTCCTGGAAAGCATCAGCAACAAATACGGGATCGGTTTCTGGAAGCCCGGTGCGGGCATCATCCACCAAGTGGTATTGGAGCAATACGCTTTCCCCGGTGGAATGATGATCGGTACCGACAGCCATACGGTGAATGCCGGCGGCTTGGGCATGATCGCGATCGGTGTCGGCGGTGCCGACGCCTGCGACGTAATGAGCGGCTTGGCTTGGGAACTGAAATGGCCGAAGCTGATCGGTGTGAAGCTCACCGGCAAGCTCAGTGGTTGGGCAAGTCCGAAGGATGTGATCCTGAAAGTGGCCGGTATCCTTACCGTGAAAGGCGGAACGGGCGCTATCGTGGAATACTTCGGCCAAGGCGCTGAGAGCATGAGCTGCACGGGGAAGGGCACGATCGCTAACATGGGCGCCGAGATCGGTGCGACCACAAGCACCTTCCCATACGATGATTCAATGAGCCGCTACCTCAAAGGCACCGGCCGTGCGGATGTGGCAGCAATGGCCGACGGCATCAAGGAACACTTGCAAGGCGATCCAGAGGTGTACGCCGATCCCGCCAAGTATTTCGACCAAGTGATCGAGATCGACCTTAACACTTTGGAGCCGCATGTGAACGGTCCTTTCACTCCGGATCTCGCTTGGCCCATCAGCAAGTTCGCCGCAGCGGTGAAGGAGAACGGTTGGCCCGCGAAACTTGAGGTGGGCCTCATCGGCTCCTGCACCAACAGCAGCTATGAGGACCTTACGCGCAGCGCCTCGCTCGCGCAACAGGCCATCGATAAGAACCTGAAGGCGAAGAGCGAATTCACCATTACGCCGGGTAGCGAAGTGGTGCGCTTCACCGCTGAACGCGATGGTTTGCTGAAGACCTTCGATGCCATGGGCGGCGTGGTGCTCGCCAACGCTTGCGGCCCTTGCATCGGTCAATGGGCGCGGCATACCGACGATCCGAACCGCAAGAACTCGATCATCACGTCCTTCAACCGCAACTTCGCAAAGCGGAACGATGGCAACGCGAACACGCACGCCTTCGTGGCCAGCCCGGAGATCGTGACGGCGCTTGCGATCGCTGGTGATCTCACCTTCAATCCGCTCACTGATTCCTTAGTGAATGAAGATGGTGTGAGCGTGAAGCTCGACGAGCCCAAAGGGATCGAGCTTCCTCCGCGCGGATTCGACGTGGGCGATGCGGGATACAAAGCCCCCGCAGCGGATGGAAGTACCGTGAACGTTGTGGTGAAGCCCGATAGCGAGCGCCTACAGTTGCTCGCGCCTTTCCCGGCATGGAACGGTAAGAACATCAGTGATGCATTATTGCTGATCAAGGCAAAAGGGAAGTGTACCACCGACCACATCAGCATGGCCGGTCCTTGGCTGCGCTATCGTGGGCACCTGGACAACATCAGCAACAACACGCTGATCGGTGCAACCAACGCATTCAACGGGGAGACGGACAAGGTGAAGAACCAATTGACCGGCGAGTACGGCGCTGTACCTGCCACGCAGCGCACGTATAAAGCCGCTGGTGTTCCGAGCCTCATCGTGGGCGATCAGAACTACGGCGAAGGATCCTCCCGCGAACATGCGGCCATGCAACCGCGTCATCTCGGTGTTGCAGCGGTGTTGGTGAAGAGCTTCGCACGCATCCACGAGACCAACCTCAAGAAGCAGGGCATGCTCGCCCTCACCTTCAGCAACGAGGCCGACTACGACAAGATCCAGGAGGACGACCGTATCGACTTCGCGGACCTCACATCCTTTGCTCCCGGCAAACCGCTCACACTGGTGTTCAAGCACAAGGCTGGTGGAAGCGACACCGTCGTGTGCAATCACACCTACAACGCCCAGCAGATCGAGTGGTTCAAGGCCGGTGGTGCGCTGAACATCATTCGCGCGCAGCAGAAGGGTTGATCAGTCTTCCGTGCGCGCTTGCGGTGTGTGCTTCAAACTGAAGCGATAGCCAACGGTCGCCGTAAGAGTGTTCACGAAGACGATGTGTTGCGGGTAGGACAGAATGCTGTTCGCGGCGGTGAACATCAATTCGCCGAACACGCCTCCCCAAGGCCCGTTGATCTCCGCCCCACCGGTAAGCCGCAGCAGGGCTTGATCGTAGGATGCTTTGGTCGTTGTGATATCCTGGAGGTTGCCGGTGCTTTCGGTGTTGGTGCGTTCGTCGCGCAACCAACTATGTGTCCAGCCCGCACCAATCATCAAGTAGCCGCCCCGGAAATAGCCATGCGGGCAGAACATGCAACCGTAGGGTACTTTCATGTCCGCTGCTACATGCACGCGCTGGAGGTCATATCGGTGGATCTCCAGCACTTCATTCGGAGGGTTTCCCGGGATCACGTACCGGGAAGCGGTTGACCATGAACTCGGCCAAGTGTAGGCCGCCGATCCGCGCAACACGTACCACGCGCTGTCGTGTGTGCGCCCTTCCACCAACAACCCGCCTGAAACCCCGCTGCGCTCCCAAGAGTGATCGGTACCCACACTGCTGAACGCAGCACCCATGAGTTGAGCGCTGGCGGGTGTGCTTGCGAGGAGCATGGCCAGCACAGGACCGGCCGAGCATTGGTCAAAGTTGCGTCGCATGTGATCCAGGTCTGAGGTTCAATGCGTGTATGAAGCCGAAGCGTCCACCAAGCTCTTCGAACAGGTCCATGTGTCCTTGTTCTTTGCCTTCAGCGGTAAAGGAAATGGCATCACAGACCAGTTCAAGAAAGACCTCCGAGGGCCTTGTGCCGTATCGCAACCCGAAGCCGATCCGGTGGGCGAAACGGTCGCGCAGTAGCGTGCCTTCGCTCTCCTCGATGCGACCGGTCGAGGCATCGGGAAAACGCGACCGGTAAGCGTAGTGCTCATGCCGGAACCCCAAGCCTACGAGCACATACGATCGAATGCCGGTACCCGGGAGTGTGAAGCCGCGCAGATCAGCTTCCACATCGGTTGCCGCACTCCAATAGCGGTCTGTTGTACTGGCGCCGTTACCCAAGAGGAAGCTGGTGGGTTGGGGGTCGCCATTGAAGGTGCCCGCGTGCCGACCATCGGCAGGCGCATGCAAAAAGCCGGTTGCCCGCATCCGCCAAGGTTCGTTCGCGAAGGCGCGTTCAACAACAATACCAACACCAACGTTCGACCGGTACCAGTGCTCATTGTGCGAATAGCCTGCCGCAGCGCCGATACCCCACTGGGCCCACAACCCTGACGAGGACAGCAATACGATGCCGCAGAGGAATGTTCGGAGCAACCAGCGTTCAGGCACGATGGCCTTAACAACGCCTTGGGAACGGGATCAGTGTCCGGTTGCCGAACCGCGGTTCAACGCCTGCGTTTCGAGTCCCAGCCGAAGTAGTACATGAGGCTGAGTTGCGCACCAACATTCACGGTGCGCCCTGTGGGTACGGTTGCGAAGCCCACGAAGCCATAGGTCTCGTATTGATCGAGCATGCCCATGAAACCGCGCAACCCGATCCCGAAGCCACCCTTCGATATCCAACCGGCTCCTGCAGTGAAGCCGAAGTCGAAGGGCCTATAGAGGCCCTCCTCGATATCGAGGTAATCGAACTCAGTGGTGCTTTCTTCCTTGTAACGTGGGTCATCCGTTTTGAAGAGCGTGACCGGCATGATCGAAAGAAAGATACCCGCCTCGCCGTAGAGGCCGAAATTCGTACGGTATCTGAAGAGGATGGGAACATCCACACCCAATCGCGTCACGGATTCCTTCACTTCCAATTTGGTGGTTACCGTATCGTCCACGTTCTCGTAGTAGTACTGGTCGTAGTAGTAATTGCTGCCCTTCATGCTGAAGAGCACGTCGAACGTCAGGCTCGCATTTCCGTGGCGGCCGAACCCCAGATTGAACGTGGGACCAACATGAGCGCCAGGCCTGAATTTCGGTTGGCGCACGAAGCCTTCCTCACGCTCCAGCCAGGTAACGTCATTCCCCGTCATGGTCGTCACGTTCAATCCGCCCTTCAAACCGAGCTTGAATCCGGACTGCGCCATGCTCGTATTCAACAATGCGAGCGATAGGGCCGGTAGAACGATGTATTTGCGCATCTGGGGTGCTTTTTGGTCTTGGCGAATGTAGAAGGCCGCAGTGGAACGGCTTCTACCTTCGGCGCCCATTCAACGGTGGCACACTACGCTAACGACCTCATTCTGCGCGCTGCGCGGGGTGAGCGTACCCCAAGAACGCCTGTCTGGCTGATGCGACAGGCGGGACGCATCCTCAAGGAATACCGCGCCGTGCGCGAGAAGGCGGGCAGCTTCCACGCGCTTGTCACCACCCCCGAGCTGGCTGCGGAAGTCACCGTTCAGCCGGTCGACATCCTTGGCGTCGACGCGGCGATCATTTTCAGTGACATTCTTGTGGTGCCTGAGGCAATGGGTCTCCCATACGTGATGGACGAAGGGAAGGGGCCACGGTTCCCGCGGACGGTGCGCACCATGGAGGCACTTTCCACGCTGCGCGTTCCCGATGTGAACGACGATCTGCAATACGTATCGGGAGCCATTCGCCTCACCAAGCAGGCGCTGGCCGGCCGGGTGCCCATGATCGGGTTCGCGGGCGCCCCATGGACCGTATTCTGTTACATGACCGAAGGGAAAGGCAGCAAGACGTTCAGCGAGGCACGACGCTTGCTTTGGGCGGATCCCGCATTCAGCGACGCACTCTTGGAACGCATCACCGATACCACCATCAACTACTTGCAAATGCAGGTTGAAGCAGGTGCCGACATGGTGCAGGTCTTCGACTCGTGGGCCGGGGTGCTCGATCGCCGCACCTACAAACGTTTCGCGTTGCCGCATTTGAAGCGGATCTGTGAGGCGATCGTGACCGTACCGGTGACCATCTTCGCCAAGGACGCTTGGTTCGCACTGCCGGACATAGCCCGTCTGCCGTGCGCCACCATTGGCTTGGACTGGGCCATGGAGCCTCATTGGGTGCGTTCCATCGTAGGAGGGGACAAAACCCTCCAAGGCAATTTCGACCCGACCATACTGTACGCGGACCAGGGAACCATCGCACGCGAAACCAAGCGCATGCTCACCGACTTCGGTCCTCACAGGCACATCGCTAATTTGGGCCACGGCGTTTATCCGGATACCCCGGTGGACAACGTCCGTTGCTTCGTCGACACGATAAAAGCTCACCAACACCCTTCGGCATGACCGTCCGTGCATTCCTCGTTTCCGCAAGCCTGCTCGCAGCCAATGTCCTGTGCGCCCAGGAAACAACCAACCCCGACTCCCTCAACTTGGTGCCCAACGGCAGCTTCGAGGAAGTGGAAGGCAAATTGAAACGCGTCGGGAGCATCGAGATGGCCAAAGGCTGGAAGAGCCCCACAACCATCAATGCTGACCTGTTCAGCGAGATCGTTGCCAACTCGCCCATCAGCGCGCCCCGTAGCCAGTTCGGCGATCAGAGTGCGCTGAAGGGTACCAACTACGCCGGGGTGCGTTGGTGGAGCTACCAGAGCAAACAGCCGCGCACGTACTTGCAGACTAAGCTGAAAAAGATGCTGAAGAAAGGCCAGAAGTACTGCGTGCGTTATTATACCAGCCTTGGCGACCTGAGCAAGTACAGCAGCAGTGAGCATGGTGTTTACCTGAGCAAGGCGCTCGTGAAGAAGGACAACGAACTGGCGCTCACCTACAATGCACAGATCCCCACTTTGAAGACGGAGATCTACAACGACATGTTCGCATGGAAAGGCGTTTGCGGTGTGTACGAGGCGCAGGGCGAGGAGCAGTACATCATCATCGGCAACTTCGCGGCCAACGAGAAGACGGTCACCGGAAAATCGAAACGGCCGAAGGGGGAATCGCGCCAGCAATCGCTGGACGCCTATTATTTCATTGACGATGTGAACGTGTTCCCCATCAAGCTGATGAGCGAATGCTCCTGCACGCAGTTGGATAAAGCGGAGAGCGAGTTCATCTACAGCAGGAAGACCGCGCTTCCGTTGAACCTGAAACCCGACCAAGCGATCGACCAGTCCACGATCTACTTCAAGCGGTTCACGCGCAACATCGATGGGGCCATGGAACCTTTGGTGGCGGAGATCGCTGCACTGCTGAAGAACAATCCCGACATCAAAGTGAAGTTGACCGGACACACCGATGCGCTCGAACATGATCGCATCCGCATGCGCCCTGACCTCACCGATCTGGCGAAGGAACGCGCCGACGAACTGAAGTCCGCTTTCGTGGAAGCTGGCGTTCCTGCCGAACGCATCACGACCTTTGGAGTAGGTCACGAAACCCCTGCGGATGCCGGCGATGATGATGTAGCGCTGAGCAAAAACAGGCGGGTGGAGATCGATATTGAACCGTAGCGCGATACACGCTTTGTAACGCGAAGGCCCCCGACCACGTCGGGGGCCTTCGCGTTCGCGCTCCTACCTTGCCCGGCCCGGCGTTCGGGAGAGCACATGCAGAAAGGCGATCCGAAGGTCATCCGTGCGTGGACCATGTACGACTGGGCCAACTCGGCCTACTCGCTTACGATCACCAGCGCGGTTTTCCCGCTGTACTACGCGGGCATCACGATCAGCGGTGGAGTCGACAAAGTCGCACAGGATTTCGGGATACCCGCCGATTCGCTCCAATCCTATGCGCTTTCAGCGGGTTTCCTCATAGTAGCGCTCATCGCTCCGATCCTTTCCGGCATTGCCGACCACCGCGGCAACAAGCTGCAATACCTGAAGTTCTTCTGCTACCTCGGCGCGGCGAGCTGCTGTGGGCTCTACTTTTTCACGTACGACAACTTGTTGCTGGGCTTGGGCCTGTTCATGCTGGCCTGCGTCGGGTTCAGCGGCAGCCTCATTTTCTACGATGCATTCCTACCGGAGATCGCGGAGCCGAAAGACCACGATCGCGTTAGCGCTCGCGGCTACATCATGGGCTACATCGGTAGCGTGCTGTTGCTCATCGTGAACCTGCTCATGGTGATGATGCCAACGAAATTCGGTTTCACGGATGGGGGACAGGCAGCACGTGTGTCTTTCCTCACCGTGGGTATTTGGTGGGCGGGGTGGGCGCAGATCGCTTTCCGCGAGTTGCCCAACAACACACCTCGGGAGGACACGGGTGTGAACGTGCTTACCAGTGGCTATCGCGAACTGCGGAAGGTCTGGGGCCAGCTGCGCCATACCGTGCGCCTGAAGCGTTTCCTCTCCGCGTTCTTCGTCTACAACATGGGCATCCAAACGGTGATGTACTTGGCTGTTTCGTTCGCCGCAAAGGAGATCAAGGACATTGATGCGGACGGCAATACGGTGCCGATCGGCGACGATAGTTTGATCATCAGCATACTCCTCATACAACTCGTTGCTGCGGTGGGCGCGTTCCTCTTCACACGGCTCAGCAAGCGTTTCGGCAACGTGCGTGCATTGTCGATCGGCGTGTTCGTGTGGGTGGGTGTTTGTATTGCGGCGTTCTACACGCACTGGGCGCACGAATTCTATGGCTTGGCTTCATGCGTTGGTCTGGTGATGGGTGGTTGCCAGGCATTGAGCAGGAGCACCTACGCGAAGTTCCTTCCTGAGACCAGCGACCACGCTTCTTACTTTTCCTTCTACGATGTGAGCTACTACTTGGGGACAGTGCTCGGCACGTTCGCTTACGGCATGGTGCTGCAGATCACCCACGATCTGCGCAACACGGTGATCGCCATCGCCACGTTCTTCATTGTGGGCATGTTGCTGCTGCTGCGCGTGCCCAAGGAGGAAGTCTCCTTGCACGGGCAGTGATAGGTGCCAGCGGTACTTTCGCCCGCCATGGCTGAGAACACAGTGTGGGATGTGATCATCGTGGGTGGTGGCATTGTCGGGGCGGCCACGATGTACAAGCTCCAAGCCCGCTTCCCCGCTTTCCGGATCCTGTTGATCGAGAAGGAGCAACAGCTCGCTGATCACCAAACGGGGCACAACAGCGGTGTCATCCATAGCGGCATCTATTACAAACCCGGTAGCTGGAAGGCGAAGAATTGTGTGCAGGGCCGGCGTGAACTCGTGGCGTTCTGCAAGGAGCATAAGGTGGCGCACGACATCTGCGGCAAGATCATCGTGGCCACTGACAAGGAGGAATTGCCGCGGTTGGAGAAGATCCACAACACGGGCATTGCCAATGCCATCGAGGATCTGGAGATGATCGGTCCGGAGCGGATCAAAGAGATCGAACCGCATTGCGCGGGCATCGCAGGAATCCGTGTGGGTTGTACCGGTATCGTCGACTTCCGTGGAGCCACCAGCGCCATGACCGAGATCGCCCGCAGCCACAATGCCGCCAGCGCTGTGAACTTGGGCGAGGAGGTCACCGGCACATTACCCGATGGCGATGCAACGCTCGTTCGCACCAACAAGGCCACCCATCGTGCGCGCTTCGTGGTGTTCTGTGGCGGCTTGCAAGCGGATCGTTTGGCGAAGCGCGACGGCGCGCTGCTCAAGGAGCGGATCGTTGGTTTCCGTGGGGACTACTATGAACTTACGGCCGCAGCGAAGCACAAGGTGAAGCACCTAATCTACCCCGTGCCGGATCCGCGCTTCCCGTTCCTCGGCGTCCACTTCACCCGCATGACGGACGGCAGCATCGAGTGCGGTCCCAATGCCGTGTTCACCTTCAAGCGCGAGGGCTATGGCAAGACAGATTTCAGCATGAACGATACCGTTAACGCGCTCACCTACGGCGGCACCTGGAAGCTGTTCTTCAAGAACATGAGCTACGGCATCGACGAGTACCGTCGTGCTTTCAGCAAACGCCTGTTCCTGAAAACGCTCCGCCGCCTTATTCCTTCATTGATCATGGACGATATCGAACCCGGCCGCGCCGGTGTCCGCGCCATGCTCTTGGGCTCCGACGGCAACATGGTGGATGATTTCCGTATCGAAACACGGGGCACGCACATCCATGTGCTCAATGCGCCATCACCTGCCGCCACGGCGTGCCTTGCCATTGGCGAGCGCATCGTTGAGATGTGCGTGGAGAAGATCGGGATGCGGTAGAAGCGCGAGATCTCGCGCCTCTACCGCACCTTGTACTCGCCCATGAACTCTTCCCAATTCCAAAGGAAGAACCCCATGAGGGTATCGATACGGCGTAGCACGATCGGGTTCGGCGCCTTCAACTCCCGGAAGTAGTCATCCTGGAAACGGAACAGGCCGTAGTGGTGGAATACCGCCTTGCTCATGGCGTAGACGGGGTTCTTGCTGGGGTGGTTCAACCGGGCCATCACACCCTGCATCTCCAACACTTGGTTCTCCGTACGTGAGCAATCGCGGCCGGTGGCTTCGCTGAACTTGCTTACGCTGAGCGACACGAAACGCTTGTCCTGTCCGGCCCCTAACCAGCGTGGGGCTTCCATAAGGTTACCGGCCAGTACGATCAAAGCGAACAGGTCTTCATCCTCCGGCCCGAACGTAGGCGTGGTGGCGAATTCCGGCGACTCCATCAACTCAGCCGCCACATTCGGGAAACCGTTCTCGGTGAGTGCGAGGATGGAGTTGACGAATGCATTGGCCAGCCGGTCTTCGCTGATCTTTTTCCTCCCGAACAGTGTGGCGATCATTCCGTCATCTTCGTGAACGCGAACGTAGAGCAGTGCAGTTCACCGCGCCAGTGATCGTAACCCCTGCGTTTCAACACAGTTATCCACGCTCGCCGAGCCAAGACCGCGATCCACCATGTTACTCCAACCGCTCATCGATCATTACGCCGCGTACCACCTATGGGCCAACAGCCTCTTCGTTAAACGCCTCGACCGTGAACCGAGCGACGTGCTGGACAGGGAAGCGAGCAGCAGTTTCCCGACGCTGCGGAAAACGCTGCTGCACATCCGCGATGCCGATCATGCATGGTTGTGCCGACTGACGGGTGTGGAGCAGACATGGCCCGCCGAGGAGGATATGACCATCGGCACAGTGCTGAAGCATAATGTGCTGCTGCGCGATCACGTGGCGAAACTCGATGACACGAAGCTGCAAAAGATCCATGCGTACAAGGACCTGCGGGGCAACACCCACCAGAACCCCGCATGGCAGATGCTGATGCACTGCTTCAACCATGGTACTTACCACCGCGGGCAACTCGTTACCATGATGCGCGGCCTAGGCATGGATGAGGTTCCGCACAGCGACCTGATCATCTATTTCCGTTCGATGAAGCAGGTGTAGGTGGCGGCGGGTTTGGTAACCCTGAATTGACATTGGTAATCCAAGCGTAACATGGACTTCACGGTGTTTTGACGCTGGAGGGGGTGTTTCGCGGCGCCAAACCCCGCCTCATGCTCAAGCACTTTCTAGCCATTTCCGGTCTGTTGCTCGCCGCTGTTTGCAGCGGCCAGGCTGAATCGGACGAGCGCGCGATGATCGAGCTGCACGATGGTGTGACGATCAGCAAGGACAGCATATTTCTTCTCAACATCCGCTTCCGCATGCAGAACAGGGCGGGCTTCAACACCGTTGATGGGGAGGACCTCAGCACGGCAGCCTGGGACGTGCGTGTTCGGCGCTTGCGGCTGCGCTTCGACGGGTTCGCGATCAACCGCAAATGGCAGTACTACATCCAATTGGCCTTTTCCAAAAGCGACCTCGATCTGGAGGAGACCGAGATCGCCCAACCGATCCGCGACGCCATCATCCACTACCGGTTCAACAAATGGACACAGCTCAGCTTCGGCCAATCAAAATTGCCCGGCAATCGGCAGCGTGTGGTTTCCTCGGGCAGTCTACAGTTCCCGGACAGGTCCTTGGTCAACACGCGGTTCACCTTGGATCGCGATTTCGGGCTGTTCTTCTACCGCACGGTCCCCTTGGGCAACATGCGCATCAACCTCAAGACGGCCGTTACTTCAGGCGATGGTCGCAACGCCTCGCCGATCGATGAGGGACTTGCCTACACCGGGCGCGTAGAGTGGTTGCCCTTGGGCGAGTTCACCAAAGGCGGTGATTTTTCCGAAGGCGATCTGGAGCGCGAACCCAAGCCGAAGCTCTCCGTTGCCGGTGGCTACAGTACCGATCGTGATGCGCGGCGCGTTGGCGGCCAATTGGGCGAGGCTCTGTTCGCACCAAGGAACATCAATACGCTTACGGTGGACATGGTGCTGAAGTGCAAAGGCTGGGCTTGGAGCACCGAATTCATGGACCGTACTTCCGAGGAAGATCCCCTGACGAGCAACTTGGAAGGCGACGTGGAATTCGTTTATGAAGGACAAGGCGTGAACACGCAATTGAGCTATTGCACCCCGAAACGCTGGGAGGTTGTTTCACGCTACACGCTCGTACAGCCGGGAAAGCGCATCTCGGCGCTGACACCGCGTACGGAGGAAGTGCAGGTAGGAGGCAACAAATATTTCAAGGGCCATCGGATCAAGGCACAGCTGATCGCGGGCTATCGCTGGACCGAAGGCATTGCGGATACCGACCACGCTGGCAATCGGTGGAGCGCGATGTTCCAGTTGGAATTCGGGATCTGAGACTAGGGCATCACCCGGCCCATGAGGTCGATGCCCGTGTAGTTCTGTGGGCTCAATCGGTGCAGTTCTTCCTTCACCTGTTGCGGCACGGCGAGGCCGTCAATGAAGGATGCCATGTCCTGTGCGGTGATGCCTTCCTTACCGCGTGTCAGGGCCTTGAGCGCTTCGTAGGGCTGCGGATATCCTTCGCGGCGAAGAATGGTTTGGATGCCTTCGGCGATCACGGGCCATTGCGCATCCAGATCACGCCGCAGGGCATTTTCGTTCAGCAGCAATTTGCCCAAGCCTTTGTCGATGCTCCGCAATGCGATCACCGTATGCGCCAACGGCACCCCGATGTTGCGCGTAACGGTGCTATCGGTGAGGTCGCGTTGCATGCGGCTGATGGGCAGCTTCTCGCTCAGGTGGGCGAACAAGGCGTTGGCGATCCCCAAGTTGCCTTCAGCATTCTCGAAGTCGATGGGGTTCACCTTGTGCGGCATGGCCGACGAGCCCACTTCACCGGCCTTCACGCGTTGCCGGAAGTAGTCGAGGGAGACGTAGCTCCATACATCGCGGCTGAGGTCGGTGAGGATGATGTTGACCCGACGGAACGCATCGAAGAGCGCGGCGAGGTTGTCGTAGTGCTCGATCTGCGTGGTGAACTGCTGCCGCTCGATACCTAGGACAGTGTTGCAGAACGAGTCCGCCTCTTTCACCCAATCGATGCCCGGGTATGCGGCATGGTGTGCGTTGAAGTTGCCGGTGGCGCCACCGAATTTGCAGGAGAACGGGACCGCGCGCAGCAGTTTCAATTGTGCGTCGATGCGCTCCACGAACACTTGGATCTCCTTGCCCAAGCGGGTGGGCGAGGCGGGTTGGCCGTGCGTTCGCGCGAGCATGGGCACTTGCGCCCAGTCCAGCGCCAGCCCGTGCAATTTGTCGCGCAGTGCGATCACGTCAGGCAGGTAGCGCTGGAAAACGAAATCCTTCACCAGCAAAGGCAGGGCGGTGTTGTTCACATCCTGGCTCGTGAGCCCGAAGTGCACGAATTCCTTCTGCGCCCCGAGGCCGGCACCATCGAGCAGCTCCTTCAGGAAGTACTCCACCGCCTTCACGTCGTGGTTGGTGGTGCCTTCAATCTCCTTGATGCGCTGTGCGTCGTGGATGCTGAGTTGGGCAATGCGCTTTCGGACCGGTTCCAGTTTCCCGATCGGCGTTTCCTTCAGTTCGGGCAGCGGCAGGGCACAGAGGAAAGCGAAGTACTCCACTTCCACATGCAGGCGGTAGCGGATCAGCGCCCACTCGCTGAACCACGCGCTCAGGTCCTGCGTCTGGTTGCGATAGCGGCCGTCTATCGGGCTTAGGGCGGTAAGGGGGCTGAGGTCCATTGCGCGGCGGGAAGCCGCAAAGGTGCGCATTGGCCCGAAGTACGCCCGGTGCCGGTCGCAAGGCGAGGTCCAGCGTTCATCATTTTCGAGGCGCGCACTGAAAGCGCAGGTCGTTCCTTCAGCCCGATGATAAAGGACCTATCGCTCGGCTTCACCTCCTTCTTCCGCGCCGTCGGGTTCGCGATGGGCAATGGCATGTGGTGGATGTTCCTCGTGCCGGTGATCGTGTGGTCGATCCTGCTGTATGGCGTGGTGGTGGTGGTGCAGGGTCCGGTGGAGGAGTTCTCGCTTTGGGTGGCCTCACTCTTCAATATCCCCATTGATGCAGCGGCGAATGAGGGGTTGGCCGGTTTCTGGAATTCGGTGAAGGCCTTCATCGAGGGAGCGCGTGGGTTGGTCTTGCTCGTCGTGCTGAAGTTGTTCGTGGCTTATGTGCTCTTCTCGATCAACAAGTACATTGTACTCATCGTACTAAGCCCCATGCTCGCCTATGCGAGCGAGCGCACGGAGCGCATCCTCACCGGTAGGGACTACCCCTTCAGCGCAGCTCAACTCCTGAAAGACATTTGGCGGGCGGTGTTGGTCGCATTGCGCAATGGCTTGTTGGAACTGTGCGTGATCATCGGTTGCTGGGTGGCTACGTTGTTCTTGCCGGTGTTCGCGCCGTTCACAGCGGTGTTCCTCTATCTCGTGTCGTCATGGTTCTACGGTTTCAGCATGTTCGACTATGTGAACGAACGACGTCGGCTGCGGATGCGAGAGAGCATCAACGCCTTGAAGGCCCACCGGGGCATGGTGCTGGCCAACGGCGCCTTGTTCGCGCTGGCCATGAAGATCCCGCTTTTGGGCATGATGTTCGGACCGGTCATGGCCGCAGTAGGTGCGGCTATGGCGGTGGTGGAGCAGGAGCGCAGTGCGGAAGCGGATTGAACATCAAGGAATGCGCGGTGAAGGCCCTTTTGGCATGACGAGGTGAACGCCTCGCGTAGCAAGCGCCCCCGCTTGCGTTGGATGGCGTAAGGTTCCGAATGGATCCCTCATTTTCGCGACCCTTACCACGCCCAATATGAAGATCCTTCCTACCCTCATCGTCGCTGCCTTGGTAGCGGTTGCCATCGCATCGTTCACTTCATGCAGTGCCCCGCCCGCTGAGACAGCGGCGATGAAAGCAGCTGTTCAAGAACCACGTGGAAAGGACAACGCCGGCTTTTACTGGGGTTCGGTCATCCTGGAAGGCACTGCGAACGACACGGAGCGCAATCGCCCGCGCCCTCCGGTGAACAGCCGCATGGTGGCCCTGCCGTGCATCGCCATGTATGATGCTTGGAGCCGGTTCGATAGCCTGGCTGTTCCATTCTACTTGGCCGCTGATCGGAAGCCGGCCAGGGAGCGTACTTTGAAGAACAAGGAAGCTGCGATCGCTTATGCTGCGGTGCGTGTGCTCGAAGTGGTGTACCCTGCGGACAGCGCGCTTTTCGCACAGCGCTTGAAGGAAGCGGGATTCGATCCGGCTGATCGCAGCATGGACCCATCCACGGCCGCAGGGGTGGGCAACTTGGCGGCGCACAGCGTGCTGGAGGCGCGCCGCAACGACGGCAGCAACCAGTACGGTGAAGATCCAGCCGCTCCCTCGCCATATGGTGATTACACGAAGTACGCTTGCACGAATACCGCTGATAACTGTAAGGACATTAACCGGTGGGCTCCCAAGTACTTCACCAAGAATGACGGCACTCAATGGGCTCCCGGTGCACTCGCACCGCACTGGGGTCATGTGAAGCCCTTCTTGCTCGATAGCGCCAGCCAATTCCGTAGCCCACCGCCACCGGTAATGGGCGATCCCGAATTGGAGAAGGAAGTACGCGAGGTCGTGACATTGCAGGCCAACCTCACCAACGAACAGAAGGCCTTGGTGGAGTTCATGCGCGATGGCCCGCGAAGCGTGCAACAGGCTGGCCACTGGCTCCTTTTCGCCAGGGATGTGAGCATTCGCGATCAGCACACCCTGGATGAGGAAGTGAAGATGTACCTGCTGGTCACTGCCACTGCGATGGACTGCTTCATCGCCTGTTGGGAGACGAAGTTCTTTTACGACAACAGCCGACCGTACCAGCAAGTACACCACTTGCTGAAGGATGAGGACATCGTTGCGTGGGCCGGCCCGAACAAGGGCATGCAGAAGATGAAGGGCAAGGATTGGCGGCCCTATTCACCCGATGATTTCCTGTGCCCACCTTTTCCCGCGTATGTGAGCGGCCATAGCACGGTAAGTGGCGGTTGTGCCAAGGCCTTGGAGCTTTTCACGGGCAGCGATGCATATGGGGTGAAGGTGAAGCTGTTGCCCGGTTTCCTTACCGAGCCCGGCCTCACCACCGACAGCATCACATTGGATCTGGTAACGTTCAGCGGTACCGCTGAAATGGCAGGACGCAGCCGCGTGCTCGGTGGCTACCATATCCAGGTGGATAACGTTGAGGGCCTTGCCATGGGCCGGAAGGTTGCGGAGGTGGTGGTCGCGAAGTGCATGGACCACATCAACGGCAAGGTGGAAGACAAGCCGATGGCCACACGCTGAGGTTCGGTGCAGTAGGTATGTTCAGTCCGGTTCCTGCGCAGGGATCTCGGCACAGCGCGTACCATTGGTCCGGATCGCAGAATGCATCCTCCGCGCATGGCCACTGAACCCGCTCCTTCGCCGCGCAGGCGGTCGTCGATCGTCACACGCATCACGCTGGTATCGGCGGTACTGGTGCTGATCTCGGCCGTGCTCAGTGGCTGGTTGGTTTACCATGGCAGCAGCATGCAATTGGTGCATGCAACAAGGGCGGATATGCGGCACACGCTGCAACTGGCAGCCCAGCGCGTCCAGGCATTCTCATCCACGATGAGCGCCGACATCGATTTTCTCGGGACCATTGCACCGATAGCCGATCTGGCACTGCTGGCGGATACGTTGGACAGCTCCGCCACGGCGAACGCAACGGAACGCGCGGCCCTCCTGCTGGAAGGCTTCCTTCGGAGCCGTCCGGAGTACGCACAGGTGCGTGTGATCGCTGCGGACAGCTCGGGGATGGAGCGGATCCGGTTCGATCGGGTTGACGGGCGTGTGTTGCGCACACCCGACAGCCTCTTGCAAGCGAAAGGCGATCGCGATTATTACAAAGCCTCCATCGGGCTCGAACCGGGCGAGCGTTATTTCTCGCGGATGGACCTGAACAAGGAACACGGGGGCATTTCGCTTCCGGTGATGCCGACCATCCGGGCGGCCGCGGCGGTGCGATCCCCGCGTGGGACGCGTGTGGGCATCGTGATCATCAACGCCGATCTGCGCCCGCTCTTCTCGGACCTTATGCAACTGGCGCCCGCCGACGGTGTCCTGATGCTCGCCGACGATCGTGGTGAATTGTTGTTGCACCGCGATACAGCCTTGACCTTCCGGTTCGACAGGGGGGGCACCTCGTTGTTGCGCAATGTGCTGGTGGGTGTAAGTGCGGAGGCTGAGGGATCCTCCATGCCGCGGCAGGGGAGCATAGCCGAACAGCTTGAAGTACCCGTGGCCGACATGCATCAAGGGTTCACCTTGGCCATGGAGAAGAACACGGACACGTTGCTGGCGGGCATGCGTGCCGAGCGCGATCGCAACATGCTCGCCGTGGGCGGCGTGGCCTTGATCGGAGTGCTCATCAGCCTGCTTTTCGCGCGCGGCATCGCAGCACGGTTGGCGCGGCTCACGCAGCGCGTTGAACGGTATGCGACCGGGAGCAGCAACGAAGCCTTGCCGGTGGAGCGCGCCGATGAGATCGGCCGGCTTGCGCGCAGTGTGCAGCACATGCAGCAACGCATCGATGCGCGGTTGCACGATCTGGAGCAGGCCCGCGATCGGGCCCAACGTGCGGAGCGCGCACAACAGGAGTTCCTGGCCAACATGAGCCACGAGCTGCGCACCCCCCTCAATGCCATCATCGGCATGGGCAACGATATCGATGCGGACGCGCTCACCGCTCCCGACCGGCAGAAGTTGGAGATCGTGCAGCGCAGCGCTCAGCGCATGCGTGGGCTGGTGGACGATCTGCTCGATCATGCCCGCATCGCCGATGGGCGGGTGGTGTTGGAGAGCAAGCCCTACGATCCCACTGAATTGTTGCGCGATCTCCTTGCCGTACACCTGCCCCCGGCCAGTGCAAAGGGTTTGGCGCTCATCGCCGATATCGGTGTGCTGCCGGAAAGATGCACCGGCGACGCACTGCGGGTACACCAAGTGGTGGACAATCTGCTGGGCAATGCCATCAAGTTCACGCGTAGCGGGCAAGTGAAGTTGACGGCGCGGTGGATCGCAGGCGATGCGCCCGTACTGGAGATGGCTGTTTCCGACACGGGACCCGGCATAGCGCACGATGAGCAAGGGCGTGTGTTCGGCCGGTTCGAGCGCGCGGCCGCAAGCGATGGTGGTGCGGTGGAAGGAGAGGGTCTCGGACTCGCCATAACGCATGCCCTGGTGAAAGCCATGCAGGGAAGTATCGAACTGCGGAGTGTTTCCGGGGAGGGTTCCGTTTTCACCTGTCGCATTCCGGCCGCGCGTGCGGATGGGGGGCTACCGGAGCCCGAACGCCAAGCGGTAGCGACGCCGGGCCTCCGCGTGTTGTACGTGGAGGACGTTGCCACCAACCGCATCTTGCTGCAGAACTGGGCGGGTGTTTGGCAATGGAATTTGGTGTGCGCGGCCTCATCGGAAGAAGCGCTGGCAGCCTGTGGTGCCGGGCAATTCGACCTGTTGTTGATCGACCTCGACCTCGGCAGCGATATGCATGGCACCGAACTCGGCTTGCGGATCCGCGGCTTGGCGCGGCATCGTTACATCCCCATGATCGCGGTAACGGCCTTCGTTGACGATGAACAGGCGGCC
The DNA here is from genome assembly GCA_039931265.1 of Flavobacteriales bacterium. Lineage (GTDB taxonomy): Bacteria > Bacteroidota > Bacteroidia > Flavobacteriales_F > PHOS-HE28 > PHOS-HE28. The sequence continues at coordinate 66,995 of JBDTSG010000041.1, forward strand.
AGGATATGGAAGAGCGGCATGAACGACAGGATCACAAAACCCATCGATCGTTCCGGGCTACTGAACAAAGCCGCGTTCTGGACAGGTCGAGCAGCGGAAGCCGGAGCGCCGGATCTTGAACGACTTGCAGAGCAGTATGCCGTGCAGGGCGAGAAGCTGATCGCGCTGTTGCAACAGTTCCGAAAGGAGTTCGCCAAGCATCGGGTTGCGGCGATGATCGCCGCGCACGCCAATGATGTGGATGCGCTGCGCCGCGTGCGCCACCAGCTACGGCCTCAGTTGGAACTGATGCGGATGGAAGACGGCATTGCGACGCTCGATAGGATGGACACCGCACCCGAGGCTGAATGGATGCAGGCCTTCGAAGGCTGCATGGCGGTGTGCGATCGCGCCATGCTTGTGCGACAACGGGAATTGCAGGCACTACCTCCGTTCACCGCGTGAACACGGTGCCTAAAGCACTTCCAGCCGTTTCAACAGTTCGGGCCGATAGGTTTCGCTGACGGGTATCAGCTCCCTGCCGATCTTGATGTCGCTGGTATCGAGTTTCTCGATGTGCCGCAGGTTGACGATGTAGCTGCGGTGCACGCGGACGAAATTGGAGGAGAGCTTCAACTCCAGGTCTTTCATGTTCAACAGGCTCTGCACATCCTTCCCGTCCAGCACGAAGCGCACGTAGTTGCTCTCGCTCTTGATGTAACGCACTTGGTCCAGGTCCAACTGCACGATATCGTTGCCGCTGCGCACGAACACGGTTGATGGAGGCGTGGTGCCATCGTTCTTGCTCGCCGCTTGTGCGGCGCGTGGGCCGGTGACCGCAGTGCGCCAGGCCTGTGCGAACCGTTCGAAGGTGACGGGCTTCACGAGGTAGTCCAGGACATGGAATCGGAAAGCGTCGAGGGCGAACGCCGGGTCGCCGGTAACGATCACCGTTGGCACGCGATCGCCGATGGCTTCCAACAGGGTGGGGCCATCCATCTTCGGCATGTCGAGATCGAGCAGGAGAAGATCCCAAATCCCCGACCGCACGAGATCGAAAGCTTCCGCGCCATCGCTTGCGCGCACCACGGTGCCCCCGGGGTCGAGCTTGCCGCAGTGGGCCAACAAGAGGTCGGCGCTCAGCGGGTCGTCGTCTGCTATGAGTATGCGCATGGTTGCGTTTCGCGACGGTCCGGATGGATCGTGGCGCCAATGTTACCAAAAGAGAAAACGGCATCCCATTGAAGGGATGCCGTTCACGCTCCTTGTACGGGCTACTTCTTCACCATGCCCATTGGGCTGCCCGCCTCGACTTTCACCGTCGGGGTGGGGGCGATGGTCATTTCGTTCACCAAGTGCGTGGCACCGGCGTACACGTCAATGACCCAAAGCACGTAACGGATGTCCACGCTGATGGTCCGTTGCAGTTCGGGTTCGAAGGCGATGTCGCCGCTCATGGCTTCCCAGTTGCCATCGAACGCGATACCGATCAGTTCCCCGTTGCCGTTGATCACGGGGCTACCGCTGTTGCCGCCCGTGATGTCGTTCTTGCTGATGAAGCAGGTCACCAGTTCGCCGCTGGCATCGGCATACCGGCCGTAATCGCGCTTGGCCAGCAATTCGTGCTGGCGGGCAGGCACCACGAACTCGTCGTTGGTGTTGTCCTCCTTCTCCAGGATCCCGTTGGCGGTGGTCACCACATCGTACTCCATGGCATCGCCGGGTTTGTAATTGCCGATCTGGCCATAGCTGCAACGTATGCTGCTGTTCGCATTGGGGTACCACATGCGGTTGGGCTCGCGCTCGCGCATGGCGGCCAGCATCAGGCGGTAGCCTTTGTCGATATCGGGCTGCGCGGCTTGCAGCGCAGGGGCGAGCTGGCCGCGGTAGAAACCGAGGTCGCTGTCGACGGTGGCGAGCACCATGTCCTTCTGCATCAGCTTCAGTGTCGGCTTGGCCAGGAACGCATCCAAGCGCGCGCGATCCGTTACGATGCTCTTCTTGAACATCTCGGCGGCCCATGCATCGAAGTTGCCTTTGTACTTCTTCTGGATGGTGGACATGATGTCCGGTTGCAGGGCTTTGTCCACATCGTTGAAATAGATGCGGTACATGGCAGCGGTGATCTTCTGGTCGGTGGCTGCATTGTAATCCTTGTAGAACGCATCGGCCGCTTCCTTGATCGCTGCCACTTGTGCGGCAACGGCCGCAGCATCCACCGGCTTGGTGGCCAAGGCCTCTTTAAGTCCGAGCATGTTGAAACCGAACTCCACGGCCTCGCTACCGAAGGCGGCTTCGTTCATGTACGTGCTGGCCTTCTCGAACTTCTTCCGCTCCGCGAAACCTTTCGCCAGCAGGCTCTCGAACTCGCCGTACTTCGCCTTGCGCCCGGCGTCGGCATTGATCCAGGACAAGAGGTCGGCCTCCTGTTGCTTCTTCTTGTCGTAAACGTGCAGGCGCTTCAGACCGCGCTGCTGCCCGATGAAGTACTTCCAATAGTTGGCGATGCTCGCGTACTTGCTGGCGTACTTGATCCGGATGGCGGGATCGGCGTCCATGTCCTGCTTCATGATGCCGAGCATTTCAGTGCGCACCTTCACCACGCTGGGCTGTGCTTCGCTCAAGGCCACATCAACGCCGTGGCTGCTCATGAAACGGTTGGTGCGGCCGGGGCAGCCCATCACCATGGCGAAGTCGCCTTGCTTCACACCGTTGAGGCTGATCGGGAAGTGCCATTTCGGCTTGTAGGGAACGTTGTCCTTGCTGTACTCGGCGGGCTCGCCGTCGGCACCCATGTACACGCGGAACATGCTGAAATCGCCGGTGTGGCGGGGCCACATCCAGTTGTCGGTGTCGCCGCCGAACTTGCCGATGGCGCTGGGCGGAGCGCCCACCAAGCGCACGTCGTTGTAGTCTTTGTAAACGAAGATGTAGAACTCGTTACCGTCGTACATCGTTTTGAAATCGGCGCTGATGTTCTTCAGGTCCTTCTCGGCCGCTTTCTCCAGTTCGGCGCCCAGCGCGCGTATGGCCTTCTTGCGGTCCACCTCGCTCATGCCGTCGTTCACCACGGAGAGCACCGTGTCGGTAACGTTGTCGATGCGCTGCAGGTAGCTCACGTAGAACTCAACGGGCAATTCCTGTTCGCGCGTCATGGCCCAGAAGCCATCGGTGAGGTAATCGTGCTCCACACTGCTGTGGCTCTGGATCGCATCGAAACCGCAGTGGTGGTTGGTGAGCATGAGGCCTTCGGCGCTCACCATTTCGCCGCTGCAGAAGCCACCGCCCAAGCGCACCACACCATCTTTCATGCTGCTGTGGTTGATGTCGTAGATCTGGTCGGCGGTGAGCTTGCAACCCATGCGTTGCATGTCGGCTTCGTTGATCTGCTTCAAGGTGTTGAGCATCCACATCCCTTCTTGGGCGTGGAGCAGGGTGGCGCACAATAGCGCGACCAGTGAAAGCAACTTCTTCATTGTGTCTGTAAGGTTCGTTTTGGTTGCCGCACGGCCGGGGTACCGGAACGTAACGGTGCATCAAGGGGCGGCTAAAGTAGCGGCCGGTGCCACAGCGACAGCCTTCAATTTGGGCCGAACGGTTGGGTATGGCACCGGCGATGAGACGGTTTGCAAATCGTCAGCCTTGGGTCGCGCGTCTTTGTGCTATTGCACTGCGCACTTGTTGAAAACCAGCGGCAACTTTTTTGCGGGCGGCTAGTGGCGCTTTGGCGCCTCCGCCAGCAAAGCTAAATATAGCAAAGCGGTGAGCCTTTGATGGCTCAAGACTTCCGTAGATATTCACGTCCGGAAACAACAAAGGGGCCGAAGCCCCTTCATCGTACAACGCGCCCCCACCATGGTCTTGCAAGCCAAACCAAGAACTTACAGGGTCCAATCCTGTACTGTATCACGGCTAGTACCCGTGGGCTTGGTGGGGGTTGCTCGAAGACAAAACTAACCAGTACAAATCGTTTGATCAAACCGAACTCAAGACGGTGTTCGCCGAAATAGGCCCCGGGTAGCTCAAAGAATAGAGTACCGTTCGCGACGGGGGTTGCAGGTTTGAATCCTGCTCCGGGGCCTATTTCAAGCGATCCAAGGTGTGCGGGCCGTTGCTGGTGACCCCAGTTGAACGCCGGGCCAGTGTATGTCGCGACGGTCCGCTGCCTTGGTTGCAAACCTATGTAAAAAATGTGTGCACTTGTTGACTGTATATCATAATGATATACTTTAGCGGCATGGCAAAGAAGAAGAACAACAACACCCCGCTCCTGTACAGGTTCGCAGACGGCTTGCGCCCACGCCTTGAGAAGCACAAGGGGCACAGGACGCTAACGGGCCTGCTCAACGATGTGCTGGTGGCATGGGTTGAAAAGGAGGAGCGCAAGAACAGCAAGCCATGACTATCACAGACCTTAAGCGCCTCACTGAAGATGAAGCCCGCCAACTGATCGAGGGCGCAGTGTGGCCCCATGGTCCGGTGTGCCCACATTGCGGGAACGCGGATCACGCGCGTATTGGTAAAGTCAAAGCGAACCCCAAGAAGCGCGTACGCGCAGGCTTGTATCAGTGCAAGGAATGCAGTCCGCGCCGACAATTCACTGTGACTAAGGGCACATTCTTGGAGAGTACGCACCTGCCTATGCGCACATGGGTTTACATCATTGCGGCTATGTGCAACTCGAAGACCGGCGTTGCATCGCGTCAGCTTCAACGCGACTTGAAGGAAATGAAGGAGGACGGCAGCTATGGGAACTTCCAGAGCATTTGGTACGCATGCCACCGCGTTCGACATGCTATGTCAACGACTGAACTGGACGGCTTGTTGGGTGGTGAGGGCAAGACCCTTGAAGCCGATGAAACGTTCATGGGGCCAAGAACAACCAAGCCCCGACAACCGCGCTCCGTTGGCAAGAAGGACAAAATACCCGTGGTGACATTGATCGAGCGCAGCGGTGGTGCGCGTTCGACGGTGGCGAACGATATCACAGCGTTCACCTTACGCAATCATTTGGTGAAGCACGGCAACCCCGCATCGCGCCTGATGACCGATGAGCACGCGGGCTACAAATGGCCGGGCAAACTGTTCAAGTCACACGAGAGCGTGAACCACAGCAAGCGCGAATACGCGCGCGGTGAAGTGACCAGCAACGAGGTAGAGAGCTTCTTCTCGCTGGTCAAGAAGTCCGCCTATGCAGTCCACTTCCATTACAGCCGCCAGCACATGGGCCTCTATTTATCCGAGAGGGATTACACATGGACCACGCGCAAGATGAGCGACGTGGAGCGCGTTAAACTGGTGTTCAAGAAGGGTGTGGGCAAGCGACTGCTCTACAAAACATCCACCGCAACCACATTGACGAAGGAAGGTCGGCGGCCTTAAATACTTGCGCGCCGTTCCAAAGCACTGTGGCAAGCAACAAGGGCGCCCCGGCAAACCGTGGTCACTGGCACGAAAGCGAAAGCACGGCCGTACCTTCGGCACATGAGCAAGGTGAAACGGGCGGCGAAGATCAAGCTATCCGATAGCGGCGTTACGTTAGGTCAGGCCTTGAGCATTCTGTTGAAGCCTGCGCCGGCCAAGCCCAAGAAGAAGGCTAGCAAGAAGCAGAAGCGTTAGGCTGCTACACATTGCATACTACATTGGTCGGACCCCGCGTCCATCATTCAGCCCATGCATGATATCTTCTACTACGCTGGTCTAGTAGCCTTGTTCGTTGTTGGAGCGGTGGCATTTAAGCGCACCTGGAAGGAACAAGAAGAGCTGCGCAAGCGCTATACGTCCACCACGACGAAATCCATGCGCTGGAATACGTTCTTACTCTTCTTCTCGCTAATCGAACTGGCATTTCTACTTGCAGTGAAGTTCGACCCATTCCAATTTGTTGCAGGCATACCGATCCTAGGCGTAGGCTTGATGAAACCCTATCTGTGGGCGCAGGGAAGAAGGCTTGAAAGGATTGTTGAGCATCAACGGCGGCGCGCGTTATCCTCACGTATCCGCTCGCTCAAAGTGCCCATGAGCGCCACGTAACGAGACATAAGGCAGCCTACCTACATTCGCAGCGGAAGAGCGGCGCACTGAGCGCCCCACATTTTGAGAGCATCACGCGCTAACGTGATTGCTTCGGTGGGTTGCGTAGGACCACAAACCTACGACAATGACCAACGCAGAAAAGTTCCGCTTCGCCCTAAGGGTCCAGAAGCAGATTCGAGACATGATAGAGCAACTTGAAACGATAGAGAGGGGGCTAGTTAAGCGCCTCGTCACTGTCAAAAAGAGCCGTAACTAGGTTTTTCAGCGTTGCTAGTTGTGCTTGTGCGGCATCCATCTCTTGGAGCATCTGGTTTCGTTCTTCTTCGTTCCAAAGGGATGGGTCTTCACCTGCCTTTTGCTCTAGCTCTAGCATGCGAGCCATAACGGGCTTCATTTCTTCCAACAGCTTTTTGATTCTCGCGCCAGTCTCTTTGTTCCCCTTGCCCCATGCCATCGCGCGTTGGTGTTAGGTCAGCCAAGCTACCAAAGTGAACCTTGGCACTGCGCGACCATTATAGCAAAGGGCGTGATTTGCAAACCGTCTCATCGCCATGGCACCGGGGGGATGTGATGGTTGGACAAGAGCACGGACAGGGCGGGTCAGAGACCCTAGGCCGAGGGCGCACTCGCGGAAAACGCGAGCGCGTGCGTACCATGACAGCCGTGCTTGTGCGTGAGGTAACCATTGAGCCGCAGCGGCACTCAAGAGGTGCTCGATCCGGTTTGCTTCAACTTGGGGCCATTGTCACTTGTAACAAGACCTCCAGGGTAGGACCAAGCTCGTGTCTTGGCAGAACATGGCCTCTCACAGGGGCGTTGCCGGTCGCGAAGCCATGCGGAGGCACCCTTTCGGGTTCTGGGCACCGGGTAAGGACTTCGTTTTGGTGCTTACCGGGTTCGTTGAGGTGCTTAGCACGCAAGGCATGGTCCTTACCAGATAAGGTATTGTCCTTACTACGCAAGGTATTGTCCTTACCACGCGAGGTATCGTCCTTACTACGCAAGGTATTGTCCTTACTACGCAAGGTATTGTCTTTACCACGCGAGGTATCGTCCTTACTACGCAAGGTATTGTCTTTACCACGCGAGGTATCGTCCTTACTACGC
>JBDTSG010000042.1:0-7726 GCA_039931265.1 Flavobacteriales bacterium
CGCGCGGAAAGGTGCAGGCGAAGGGGAAGGGGGAAATGGAGATGTACTTCGTTTCGCCAGTTGCATGAAAGCGAAAGCCCCAGCGTGAGCCAGGGCTTCCGTCCATATTGAGCGCAGCGGTCACTGGACCACCAAGCGCGAATCGCGTAGCGATCCGCCATTGCCGATGCGCACGGTGTAGAGGCCCGGTGCCAACCTGCCTTCTGCACGCACCTGAAGAAACCCGTTCGTCGTGCGCTGTTCGCTGCGCGTGAGAATTGTTCGGCCAGTCGCGTCGATCACGCAAACGGTCACGGATGCACTGTTCGGATCCACCCGCACACTGAAGTCACCGTTGGTCGGGTTTGGGAACAGGGCGATCTCTTCTGCGTTTGCGCTCTCCTCAACTCCTACGCTACTGCCCAGTCCCTCCACCACGCACAATTGGTAGCTGGGATCGGTGAAAGCGTATTGCACGCGGTAGTCGTACACGCGGAGGTAGTAGGTACTCCCTATGCTGAGCCCGGAGGCCAACAGGTCATCCGCGCCACCGCTGCCAGCTATGTCACCGCAGGCGACGGACGTGAGTGATCCGCAGGAACCGGAGAACAGTTCCATGGCAATGTCCATGTCGCCATTGGGCAGCCCGCCAACGGTCATATCAGTGGTGGTAGCGATGAAAGTGTACCACACGTCGTCGTTCGCGTTGCCGATGAAACCGCCGCAATCAACGGCGGATAAGGATTGCGACGCGCAGGATGGGCTGAAGGTCTGGGTGATGCAAGAGGTATTGGTTGAAAGCGGGATCGCGCCGCTGCATTCGTCGTTCGCTGGCGCATTAGTTCCGCAGGCTTCGGCTGTGATCGTAAGCACATATGGACCAACGCCCAGGGCGATCTGCCCCACGGGGTAGTAGTAGGTTCCGGCTGGTAGGTTACTGAAGCATAGATCGCGGTTGCCATCGGCACAAAGGGCGTAGGAGCCTGGGTTGCGCCAGTTGGTGAAGCTACAGTCGGTGTAGATCAGGAGCAGGCAATAGCTGTGTACCGGATCGGTTCCACAGTAGCTGATATGTACATCGGCGCAGGTGGATGTGGTGAACGCTTCCCACACGCAAGGCACACCTTCGTTCTCGTTGTTCAGTGCGCCTTCGTTGGTGCCGTTCAGGGTGAGGCTTCCACCGATCGCCAAGGCCTGCGGCGTCACGTTATCGCACACATCGTTCGCGGGCACAGGAATATTCACCTGACTTCGCACGCACAGCGTGAACGGACCGCCCGGGCCGTAGTTGGTGTTCGACCACACACGGATGTAGTTGTCGGTGTTCGGCACCACCGGCACGTTCTGGATGGCGCCGGGTACCACGATGCAGAAGAGTTCGTTGCCGCCACACGCATCGTACACGCCAAAGCTCCAGTCCTGCGCATTGGGATCGGCGGGTGTGAGTTGCACGGCCACGGTATCCTCACTGCCGGGGTTGAACACATACCAGACATCGATGAAGGTGCCGGGGGCCTCGCAGGGCGACATGCCACCATCCTGCGTGGCTTCGGCATTGTTGCCAGCGAGCGGGTTGCTACAATCGGCGGTCACCGTGAGCACTTCAGCGTTCGCACAATCGTCATTGGGCGGTGCATTGCCGCGCTCTCCTTCCGCATGTGCGGCACTTGTTACCAGTGTGGAATGCGGCACACGGGTCGTTGATGTTTTCTGCGCGCTCACATTGAGGGCGAGTGTGCATAGGGTGGTGAGAAGGAGTATGGTTCGGGTCATGTTCGTTCTTGTTTTACGTGGAGGGCAAACCTCCACCGGACCGCGTGCATGGAAAACCCCATGAAGGGGTGGGTGCGTCCGCTAGTTGATCAATAGTGGACTACACGTCGAACGATGGTGTTTCGTCCATCGCTCACCCGCAGGATGTACGCCCCTGCATTCCAGGAATGCGTGTCGATGCGTAGCTGACCCGAAGTGCTGAACTGCTGCTCCATCCTACGACCGGTCACGTCGAGCACTTCGCAGTGCAGAGGTCCTGCGGCATTTTCGACGTGTACGAACAGGACATCGCTTGCGGGGTTGGGCCATAGGCGAATACCATCTTCGTCATGCTCATCGATCCCCACCACACCAAGCATATCCACCACCGTGCGATAGGCGTTCACCTTGCCCATGCCCCATGTAGTGCTGCCTTGTGGAGCGATCACACCAGTGAAGTTGTCAGTGCGTGCATTGTCCATGATGGCCTGCTTTATCTCGGCGGGCGTTGCGAAGGGCATCGCTTCCAGCAATAGCGCCGCGATACCGGTGACTGCGGGCGCGGCCATGCTGGTGCCTGATCCACGCGAGAACGCGTACATGTCACCTTGGAATAAGACCGTTTCCTGCGTGGGCCATCCCACTGTGTTCGCACCGTTGATGGACGACATCACGTTCACGCCCGGCGCGCTGATCTCCGGCTTCAAGCGACCATCCAACGTAGGGCCTTTGCTGCTGAAGGCGGCAAGACCACCCCCGACCCAGGTTCCACCGCCCGTCTGGTATTCTGAACTGTATGCCCCCACGGCGAGCACGCTGTTCGCAGTGGCCGGTTCCCTCACGCCATATTCATCGTTGCCCACGATATAGCCCGGCATCCCGGCTTGGAAGCCGAGGGCGTACCAGTCGAAGCTGTTGTCCGTCCAGAGCGCGTTCCATGCGTGAACGGTTCCCGTGGTCGCAGCGATGTTCAGGTCCACGCGCAATGTGCTGCTGGTCTTGCTCGCGTCGTAACGCATGTACGGTCGGCCGGTGATAGGATGTGCGGCTTCGGCCAACACGCTCACATGCACCGTATCCACGCCGATCACGAGCAGCGTGTCCGTGTAGGGCAGTGCGATGTTCGTTGTTGACCACGGCAGTTCGGCAAGGATGGCATTGCTCGTGTTCCTTACAGTAAGCGTAGCGCTCAAGGCGAGCCCGGCTTCGCCCCACAGCATGATCCGCTGGCCCACATCCATGCCCAGGTACGCGAAACCGATCCGCGTACGCATCGTGTCCACGTTGAAGGCGCTCTGCACATGAAAGTGGTAACCACCGAAGTTGCCGTTCGATGCCACGAGCATCACCCCTTGGTCGGAAAGCAGGTTGAGCGCCTGAGCGAAGATCGAGCTCCCGTCGGTATCGGTATCGTCGAGGATCTGGCCCCAGCTCATGTTCACCACCAAGCGTTTCTGTTCCTGCAGTGCCCGATCATGCATCCACAGCAGTGCGTCCAAGGCGCTGGCGCCATCCACAAGAATGGAGGCGAAGAGGAAGTTCGCATCGAATGCGATACCTCGGTAAGGCGTGCCTGCCCCGCCGCCGCCAGCGATGCCAGCCACGTGCGTGCCGTGCGTATCGCGAAAGCCGTTCTCCAGCGTATCGGTCCCAGCGGCGAGCACCTCGCTCGAGGTGTTGTACTCGGTGCCATAACCGAAGGCGCTTGGCGCAGGACCGCTCAGTTTATACTGGTCCCAAGCGGCGAGAATGCGCGTAGTGACAAGCGCCGTATCGTAGAACATGGGATGCGCGTATTCCAGACCGAAATCAACGATGCCGATGATCACATTGCGGCCTGTGTAGGTCTGTGGCAGGTTGATGCCTTGCTGCACGCTATCCGCGCGCGTGGCCCGTACCACCTTGTCCAGCGAAGGGCGGAGTATACCTGCGAGTTCCACATAGCTCAGCCCTGTTAGCGATCCCACGCGGTCCAGATGCTGCATATCCACACGGAAGGAAACGATGTCGCCAATGCGTGCACCGATCGTGACGTGCTCATCGCTCGTTGGTCCTTCGCCTATGGCGCGACCAAGGAAACCGACCATGCAGCGCCCATCGAGCAAAGCGACAGGGTAACGACCGCGCGTGAGTTCTATGAGCCTCGGGGTGCCCGGCTCTTCGGCGGCAAGCGCTTGCATTTGCGCCAGGTCATGCCGTGTGGTGGCGGGCATGCGCAGCTGTGCGAAGGCGGAAGAACATAGGCAGATGAGAACCGTGGCAAGGAGTTGTTTCATTGGGCAGGCCGATGGCGTGCGGCAAGGCAAACATCCAGATACCATCTTTCGCTGGACCCCCCATGAAGGGGTGGGGTGATCGGCAGCGCTTGCGGGAGTTCAGCGCCGAAGCTCCGAAGGAGCACAACTGAAGATCCTTCAGGCGCCTGCCCCCCTGTCAACCGCGCCGCTGAAGTTCCAACGTGATCCGCGTTCCCGTTCCTGCATGGGAGATCACTTGCAGTTCAGCCTTCATTTCCAGCGCGCGCTCGCGCATGTTGCGCAATCCGTTCCCGCCATGTCCGCTCTCATCGGAGGCGGGGCCCAGCCCGGTACCGTTGTCCGAGACCTCCAGTCGCAGGATCGGTTTTTCCCAGGAAAGTCGCGCATCAACGGTTGTTGCGCGCGCGTGCTTCGCCGCATTGTTCACCGCTTCCTTGAAGATGAGGTAGAGGTTGTTCTTCACCTCTACAGGCAGTGTCAGTGGCAGGTGCGCGGGCACTACGAAGTTGAACGCTATGCCCTTCGGTTCAAGGATCGTTGTTCCGAACTCGCGCATGCGGATCAGCAGGTCGCTCATCGCGTCCTTCGTCGGATCCACGCTCCATACGATGTCGCTCATATCGCGCATCAGGCGCTGGCTTCGGTCACTAATCTTCTCCAAGGCGTTGGCCGCGTCACCATCGTCACCGGCGGTCGCGCGCTTCTGCGCCACACTGCTCAGGATGCTGATGCTGCTGAGCGTGCTGCCGATGTCGTCGTGCAGGTCACGGGCCAAACGGGCGCGCAACCGCTCTTCATGCAGGCGACGTTTCAAGCGGTAGCGGTTCAGCAGAAGACCTGCGATGATCAACACAAGAAGTGAAGCGATGAGCAGGATGTTGCGCTGCGCCTTGCTGCGGGAAAGCGCCGCTTCCGATCCACGCTGTACAAGCACGTTGGTCAAACTGTCCGCTACCTGTGCGCTCCTGAATTCGGCCGTGAGCAATGCCCCGGTCACCGCCGATGCGGTGCGCGCATCTGCAAGCGAATCGCCGAGCGCGTGGTAGCGCTTCGAGAAGGCGAACGCCTTGTCCACGTCCCCCTTGCCTTCGCACGCTGCGACCAAGGCCTTCAGATTGTCCATTTGCTCCTTGACATATCCACAGCGATCGGCAAGCGCCAACCCTTCCAGCGCCGAACTGTAGGCCAGGTCATGATCGCCTGCGCAGCTTTGGGCCGCAGCGATCCGCGCAAGCACGTACGCCTTCATGTCGCGGCGATCAGCCCGATCCTTGGAGCGTTCCAGGCTCTTGAACAAAAGGCCCAGGGCTTCCTGGCACTTGCCCTGGAGCGTAAGCGCTTCACCCTTTACGGCCCCTAAATCGTCGCGCGCATCGATGGCCGAACCGTTCGCGACCAACACGCTCGCTTCATCGAGATCAGCCAATGCGGCATTCGCATCGTTCATCTCCACATGCAATGCGCTCAACTGCACAAGCAGGTCAAGCCGCTTTTGCGGGTGCCGATGGCCGATCAGCGCAAGGGCTTGCTCGTACTGATCTTGCGCTGCGGTGCGATTCCCTTGGAGCTGCAACGCATAGCCGATCATTTCAGCGCCCGTGGTCGCACCCAGTGTATCGCCCATTGCCATCAATACCTGCGAGGCGGGTTGTAGGTATCGGATGGCTCCCTCCATGTCCCCCGTCGATACGCCTATTTGTCCAAGAAGAAGATCGACATGCGCCGATCCGCTCCTGTCTCCTGCTGCCCCCAACAATTTCCTGGCGGTTAGCAAATGCCGCGTCGCGGAGGCGTTCGAGTCGATCCAGACATCCCGCCTACCGAAAGCGGATTCGGCCAACCCGAGCGTGCGCTTGAACCCCACCGAACCCGTATCGGCCTTACCGCCGCGAAACACCGACGAGGCAGCGGATAGCGGGGTCGCGGAGCTATCAGCGAAGGACATCCTCGCCAAGGCGTTCACGCGTTCCTCATCCAACGCAAGGGTATCGGCCCAGATCCTGTGCAACGGATCCAAGGAGACGTTCTGCGCGTACCCGTTCGCCAGGGACAGCGCACATGAACAGGCAACGATCCAGCGCGTCATTCCGGTTCGGCGTTGAGGGCCGCACGTTGCATGCGGGTTGTCGGCCAAAGGTGTGTTCGAGAGCGATCTTTTTCCTCTGATCGAACGCCTGTTCGTACGGTTCGAAGCGCCTTTCGCGTGCTGACCCGGCGCATCAAGAGGTCCGCTGGCTCTATGGCCGGGAGGAAGGCACTTCTTGGTTGCACAAGGGCAAGTTAGCCGTGGGTGGTCAGCGAAGGGGTAGGAGCAACGTGATCCGTAATCCCTTGCCGGGTTCGGAGCGCACGTGTAATTCGCCCTTGATCTCCGCGGCGCGTTCGCGCATGTTGCGCAGTCCGTTCCCGCCATGTCCGCTCTCATCGGAGGCGGGGCCCAGACCGGTACCGTTGTCCGAGACCTCCAGACGCAGGATCTGTTTTTCCCAGGAAAGTCGCGATTCCACGGCCGTTGCGCGCGCGTGCTTCGCGGCATTGTTCATCGCCTCCTTGAAGATGAGGTAGAGGTTGTTCTTCACTTCCACGGGCAACGCGGAGGGTAGGTTCTGCGAAGTACTGAAGGTGAAGTCGATGCCTTTGGGATCCATCACCGTGGTGCCGAACTCGCGCATGCGGATGACCAGGTCTTCCAGCGAATCCTTCTTGGGGTCCACGCTCCACACGATGTCGCTCATGTCGCGCATCAGGCGTTGCGAGCGGTCGCTGATCTTCGAGAGCGCGATGGCCGCGTCGCTATCACCGCTGGCTTCCACGCGCTTCTGCGCCACGCTGCTCAGGATGTTGATGCTGCTGAGCGTGCTGCCGATATCATCGTGCAGGTCCCGGGAAAGCCGGGTACGTAGTTGCTCCACTTGAAGACGGCGTTTGAGACGCGCGCGGTTCCAGAGGAGTGCAGCGATGACCAAAGCGAGCGCCCCGCCTATGAGCAGAAGGTCGCGTTGTGACTTGCCACGGGAAACTGCCGCATCCGCAGCTGCTTGTTCGCGCTGGTTCACCAAGGTGAGCGAATCGCGCTGTTGCTCGAAACGGAGGGAGGCCAACACTTGATCCACGCTCGTTCGTCTGGCTTCAATGTCCAGTTCACGCTTTGCCTTCACGTTCAGTTCTTGGTAGTGGAAGGCCCCGGCGAAATCCTTGCGGGCCTTCAAAATGCCCACGAGCAATTGGTAGAACTCGATCGCGTGGTACTTGCACTTGATGCAGTTGGCAAGAATGTGCTCTCCTCCCTTCAGTACCACCTCCGCCTCGCGATCCTGACCGTTCGCCAACAGGGCGTTGGCGTAGTCAATACGCACCGTAATGGGGTTCCAGCCGTACTTCTTGTATCCACCTTCAACGAACGCGACCTCATCCTGGAATAACCTGTGCAGGGTATCCATGTTGACCTGTTTGGTCTTCGCGGCTTCGGTGCAGAGGATCATGAACAGTACGTCGTCGTGGTACACTTTGTTCTCCGGGTTACCCGGAGCGATACGCTCTACATCAGGCCAAAGGCTGTCCATGACCGCAAGCTGCACGCGGGCCGAATCCGTTAGCGAGAGATCGCGGTATGCGGTGGCCATGAGCGCTGCATCCACGAACCGGACGTCCACACTTCGGGGGAAGGCCTCCCGGGCACGCAAGTAGTGAAGGGCTTGGCGGGGTTGGTACAACCGGTACAGATGGAGGGTGGCCAA
>JBDTSG010000043.1:0-2002 GCA_039931265.1 Flavobacteriales bacterium
AAGGGCGACTTCCACACGGATATCTGTTACGTGCTCACCGAACGCATCCTGTCCGTGGAGAACGAATTCAACTTCCGGAAGGACGCGATACTGGATGCCTATTATTCACTGAAGCATTTGGCCCTTGGTGATCGCGAAGCCTTCGGTCTGGACCCGAACGTTACCGTGATCGAGCAGGTGCCGCTGGTGATCAACGAGTGCGCTCCTGTGCCGCTTGAGCGGAAGTTGTGAACGGCCGGATCGCAGCACTGCTTCACTGCTCTGCTGTATCACTGCTTCACTGCTTTACGGCTCTGCTCATCGATCCATCACCTGCCACTCGTCCATGGCCAGATCGAAGCGCACGATCTCGCGCTTCTTTAAGGGGATGTCCCAGACGCCATCATAGTGTACCGTCACGGGCAGCAGCGTTCCTTGTGTCCACATGTTCTCCACCGTTATGCTGATGTCGAACTCCAGGAAAAGTGCATCGTGCGCAATGTGGTACTCACGCGCCAACACCTGCATCGTCTCTTGGTCGAACCAAGTGCTCATGCGCTTGATCACGGTGTCGTCCTCGTCGGGCAGTTTGCCATTGATGCTGTCCTTGGCTACTGCGGTGAAGAGCCAGCATGATCGGTTGCTGCGGTAGCCGACAGGATCTACCGCCAGGCCATCACTTCAGCCGGCACCGGTTGCATGGCCGCGCTGGATGCCGAGCGCTGGCTGGCGGCGCAAGGGAAGCACTGAGCGGTAGACGGGCAAGGATCTCTGAAGCCCCCCAACCCCAGCACGGGAAGCCCCGCAGCCACGCTGTACGACGTGTTTGCGTTTCCGCGATCCATTTGCAATTGGAAGGCGGAGGGTCCCCGTGGTAGTATCACCCACCGCGCCCAACCGTGCTGGAGCCTGGCAATGTGGGCTCTTCGCTGTCGGCTACGCGGCTTTCGTGATAGCATACCAGGTCGTAGGGCACATGCCATGTGCCCGCAACCCGCTGGTTGAGGAGTGTTGAAGTGACGGTGCGTTGGCCGGCTTCGTCCGCGCCAACCACAGTGAACGGTGCATTGCAGGACTCGCGCAGGAAACGGCCCAGGCGCTGGTGCGGGTCGCGGTCGCCATCCATGCGTTTGAGGATGGGTTCCAGCACATCGGCGCTGTAGTGATGGGCTGTGCGCTCGATGCCATCGAAGCGCATGGCTTGCAGCCGTTGGTCAGGGGTGCGGTAGCGCAGCAGGGCAGTGATGCCCACACCTTGAGGTGCAATGCTCACCAGCACCCACCAGTTGTTACCATCATGCGTGGTATGGTTCAGCAGATGCTCCACCGGTGTTCCCTGCTGGAGCAGCGACTTGCATTCAGCAAGAACAGCCAGGTGCAAGGTCGGTAGTTGCTTGCGGCCTTCGCGCGCCACCTCTTGCGGGGTCATGGTGGGCACCAGGCGGATGGGTTGAGCCTGGAAGTGGCCGAGGCGGCGGGCGGTGTGCTGCCGCATGGTGTACACCGTGGTTCTGGGGTTCATGGTCAGAGGCATTTGGTCGGTTCAGGCCATTGGAACGATCCACCTGCCGGTCTGGTTACGGAACTGAAAGTTAAATTGCTTTGACCGTATAGGTTCATACGTGCTTGACAATGGTGCGTAACTGTTGGTCACTGATGTGATCTCGGTTGTGACCATCGCCACCCATTGGTCACTTGCCTTGTGCCGTTATCCTATTGTCCAGAGCCGTTGTCCTATTGTCCCGAGCCGTTATCCTATTGTCCCAGCCGCTGCTCGCCGGAGCGATCCTCTCGCCGTCGCAACGTACTGTCACTGCCTGCCTGCGCATGATAGGGCTGGCTCAGGAACAACATGTTCAGAACTACCATCGCTTGCTTAGCCGAGCGCAATAGTCAGCGCGTGAGGCGAACCATATTCTGCTACGGTTGATCGTCCATTGATGGATCGGCTTAGGGGAGGAGTTAGCCATCGAATCGAACACGGGTCGCGATCGGTTGAATCGGCTGATGTCATCGTATTTGC
>JBDTSG010000044.1:0-6390 GCA_039931265.1 Flavobacteriales bacterium
GTAATTGCTTGATTGTCAGTTTGTTTGGTATTTGTAGATGTGATGAACAGTGTGATGAAATGTTTGTGCGACTCTTATACATATACCATTGCATCTCTATTTCGGACAGGGGGGGCGTGGTTGCCCTGCAACACGGTCGTGGTTGCCCTGTACCACGGTCGTGGTTGCCCTGCACCACGGTCGTGGTTGCCCTATTAGAAGGAAGCCCCCGGACAAGTCGGAGGCTTCCTTCATCATCTCCAAGTTCAGGCTCACTCCACTTTCACCGCTTGCTCGGTAACGCGCTTGCCATCAACGGTAAGCGTAAGCAGGTACAGGCCTGGGGCCATGCCCACGGTGTTCCATACCATGCTGTACTGGCCTGCTGCCGTGCCCGCATCGTAGAGCACACTCATATCGCGGCTGCTGGCACTGGTTACGCGCAGTTGGGCGCGGCCGCTGGTGCCAATGCGATAGCTGATCGTGGGGTTCTCGGTGAAGGGGTTCGGTGTTACCACCAACTCATCGGCTTGCAGGTTGCGGGTGTTGCCTGCGCTGGTTGAGTTGTCGATGTAGCCGATGCCGCCTGTGCTTTCTTGCGGGGCCATGCCTTGGCTGCAGCAGTTGGCGATCTGGTCTTGGAGGGAGGTGATGAGAGCTTGTTGCTCTTTGAAGCCTGCCACCAACAACGGAATAACCTCAGTGTAATTCACTGATAGCACATCGGCTGCTGGGGCCAATACATTCCCGACAGAGTCCATATCCGCCGGTATATGAGACTGCTTCACAATGTCCGGTAGCACTTGGGCGATATCCTGGGCAATAAACCCCAAGTGGGTGCCGCCCGGCAGCAGCAACTGTGGTACAGCAGTATTGTATTGGTAGCTACGTGGTTGAAGTTGCATGAGCACCTGCGATGCATCGGTTATGGGCTGCACATTGTCCTTCAAAGCGGCATCGGAGTTGGTGAAGAACCCACTAACATTAAGATCTCCGGTAACTTCTACATCGCCATCAAAGAAGCCGGCGTAGCTCGATGTCGAAGCACCTTGGGGTGCGTCACCATAGATCGCATAACAAGGTTGAGTGTTCCCCGTTGCTCTTCCTACCTGCCCCATTACTCCGACCAATTTGCTAACGGAACCTCCAGAGATGTTCTGGCCAACCCCTAGCACACCATAGAGCTGGGTGATCGTGGCACTGCTGGCTGCCGTACCGTAGGAAACCGTACCTGCTGACAACGGCACAGTGCCCGAAATATTCGCGTTGCTCATAACCCCTACGATTTCGACGTTTGCCGTCTTATTGTTCGCAAGAGTGGCGGTCACATTCACGCCATGTGTGGTGTGAGCGTTCTCCGCAATGGCTTGCACTCCAGTTGCTGTGGTCGAAAGTGAGCCATTGGTCTCAAGGCCGTCCGCTTTTGACTTCACCCCGGTATCCACCGTCCCGTTTGCTCCGCTCAAGACATCAATACCTAAGGTAACACTGCTGGCGGCTAGATCATCCAATACCGTGAGCTTACCTGTTAGCCCGCTGTTCTTCCCAATGCCCACATTCCAATCCTGGGCTGGGCAACCTGTGGTTGGTGAAGGGTCCCATGCAGTTGCAAGGACGCCTGGTGGACCAGGCATTAGATCCCAATCGCAATCCGGCGCACCCGGTACTGTGTTGATGTAGCGCCAATGCAATCGGCCGGTACCATCAGAAACCACGAAACGGGAAAGCGTATCGCCGCGGTAGTCGTTCACGAGCTTGCGGATACGGATGGTGCGGTTCAAGATGTCCAGTCGTTCATCCGGGTCCTGGGTTGCAGCAGTAAAGTCTCCGATGCCTACGAACGGTTGCACATTCCCACCGGCAAACATCTGCATGAACTCCAAGCCGTTGTAGCTCTGTGCTCCCGTGCCACCGCTAGTTGGCGTTGTAGTATAGGTGAAGCGTATCCGCGAGCGGTAGGTTTCGGTCAGGCTGTTCTCTCCTGTGCTGATAACCAGATCGCTGCGGTCAGAGGTGTAGGTCCATGGTGTGGTGCCTCCGCTGGCATCATGGTACACGTGACCGATATAGGCCATGTCGTTGTTGCCAGTAAAGAGCACACCGTTGCGGAAGTAAGGCCGCCATGGGGCTTCCTCGTAGCCATCATAATCTACCATTTGCAATCTGGCACGCGAAGGCATCGCGTTCATTCCGTTGAACAATGTGCTACCACGTTTGCCAATAGACATGAAGCCGTCCAGCGTAAGTGGATAACCATTCACGCTGGTTTGCGCGCCATTTGCGCGTAGCATGTAGCCATCAGCATCGTTGTTCTCCAACCATAGAATTCCGGGATCCGGATCATTTGCTTGAACTGCTCGTATGTGAAAGCCTTGGCCGGGGTTAGTGGTGTAGATTCGTCCCAACTCGGTGGTGTTCCGGAATGCCCGCCAAAAGCCGTTCTGGCCGGTGGGGGTGATAGTGTGGAACAACTCGGCGGTCGGTGTGTTCACCGCACGGGAGTCAATGGTCAACGCCACGTTGGGGGACGGCGCGGCGGCCACGTCGCCGATGATGACCCCATCCGTAGCCGTTGAAGTCTCCAAATGAGTTCCGCCCAAAGGCTGCCATGTTTGTCCGTAACCAAGGACGATGACAAATGCTCCGAGGATCAAGTGCGCAAGTCTCAGTGCTTGTTTCATGATGTTAAGGGCTTATGGTGAAGTCTGCATTATGAGGTTGGAGAACCTTTCACTATCGAAAGAAACTGCGCAGGCGTAAATGCCGCTGGCTACTTGAGGTATAGCGACCCAGCATTCTGGTCCTGCTGCGACCACCTTCTTCTGCAAAAGAACTTGACCCAACAGCGAAAACAACGTCAGGTCAAAGCAGGTTCCAGGTACGAGTCCCTCCACATGGATGCCCCTATCCTGAACGCACCTGATGGTCAGTCTTTCTGGATTGGGATTGTCCTCAATGCCTTGTTCGAAGTCGCAGTATGCAGGGTTTGTCGTAACGCATACATCATCAACATAATGATAGCTCATGTCCAGATCACCGCCTGGATTTACTAACATGGTATCAGTCAGGTCATCACCAAAAAAATTTCCGATGTACACGAAGCGATAAGCAGAATCGGCGGTAAACTGGCCTTGAATGGTTGTCCATTCCAACGTATCTGAAATGATAGCCTGACTGAAAAAATGTGCGTTGTTTGACCATGGGAGCCAAGCGCTTTGTCCAATGGTAGAGTCCATCTTGAACAAGAATCCGATGTTGTTCACGGCCATGCGGCACTGTAAGGCAGGAGAAATGGTAAAGCTTGCCTTGACACTTAACCAGTAGACCGCTCCTACCGTCAAGGGGGTACTCAACTCAGTACCAATGATCTCATGAATTCCATAGCCCGGGCCTGCGCTTGAGTACGTGTGCATACCGGCATAACCTACCCCGCTGGCGGGTTGTTGAAATCCAGCCCAGTTCAGAGGAATTCCACACGTGTCTGAAGCACCACACGTATTGTAAAGGTCAGGGGAAGCAATGCCACCCCTGAACCAGGTGATCGCTTTCTCGATCTCTCCTCTCTCAGTTGGACAGGACGAGATATCCTCGAACGAACCGTTGGTTACAAGATTCTGTCCCGTTCCGGGCATCGGCCAAATGACAGCCAGCGCAACTGCTTGAATTAGGATGTTTGTCTTCATGGTGCTGTGAACCTACGAAGCCGCCGTGCTGATCGGTTGGCTTGAACGGGTGTGAAGCAGGTGATCCAAAAGGGCTTCCGCAATACCGTGTTCAGGGTATTTCTGCCCGCCAAACGAGGCTTTTCCGCGACTTGTCCGGGTAGTTGGGATGGATGGTGTGTTACACCAGCCCACACACCAACCCCACTGCCACCACGATCATAAAGCCCGCCACGATCAATTGCACGCCGCGCAGGGTAACCTTGGGTATCAGAATTTTGCCCCAGTAAGCGCCAATGAACGCAGCGGCAGTAGCGGCGCACAGGAGCGGCCAATGAGCGATCACTTCGTCCTTGAGCGGTGAGGACAGATAGACGGGTATCCGAGTG
Source organism: Flavobacteriales bacterium (assembly GCA_039931265.1). Taxonomy (GTDB): domain Bacteria; phylum Bacteroidota; class Bacteroidia; order Flavobacteriales_F; family PHOS-HE28; genus PHOS-HE28. The sequence goes on from JBDTSG010000044.1 coordinate 4,031, forward strand.
AAGTCCACCAAGCAGGCTATCGCCACACCAGTGGCCAGGAGCGCTTCCTTGGAAAGTCCGGACCGCAACAGGAACATGGTGCGCAGTGCGCCTTGATGACCGCTGAAGCCGCCGAGCAAACCGCTGGCGAAACCGCCCGGCAATAGATACTTCGGCGCGAACGCAAACGAAGCGACCGAGGGCACCAGCTCGGTGATGGCGAAGAGCACCATGAGCGCCGCGAGCGCCAAGTGAAGCACATCCACTTCCACGCGCACTCCGGTGTAGAGCGCGGGCATACCGCCCAGCTGCTCCAGCAACCATGCCCCGAGAAGCGCTCCCGCAACGCCCGGCAAACCGAACAGCAACACTACGCGTCGATCGATGTGCTTCCACAGAAGACCCAGCTTGAAAAGGTTGTTGAGCAGGTGTACCACCGCCGTAAGCAGCACGGCCAAGGGCAATGGGAAGAACAGCGCGAACACCGGCAGCAACAGGGTGCCCAACCCGAAACCGCTGAGCAACGTGAGCAGCGATGCACCCAAGGCAGCCAGTACGATGATCGTATCCTGCAACTCCATCGCGGCGAAGGTCGGTGGCGTGGCGCATCGTAGCCCTTCCACAACCACAGCACAACAATGATCGGCACCACGGCGGCATTGCCTAACCTTGTGTATGCGTTGCCTCACCCTTCTCGCCATCTTCCTTGTCGCCCAAGCGCAAGCACAGCTCTTCGACAAGGATGAACTGATGCGCATCGCCGAAGCGGAAGGCTGTCGGCAGCACTTCGCCCCGAAAAGCGGTGGCCCACCCACACGCGGTTTCGACCTGAAGTACCATCGCTTCGTGTGGAACATCGATCCCGCCGTGCGCGCGATCGGCGGAAGCGTCACCAGCTACTTCACTTCCACTGCGGCCGGACAACAGGAGATCCTTTTCGATCTGAGCGATAGCTTGGAAGTCGACAGCATCACGCACCTGAGCGGTGCCCTCTCCTTTTCGCACGGCGGCAATTCCCTTTCGGCCACTTTGCCTTCGCCGTTGGCCATCGGCCAATTGGATTCCATTACCGTGTTCTACCACGGCGTGCCACCGAGCACGGGCTTCGGCAGTTTTGAGAACACCAAGCACGGCCCCGATAGCACGTGGGTGTTGTGGACACTGAGCGAACCCTACGGCGCGGCTGATTGGTGGCCCGCCAAACAGGACCTGAACGACAAGATCGACAGCATCGATGCTTTCGTGACCTGTCCGGATGTGTACCGCAGCGCAGGTAACGGTGTGCTGGCAAGCGAGGTGCAGAACGGCGCGTTCAAGACGTACCACTGGCGCCACCGCTATCCGATCGCGCACTACTTGATCGCAACCGCGGTTACCGAGTACGCGGTGTACTCCAACATGGCCGTACTCAACGGCGGGCCAACGGTGGAAGTGCTCAACTATGCGTTCCCCGAGGATCTTGCCGCTGCGCAGACCACCACCATCGACGCGGCCAGCCAATTGCAGTTGTACAGCGATCTCTTCGGCATCTACCCGTTCGCCGCGGAGAAGTACGGCCACGCGCAATTCGGGTGGGGCGGTGGCATGGAGCACCAGACCATGACCTTCATGGGCGGCTGGGGCTATGAGCTGATGGCCCACGAAATGGCGCACCAGTGGTTCGGCGATAAGGTGACGTGCGCCAGCTGGGAGGACATCTGGCTGAACGAGGGGTTCGCCACCTACCTCAGCGGCTTGTGCTATGAATACCTCGCACCGGTGTACTGGCCCATCTTCAAGGCACAGCGCATGGGCAGTGTGGTGAGCCAGCCGGATGGCAGCGTGCGTTGCAGCGACACCACTTCCGTACCCCGCATTTTCGATGGCCGTCTCACCTACAACAAAGGGGCGATGGTGTTGCACATGTTGCGCTGGGTTTGCGGCGACAGTGCTTTCTACAACGGTGCGCGCAACTACTTGGATGATCCCGATCTCGCTTACAACTCAGCGCTCACCTCGCATTTGAAAGCGCATTTGGAAGCCACCAGCGGCCTCGACCTTACTGAGTTCTTCGCCGATTGGTACGTGGGCGAAGGCTACCCCACGTACACCGTACAATGGAGCCAGGACGGTGGTGGCAACGTGCAAGTGGAATTGGACCAAAGCACCAGTCATGTGAGCGTCGACTTCTTCGAGATGCCGGTTCCGTTGCGGTTCTGGGGCGGCGGTGTGGACAGTACCGTGGTGCTGGATCATACCTCCAGCGGGCAGTCGTTCGCGTTCCACCTTCCCTTCCAAGCGGACAGCGTTCAGCTGGACCCGGACATGTGGATCGTTGATGGCAACAGCAGCATCGTGTTGCGTGTACCGGTGGCGGGCTTCGGCAACAACAAGCCGGTGCT
>JBDTSG010000045.1:0-4078 GCA_039931265.1 Flavobacteriales bacterium
ACGTAGTTCACGCTGCTCTTCTTGGTGCTCTCGCCCTTGTAGTGGATGATGCGCGCTTCGGGGAAGTACCAGTTCTCGTATCCACCGAGCGTGATCCGATAGCTCAGGTCGATGTCCTCGCCGTACATGAAGAAACTCTCGTCCAGCAAACCCACTTTATCGAGTGTTGCCCGCCGCAGGAACATGCAGGCACCGCTGAGGATCTCGATGCGCGCTGCCTCGTTCTCCGGTAGGTGGCCCAAGTGGTAGCGGCCGAACACCTTGCTACGCGGGAACAAGCGCGTGAGGCCGATGATCTTGTAGAAGGCCACTGCCGGTGTGGGCAATCCGCGTTTGCTCTCCGGCAGGAAGGCGCCCGTGCCGTCGATCATCTTCACGCCGAGCCCGCCCGCTTTCGGATGCGTGTCCATGAAGGCGAGCACTTTGCTGAAGACATCCTCCCCAACGACCGTGTCGGGGTTCAGCAATACCACGTATTCCGCCGTGCTCTCGCGAATCGCTTGGTTGTTGGCGCGGCTGAAACCGACGTTCTCGCTGTTGGCGATCAGCTTCACTTGGGGGAATTTCCCGCGCACCATTTCCACGCTCCCGTCGGTGCTCAGGTTGTCCACCACGAACACATCGCCATCGATCCCCTCCAACGCCCGCAACGTGGTGCGCAGGCACTGCTCCAAATAGGCGCGCACATTGTAGTTGACGATGATGACGGAGAGTTTCATCGAGTGCAGTTGGCGTATTGACGTGTTGACGAGTTAGGTGTTAAGTGATGCTGAGCGCGCGGAGCCTGTGCGAACGGCCCCAACACGTAACACGTCCACACGTACCCGATCCTCATCTCCTCACGCTTTGCTCGTAGGGTTTCCGATCGGCAATGCTCCGGCCCAAGGTCAATTCATCCACGTTCTCCAATTCGCCGCCCAAGCTTATGCCGCGGGCGATCATGCTCACCTTCAGTTGGCCGTCAGCCTCGGCCGCTTTTCTGTTCAAGTAGAAACTCGTCGTATCCCCTTCAAGTGTAGCGGGCAATGCCAACACCACTTCCTTCACTTCACCGCTTGCGAGCCTTGCGAAAAGCTCGGCCGTGTTCAGATCATCGGGCCCGATACCGTCCATGGGGCTGATGATCCCCCCAAGTACATGGTAGAGCCCCTTGAACTGCCGGGTGTTCTCGATGGCGATCACGTCGCGGATGTCCTCTACAACGCAGATGAGGCTCCTGTCGCGCCCGGGGTTCGCGCAGATCTCGCACACGGGCTTGTCGCTGATGTTGCAGCACACCGTGCAGTACTGCACATGCTCGCGCAATGCCCGCACCGCATCGGTAAAGCGGTAAACCTCATGCGGTTCGCGCCGCAGCATGTCCAACGCCAAGCGCATGGCCGTTCGCCTGCCGATGCCCGGCAACGTGGCCAGTTGGTCCACGGCATTCTCCAGTAATTGTGAGCTGAGCGGCATCTGTTCGTGCGGTGGCGAAGCAAAGGAAACTGCGGCAATGGGTGCATGAACCGCTGCCGAAGGCAATGCGGTACGGTCCGTGCCGTTGGTGCCCCGTTACTTTGAACCCCATGAGCGTCCGCCATTCAGTTGCCATTCTCGTCGCTGTCCTGTCATGCACAACCGGTCTGGCGCAGGAGGTCAGGATATCCGGCAAGGTCACCAGCACCGACCCGGAGCGGGTGCTCTACGACCTGATGGTGGTGAACAAGCGCACCCGGATCGGCACCTTCGGGAACGTTGACGGCAGTTTCACGGTGAAGGCGCTTAAGACGGACACGCTGCTCTTCGGCTCGGCCGGTCACCAGACACAGCCGGTCTGTTTGGCCGATAGCGCGACGCGGGAGGAGTACACATTCCACTTACGCCTGCAACAGAACGTGATCCGCTTGCGCGAATTCCGGGTGGTGCCGGAGCGCGATCTCGCGGACATCCAGAAGGACATCCGCTCGCTGGGATACAACGAGGACGATTACATCATCGATGGCGTGGATGCGTTGCAAAGCCCGATCACCTTCCTCTACCAAGCCTTCAGCAAGCGGGAGGCGAGCAAGCGACTGGTGGCCGAGCTGCGTAACGAGGACCGCAAACGTGCTCTGCTCAAAGAACTGTTGAAGCGCTATGTGGAGTTCGATATCATCAACCTCAGCGATGAGGCCTTCGACGACTTCATCGATTTCTGCAGCGTTCCGGATGAAGTGATGAAGGGGCTTTCCCAGTACGATTTCCTCATGTACGTGAAGAAGAAGTACGAGCTGTACAGCAGTCTCGGCCCTACACGACAGCACTGAGAACCATGATCGCGCGCGCCTGCCTCTTCGTTGTAGCGTGTGCTTCGGGTGCATTGGTCCTCGGGCAGGAAGAGATGATGATGCGGAGCGTTACGCTGGCCGACGCGGTGATCAAGGCCAAGGGCAAGGGTTTCCAATTCGAGGGCTTCATGCGGCAGGTGATGAGCGACACCACGTTCCACCAAGCGTTCATCAACACCAAGTACCATCCGCACAGGCTCACGTCTTTGTTGAAGGTGCGCAACAAGGAAGAAAAAGAGACGGCCTCACTCTTCCGCAAGGGTCATCTGGTGCGCAATGGAGCGATGGCGCAGCTCGTTCTCGATAGCGTGGTGGAAGTCGGGAAGTTGCGGCACCGTGACAGCAGCTTCCGCTACCTCACTGCTGAGATGTACGATGACGTGTTCTTCGCCAAAGCGCCGTACCGCGCGAGCAACCGCATCGTTAACCACGAGCAGGAGATCGTGCGCAGCAGCAAGTTCGACAAGTACAAGAGCGAGCTGAAGAAGTTCATGTTCAACCCCGGTCAGGAGATCGGCAGCGTGCCTTTCATCGGCGACAAGATGGCGCTGTTCGATACCACCATGATCCCGCTGTACGACTACCGATTGGATGTCGGCTATCGGAGCAACCGATCATGCTGGCTCTTCACCGCAGTGGCCAAGGACAGCATCAACGGCAAACCGTCCGACGAGGACGACACAGTGATCAAGCGCATGAGCACTTGGTTCGATCAGGAGACGATGCAGGTGTTGGCGCGCGAGTACCGCATTGCGCACGATGCCCTTTTCCTGGAGTTCGACATCAGCATAACGGTGGAGAACATGTGGACACAAGGAACGCTGCTGCCCGTGACGGTACACTATGATGGCGTCTGGGACATCCCCTTAAAGAAGCGCGAGATCGTGCGCTTCGATCTGGCCATGGACGAGTGGCAGGTGATGGAGTAGGGGCGCGTCAGCGCGAGGAGAACGACCCCCTTCGACTTCGCCCATGGCAGGCTCTGCGATCCATGCGCCTGGCACACGCTCGGCCGTAGCATACCCCCCGTCCCATGCCTCACTTGGCCATAAGGTCCGGGAACAGGTAGTTCTCCAATGCCCAAGCCACGAACGCCGGACGACTGTGCAGTTTGAGCTTATCCGCAACTCACGTACGCGATCATCGATGGAACGCACGCTCATGCGCATGGCGGCAGCGATCCAATCGTAGGTCTTGTCGGGGTACTCGCACAGAAAACGCAGAAAACGCATGGTGCGCTCGGAAAACCGGAGCTCTACAATACTCATTGCACGAGCAGCATCATCGGCCAAGCTCGCGAGGGTGACCTCGTTGTAGTAATGGCCATGCACCATGAGTTGATCCAGGACGTAGGTCATTTCCTCCGCACTGCTGATCTTCTCAACGTACGAGTGCGCGCCCGATGCAATGGCACGCGCAACCCATGCCGTTGAAATGAAACCCGAGTATGCCGTGATACGCGTGGTCGGGCGGTGCACTTGCAGCCAGTTGATAACTGCGAAACCATCGGTGCCTGGCATGCTCAGGTCCACTATGGCCAGATCCGGCGCAGGTAGCGCACCCAAGCCTTTCAGGAATTCCTCCCCATTGGTGCTGGCAAGCACTATACGATAGTTCCCCGCCCGTTCCAGTAGACCACACAGGCCATCCAGCACCATCGTATGATCGTCCACGACGGCAATGGTGAGCTTGCGGTGCTGGGCAGGGGTATGTTCTGCGGGCATGTGGTAACGTGGAGGGACTTGAAAGCTAACGTCTCCGATCAGCTTGGC
>JBDTSG010000046.1:0-6599 GCA_039931265.1 Flavobacteriales bacterium
ATGAAGATGATGGGGTTGCCCTGCCGCACGAACGGCTTGTAGAGGTCCTCCATCAACTTCTTCGCGCGATCGCTGCTGGTGCCCACGACAACACGATCGGGTTTCAGGAAGTCATCCACGGCGAAACCTTCGCGAAGGAATTCCGGATTGCTCACGATGTCGAACTCCACCTTGGCGTGTTTCTTCACCGCGGCATGCACCTTCTCGGCGGTGCCCACGGGTACGGTGCTCTTGTCCACGATCACTTTGTAGTCGGTCATGATCTTGCCGAGGTCGTCGGCCACACCGAGCACGTACTTCAGGTCGGCGCTACCATCCTCGCCGGGAGGTGTTGGAAGTGCCAAGAAGATGATCTGCGCTTGGTCGATCGCGCTCTTAAGATCGGTGGTGAAGTGCAGGCGGCCTTGGCGGATGTTCCGCTCGAAGAGCACATCGAGGTGCGGCTCGTAGATCGGCACCTTGCCGTCCTTCATCTTCTGCACCTTCTCCTTGTCTATGTCGACGCAGATCACGTGGTTGCCGGTTTCGGCGAAGCACGTTCCCGTGACAAGTCCTACGTATCCTGTTCCGACTACTGCGATATTCATGGGTGGTGGTCGGGGCGGGAAATTTCCTGCCCTTACTGGTTTACTGGTTGAAATAGCTCTTCACCGTTGCGGTGATGTGCGCGAGTTGTTCGTTGTCGAGTTCGGTGCTCATGGGCAGGCTCAGCACTTCGTGCGTGAGCTGTTCGGTAACGGGCAGGGAGCCTTCAGCGAAACGATCGCTTTTGTAGGCGTTCTGCAAGTGGCAGGGTACCGGGTAATAGATCATGGCCGGGACACCGTTCGCCTCCAAGTGCTTCTTCAAGTCATCGCGGTGACCGCCCAGAACGCGCAAGGTGTACTGATGGAAAACGTGTGTGCTGCTCGCACTGCGCTCCGGCGTCCGGATGTGCTCCATACCGGCGAAGGCCTTGTCGTAGTGCGCGGCCACCGCGTTCCGTGCAGCGGCATACTCGTCCAGGTGCTTCAGCTTGATGCGGAGCACAGCGGCCTGCAATGCATCCAGTCGGCTGTTCACCCCCACCACTTCGTGGTAGTAGCGCACATCGCTGCCGTGGTTGCACACGCGGCGCAGCTTCTTGGCGATCTCGTCGTCGTTGGTGAAGAGGGCACCGCCATCACCATAGCAACCGAGGTTCTTGCTCGGGAAAAAACTGGTGGAGGAGATGTGCCCGATGGAACCGCTCTTGCGCTTCGTGTCGTTGCTCATGGTATGGTCGGCACCTATCGCTTGCGCATTGTCCTCGATCACATACAGGCCGTGCTTGCTCGCGATGCCCATGATCGCTTCCATGTCGGCCACCTGTCCGAACAGGTGCACCGGCACGATCGCCTTGGTCTTGGGCGTGATCTTGCGTTCAATATCGGCGGGGTCCAGGTTGAAGGTTCCCGGAAGGACATCGGCGAACACGGGCACTACGCCGAGCAACGCCACGACTTCCACCGTGGCAACGAACGTGAACGACGCGGTGATCACCTCATCGCCCGGTTTCAGGCCCAAGGCCATCATGGCGATCTGAAGGGCGTCGGTGCCGTTCGCGCAGGCAACGGTATGCTTCACGCCGGTGTAAGCGGCCAATTCCTTTTCCAGGTCTTTCACTTCCGGCCCACCGATGAAAGCGGTGCTCTGTATCACACGTTGGAGCGCGGCGTCCACTTCCGGTTTTATCCTCTGGTACTGGCCGAGAAGGTCGACCATCTGTATGGGCTTCATGCGTGTTGTCGTTTCCATGCGTTCCGGCCCCGATGGTTCCGGGTGCGAACGGCGGCGAAGATATCCGCCCGCCGAACGGGCCGGGCCGGGCCCAGCAACGGCTTTCGCCGTTCGGGGAATGGCGGCACCAAAGGCAATGGCCCGGCTACATTCGCCCCGTTTTGTCGCGCTATCCCGCATTCCTTCTCCTCGCGCTTCTTTGCGCAACGGGGCCGTGCTACGGGCAACCGAGCCACCGGGATACGTCGGTGGTGATGGTGCCCATAACGGCCACCTATGCCTACCAAGCACCGAGCGGCGACATGGCGTTGCGTTTCGGCGCCAACAGCAACATCGGGCTGGAGGCCTTCGTGAAGTTCAAGAGCAACTTTTTCATCGGTGCCCAGGGCGGGTTCATTTTCGGCGACAATGTGCAGGAGGTAGGCCTGTTGCGCAACGTGGTGAACAGCGATGGCTATGTGCTGGATGCGGAGGGCCATCCATCCACGGTGCTTGTCTTCGAGCGGGGTTATCACATCACGGGCATTGTCGGCAAGATCATTCCCGTGGTGGGCCCGAACCCCAACAGCGGGCTGATGGTGAAGCTGGGCGTGGGCTACCTGCGCCACAAGATCCGCATCGAAACACAGAACAACGTGGTGCCGCAGCTGGAAGGCGACTATCTGGAAGGCTACGACCGGTTGTGTGCCGGCCCGGCGGTATCGCTCGCGGCCGGTTACCAGCACATCGGCAACCGCAGGCTCATCAATTTCCAGATCACCTTTGAGAGCTTGCTCGGCTTCACGGAGCCGCTGCGCGCTTACAACTTCGATACGGGATCGGCGGATGAAGGCCGCCGTTTCGATATGCTCAACAGCATCCGCGTGGGCTGGACCCTGCCCATCTTCCAACGCACGGCCGACGACTTCTACATCTACTGATGCCGCTGCTGTACGACATCGCCACGGGCCTGTACCATACGGCCATCCGTGCAGCGGCGCCGTTCAAGCCGAAAGCGAAACAGTGGGCCGATGGCCGGCGCGGGCAATGGGAAAGGTTGGAAGCGAAGCGTGAACTGCTGAAAGGTTGCTTGTGGATGCATTGCGCCAGCGTGGGCGAATTCGAGCAAGGCCGGCCTGTGCTCGAAGCGATCAAACGGGAACGGCCGCACCTGCCCGTGCTGCTCACTTTCTTCAGCCCCAGCGGCTATGAGGCGCACAAACTTCTCGGCTCAGTTCGAAGTGACAGCTCGGTGACGCATGTGGACTACCTGCCTTTGGACAATGCCCGCAACGCACGGCGCCTTGTCCGCTTACTCGAACCGAAAGCAGCCATCTTCATCAAGTACGAGTTCTGGTACCACCACCTGCATGCGTTGAAGGATGCCGGTGTGCCCACTTACCTCGTGTCGGCGATCTTCCGCAAGGGGCAACCGTTCTTCCTGTGGTACGGTATGCTTTGGCGCGGAATGCTCCAGTGCTACACGCGGATCTTCACGCAGGACGAGGCATCGCGCGACCTGCTTGCGGGCATCGGCGTTACGAACGTTTCGTTGAGCGGCGATACACGTTTCGACCGCGTTGCCGCCATTGCGCAGGAACGGGAGGTTGTACCCATAGCAGAGGCCTTCACGGGCGACCGCACCGTGATCGTTTGCGGCAGCACATGGCCCGAGGATGAAGCCTTGCTGCTGGAAGCGTTCGCGCTGCTTGCGCAACAGCCCAAATTGATCGTTGCGCCGCACGAGATGGACAGCGCGCAATTGCAGAAGGTCGAACAACGCTTCCCGAAACCGTTGGTGCGTTGGAGCGAACTGGAGAACACCGACCACGCCAACATTTCGGCAACGCTCGGCAAGGAGCGCAGCGGAACGTTGCTGGTGGACAGGATGGGCCTGCTCGCCCGACTTTACCAGCACGGCACCATCGCTTATGTGGGCGGCGGTTTCGGCGATGGCATCCACAGCCTGTTGGAGGCTGCGGCGTGGGGCAAGCCGGTGATCTTCGGTCCGCGCCATACCAAGTTCGTGGAGGCGAAGGGGCTGATGGAATGCGGAGCCGGGTTCGAAGTGCGCGATGCCGATGACCTGCGCCAGGTGCTGGAGCATTTGGCTGACGGCAAGACCCTGTTGAAGGCTTCGGGGGCGGCGCGCCAATATGTGCAGGACCATGCCGGCGCAACGCACAAGGTCGTCGCCGCGATCAAGGGCGGTTTGTGAGCCACTGACCGGATGCAACGGATCGATCGGTCCGCTCGTCAACCGTGCGTCCCTAACCTGCACGCCCATGTCTTCTTTCCCCGTGCTCCGGTCGTTGGCGTCCGCTATCTGCTTCGCCACCGTGTTCCCTTTGTTCGCTTCGCACCTCTGCGGTGGCGAGCTCTACTACACGCTATTGCCGAATGGCGTGTGCGAGTTGGAACTGCACCTGTACGCGGATGCCACGGCCAACCCTTCAACGATCACGATCGATCCCGGCGACGGCAGCATTGCCTCTTTATCGTTGAGCGACATTGACACGCTGCCCGGCTTCTGCTGCAACTACCGTTTGAAATACAACGGCGTGCACAGCTACATCGCCCCCGGTGTTTTCACTCTTCAAACAGAACTGAGCAACCGGTCGGCGGATCTGCTGAACATCCCCAACCCGACGAGCCAATCGCTGTGCATTTCGGTGATGATCACCATCCCGAACATGACCACTGCGAACACCTCGGTGCGGTTCACCACACCGCAAAGCGAGACGTATTACAACGGCAACACCCTTGTACACGATGTTGCCGCGTACGATGCCGATGGCGACAGCCTTGCCTTCGCGCTCGGCATTCCCAGCGGTGCGAACTGCGCTCCCATGCTCCCCTATTACTTGCCCCACGAGGTAGGTGCCGGAAACGATACGTCGTGGCTCGACCTTTCCACGGGCATCTTCAACTTCCAGGATCCTTGGCTTTTGGGCGCACATGTGCTGCTGATCCGCTGCACTGAGTGGCGCAACGGCTTGCAGATGGGGACCGTGCAGCGCGACATGAAGCTGTGCGTGAACACACTTACCGGTGAGGATGTCCTGTACGCTGCGACCACGCCATCGCTTTTATCCACGGACGTGATGGGTGTCTTCACGCTGATCGGCAACACAACTGGATCGTACCAGGCAGTAGTGGTGGATGCCGAAGGACGGGCAGCACTGAGCCCGCGAATGTTGCGCAACGGTGCAGCGCTCGACTTGCGCATCCTTGCCAACGGGGCATACATCGTTCGGCTGAGCGATGCCAACGGTGGCACATTCGCGCAGCGCGTTCTGCTGGCGCGCTGATCAGTCCTTCACAATGCGCCTTACGACCGTGGTGCCGTCCGCCGCGGAAAGTCGCACGAGGTACAGCCCGGGCGGCCATGCAGTGGTGGCCACTTCCAAGCGTGTTGCGAATTGCGCGTGCAGCGTGCTGCGTCCCAATGCATCGGTGCACGCGATCGCGATAGGCCCGCTCAGTGCGGAAGGTGCCAGTACCACGACCCCGTCCGCGAAGGGGTTCGGGCCGATGGTCCATGAGCCCTCCCCTGCTTCCACCTCCGTTGCGCCCAGCCCGCACGAGAGCGCGTTGATGTACGCCCACATTTCGTTGTCGAACAGCACCGGCACCAAGGAGGTGCTGTCTGACGAGTTGCCCATGCGCACCACCACTAGTCCTTCGCTGGGCACCACGTGGATCTTCTGGTCGTTCTTGCCCTGGGCCATGAACATATCGGCCGGGGCGTTGGGGATCAGCGGGCCGGGGAATTGGAACTGGAAGCCCGGCAGCATGAAGTTGCCTTGGCCGTTGAGCCAAGTGAGGTAGCCGTAGCTCTCGTTGATCGCCTGCGACGAAGTTGTCATGGCATCGAAGTAGGCTTGATCGTGCAGCAGCGTGTCGTTGGCCCAAATGCCCCGGTTCAGCAGCAGCAAGCCGTAACGCGCCATGGCGCGTGGCGTACTGAAGAACACATTGTTCCAGCCCGCGTCGAACCAGAAGCCGCTCATGCCGATGCGCGAGCCCACTTGGTTGTAGGTCCATAGGTTCTCATTCTGGCCGGTGGCGTTCTCCAACACATTGCGCAACAAGGTGTAGGGCGCGTTGTGGTAGGCCCACCGCGTGCCGGGATCGGCGAGGTACACGAGGCATTGCGGATCGGTGCAATCCGGATCGGGCAGCAGCGCGTCGTTCAGGCCGGTGGTCATGGTAAGCTGGTGGCGCAGGGTGATCGCGCCTTCCTGCTGCGGTGTGCAACTGGTCCAACCCGCACCGAGGTAGTGCGACGTGCTATCGTCTATGTCCAGATAACCTTGCTCCTGTGCCATGCCCACCAGGAAGGCGGTGAGCGTTTTGCCGGCGCTGGCCCAATACCACAGACTGTCCTGCGTGAAGGTGCCGAAGTACTTCTCCAATACGATGCGCCCATCCTTCAGCACCACAAAGCCCTTGGTGTTCTTCTGCTCCAGGTAGGCGTACAGCGAATCGATGCGGTTCTGGCACCAGCCCAATGTGCCCGGGGAAAGCGTATCCCACGCAGTGCCCACCAGCGGCGGGAAGTACGTTGCTTGGCCTTGGGAGGCATAGGGGCAAAGGAGGAAAGGAAGGAGAAGGAGGTAGTTGCGCATGGGCGGGTGGTACGGACCGCAAAGTTGAGGCGCGGTGTGGACCGGTGCGTGAGGCGAAGGTTTGGATCCTGCTCCAATGCGCCCTTGGAATGCTGCCGCGCAAGAAACAGGCGGACTTACCATGCGCCCTTCCGCTACCTTCAGGCAGTTGCAAACCAATGCTGCCATGAAAACGCTTTGCCTTGTTGCGTGCTTGTTTGGTACGGCCCGAGTAGGGGCGCAGAACCTGGT
>JBDTSG010000047.1:0-24548 GCA_039931265.1 Flavobacteriales bacterium
AAGGACGTGGCCCACATGGCGAAGTGCATCGAGATCGAACGCTACTGCGCCGATCTGTGCCGCATGAGCGCAGCCTTCATGGCCCGCAGCAGCGAAGCCACGGAACACTACGCCAAGGAACTCTGTGCCTTGTGCGCGCATGTCTGCGAAGACTGTGCGAAGGAGTGCGAGAAGCACAGCCACATGGAGCATTGCAAGGCATGCGCAGAAGCCTGCCGCGAGTGCGCCAAGGCATGTCACGCGATGTCGGTGAAGTCGAACGGGGTACACCAGACCGCGTAGCTGCGTACGTTCATGGCAAAGCCCGCACGGAAAATCCGGGCGGGCTTTGCACGCATGCGGAAAGCGAATACGCCAGTCTAACAAGGCAATGATCCGTGCGGCCGAGCGTCGCATGGAGCCTACCTTACCTCCATGCCCACAACGCCCTGGCTTTCCGTTCTTCCACTGGTGGTCACGATCGCCATCGCCATCCGCTACAAGCGTATCATTCCCGCATTGCTCATCGGCACGCTGCTAGGCGGCTACCTGCTGGACCTGCAACCGTTGGGCGGGTTCGAAGCAACGGTGGAGCACATCGTGCGCACACTCACCGATCCGGACAGTGCGCAGGTGCTTCTGTTCCTGTTTCTGTTCAGTGGTCTCATCGGGATCATCCAGCGGTCAGGTGGCATCCAAGCATTTTCCACGACGGTGGGTGGGCGCGTGCATTCCGAACGTGGCGTATTCTATCTGTTATGGGCGCTTATTCCCGCCACCTTCATCGATTGTGGTTTTCGCATCGTGGGAACAGGAGCCATTACGCGATCGCTGGTGGAGAAGAACGGCATCGCGCGGGAGCGGCTGGCCTTCATGCTGAACAACACGGCCAGCCCGGTGGTGGAACTGATCCCCATCGCCACTACCTACGTAGGCTTCAACGTAGCCAACATCGGTATCGGCCTGAAGAGCGCGGGCATGAATGACACCTCGGCCTACGCTACATGGTTGCACGCCATCCCGCTGGAGTTCTTCAGCATCGCGGTAATCGCCATCACCTTCCTCTCGATCTACTTCAACTTCCACCGCGGGCGTGAAACAAAGAAGCCGACCGAAGCCAAGGCAGGCACCATGAAGATGGTCATGAACGACGATGCTCCCGCGATCACGCCACGCCTGATGAACCTCGTTGTGCCGATGCTCCTGGTGATCGGCTTGAGCGTTTTCTTCTTCTGGTACTTCGGCCGTGAACCCGGAAGTCACACATCCTTCCTCACCGCCATCACCCATACCGAACCGAATCGGGCGATGCTCGTTGCGCTGTTGATCACCATCGTCCTTACCACGATCGCCTATGCCGCCCAGAAGTATGGCGTGAAGGAGATGACCACGGACATCATCGCCGGTGGCAACGACATGATGCCCACGTTGGTGATCCTCACGCTCGCATGGTCGCTGGCCTCCATGGCGCAGGACCTGGGTTTGAACACCCTGATGCAACAGCAGGTGAGCGGGGCGCTGCCTGCGTGGAGCATGGCACTGGTGCTGTTCCTCCTTTCGGCCACGGTCACTTACTTCATCGGCTCTGGCTGGGGCGCTGCGTCGTTGATCATGCCCTTCGCCATTCCCTTGGCAGCGGCCGCTGGTGCCGGAATTCCGCTTTGCGTGGCCGCCGTGATCACCGGGGGCACCTTCGGCGACGTGACTTCACCAGTGGCTGGCATGACGAACATGGCCGCGAACGCGGCCCACGCCGACCACGCCAGCTACCTGCGCTACGCCACACCCTACAATTTTATCGCAGCGGGGATCGCCGCCGCGCTCTTCCTGGGTGTAGGGCTGTTGGGTTGATGTCGTCGGCGTTCCGTTTGGTGGATGAAGGTTCCGGAACATGTGCCTGAAGAATATGTTGGAAGATCGCCGTGCGGCATTCGAGAAGCCGGTCCACTGACCGGCTATCTGATGAGGGCATTTAACCTGCCAAGCTCCAAGGGTGAGTGAGCTATGGCGAAACCCTTCCCACTTTGTCCAGATCCAACCGCGCCACTGAGTGCGAGTTCTTGAACGCGCTTGGCGTCAACCCCGTGAGCTGCTTGAACTGTGCGCTCAAGTGCCCGGCACTGCTGAAGCCGGTGCGATCAGCAATCTCGCTGAAGGAAAGTTCGTTGTAGCGGATCAACTCCTTCACCCGCTCCATGCGTTGTAGGAGGAAGTACTGTTCGATCGTCATGCCTTCCACTTCGGTGAAGACCGAGGCGATGGTGGAGTATTCCTTGTGCAAGGCGTCGCTGAGGATATCGGAGAGTTTCGTCTTCGGAACGGACAGCCCGCTGTGATGCACTACTCCAACGATCAAGCTCTTCACACGGGTGATCAGTTGGGCCGTGCGGTCGTCCACCAGATCGAAGCCTTCCTTGCGCAGATCGGCACGCAGCACCGAGAGCACGGGCGCATCCACGGCGTGTTCCAATTCCACCTCGCCCAGTTCGATGTTTCGATAGGCAACCCCATTGCTCTGAAGCACACGGCGCACGGCCGCCGTGCAACGGTCGCATACCATGTTGCGGATGATGAGGGTGTGGCTTGGTGGTTTCATTCTCAATTCCGATCGGCGACCAAGCCAGCGCGCCCCCGTTCAAAAGGGCCGCGCCGGCACTGGTCACCAAAACATCATCCACATCGGCTATTGGATCACGATGCGCGCCTGATAGCTGTTACCGGAAGCATCATTGATGGAAACCAGATAGACTCCTCCGGCCAGTGAACTGAGATCCATTTCCAGTTGGGCGCCTTGCGTGGCAGCCCACCGCTGCTGATGGACCAACATGCCATCGATGCTGAAAACGTCCAGCGCCATGTTCCCTTCCACGGCCGCACGCAAGAAGAAGCGGCCATTGCTGGGATTGGGGAACACCGCGAAGCCCGCGCTCGCCAGTTCATCCACACCTACGATCGCACCCACGTTCACGTCATCGAGGTACATATTGTTGCCGAAGTTGCTTTCGGTAACGAACATGAAGAGCACATCGCCCCGCCCGATCACCGAAGCCAGATCAACGCTCTCGGTACGCCATTGTGCGGCGGTGGGCGTGAAGGCACCAGTGCCTGCAGCGGTAGTGCTCAACGTGCTCCCCTCCTTGTCGTACAGGGCGCTCCACGTACCACCGCAATCCGTGGAGACTTTCACCAAAAGGCGATCCACAGAACTGGAATTGTACTGCTTGTAGGCAACGGAGAATTGCAGCAAGGTCCCAGTTGGTGCACCTGAAAGGTCCAAGCGCGGCGACATCAAATAGTCCAATTGGCCGGTGATGTCCATGCTCCCCGAGTAGTGGTCCATCTTGGCGGAGCCACTTCCTGCCCCGAAGCCGCTGGCCGCACTGCGTGTAAACTGGTTGTTCGGGTTGAAGTGAACATAATTCCAGCCGGTCGGCGGGAAGGTGGTGGTGCTGAAGTCCTGGGCGTAAGGCACTGATAACACCGGAGCCACCAAGCGGAAGCTGCCCTGCAATTCGTTGTTCAGGGGGTTCATGTCGTCCATGCCATTCGGCATCTCGGTCCACACGTTCAGGCGATGCGCACCATTGGTGAGCGCAAGCGGGGGCAGGGTCACGTTGGTTGAAGCGCCCGGAGCCAGCAGCCCCGTCCAGCTATACATGATGGCGGCACCTCCATCGACTTGGAAGTGGATCTCCACGGAAGTAATATCGTTGACGCCTGCGTTAGTGAGCGTAACCACGGGGTCGATCGCACTCGCGCACACGTCGAAAGCCGGGCTGTAGAAATCGGCATTGGTGGGAGTGGTAGCGGGTGAGACAACAGCAGTGATCGCGGCATCATTAGGCATCGGCAGTGGATCGATGCGTACCACCTTGTTGCCCGCATAGTTCGCGAACCAGATCCGCGCATCGGGGCCGATGGCCAAACCCATGATCCCCGGCTGGCCGGTCGTGATGGTGCCCATCAGCGCGGGTACGCCGCTCACATCGTAGAGCTTGATGTCACCTGAGGTATTGTCACTGACGATCAACCGACCATCAGTATAGGCAATACCACATGGTTGCCCGCTGGCCCAGGAATCCACTACTTCCACCGTGGCGCCTTCCACTTTCTTGTAGGCGGCCAATGTTTCGTTAGGGGCGGTGAGGTTACCGGTTTCGGTTCCAGTGTTCATGTCCAAACGCCGGATCTGCTTGGAAACACCATCGATGTAATAAAGCCAACGGTTCTCGTGATCCACCACCATATGGCTGGGGATGTTGGCCACGCGCGCTACGGGCACATCGGTGTAGCGCCAGATCTTGCCTGCGCTGTGATCATCGTAACCGGGACCGTGGTCCTCCACGAAATCGTAGCGCACGATGTTCCCGAAATGGCCGTCCATGACCCAATACACCTTTGCGCTATCACTGGCAATGCCCATGGCGAATGGACTTTGGTGCAACATGTCGCGATGACTGCCCAACGGGAACCCGTTCACCCAGTTGTTCTGGAACACGGTGGCGAAAATGTCCAGGTCGCCGCTCCAAAGGCCCGGCCCCATGAAGGTGGAGGTGCCACCGGCCGTGCTCTGGATCTCGCTCACCGCAGCCCATTCGCCGTTCTCGGAGAAAGCCATGGCGCTGGCCACGCGCATAAAGTGGCTGCTATGGGTGTCCTTGCGATACTCATCGGTCTGTCCGGGCATGCCGGCATTGCGCACGATCACCATGCTACCGCCATTGGTGCCTCCCTTGTTCATTACCCATAGCTCGTTGCTGTTGGGTTTGAAGTCGAGGTCGCGCGGCTGGCTTACTTGGTCCGTGCTGGTAACAATGTCGGTATAGGTGAGCGGATCGGTTAGGTACCGGTCCAGGCATTCCATCTGGCCATGGGCCATGAGCGCCGTGGTGGACAGTAACGAAAGTGCGACGAAGTGTTTCATGTCCTTGGTGTTTAGCGGTGATCCGAGTCAGGGCTGGGGCCGATCATGTTCGGCCCGCGCAGTTCAATGTTCTTGTTCCAAAGCGTTCATCAATTGCTCCATCAGCTGTGCCTGGAAAGGGCCGTTGCCCGAAGCGGATGGTGTGTTGAGAAAGTCGATGTCGTCCAACAGTATCTCCATGTCGACGGGAAGCCACGCGACGAGCACGCCGCCTTCAGGAAGGTTGGCGTGCACCGACGCGGCGCTGGTGCAGAACAAATCGTCGCCTGCGCAGTGATAGGAGAACGGTTGATCCGTGTTGTCGATGGCGCCATCGCCATTGCTGTCCACCCGCCCCGCGATCACCAGCAAACAGTAGCCGGTTGCGGTGCTCCCCGAGAACATGGCCCCGGTGCTCATGGGTGGCGGTGCTTCGGAGGGCGGGGTATGGTTCATCGAAGGAACCAGACCGATGCTAAAACGGATCTCGTGCAGGTGGTCCGAGGTGAGTTCCCCGAGCGTGAAGTCGTTGCTGGCGGCGGCGGCATCCACGAGCAAATAGGCGCTTGGGTAATCGGCCAGGACGTCACCATCGTCATTCACAGCGTGTACACCGGAGAGCAGTACGCGGAACGTGTCGATCTTGAAAACGGTCCCGAACGCGTCGGTGTAGTCGCTCGATATATCATAGGTGTGCGAGCCGTAGCGCAAGTCGACAGCGAGGTGCTGTTCCACTGTGTACACCGAGGCTTGTGGTGCGATGAGATCACCAGCATCGTGCTGACATGCAGCGAGCCAGACCGCGCATGCACCCATGTTCCAAGCGGCAAGAGACCGCGATCGCGTTCTCATGGGCTCATCGCTTGGTGAACATCCGTGTGATAGTCCGGCCGTGGCCGTCGCTTAACCGGAGCACATACTCACCTGTCGCCAGATCACCCACGCGCAGCGCACCAGAAGCGATCCTTTCGGCGCGTAACTCCTTGCCTTGCGCATCATGGATCGCCGCGCGCACCCACGGCCCACCGCTCACATGCAGCACATCATTAACGGGGTTCGGCCACACCATTGGTGGTCCGGGTATCTGCGCATCGGCCACGCCCACATCGTTGGTGATCGTTGCCTTCCGATAGCGCACCTGACCCGTACTTGCTTCGCTCCACACAATGTGGAAAGTCCCGTTAGCATAAGCGATATCGGGGGTCTTCTGGGCATCGGCCAGATCGGCGTTCACGGTGTCGGGCACGCTCAATCCCTGAATACCGGAAACGCTCCAACTGAAGAGGATCTCCGCTTGTCCACTCTTTATCTGCTGCCAGACGATCCCCAGCGTATCGCCACTGCCCGCAATGCGCGGGAAGTTCTGCTGTGTGCTTGCAGTAAGACCTGAGTGCACCAAGCGTTGTTGCGCAAGCGACAGGTCTGTGAGCCAAGCACTGCCTGCGTACACCTTGTTTCCGAGGTTGGCGCCGCTCATCCAAACGTAGCGGATGCTGTCTCCGGCGATGTATCCATCAGGCCCACTACTGGGACAGGCACTCAACATCCATCCTGTAGTGTCCACTTCGGCACCGATCGGAAAGGTCGTTCCGCCATCGGTGGAAGTCGCACCCCACATCACACGGATGTTGGGGCCGGCATTGCGGTACAGCGCTACAGTGTTGGCACCGTCGGCAAGCACTTGGTTGGGGCAGCAGTCGCACACATCCCCCGGAGCGAAGGGAGCGCTAACCTGCACCGGGGCCATGAAGGCACCACCCATCATGCGAGCCACCGTTTGCCGCGCACCGAAGTAGCCGCTGTCGAACTGCATGTACTGCACCAAGGGTGCATCGGGGTCGCTGACAGCAATGGATGGGAAGCGCGAAACTTTCCCGTCGTAGGGTTCAACCCGCAGGGTGTCGTTCCAGGTGTAGCCGCCATCGTTGCTGCGCCGCACGTAGAGCGGTTTGCTCTCTTCGGGTGTGGCTTTCATCACCACCCAAACGGTGTTCCCGCTGGCAGCGATGCTGCTGCCCATCCAATCGGCCACCGCTGGCACACAGCCCGGTGCGCTCACTTCAATGGGGACACCGAACACGCCACCCATGCTCACCGCCACGTAGTTGGCGGCGGGCATGGCGTTGCCCCACAACACCACGGGATCACCGTTCCCGTTCACGTCCACTCGCGGACGCAGGCCGCCCGTGCCTGCAGGGTTGCAGTCGGCGACCCCGCTCCAAATGATGCTGGTGGTCTGGGCGGCAGCGCCCGATGGGAGCAACGTACATAGCACGATCGGCGCGAAACGGAGCATGGTCATCATCCTGTTGTGTTGTTGGTGCGGTAGCGGACCTGAAATTACTTCTTCTCGAACCGGGCCGTGCCCAGTTGTCCGGAGGCATTGCTCAAGTGCAGTACGAACATGCCGGGCTGCAACAACGAAACGTCGAGCTTGCCTTCGGTAAGCACCACGTTCATAACCTCGCGACCTTGGAGGTCCATGACCCGGGCGCTTGACCAACCGGCCTTGTCGAAAGCCAGCACATCCACCACAGGGTTGGGGTGAATGCTTACGGCCTCGCCGGCCACCTCTTGTATACCTACTCCTGCTGCCAGAGCGGCTTCGATCGCGGCCAGGATCGCGGGATTGTCGCTGTCGCTGTGCCCTTGCTCGCTGTAGAACACATCGTGATCCGGTCCGCCAACAATGGCCAGTGTGGGCATGCCCATACCACCGTAGTACGTGGTCTGCGCGCTCATACCAGCGAACACGGTATGCGTAAAGCCATTGGTGGTCTTCCAATCGTTCATCTGGGTGCAGTTGATGCTGTTGGTGAAGCCGATGCTGTAGAATTTCACACGGTTCGGATCGCTAACGTTGGGCAGCACATTGTTCTTGAGGCTATTGCCAGCGGTAACGCAGGGCTGGCATCCCATCATTACCAATTCAAGGATCACGGCGTTGCCCGCTTCCAGTTCAGTGAACAGCGTGTGGCTGACGCCATCGCAATCGTTCGCGGTGAAATCGAGGGCGGTGGTTTGAGCGCTGAGGCTTGTGGCCAATAGCAAGGAAGTGGAGAGGATGATGTGTTTCATGGTTGTTGGTTTTCAGTTGTTGGTTGCTGGTGCCGACGATCATCGGCCCGTAGTATTTTTCAGGGTTGAAGGATGAGTTCAGTGATGAATGAGCGTTGCTGGCTGGATGGGAATACAGCAACCGCATATGCTCCGGGAGCGAAGGTTGAAGTGGACAATACAGAAGTACCCTGCTCGAAGCGAGTCTGTATGTCGCCAACGACCCGGCCCAAGGCATCGCGCACAACAATGCGCGCTGAACCGTTCATGCCGGGCAAGACAAGTCGAACATCACCGCGTGGGGAAGGGTTCGGCCAAGCGGTAAGTGCAACTGCGGAAGGGCTCAACTCGCCAATTGCGTTAGGGTCGATAACCACGAACTGCCCCATCATGCCTTCGTCCTCGTGCATTAGCAGATGACAGTGGTACATGTATGCCATATCCGGGTCGGCAAAATCATCGAAGCGCGTGACGACGCGTGCGCTGCCCATGGGCGGCACGTACACAACATCCTTGCGCCCTTGCTCCCACGATGGCACTGGCAGCCCATTGCGGTCGAGGATGTTGAACTGGACATCGTGGATATGCATCGGATGCCCGACCATGGTGTTGTTCACGAATTCCCAGATCTCAGTGGTGCCGAGGTTCACGGTCTCATTGATCACATCCATGTCGAAGATGTTCCCGTTCAGTTCGAACGGCCCTTCGATCATTTCCAGCGGTCCCATTCCTTGCGGTTGCATATCGAACGTGCGCGTAACGGTCGCATCAGCTTCATTGAAAGGAACCAGGTTGACCAGTGTGCCGGGGATGCTCGTGATGGCATCCGTCGTGGGCGCTCCCACGGTGAACGAACAGAGCGGATGATCTGCGCCATTCAAAGCGTTCTCCTGGTAGCCGTCCAGGTAGGCCATGCCATTGCCCACTTGGGGCGAACCAATGATGCCATTGGGTAACTCGCTGTTGTACGCCATCAGTTGGAACGACTGGCCTTGCATGGTGCCGAGGTCCACAAGCAGTTCAGCACGCTCACCGGGCATCAGTCGCAAACGGTTGAGCAGTACCGAAGCACCCAGCAAACCACCATCGGTACCTATCAGATGGAAATCCATCCCATTACTGAAACCCAGGTTGAAAGTGCGTTCGCTCGACCCGTTCAAGCAACGTAACCGGACGACTTGTGCGGGCATTTCCTTCCATGCATTTCGCACACCGTTCGCTACGATGATGCTGTCCAAGCCAGTATGCACCATCACCTGTCCGCCAACGATCGCCTTGGCTTGCAGGATCAGCGGAATGTCATCGACCCCATAGGTGCGCGGCAACGGCAACGCGGCTTCCTCCGGGTCGCGCACGATGATCATGCCCGCGAGCCCCAGCGTCACTTGATAGTCGGTGAGGCCATGGCCGTGGGGATGATACCAGTATGTGCTGGCCTTGTCCATGACGGTGAACGTCGGGCTCCAAGTCGTATTCGGATAAATAAGTGAGTGGGGTCCGCCATCGTTCGCGGCGCTCACATGCAGCCCGTGCCAATGCATGGTGGTAAGGTCCGGTAGCGTGTTGGTAACGTTCAGCGTTACTTGTTGTCCTTGCTGCAGAATGATGGTGGGTGCCAGCAAGGGACCGTTGATACCGTACGTGTTCACTACTTCACCCGGATGGAATTGCCAGGTGCCCTCTTGCACCGCGAGGTCGATGACGGCGCCGCTGAGGGTGTCGGGAATGGGCAATGCGTTCTGTGCCACGCCTACCTCGCAGAGCAAGAGCGCGGACAAGAAGCAGGAGTATCGAACGATGATCATGTGTTGGACTTCATTCATCTTTCAGCAGTAGACTTTCCTTGAAGGAACGTTGCAGACCCTTGGCCCGCACTCATAGGAAATGCGGAAAACCGCACACACATGGCATGCACGGTACAACGAAGAGATCTTAAACGCGCAGGGACCTGAGCACTGACAGGCGCTCGGCAGTGGGCTTCGGCGGCGGGCGGGCCGGAAGGCGCGCACCATGTTCTTGCCGAACTAGTAAAGCGGACGGATCCGCAAGCGCTGTGAAAGTCAGTACCGCAAATTGTACGGTGGGTTTCACGAGCCGCACAAAATCCAAATGGGAAACAGAAGCCTTCGAAAAATCGCAGCAATGAGTGGCTACCCTGTCGTGCGCGGTTCCTTTCTCCACAGGCATGCACTGCTTGGCTTCGCCCCAGGAAAGCACACTCCTACCGCTCAACCTGCAGTCCATACGCCACAGCGCTGGTGCTGTGAGCGCGAACAGCATCGTAGCCGTGACAACGTACGCCCCGATAGTGGCCAGTATGTTAGAACCGCTGCGGTGCATGGCGCAACGAACGTAGGCCATGGTTCCGTCGCGCGCTTCCCCGATGCCGGGCATCCTTGCAAAGCAAGGGCGACGCGCGACTAGAGCTTCCTGAAATACCCGTTGCTGTACTCGTTGGCGTAGAGCACGCTCACCTTCTCGGGTTTGTCCTTGAAGAACTCGTCGGTGGCGCGCTTTACGCCGGGAGACATGAACCCTCCGGAGATCCCTTTGCGCGGCAGAAGCACCTCATCGTAATAAACGGCGATCATGCCGATAGCACCGGGCGACATGCGCGCATACACATGCGGCAATACATGCCGCGTGCTTTCGTAAAGGTCGCCATCGATCAGCGCGAAGCTGATCTTCTCGGGCAGTTCGCTTGGCACGGTTGCTTCGAACCAGCCCTGGTGGAGGTGCGGCAACTTGAGGCCGAGCGTCTTGAAGCGTTGCGTGATGAGGTCCACTCCTGCCGCCATATAGCCTTTGTCATAGACACCATCGACCTTGTCGTTCGCCGTAAGTTCAGGCAAACCCTCGAAGCTGTCGAAGGCATGCACTTCCTTTTCGGGAGCCATTGCGGAAATGATCCGTTGCATGACGATCGTACTGTCACCCGCATTACAACCAAGATCCACCACATCGCCGGGCACTTTGTTGGCGACGGTTTGCTCGAGCAAGTGAAAGAGGTTCATCCGCGCCTCCACGTTGGCCATATCGCTTGGCGCTGGCGTCAGGCGCACTGGGATGCGCAGCTTCCGGAGCACTTTGTTCGCGAAAAGCTGCCAGTCCTTCGGGGTCCGGTGATCCCAGTCGAACGTGGTAGCGATGAAGGCGTTATCCATTGTGGAGCAGGAGGCGACCAAGGATTATTTGAAAGCCTCTACCGTGCTCATTACACCACCGAGCACCTTGCCCACGGCATAAGCGGCATCGGCTTTCAGCTTGCCCGAAGCCTTCCAGCGCGTGTACTTGTCCTTCAGGAAGAGATCATAGTTGTTGGCATTGAGCACGATGCGACCATAGCTGATGCTCGGGCCGTACATCATGGTGGTATGCCACCAGCCGCGCGGGAAGAAGATGGTTTCGCCGGCGTGGAGAACATCGCGGTATGGCTTGGCGTTCGCGAAGAGCGGAAACTTTTGCAAGTCGGGCTGGAACACATTGCCAACCTGGCTGAACTTCGGGTTGTCCTGCCGCGGATACATGTAGGGCGAATCGTCGGGGTGGTACAGGATGAACTCTTTGTCGCCATAGATCTGCGTGATCTGTGTGTGCAAGTGCAACGCATCGAAATGCACGAAGGGGAACGACGAGCCGTGGCCACCGAAGAAAAGCTCGTGGATCGGGGTCCCGTTGGTCATGATCTTTGGCATGAGGGGGTGCATGGCACGATCGATCTTGCCGAAGACCAACTGCGGTTGCATGTCCTTGAGCAGTTCCGGGAAGTAGTCCTCCACCTCCAAGTTGTACGGGTACGGCGCAGGGTTCTCCGGTGTGGACGCCACGATGCGCTCCATCTGGTCGGCCATGGTGTAGTGTTTCCCGCTGATCTCCTTTTCGATCTTCGGGTAGTTCTTCTTGAAGAACTCCGGGGTCCATTTGCCGATGGCGGCCCAGTCCTTTACGGCGTCCGTGAGAATGACCGGTTTGTTCGGGAACACATACTCGTTGAGCAGTTCCTTCTGGCTGAGGCCCGAACGACGGTCCAAGCCGGGTGTCTTCTCGTTGATCATGATCCGAAGGTAAGCGCGGCGAAAACCACCCGCACGGAAGTGAAGGCGTTTTGACCGGAACCCTTGTATGAGGAAGGGGCGCCCCGGGTTACGACACCCTGTAGGAAACATCCGTGCGGTCAAACCAGCCCTGCACCTTCACAGACACTTACTGCGCCACAACGCGCTCGCTCACCGAGCCATCCGCCGTGCGGAAAACGACGATGAAGGTGCCGGGTGCTTCCGGCAATCGGATCTCGATCCGACTACGACCCGCGAAGCCGGAGCGCGCCACAAGACGACCACGTGCATCATATACCTCAATGCCAAGCACGCGATCGCTGAGACCATCGATGCGCAAGACCCCGTCGCGCACGGGGTTGGGCATTATCCGCACACCCAACTCGCGCACATTATCGATGCCCTGTGTGACGTCGACGAGCGAATCGCTCTGCACAAGCACAGGAGTTCCATCGGCATTGTCGTACATGGTGCGGAAGCTGTCGATCTCGGCGCTGGTGTGCGCGAACATCTCCTGCATCCAACGGGGCGCAGCGGTCTGGTACCAGAACTTCGCATGGATGTGCGCCGGACCGATGTAACCGTTCATCGGCACATGGTAGTGCACGATATCGGTACCGCTGCCCTCCACACCGAGCGCATCGCGGTTGAAGTCGATGTCCGTTGTGGGAACGTTCTCAATGAGCGTGGTATCGTAACTCGGATGGCTGGTTGTGAAACCGAGAGGCACAAGGCGGTTGTCCTTCAACAACCCTGCGGCACGTTCCAGTACCGTGGTTTTATCGCCGTTCACGTCCGCCATTACCTGCTCGTAGATCTGGGCCTGGTCTTCAGCAGTGATCACATCGTGGTGCGGTTCCCACTCAGCGTCATGTCCGTTCACTTCGTATTCCTCATCCCAGCCACCGCTGCTGAAGATGGTATCGCCTTCGTCGTTGAGCACGTCCAGCTCCACGAACGCTCGCCGGCTCGGATAGCCGCTTGGGAACTTGTGACCGGCAAGGTTGGTAAGGGCCACATCGATGTAGGCCGTATCGGGTGCGCGGCCCACCACCGACACATCGAGCATGAGGCTGTTCTGCTGAAGCTGGGTGTACGTGAGCGCAAGTGTGCTGTCGAACTGCGACTCTTGGGCAGTGAGGCCCAATGCCGCGATGTTATCCTTCAGCAGTTGGAGCATGAACGTGTTAGCGCCCGCGAAGTGGTGCAGCCCGAACGGGGAGCGCCCTTGCAGGAAGAGGTAGTTCGCGCTGATCACAACGGCATCATCGATGCGTGGCACATGGCAACCTTGGCAGGTAATGCCGTTGTCCGGGTCCACATCGGTATTGAAACTGCTGTTGAGCCATTCATGGTAGGTGGCCTGTTCAACGAAATGGCCACCGGTTGGAACGCCTGACAGGTCAACGGTTTCAGTGATGAGCGTATGGCACCCGGCGCACAACCCGGCATCGTTGATGTGCGGCGAGTACAGTGGCTCGTACCCCACGAAGCTGCTCATCGGACTGCCGAACAGGCCATCGTCATATGGGCCGTAGAGCGGACGGCCAAGCGTATCGAAGCGCAGGTTGCCGCTGAACAACAACCCGATGCTGTCCGCACTTTGAATGTGGCAAGGCACACAACTAACGCCGTCCAGGCCCACCACATCCTGTTGCAGATCGGCAATGGAATATGGACCCGCGCCGGTAAGCACATTGTTGTGGTGCCCGGCCGGGGCATGGCAACTGGTGCATTTGTTCTCCAACTCAACTTGGTGCGCGGGGTTCACCAGGATCTCGTGGCTCACCTTGGCTCGCCAGAAGGGATCGTGGGCGCTGTTGGCCATCATGGTACTGCGCCAATCGTCGCTCACGTTCACGTCGAAGCCATTGCTATCGATCATGGAGAAGTTGTTCGCATCGGGACCGTGGCACCCGTAGCAATGGCCGCTGCTTTTGAAGTAGGTGTTCTCTCCGATGGGCAGGCTACCTCCCCCTTTCATGAAACCGGCCAGTTCAGCCTGGGTGTGGAAAGCCTGGGCATTCTCCAAGTCCTTGGTGGTCCATGCCACGAAAAGGAAGACAGTGCCGAGCAGGAACACCAGAACACAAACGCGGGAGAGCAATGATGTCTTCATGGTCGGCTACCGGTCAATATGATGCGCCAAAATAGGAAGACCGCATGCGCATGCCCCCTGCCCAAGCAGTGGCAGTATTGCGATCACAACTTCTCCAACTCCTCGCGCACAAAGGCGATCAGGCCCCGCACATTATCGGCGCCGAGATCGAAGCGCACGCCAGCAGCGGCATAGATCTCAGGCAGCGGTTTGGTGTAACCGAGCTTCAGGGCGTTCATGTACTGCTCCACGGCCTGCACAGGGTTCTGCTTGTAGTTGCGCCAGACGCCGATGGCGCCGAGCTGTGCTATGCCGTACTCGATGTAGTAGAACGGCACTTCGAAAATGTGGAGCTGCTTCTGCCAGAGCATGGCGCGTTGCTCACCGTAGCCGCTCCAATCGGTCACCTTACCACTGAAACGTTTGTGGATGTCCAGCCATGCCGCATCGCGCTGCTGGCGGGTGTGGCGTGGGTGCTCGTAGATCCAATGCTGGAACGCATCCACCGTGGCCACCCACGGCAGAATGCCGATCACACGTTCCAAGTGATCGCGTTTGGCCCTTCGCAGTTCCTCGGGGTCCCGGTAGATCAAGTGCCAATGATCCATGGTGAGCAACTCCATGCTCATACTGGCCAACTCGGCCACTTCGCTCGGGAAATTCTTGAAGCCCGTGAGGACAAGCGGTTGTGTGAGGAACGAGTGCACGGCATGCCCGCCCTCGTGCACCATGGTGATCAGGTCGTCGTGTGTGCCGACCGCGTTCATGAAAATGAACGGCGCCCCGGTCTCGTAGAGCGGATAGTTGTAGCCGCCCGGTGCCTTTCCTTCGCGTGAAGCAAGGTCGAGCAAACCCTTGTTGCGCATGGTGCGCAGGCAGTCGGCGAAATAGGGATGAAGCTTGGAGAAGACTTCGATCGCCAAGTCTGAAAGCTGCTCGGCCTTCTCGAAGGGTTTCAGCGGCGGTTTGTTGCTGGTGTCCACACTGAGGTCCCATGGGCGCAAGCGATCCACACAAAGCGTTTTGCGGCGGCCCAGTTCGAGCGCTTCAACAACCGGAACCACCGACCGTGCAACGGCATCGTGGAAAGCAAAAGCATCGCTCGGTTTATGATCAAAGCGGCCAAGCGCGCTGTACATGTAATCGCGGAAGTCGCTGAAGCCGGCCTGTGCCGCTACCGTATTCCTCTTCTGCACAAGGCCATCGAAGAGGTCGTCGAGCTTCGCCCGGTCGTGCGCGCGGCGATCGTTGATCTTGCGCCAAACGGCCTTCCGCTCCTCGCGGTCCGGGCTTTCCAAGAGCGCTGCGGCTTTCGGAAGGGTGATGGTCTCACCCTTCCACTCAACGTTCATGGCCCCGGTGATGGCAGCATACTGCTGGGCTTCGGTGCGCAGCTCCGCGAGCAACTGTACGTTGGCCTCACGGTAGATCCGCAATTGTTCCCGTATGCCGCGCAGGTAAACGGAATGGCCATCGCCGTTCAGTTCGTTCGCCCACGGCGAATCCATGAGCTTCCTGTTCAATGCATCGGCGCGTTTCTCCGCTTCCGGTTGAATCGTGGTAACGAATTCCTGGAAGCGTTGTGTCACGGCTTCATCGCGCGTGTCGAGGCTCATGCGGATGTAGCGCCACGCACCCTCTTCACCCAGAGCCGCTTCCAGTTCGCTCAGATCACGGAGCCATTGCTCCAGATCCTGCAATGAAAGGAAAGGCCGATCCTGTAGTTCGCTGAAACACGGTTCCACATCCGCCCATGTATCGATCCGCAGATCCTTCTGCAGATAGGCGCGCTGGGCCGGTTGCAGTACCTCCATGGTTCAGCTTCCGCGCTGGCTGCCTTTGCGCATCGGCGTGGTCTTCGCCTTCGAAGCGGCACCACCGGGCTTCGGCGCTTGGGTCTTCTTCACCCCGGCACCGGCCTTCGGCTTCTTTGCTCCCTTGTCCGCTGCCTTCTCAGCACCTTCTTCCTTCTCGTCCTTCTTCTTCTCCTCTTTGGTGGTGAACACACCGGTCTTCAGCAATTGGCTGTACCACGTGAAGAGCTTGCGCACATCGCTGGAGTGGATCCGCTCGCGGTCGTTGGTCGGCAGGGCCTCTTTGAGTTTGGCCCACAGAGCTTCCTCCGGACCTTTCGCGTCGGCGCTGTCCTTCCCCTTCTCGAGGTCGAAGATCTTCTGCAGCACATCCTTCAGCGGCACATCGTCGCCGGTGGTGAACATGTGGATCTCCTCGAGCGAACTCACCCGCACGCTGGTTGGAACGGGCAGTCGTTTGCCCGGCTCGGCCAACGATTCCACAATAAGGGCTTGGCGGCCTTGCGCAACGACTTTGAAAAGCCCGCTTTTGCCGGTTACTGAAATGATCTTTGTAAGGTCCATGGATGCTGATAGAGGGGTAAAACTAACCGGGGGCGGGGACACTGGCCTGATCCGTTCAAGCTTTGCCCCTCCTCAGGTCTTCTGCTTCTTCTTCCGCGCGGCCGGGAATAGAATGTTGTTGAGGATGAGCCGGTACCCGCTGCTGTTCGGGTGCAGGCTGAGATCCGTTGGCGGATCGCCCACCATGTGCTGGTAGTCTTCGGGGTCGTGACCTCCGTAGAAGGTCCATTGCCCTAGCGCATACTCACCGTGGATATACTTCACCGTGCCCTGGGCTTTGTTCTCACCCATCACCAGCACATCGCTCTTCACCAATTGCCTGCGGAATGCGGTGGTCTGTCCCATGAAGCCTTTGATCACTTGCTCGTGGCTCTGGCACAACATACTGGGCACCACATCCCATTTGGCGCTGAAGTCGAAGAGCGTGAAGAAGTCCCGTTCCTGGCCTATGCTGCCATGGATGTCGGTGGCGTCGATGTTGCTGAACTCATACACGGCCGGGTTCATCTCCAACAGGAAATCCTTGAACGCGAGGGTTCGGCTGAAGTCGATCTTCTGTTGGGCCGCCGGGTCGGCGGGATCGCCATCGAACATCTCCGCACAGATGTCCACACCCTCTGCCGCCAAAGCAATGTCGTAGCTGTCCGTACCGCTGCACATGGTAAAGAGGTAACCACCACCTGCCACGTAGTCGCGGATGCGGGTGGCTACGGCGAGCTTCATCTGGCTCACCTTGGCGAAGCCAAGGCCTTGCGCCATCTCTTCGCTTTCACGCTGTTGCTCTTGGTACCAGGGGGCAGTGCGGTAATTGCGCCAGAACTTGCCGTACTGACCAGTGAAGTCTTCGTGGTGAAGGTGGAGCCAATCGTAGAGCGGCAACTTGCCCGCGATCACTTCGGCATCGTAGATCCGTTCGTACGGGATCTCGGCGTAGGTCATCACCAATGCAACGGCATCGTCCCACGGTTGGAAACTGCTCGGTGCGTACACGGCGATCTTCGGAGCCTTCTCCAGCTTCACCACTTCCATGTTCACCTCGGGATCGGCGATCTCGTCGAGGATGGCGTTGGCCTGCCCATCGGCGATCACTTGATACGTGACGCCGCGTATGGTGCACTCCTGCTCAATGGTCTGCAAGTGATCGATCATGAAACTGCCGCCTCGGTAATTGAGCAGCCACTCCACCTCCACGTTCTTGGTCAGTGTCCAGTAGGCGATCCCGTAGGCCTTCAGGTGATCGCGCTGGGTTTCGTCCATCGGGATCAACAATTTGCTGGCCACCGAAGGGGTGACGGCGGCGAACAATAGGAT
Organism: Flavobacteriales bacterium; assembly: GCA_039931265.1. Lineage (GTDB taxonomy): Bacteria > Bacteroidota > Bacteroidia > Flavobacteriales_F > PHOS-HE28 > PHOS-HE28. The sequence continues at coordinate 17,782 of JBDTSG010000047.1, forward strand.
TGCCGCTGTTGTTACCCGCAGCGCCGAAGTGATCAAGTGCGCGTTGGAAACACGCTTCCCAAAGGTCCGCGCTGCAAACGCGGACCGGCCATTAGAACGGGGCTGGTTCGTTGTCGTCGTCGGGTTCATCGTTCATGCGGCTGGCCCGCGTAATGGTGCTCGGCCCACCCGATCCCATGCCACCGCCGCCGAAGTCCATTGGCGCGGTTTCGAGGTCAGCGAATTTAGCCAGCTCCGCAATGAAACGAAGAAGTACGTTGTCCAGTGCGCCGTTACGATGTTTTGCGATAATGACCTCCCCCACCCCCAATGTGCTTCCGTAGTGGTCCTCGTAGATCTTGTAGTACTCGGGGCGGTAGAGGAAGCAGACCAGATCGGCATCCTGCTCAATAGCGCCCGATTCCCGGAGATCGCTCAGCTGCGGGCGCTTGTCGCCACCACGGGTTTCAACCGCACGGCTCAACTGGCTGAGCGCTATGATCGGCACGTCCAATTCCTTGGCAATGCTCTTTATGCTGCGGCTGATGCTGCTGATTTCCTGCTCGCGGTTCCCTCCTCGGGTGTCACCGCCGGCGGTCATGAGTTGGAGGTAGTCGATGACGATCAGCTCCACGTTGTGCTGGCTCTTCAGGCGTCGGCACTTCGCACGCAGTTCGAAGATGTTCAGCGCGGGAGTGTCGTCGATGAAGATCGGGGCCATGTCCAGCCGCGCGATGTGGTGGTGCAGCAATTGGAACTCGCTCTCGGTAAGGTCGCCTTTGCGCAATTTCTCGCTACTGATGCCGGCTTCGCTCGCGATCAAACGCGTTACCAGCTGCGTACTGCTCATCTCGAGGCTGAACACCGCGACAGCCTTCTTGTGCTCAACGGCGATGTTGCGCGCCATGCTCAGCACGAAAGCGGTTTTACCCATACCGGGACGTGCGGCCACAATGACCATATCGCTCTTCTGCCAGCCGCCCGTGAGTTTGTCCAGTTTCGCGAAACCGGTAGGCACACCGCTCACACCACCGGTGTTGTTCTTCGCATGTTCGATCTGCTCGATGGCGCCCCGCAGCAGGTCGCTCATCGGCTCGTAGTTGCGCTTGAGGTTGCCGCTGGTGATGGCGTACAGGTCCTGCTCGGCTTTGTCGAGCAGGTCGAACACATCGCTGGTATCGTCGTACGCGTCGCGCGTGGTTTCGGCACTGATGCGGATCAGCTCGCGCAGGATGTGCTTCTGGCTGATGATGCGCGCGTGGTAGGCTACGTTGGCGCTGCTGGCCACCTTGTTGGTAAGCTGGCTGATGTAGAAGGCACCGCCGACGACATCGAGTTCGCCGCGCTTGCGCAGCTCTTGCGTCACCGTGAGGATATCGATGGGCTGGTCCTCTCCGAAAAGTTTCTGGATGCCTTCGAAGATGCGCTTGTGCGCCTCCACGTAAAAGCTGTCGGGCTTAAGGATGTCGATCGCTTCGTTCACCGCATTGCGCTCCAGCATCATCGCACCCAGAACGGCTTGTTCCAGTTCGGGTGCCTGCGGTGGAAGTTTACCGGCTTCCAGAGCTGTGTCGATGAGCGAGCTGGCGGTGCGCCGCTTGCGATCGTTGCGGGTTTGGATATTGTCGGCCATGCTATGTGGACGGCGGGTGCGTGGGGAAGCACCTACCGGAAGGGCGGCGAATGTAGAAGCGGGGTGACGACCTGAAAGGTAACAGCGGCACCATCCGTTAACCATGTACCAACAAGGGTGATCGTGCATACTTTTTTCAACCGGCGTTCCGTGCGCCACGGGCGTACCTTTCCGGCGATGCGCTATCAACAATGCTTGACCCTTGCGGCATTCGGCGCATTGTTCTGCACTTCTTGCAAGAAGGACAAGGGAAGCGATCCGCCGCAGATCACCATTACCGCACCGTTCGATGGGCAATCCCAGACAGTGCCCAGCACATTGACGATAGTCGCGACCATCTCGGACGATAAGGGACCGATCGATGGCTCCGCCGTTCTGGTGAACAGCAACGGTGTACCGGTGGGGCCGACGTTGTTCTTCGGTGATGACGGCACCTCGCGGTCCGTCAATTTGGCCTATCCGGTCACCAGCGAGCTCATCCTGAGCGGGGTGCACACCCTGCGGCTTTCAGCGACCGACGGTGAGAACACCACCAACGCGTTCCGATCGATCAACGTGACGGGGTTGCCGCTTCGCTTCCGTGGCCTCCTTGCCGTTGGTGCAGATGGCACCGTCAACAAACTGGACAGCGTGCTGAACGTTTCAACCCTTGGCAGTTTTGGGCAGGACCTGAGCGACGCCGCCATCAGTTCCCGGCAACAGCTCGTATACCTGGCCGGTGCGCAAACAGGACCATTGTCGGGCGTGGACGTGAACACGGGCAACGTGCGATGGCAGGTGGCGAACAACAACACGATGGGCTCGCCCTATTTCACGTTCTGCTCTGTGAACGATGACTTGGACCGCCTTCTGATCGGGCGCAACAATGGGTCGTTCAGTACGCTCAACAGTGCATTGGGCAGCAACCTGACCACCTTCTCCTGTCAACCTTCTCATCAGGCTGTCTCGGGGCTTTTGGTCGACAGCTATGCGATCTGCGAAGAGCGCCATAACAATTTACCCAGCGCCCAACTCTCTGTTCACACCCTATGGGCCGATGATCTGCAGGCGATCGCGCTTCTGGACAAATCACTCGTAGGCATGTTCCAAAGAGATGATGACCATCTGCTTTTGTTCGGCAATCGCAACGGCGAAGGCGTTGTGGAGGACCGGAACATCCTGCAAGGCGGAGGCTTCGAGCCGAGGACATTCAGCCAAGGCGAGATCATCGATGCAGCCCAAGTGGATGACAACACTTACTTGATCGCATTGCCCGATGGCATCGTGCGCTACACGTATAACCCCGACCAGGTCTTCTTGGTTTCGAACTTGGTCCCGGAACACCTGGCCTACGACGGCGTAACAGGAACGCTTTTCGCTGCAGCCGGAAATACGATCCATGTGCTGGATGCCAGCACGGGCTTCGAGGCGGCAACCATCTCACTGCCATCCTCACCCATCAAGATCCTCGTGCTTCTGAACCGATAGCAGGGCGGCTCACTTCGCTTTCCCGACAACGCCCATATCGCAGAATTTCTTCACGCGCCGTTCCACCAGCTTCTCGGCATCGGTCTTCACCAATTTGTTCAGGTGCTTGATCACTTCGGCCTTGACGATGGCGCAGGCCCCGTCAATGTCGGCATGGGCCCCACCCACCGGTTCAGGGATGATGCCATCGATCAGCTTGTTCTCAAGCATATCCTCCGCGGTAAGCTTCAGTGCTTTGGCCGCTTGCTCCTTGAAGTCCCAGCTACGCCAGAGGATCGATGAGCAACTCTCGGGGCTGATGACGCTGTACCATGTGTTCTCCATCATCAGCACCTTATCCCCGATACCGATGCCAAGCGCCCCTCCGCTGGCGCCTTCACCAATGATCACGCAAATGATGGGCACCTTCAACTGCACCATTTCGAAGAGGTTGCGGGCAATGGCTTCGCCTTGGCCCCGCTCTTCGGCTTCAAGACCCGGGAACGCACCTGGCGTGTCAATGAAAGTGACCACGGGCTTGTTGAACTTCTCCGCGAGCTTCATCAGGCGAAGGGCCTTGCGGTAGCCTTCCGGGTTCGCCATGCCGAAATTCCGGTACTGGCGCATTTTCGTGTTGATGCCTTTCTGTTGGCCAATGAACATGACCGTGCGGCCTTCCACCAAACCGAAGCCGCCGACCATGGCCTTGTCGTCTTTCACGGTCCGATCGCCGTGCAGTTCGATGAAGCTGCCATCGGTCAGCTTGTCGATGTACTTGAGCGTATAAGGGCGATCCGGGTGGCGGCTCACCTGCACGCGCTCCCACGGCGTCAACTTGTTGTAGATCTCTTTTCGCGCAGCCACCAACTTCTTCTCAAGGTCCTTGAGCGTGGGGCCCACATCCACTTGGCCTTCGGCAGCAACTTCCTTGAGCTTCTCGATCTGCTCAATGATGTTCTGGATGGGTTTCTCGAATTCGAGGAAGGTCTGCATGGCGTGGTGGTGAAGTCCGTCATCGCCCCGGCAAGGGGAGGCCGAAGGTAGAAGGGCGCGAAAATGAAGCGCGCTTGTCGTGGAAGCAACGAAGCCATCAACTTCGCCGGCCATGATCGTCTTCCCGCCTGCCAAGATCAATCTGGGTCTCAGCGTATTGCGAAAACGGGCGGATGGGTTCCACGACATCGAGAGTGTATTGATGCCGATCCGGATCAGCGACGCCCTGGAGGTCATCGTGGATCCGACGCTCCCTCCGGGATGGGTCGAGTTCAGCAGTTCAGGCATACCGATCCCAGGTGCGCCCGAAGCGAATCTCTGTGTTAAGGCCATTGAGTTGCTGAAGCGCAAGCGATCGATCCCGGGCGTCAGGATGCACCTGCACAAAGTGATCCCGACAGGCGCTGGCTTGGGCGGGGGTAGCAGCGACGGCGCACATGCACTGCGGCTTCTGAACCGGCTGTTGGACCTGCAACTGGAGGAAGCGGTTCTTCTTGCCTTGGCAACGGAGCTTGGCAGTGATTGCCCATTTTTCTTGTCAGACCGACCGCAATTGGTTCAGGGGCGTGGTGAACGCCTTACCCCCATCGCATTGGACTTAAGTGGATGGTGGCTGCTGTTGGCGAATCCCGGGATCCACGTTGGCACGGCGGAAGTGTATTCCAACACCCGGCCGAACGATCGTACTACGAACATTTCCGAAGCGTTGGCGGAACCCGTGGAGAGGTGGCAGGGCGCAGTGAAAAACGACATGGAGCGCTATGTCTTCACCGCTTACCCTCCTGTCCTGCAACTTAGAGATGCCTTGCTTGCGCATGGTGCTACCTACGCGGCAATGAGCGGCTCAGGCTCCAGCGTGTTCGGCTTGTTCCGAAATGAACCCTCGACAGAACTCCACAACGGAACTGGACAAGTCTGGAAGGTGCCTTTATAGAGTTCAGCGATCCAATGCGTCAGCCAGGAATCGCTGCAACTCCTCGGCGTCCTTCGGCTTAGCCACAATGCGCATCGACTTGTCGAGCACGATGAACGTCGGAGTAGCCTTAACTTGGTAGGCCTTTGCCGCAGGTGAAGCCCAACCCTGCAATTCCGCATAGCATGGCCATGTGATGCCGTGCACCTTGATGCAATTGTCGAATTCCGTTGCGTCCGGATCGAGGGCGATGCCCATCGCTTTGAAGCCCTTTGCACCATAGCCGCTCAGTGCAGTTCGCAAACCGGGCATTTGCTGGTGACAATGGTCGCAGGTACTGCTGTAGAACATCAGTGCCAAATACTTTGAGCTAGCGGCGACCGCCGCAATGCTCACGCTGTCTTCGTTCGGAACAGGCAACTTCACATCGAGGGCGGTCGCACCCACGGCTACTTTCCTCATCGACTCCACCCGGGATCGTAGTCGCGCTGAAAGGGGTGGCTCGGGGTCGGCATTGAGGATGTGCTTCTCGACAAGGCCTTGTAAAACCATCTCCGGTCCGTACTGATCGAACAGGTCAATGAGGAACCCGAGCGCATAGGCGTAGCATTCCTCACATTTCCGCGCGCGTTCCAAGACCGTATCGGCAGCTGCCGAAAAACCGTCTTCCGAATAGACGGGCTGCTTCTGGATGACCACCATCAGGGCTTTCGGGTATACCGCGCTCCGTAATAGGTCGGCATCAGAGAAATCGAAACGTTTCAGAATGTCGTCAGCGCTCAACGCATTTTCAGCAAGACGACCTGCGGCCACTGCCTTCGCGAAGTAGCCGCTGGGGTCCGCGCTGTCAGGTGGTTCGTCTGAACGGCTTGGGCCCGGCGGTCCAAGCTGTCCAACTCGCGCAAGCGGCCCAAGGCCATGCCATCAAGACCAGCGCGCTCCTGCTGGATAGCTGTTTGTATCGCTTGCGCTTCGCGGCTTAACAGTTTGTACTCCCACAACCGTTTGTTCTCCTCGCTGGCCATCACGTGCATTTGCTCCTGCAGCGGTGTTCCGCTGAAGACGAGGGAGATCTTCGGCTCCCGGGTATCGATGATGAAATCGACCCGATCACTGTCGGGCAGCATCACTTGGTAAAAGCCTGAGCCGGGCCATGGACCCGGGAACAATGCCCTGCCCAGCGCATCCACCTGGGCCGAATCCAACACGTAGCGATCAGTCCCGCGGGTGCCCATGATCTTCACGAGCAAGCCATCGGCGACCGGAAAGCCGAGTGTAATGGCCAACTGCTGGCCTGTGGCTAGGAGAGCGGAAAGGCCGATGACGAGGAGGGAGCCGGAGCGGAGGATCATGGCGGGCTGAAAACTATCAAAGACGAAGCCGACGGCCGGCGAATGTTGTGCCGATGCCTCGGGATGGGCACAAAAAAAGAGCCCCATCCATTGCTGGACGGGGCTCAGATCGGCGACGACATACTCTCCCGGGCTTTTGGCCCAGTACCATCTGCGCTGGCAGGCTTAACTTCTCTGTTCGGAATGGGAAGAGGTGGACCCTGCCGCAATAGTCACCTAAAGCGGTCAATAAGAATTGACATGTGTCAGACCGAACCAAGACAGCCGATGATCGTTCCACGAATAAAGCTTGTAAGGGGTCGAAAACGTTCGGACAATTAGTACCACTCGGCTATGCCATTGCTGGCTTTACACCTGTGGCCTATCAACGTAGTAGTCTCCTACGGTCCTAATAAGGAAGTCTCATCTTGAGGTGGGCTTCGTGCTTAGATGCTTTCAGCGCTTATCCCAT
>JBDTSG010000048.1:0-55489 GCA_039931265.1 Flavobacteriales bacterium
CGGAACGGATGTTCGAACATCCGTTCCGGCCGTAACCGTGCCGGTGCAGAGCACCGCCGGTAGGGCGATCAGGGTCAACGCTTTCATTGCACGATCGATTCGAGGGTTCGGCAGGCAAGACGGCCTTTCGTGGGCGCTCGTTGCCTTCGTTTCCCAGCGCCTGTGGAAGTCGAAAGTAATCGCCCAACCCTGCCCACCGCGCACTTGCGGACCGTGCAATTCCACGCATTGCCCAGAAGCACTGGGGCAAGCGTTCAACCACGGTCGAACCACCTCGAAAAACGGAAGCCCACAGGGCTCCGCACAGGGTGTTACCGAACCACGGTCACATGCCCAATGAGGCTGGTTTCATCGTTGGTGCACTCGCCGTTGTACTTCAGCTTGTACACGTACACGTCCTGCTTGATCTGGCCGTTGTACACGCCGTTCCATGGGTCGGTAAGGCTGGTGGTGCTGAAGATCTGTTCACCCCAGCGGTTGAAGATCAGCAGCTCAACTTCATTCTCGCCGAAACCCGTGATCACGAACTCATCGTTGATCCCATCACCATCCGGTGTGAAAGCGTTCGGCGCGAAGAGATGCGGCTGGCTGTCCATCGGCGTGACGGTAACGCTGTCGTCGTGCACACAACCCAAGGCGTCCCACACTTCGAAATCGTAGTCGGTGGTATCACCTCCCGGAAAGAGGAAATAGACGCTCTGTTCCGTTTCGCCGGTTTCCCACAAGTAGGAGGTGCCTTGGAACGGCACTGTAAGTGTGATCGGCGTCCCTGGGCACGCATCGAACCCGTAACTGAGATCGAACTCCGGTGCTTCGATCACGTCCACGGTATCGCTGCCCGTGCACAACCCATCGCTCACCACCACCCAATAGCTTCCTGCAGCGGCCACCACGATGCTATCCGTTGTGTACCCATTGCTCCACAGGTAGTCCCCGGTAGCGCCGCTGGCCAAGATGGTCGTAGTAAGTCCGGGACAGATCACGCCGTTGGTCGCAGCCACGATCGGTAGATCGTTGATGACCGTTACCGTGGTGCTCAAAGAATCGTCGTTGCCGCACCCCAGGTCCGTAACCAACAACTCCACCGTGTACGTGCCGGGAACCGCGTAGACATGCGTTACATCTGTGGTGGTGTATGTGGTGCCATCACCCATGTCCCAGGTGTAGCTCACACTGTCGCCCAAGCTCTGATTAACACCATCCACAGTGAGCAACGTGCAGTTGCCAACTTGTCCAATGGAGAACAATGCGGTGATCGGTTCGATCGGATCGACGACCAACGTTACCGTGGCGGTGTCGCTGGGACTGCAACCACCAAGGTCGCTCACGATCAGCACCACATCGTATGTGCCGGGCGCCGTGTATGTGTGCGTAACGTTCGTATCCGTGTATTGTGTGCCATCCCCCATATCCCATTGAAAGGCAAGGAAACTGCCGGTGCTGGTGTTCGTGGATGCAGCGATCAGTTGGGCGCAATCGAACACTTCGTCAATATTGAAAGCAGCAACAACCGGCAACGGAGGCCCGAGCGTAACATCGATGGTTACCGTATCGGCTTGGTTACAGGCCAGCGGATCGGTGGCGATCAGTGTGATCGTGTACGTACCCACACCGGCATAGATGTGATCGTTCACATCGGTGGTCGTGTAGGTGGTACCATCACCCATATCCCACAAGAAGGTCGGACCGGGGCCTGCGCTCATATTGGTGCAATCCACACGCAACTCATCGCAGTCGGGCACTTGCGCCACAACAAAGGCCGCACTCACCGTATCGGGCGGCAGTACGACGATCGTCTGCGTTACCGAGTCCGGCGGACTGCAGCCTGTGGGGTCGTATACGAGCAACTCGATGTCGTACGAACCCGGCCCACCCAAGTAAATATGCGTGACGTTGGTATCGGTGGACTGGGTGCCATCGCCCATGTCCCAAATGAACGCGAGCGGTGCACCCGTGCTGCTGTTGGTGGTCACGACTTGGCTTACCGAACAATCAGCGTCGGGCACGGCGGTGAAGGCTGCCGTGAGCGTTTGCGACTGGCCGATGGTGATCGGGAACGATATTGTATCCGCGAGGTTGCAGCTCAAACTGTCGTAGGCGATCAGCACGACCGTATAAACACCTGGTGTCGTGTACGTATGGCTCGGTGTGTTGGCCGTATCCAGCGCACTACCGTCGCCGAAATCCCAGAGCCATTGGTTCCCGGTACTGCCGTTCACGAAATCGATCTGGATCGGGGCGCACCCTTGGTTGATCACACCTGCGCCTGCCGCGTTCACACCGCTGATCTGGAAATCGATCTTGAACACCCCGATGTCGTAACCGCCCGGCTGCACACTGCTCCAAGCCCCCGGGAGGGTCGGGAACCCGCTGTAGGTGCATACGGCCTGATACACGATGCCGTGCTTGTCGAAACGACTGGTGCCCCCATCCACGTGATCGCCTGCACCACCGTAGAAAGTAGCGAACAACAATGCGCTCATGTCCACGTCGAAGGCCGCCAAATAGAAACCGCCACTGACCTGCACGGCATTGGCGGTGAGCGGAAGGCCACTGACACCGACACTGTAACCGCAGACGTAGATGTGATCGCAATCATCCACGAGGAAAGCGATGGGTTGCCAATCGGCACCACCCCAACCACCCGGTGCACTGATCGAAGTGCAACAGATCAGGGCCGTAAGGGCAGGGTCGAACTGCGCCACGTACATGCTCCCCCCGGAATTGTAGATGCCGGCAGGCACCAGCGGCACACCTCCGCCGAGGTAACCATAGATGTAGACATCACCGGCCAGATCCTCTTCAACGAAATAGGCGGCATCATCCGAAGCGGTGGCGAAGAACGTGCTGCTCACCAAGGTTGCTCCGGTCGCGGACAACCGCAGCAGGAAACCTTCCATGGCAGCTTGGTAGTTGGTCTGGTAAGTTCCCGCAGTAGTCGGGAAATTCGGACTGGAGGTTCCTCCGCACACGTAAACATCTCCTGAGGCGTCGAGTTCAAGCCCGTATGCATCGTCTTGCTGACTACCACCGATGAACGTGCTCCAAAGCAGGCTGCTCAGATCGGCGTTGAACTTGAAAACAACACCATCGCCGGTACCACCGAAGCTCGTTTGGAATGCTCCGGCCGTGGTTGGCCAGTTGGTCGACATCGTCGAACTCGCCACGAACAGATCCCCGGTGGCATCGGTAAGTACCTCGCCCTTGTACCAGCCCCCGTCGGAATCACTTCCGCCGATGTACGTTGAACCCATCAGCACACCACCTGAAGCATCCACTTTGCTCACGATGATGTCGTTGGTCCAACCGGATCCGTTCGCGGTGTTGTCATACGCCCCCGGCGAACAGGGATAGTTCGTCGATGCGGAAGAACCATAAACGGTGAAGTTGCCCATGGCATCCGTTACCATGCTGTGCGGAAGGTCTATGTCGCTGCCGCCGAAGTAGGTGGCCCAGATCAAGGCGGTCCCCGTAGGGTTCAACTTGCTGACGGCAATATCGCCGCCGCCGCCGCCGAACACCGTTTGGAAAGCACCGAGAGTGACCGGGTAGCCTTGGCCGAAACAGTGTGCACCGGTGTAGATGTTCCCGAGATCATCATAAGTGGCGCAATGGCCGTAATTCGTTGTCATGCCCAAGTTCCCGGTACCGGAGAGGGTACTTGCCATCACTAAGGGATCGATCACAATGGGCCGGTCCAATGCAGTGGACGCACCCAACGCGAACCCGACTTGTGAGCCGTTCAATGCGAAGGCGCATTCCACGGGCTCCTTTGCGCCATCGGCATACCATGCCACCGGGCGCATCTCGGTTACCTCGCCCACGGATGTAACAAGCACCAACCGTCCTTCACCGTCCAAGCGCAGGTCGTCGAGCCCGGCGTATGAGAAACGAACCTGCCCGGCTGCCGCAGCGTTATCCAGTGTGATGTCGTACTTGAAATGATCACCACCGGAGTGCAACAAAAGATCGCTGCCGGGCCAGAGATCGGCGTATTGCACAGTGCCGTAGGGATGCACATCGCTCGCCCATTTCGACGGGTCGTTCCCCAAGAAGTAATTCGCGTAGACCGGTGAGCGTCCATCGGCGGTAACCCTCACGTTGGGATCCGACCCGACGAACTGCATTTGCCAAGCGTGCCCGGGAAGATCCGGGGCGATGTGCATAGCGCTATCCGAATGGAATGCGTCATGGAACACTTCAGGTGCATCGTCCCTCAGTTTGCTGAAGGTGATGCGATCGCGCTCCGCGAAAAGCGCCAACGTTCCGAAGTCGGCGCGGTAGAGTACTTGGCCGGGCATCTGCCCTTTGTTCTCCAAGAACCGTTCAGGAATACGTGGCGTTGGTCGCGATGGATCGGCCAAAGCGCCCGGTCCCCCTTCAGCACCCGCAAAGGCGGAACCGGGGCCGAGCATCGTCGCAACGGCGAAGAACGCGAGAGCTTTCATGCAGGTCTGGATCGTATCGTGGCTGGCAAGACGCCATAGTACCGGGCACCGTTGCTCGAAGAACGGACAGAACAAAACGGGACCATCGGTGGTGCTCTGGTCCGCCGGAACAAGTCGCGGCCGAGGCCCTATCGGAACTGAAGATCGTAGAGCCTTTTGTAAGCACCGTTCATTGCCAGTAGTTGCTGGTGATCTCCTTGCTCAACTATCCGTCCCTTGTCCAGTACGATGATGCGGTCGGCGAACTGGACAGTGCTGAGCCGATGGGCGATAACAATGCTCGTCCGGCCTTTGGTCAGTTTCTCGGTGGCCTCGGTGATCAGCTGCTCGCTGATGCTGTCCACACTGCTGGTGGCTTCGTCCAGGACCAGCACGGTGGGCTTGTGCACGTAAGCACGTATGAACGCAATGAGCTGCCGCTGCCCGGTGCTGAGCACACTGCCGCGCTCCTGCACACTCGTATCGTAGCCCAGCGGCAGTTGCATGATGAAATCGTTCGCACCGACGGCCTTGGCAGCCGCGATCACTTCCTCGCGGGTGATCGCCGGGTCGTTGAGGGTGATGTTGTTGTGCACCGTATCGCTGAAGAGGAACACATCCTGCAACACCACGCTGATGCTGCGGCGCAGGTCGTTCAATTTGTAGGTGAGGATGTCGTGGCCATCCACTAGCACACTGCCTTGCTGGAATTCGTAGGCACGGCTCAGCACGTTCACGATGCTGCTCTTGCCGCTGCCCGTGGCCCCGACCAACGCCACCATCTCGCCTGCCTTCACATTGAAGCTGATGTCCTTCAACACCCAGTTCGGCTCCGCCGGGCCATTGCCGGTCGGCGTCGTATCCTCGTACGCGAACCACAGACCCTTCACGGCGATCTCCCCCCGCAAGCCATCGGTTGAAAGAGTGCCATCATCCGCGATCGACGCGCTGGTATCGAGCACCTTGAAAACGCGCTCGCTGCCCACCATGCCCATCTGGAGCACATTGAACCGATCGGCCAGTTGGCGTATCGGCCGGTAGATGAGGCTGATGAACATGATGTACGCCACGAGGTCGCCGTAAGTCACATCGTTGCTCAACACGCCGCGCACACCCCACCACACGAGCAATGCCAGCGAAAGCGCAGCGAGGATCTCCACCACGGGAAAGAAAACGCTGTATGCCCAAACGCTACGGATGTTGGCCTCCGTGTGCTCCGCGTTGATGCGCTCGAACTTGTCCTGTTCGTCTTTCTCCTTACCGAAGAGTTGAACGATGCTCATCCCTTGAATGTGCTCCTGCACGAACGCATTCAGCCGTGCCACTTGGGTACGCACGTCCTGGAAACTCTTCCGGATGCTGTTCTTGAAGATGTTGGTCGCCCACAACAGGATCGGCACAGGCGCAAGGCTCAATAGCGCCAGCTTCCAATCGTACACGAACATCACGACGATCACCACGGTCAATTTCAAAAGATCCCCGAGGATCATGAGCAAGCCTTGGCTGAAGATGTCCTCAATGGTTTCAAGATCGCTGATCACGCGCGTTACCAGGGTCCCGATCGGTGTGCGATCGAAGTAGCGCAGGCGGAATTGCACCACATGCGCGTACAGCTTGTCACGCAGATCGAGCATGACGGCCTGCCCGAGCCAATTGGTCCAGAACGCTTGGTAGAACTGCATGGCGGTTTCCAACACCAGCAATAAGATCACGAGCATGACTATGCCCAGCAGAACATTCGCGGTGCCCTCACCGAACAAACCGGCCACGCCACCGACAACGGATGCCATGGCCCGCTTGCCGAAGTTCGCGTCGGCATCCACGTTGAGGAACGAACTACCACCCGAAGCAGCGATATCGACGATCCACCCAAGGATGATGGGCCGCACAACACCAACGATGCTCAGCAGTATGGTGAGCGAGAAAGCGAACCAGAAGACACGTTTGTACGGCCGCACGAACCCCATTACCCGGCGGAACAGTCCGAGGTCGAAGGCTTTACCACTAGCACCTTCCGCGCTCATGTGATGTAGGGATAGGTCACGCGTTGCAAGTAGAGCCCGCAAGCGGGAGCGCCTTTACCGGCAGCCGAGCGGTCCAGAGCGGCGATCACTTCGCTCATGTGCCCAGCACCGTGCGCACCGCTACCGATGCGCAGGCAGGTTCCCACGATCGCGCGCACCATGTTGCGCAGGAAACGGTCGGCCGCAATGGTGAATTGCAGACCATCCGTCGTGCGCTCCCAGCGCGCGTTGCGCACATCGCACAGCATGGTCTTGTTGTCGCTGCCCGCTTTGCAGAAGCTGGTGAAGTCCTGCTTGCCGATCAGGTATGCGCAGGCCTCGTTCATGGCAGCAACATCCAATGCGGGCCGAAAGTGATACGAGCGGTTCTCGACGAACGGGTCCTTCTGTTGATGGATGCGATAGAGATAACCGCGCTCCACTGCATCGAAGCGCGCATGCGCATTGTCCGCAGCCGACCAGAAGCGCTTGGCGGCGATGCTCTCGGGCAGCACGCTGTTAAGGCTGTGCAAGAGCCGCTCGTCCATCGTTGTGCGCGCATCGAAATGCAGGAAGAACTGCAAGGCATGCACGCCGGCATCCGTGCGGCCGCAGCCGGTCACCACGATATCCGGCTCGCGCAACACCACCCGCAACGCGGACTCCATGGCTTGCTGCACGCTGGGGTCGCCGGGTTGCACCTGCCAACCACTGAAGGCGGTACCGTCGAAAGCGATCTCGAGAAAGTGGCGGGGCATGATCTCCACGGAAAGGCAAGGAAGCCGTGGAGATGAACAGGTGCTCCAGCGGGGCGCGAAAGTAGGCGGGGCTATCGCCTCGCTGTAGTCTTGCACTGCTCCAGAGTATGAACGGAGGCGACCGGCCCTTCTCATCCCCACATCTTCACATATCCACGTATGAAAAAGATCGGCCTACTCTCCGACACCCACGGTTGGCTCGATCCACGCATCCGCGAACATTTCGCGCAATGCGATGAGGTATGGCATGCAGGTGACATCGGCGGGTTGCACGTGACCGATGAACTGGAAAAGTGGAAACCCCTGCGCGCGGTGTGGGGCAATATCGACGACGCCAAAGCCCGCGCGACTTTCCCAGAACACCAGCGTTTCACCGTCGAAGGGGTTCGCGTGTGGATCACCCACATCGGGGGGCGCCCACCGCAGTATGACCGGGGGGTGAGCGCCGAACTGAAGGCGAACACGCCTACCCTCTTTGTCTGCGGCCACACACACCTATGCACCGTGAAATTCGATGAGCGGTTGAAGATGCTGTACATGAACCCCGGCGCTTGTGGTCGGCATGGCTTCCACCATGTACGCACGATCCTGCGCTTCACCATCGACGGCCCGCAACTGAAGGATCTTGAAGTGATCGAACTCGGCCTGCGTGGAAAGTCGGAACCACAGGCCGCTGGCTGATTGCTCAGCCAAGTCTTGCCCTGTGGTGTGATCTACCTCAATCGGTCCGCGCTTTTCACCAAAGCCTCATCGGCCTTGATGCCACGCACGGCCAGAAAGACGCACGCCAAGGCCAGCAGCGGTAGGAAGTATGCCACCCGGACATTTCCGGCGCCACCCCTCGTCTCCACGAAAGCCGCCATGCTGTGCTCGCTCATGAAAACCGCCGCGAACAATGCCAGCAGCACCATGTAGCAGAAGTTCGCGAAGCGTACTTGGCGCTTCCGATCGTTGAAAAGGAAAATGGTGAACACGCAGATCGCGATCGCGATGCCTGCCAACGCCCCAAGCGGAACCAGTGGCTTGGGAGCGAACAACGCCGGGTGACCGCCCACGCTCATCCCCATCACGGAGAAAGCCACCTCCTCCACTTGATCGGGCATACTATGCACCGATATGTTGAACAAGAACATGAGGCCCACGCACAGTGCGGCCAAGGCAAGAAAGAGGGATTGCTTACGCTGGATCATCGGTGCGAAGATGGAGAGAGCTTGGCAGCAGTGGCTCGAACCGCATTTCGCTTATCATTGCCCCCGACTTCCAACAGAACCCGGTTCCGGGCCACTGTTTCCTCCCCGATCACGAACGTCTCTTTCCGCAGACCTGACTTGGTTTACACGGTGCTTTCCGCACCGGTCTTTCACACCCGACCTTCCCGAGCATGCACGACGCGAACGCGCTGAACGACATGAAGCTGCCCGAGCTGCGAGAACTCGCCCGGCAACTGAACATCAAGAAAGCGGACACCCTGCGCAAGCAGGACCTCATCGCCAAGATCCTGGAGGCGGAGAAACCGGACGGCCGGCCCGAACCCGCCGGACCCAAGACGGCGGCCGAAGATCCTTTGGCTTTGGAAGCCATCGCCGATGAAGCCCCACCCCCGGAGGAAGATCCCGAGCCGGATGAGGATGACGATGATGAGGAGGATGACAACGATGACGAGGACGACGACAACGAGGAGGGGGATGAGAACGGGGAGAACGTTGGTGCTAGTGGCGGCGAGAGGGCGAGTGACGAACGAGGTAGCACCACGGAAGGAACCGGACAAGAGTCGCCACCTGCGGGAGGCGGAAACCCGGATCAGATCGAAGAGCGGAAGCAGCGCGAACGTGAATTCCGCGAACGACGCGAACGTGAGGCGCAACGAGATCCGCAAGCGGCCAAGTTGGAAGGCCCGGGCGACGGACGACCGCAACAAGGTGGGCAACGCAACGACCAGCAACGGAACGACGGGCGGAACGACCGGCGCGATAGGAACCGTGACCGCCCGCAAGGCGAACAAGGACAAGGCGGCCAGCCTCAACAAGGTGGGCAACCACAAGGAGACCGCCAACAACAAGGGCAACGCAACGACCGCCCACAAGGTGATCGGCAGCAAAACCAGCAGGGCGATCGCCAACCGAACGACCAGCGCGCAGGTGATCAACCACGGAATGACAACAGGCCGCACCGCGAACCACCACCCCAGTTCGACGCCTTCGTGGAAACGGATGGTGTTCTGGAAATAATGCCCGACGGCTACGGCTTCCTCCGTAGCAGCGACTACCACTACTTGGCCTCACCGGATGATGTGTACGTAAGCCAGCAACAGGTCAAGCACCACAGCCTGAAAACCGGCGACACCGTTACCGGTTACGTACGCCCGCCGCGCGATGGCGACAAGTTCTTCCCACTGGTGAAGGTGGACCGCATCAACGGCCGCGATCCGGAATGGGTGCGCGATCGGGTGCCGTTCAAGTTCCTAACGCCGTTGTTCCCCGATGAGAAGTTCGATCTGACGACCAAGGGCGGCAACCTGAGCACTCGGGTGCTCGACCTGTTCGCGCCGATCGGCAAAGGACAACGCGGCCTGATCGTGGCGCAGCCAAAGACCGGTAAGACGATCCTCCTGAAAGATGTCGCCAACGCGATCGCGGCCAACCACCCCGAGGTGTACTTGATCGTGCTTCTAATTGATGAACGGCCGGAAGAAGTAACCGATATGGCCCGCAGCGTGCGGGCTGAAGTGGTGGCCAGCACCTTCGACGAGCCTGCGACGAGACACGTGCAAGTGGCCAGCATGGTGTTGGAGAAAGCGAAGGCCATGGTGGAATGCGGCCACGATGTGGTGATCCTCCTCGATTCGATCACGCGCTTGGCCCGTGCCTACAACACCGTGCAACCCGCCAGCGGCAAGATCCTCAGCGGTGGTGTGGATGCCAACGCACTGCACAAACCCAAACGCTTCTTCGGTGCTGCACGGAAGATCGAGAACGGTGGAAGTCTCACCATCCTTGCCACTGCCCTCACCGAGACCGGCAGCAAAATGGACGAGGTGATCTTCGAGGAATTCAAGGGCACCGGCAACATGGAGTTGCAGTTGGATCGAAAGATCAGCAACCGCCGCATCTTCCCTGCGATCGACATCTTGGGCAGCGGCACGCGTCGCGATGACCTGCTCCACCATAAGGATGTACTGCAACGCACTTGGGTATTGCGCAAGCACTTGGCCGACATGAACCCGGTTGAAGCGATGGAATTCGTGAAGACCCGGATGGAAGGGACGAAGAGCAACGAGGAGTTCCTCGTCTCCATGAACGGTTGATGCGTTACACCCTGCTCATAGCCTTCGCTGCCATCACGCTGCGGTGGTTGTTGCACGCCGACAATGCCATCACCGATGGGCACACGTTCTCGCCCATTCACCTCCTGGCCCTGCTGTTTATTGTCTTCTTCGCGCAGCATGCCGCATTGCGCAAGGATCGTGAAATAACCTTCCCCATGCTGGTGCGCACCGGCTTCCGGAACGCGGCGGTGTATGCCTTGTTGATCGCGGTGTTCGCCTATGTGCTCTACGTGTGGATCGACCCGCTGTACTTCCCGATCCACATCAACGACCGGGTGGATATGGCCATTGCGGACGGCATCCCTGAAGCCGATGCGCGACAACGGTTCGAGGCCATCTTCTCACCGCTCAACTATGCCACGATAACGCTGGTCGCTTTCATGGGCGCGGGCATCGTATACGCGCTGTTGGTGGGCGCGTTGCACCACAAGATGCTGCGGAAGTTGGGATAGCCTTACGCAATGAACGCCTCTGCCAGCGCTTGCTGATCGAGGCCGCCGAAGTTGCCGCTGCTCATCATAAGCAGCACGGCTTTGTCCGCGGTGCCTTGACGCACACCGCCCATTACTTCGATCGGATCCATCAGCACGCGCAGGTCCTCGCGACCGAAGGCACGCTTGATGCGTTCCGGCGGGATCGGTGGCAGGCGTTTCAATTCCACGGCATGCGGATCGTAGAACACGATGGCTTGATCGGCCATGTCCATCGTGCCGGCGTACTGATCTAGAAAGCCTTCGCTCAAGCTGCTGAAGGTGTGCAGTTCCATGCAGGCCGTGAGCTTCCTGTCCGGGAACTGTTCGCGGACCGCTTGCACCGTCGCAACCAGCTTGCTGGGCGAGTGCGCGAAATCCTTGAATACGACCCGTGACCCGGCTTCGGCCAGTTTCTCCAAACGCTTGGCAGCGCCATGGAAAGTCGCGATGGCCGCGTAGAATTCTTTGTCGCCGATGCCCAGCTGGTGACACACATGTCTTGCACCTTCGAGGTTCTGGAGGTTGTGCTTACCGAAAACCTCCAGCGGCACATCGCCTTGAGAGGTCTCCAGCACAGTGATCCCGTTCTCAATGCGATGCGGCGGAATGCAGTACGGAACTTTCGCCTCCTTCGACTCCGGTTCTTCTGCAAGAACCCTGACCTCTGCGTCCTCGGCACAATAGATCAGCTTGCCTCCCGGCTCGATGCACTGAATGAAGATCCTGAACTGGTCCACGTAGCTCTCGAACGTCTTGAAAACGTTGATGTGATCCCATGCGATCCCGCTGATGAGCGCGATGTCGGGCTTGTACAAGTGGAACTTCGGAACCGGTTGCAGGGTGCTGGCCAGGTATTCATCGCCTTCGATCACAGCCACCTTGCTGGTGGGACTGAGCCGCACCATGCAATCGAATCCATCGAGCTGTGCGCCCACGAGGTAGTCGAACTCCACATTGCACTTGCGCAACACATGCACGATCATGCTCGTGATGGTCGTTTTGCCATGGCTTCCGCCGATCACCACGCGCGTCTTGTCCTTCGTTTGCTCGTAGAAGAATGCCGGATAGCTGAAGACAGGAATACCCAACTCCTGGGCACGCTTCAGCTCGGGGTTATCGGCGCGGGCATGCATGCCCAGGATCACCGCCTCGATATCCGACGTAATGTCCTCCGGATGCCAGCCCAAGCGATCGGGCAAAATGCCCAACCGGTCCAGGCGACTGCGACTTGGCTCGAAGATCTCGTCATCGCTACCCGTTATCGCGCAGCCTTTCTGGTGAAGGGCAATGGCCAGGTTGTGCATGGCGCTGCCGCCTATGGCGATGAAGTGGATGCGGTTCATGGAGGCAAATGTCAAGATGCTCAAATCGCCAAAAGCGATCGTCCGCACACTTGCGCGAACGCATGAATGTCAACAGTACACCAGAAACAATATGTTCGAATGCGCATGCGGGGCAATAGCCCAACTCTGACCAAGAACGATGGAAGCCCTCTACTCAACCACACTTTCCCGTTCGGGTCTGGAAACGCAGGTACGGTCCCTTCAAGACAAGTGGTTTCCCAATCTGCCAACAACTAACGTAAAGTATGGGCGAATAAAGGGAGATGTGATCTGGCTCCGCAGTTCTAGTTATTTGGCTCGCTGTCACCTCTCCGAAGAAGAACTGGGATCGATCGTTAACCTGCGATCCAGGATACCGATTGCCTATCACGTTATCGCCATCTTTTTGATATTCATGGCCCTCGGTTTCCTTCTTGCGGAAAACGTAAAAGCCAACGGACACCCCGCCTCAATTGGCGAGCGACTCTTGGGGGCTCTCGTTCTTGTGCTCACAGTGATCATCGGTCGCGCTGTTCTCCTATCACGTCACGCCAGCTTTATCAGGAATGTGGAGGTCCTATTAAAGCTTGAGCGCATGCCGGATCCCAAGGACCAGCTTTCACCCAATTGACCCAAGAACATCGAACGATCTTTGCGTCCATGAACCTCTACCCCATTGAAACCGGTTTCTTCAAACTCGACGGCGGCGCCATGTTCGGCGTAGTGCCCAAACCGCTTTGGAGCAAGATGCATCCCCCGGATGAGCGCAACGCCTGCACTTGGGCCATGCGCTGTTTGCTGGTGGAAACGGGAGGTCACCTCATCCTCATCGACAACGGCATCGGCGACAAGCAGGAGGCCAAATTCATCAGCCACTACGATCTGCACGGCGACGACACGCTGGACAAGTCACTGGCCAAGCATGGCTTCAATCGCAACGACATCACCGATGTCTTCCTGAGCCACCTGCACTTCGACCATTGCGGGGGCAGCATCCGCTGGAACAGCAAACGCGACGGCTATGAGCCCGCCTTTCCCAATGCGACCTACTGGAGCAACGAGCACCACTGGGCATGGGCCACCAAGCCGAACGCGCGTGAAAAAGCGAGCTTCCTGATGGAGAACATCCTGCCGATCAAGGAGAGCGGCCAATTGAAATTCGTTCCGCTTACCCGCCATGCACCGAACGAGAACATACTGATCCGCGAGCTGTTCCCGGGGTTCGATGTGTTCACCGTGAACGGCCACACCGATGCGATGATGATCCCTCAACTCTCCTACAAAGGGCATACGGTAGCCTACGTGGCCGATCTACTTCCCAGCGTGCATCACGTACCTGTTGCGTGGGTGATGGCCTACGATACGCGGCCGCTCTTCACACTCGATGAAAAGGCAACCTTCCTGAACAAGGCGGCAACTGACAAATACGTGCTCTTTCTGGAGCACGACCCGAGCAACCAATGTTGCATGGTGCAAGCCACGGAAAAGGGTGTGCGGTTGGAACGCACACTTCGCCTCGATGAGCTCTGAGCCTTAGCGCTGAACCACGAAGCGCGCGCTGACCGACGCACCAGCGCCAATGGTCTTCAATACATAGGTACCAGCGGCCAATCGGCTCACATCCAGCCGCAGCAGTTCGCTCCGGGGAGTGTTGACCTCGGTTATGATCCGACCTGCGAGGTCGGTGATGAGCAGGACCTCAGTCGATCCTGAAAGACCGGTGATGAAGAGGTCATCGGACGCCGGAACCGGATGGATGTGGATGCTTGCGGAGGTGCTTTCAACAACTGCATCGGGAATAGCGGCTTCGTCGCAGATGGTGAAGTCGCCCGCTTCCACACCGCCGCCGTTCCAAATGCGCACGAGGTAATCGGAGTTCAGGTCCAGATCGTTGAAGTTGAAGGTGCCGATGCTGTCCGTGAAGCACGCGATGAACTGCGGCTCGGAGCAAGCGCTATAGAGGGCGATGTTGAGCGTAGCTGCATCGCCGAGAGTGGTAATGATCGTGTGGTCCGCTTCATTGCCGGTGTTGAACATGAACCACGCATCGTTCACGTTCTCGTACGGATCACAGTCGGGATTGGGCAACGGCGAAGCATAGGCGCAAACCAATGTGGCAACGGTGGGGTTGCACTGGCCGAGCGGTTGGGGGGTGAGCAAGGTGGCCGCGTCGCAATCGTCGTTCGCCAAGCCCGGGGCGCAGGGGGCACCACAGGTCATTACCAAGGTGAAATCGCCCGTAGCTCCATTGTAGCCATGCACGAGAACGAGGAAACCAACGCCGAGTTCACCTACGAAGGTGGTGAGCGATGTAACGCCCGGACAGTTGGGGCCATCATCATTCCCGGCAACGCAGATCAACCCCGTGCATGGTCCGCTGAAGACGCTGATCTTGCTATCAAAGTCGGCGGTACCGCAGGTGCTCAATGTCACTTCCTGTCCGTCACCGATAAGCGTGTACCACACCCCCACCGTGTTCACGTTCGCCGAGCCGCATGCAGGTGCTGCGGTGAAGATCGAACCGGTAGTGGTGCCTTCCAGAGAATCACCGCAGTTGATCACGATGGCATCCGCACAGAACGCATTGGCGGGTGGTGGGTCAGCAAGGGTAGTAAAGCCATACGGACCGCTGGCAAGGCTCGTATTGCCACCACCACAATCGAGGGTTACGTAATAATCGTAATCGGTACCGGCCGTCAATCCGGAGATGTTCACCGGCGGCCCGTCCGTCCCGATGGTGCCTGTGACCGTGGTTCCGGAACCAAGAACGAATCCATCCGCACCGTACTCGACCGTGAAGTCGCCGGGCAGCAAGGAGGTCCAGTATATGTACGCCTCCACATCGCTCGGGCTTGCGAACACATCCTGCGCCATTGGACAATCCGTACAGTTGAGCGTTAGTGTGAAGTCCCCCGTCTCACCGTTGTATCCCTGCACCAAGATGTAGTATGTGGTTCCATTGGCCGTCAGGAACGTAACCGTGCTCGTCAAGTCGCACAGAGGAGCGTCGTCATTGCCGCCCACACAGCCGAGCGCACCGCAAGGACCGGTGTAGACGTTCAAGCGGGTATCGTAGGAAGCCGCGCCGCAAGTAGTGGCGTTCATGTAGCCACCGTTCCCGACGAAAGTGTACCAGATACCCGCTGCTTCGATGCCCGTACCGCAAAAACCCGGAATGGTGTCAGCGGTCGCCGCATCGGTATTCCCCGCAATGCTCTGTCCGCAGGCGATGGTGATGGCATCGGCGCAGGCATCGTTCTGGGCATAACCCACCAGCGGGAACAAAAACGTGGAGAGGGCGATAAGGGGTAGATGGTTCTTCATGTTGCGCAGCAATGGCGGCCGAAGATATCCTCGCTGTGGGTCGATGGGCCGGCCTATGCGGATGCACGCTCAATTCCGCGGCCTTCTTCCACGCTTCTCCGGGTCCTCGTGGAAGAAATAGCGAACATCGAAGGTGAGGTACGTACCGACAATGCCTTCCCGGAACGAATGTTCAATAGCGTTGGCGCGCCACGTGTCCTCCACGACGGCCATATCCCCGAAGGGCCGGTGGTAGGTGGCCCCCAGATAGAAATACCCGCTCTTAAGCGTGCGGTACTCGAAACCGACGTTCGCCACCACCCCCGCCTGAAGCCAACTCTTCCGGTACCAATAGGTGCGGGTGTCCTCGAAGCTCTCTACCACATCGCTCGGGTACATGTCCGCACTGAAGCCGATGGCATTGTTCATCCAACTGCGCTCACCAAGGCGCACGTATACAAGGGCGAGGACGGGTACCTCATAACCGATCCAGCGCACCGAACCCTTCCCGGCTATCGCACTGGTGTCGTTCGAAATGGACCAATCGTAGCGGCGTTGGATCTGGTTGATGCCCACCTCCAGCGATATGCTCTTCGTAAGCCCGGCGCGCACGAGGCCGCCGAAAGCAAAACCTCCGGTCAACTCAACGGTGCCATTGAGCGCACCATCTTCGAACGTGGTAACGGGTTTGAAAAAACCCAGCGGGAGCACCGGTTTCGCCTGTATACCGAAAGTGGTAACGCGCTCTTGTGCAAGAAGGCAAGGGGTGAACGAATACGAGAGGAGTAGGACGAACAGTGGCGCAGCAATGGACCTCACCGCGCCGCGATGAGCAACTGCTGGCCTACGCGCAACATGCTCCGACGTGAGATCCCGTTCAGTTCGCACAGTTCTTGGATGCCGATGCCGTAAAGGTCCGCGATGTTGCTGAGATGATCGCCTTTACGCACCGTGTGGAAGGTGGTACCGAGCGGATAAGCAGCATAGCTCCAACGGGTTTTGGCCAGTACCAGTGTGTCGCAGAGCAATTCGCCGTTCGTCAGATCAACGAAACGGCTCGCATCGATGGGCACGCCCTTGAAACGCACTTCGAAATGCAAGTGACTGCCCGTGCTGTGGCCACTGCTTCCACCGAGACCCAGCAATTCGCCGGCATCCACGTGCTGCCCAACGGTCACCTTCAAGCGGTGCAAGTGGGCGTAGAAGGTTTCCAGCCCGTTGTAGTGGCGCACCACCACCAAGCGCCCGAACCCACCGAAGGTGCCGCTGAAGCGGACTTCGCCGGGGAACATTGTCCGCACCGTATCCCAAACCTGCAGGTCGATATCGACACCGTTGTGCGGGCGGCCGTCGCGCCAGCCAAAGCGGCTTGTCACCACACCTACGATCGGCATATGGAAACCGCAGAGCGCTTCTTCCTTGGTCAATTCCACAAGCACTACGCTGTCCTGACTGCTCAACTGCGGTCCGTAGGCGTTGGGGTTCGTCGTGTTCCACGAGCCGTAGATCTCATCGGCCGGGTGCTCGAGGCCCGAATACCATGGGAGCGCAAAGCCCCCTGCGACTTCCGCCGCCGTGGGCATCTGGCTGGCGTAGAGGTTGATCTCGTTCACCAAGGCATAGGGGACGGTATCCAACTCAAAGAGCGAGTCGATCATGGCCAGGATCCCCTCTTCGTTCAAGGATCGGATCTGCTTGAAGAGCTCCAGATCGCGGATCATATCCTCTGGTCCGTCCGGCAGCGCACAAAGCGAATCGAGCAAATGGTCCAACAACTCGTCCGTAAGCGCTTCACCTCCCCCGAGCAACTTTTCATCGCCATACTGCACTACCGCCGAAACGGTGTCGGCCCCGCCAACTGAAGGCCCCTTGGCGGCTAACGCGCCGCTCGCACCCAACAGCCCAATGGCCAAGGTTGCGATCACCTGAATGGTGGGACGGTTCATGCGTTTTCGGGGGCCTTATTCCGGCACGGCGGGCCGTGGTACGGAAAAAAGGAGCGTGAAGATACCTGTGGGTCCTTTGGCCAAAATGCGATCCGACGAACGGGGTAACCGGACCGCTGGATCAGCCCCTTGCAAGGGGTGGCGTTCAAGGATCCCACCGGACGAAATGATCCAGCGGCTTGCGATAGCCTTGGGGCCATTCGATGGATGGGTACCCCATGTAGAACAATCCCAAACAGCGGTCCTTCTCCCCCATCCCCAGAAAGTGGCGGATCGCGTCGCCCGTGAGGACTGCACCCGTGCTCCAAAACCCACCAAGCCCATAGGCAGTGCAGGTGAGGTACATGTTCTGGACGCCGCATGCCACGGCGAACATCTCTTCCAACTCGCTGATCTTGCCATTTGGGTCCCTGGCCATACCCAAAGCGATCGCCACGGAACTCTTCAGCGGCCGTTGGGTAAGGCTATCCAGCTTCCGTTGCAGGAATTTCTCCGGCGGGGTTACGCGGGTGTATTCCTCACCGAGGAACGCGCTCAGCTTCTGCCGACCATCGCCGGTGAAGACGTGGAAGCGCCATGGTTGTGTCATACCATGGTTCGGTGCCCAGGTTGCGTTGGAAAGAACCCGTTCGATGATGTCGCGATGCACCGCACGCTCGGTGTAATCCTTCGGCTGGATCGTTCGGCGGTGCCGAACGACATCGGTGAGTTCACTGACGCTGTACTTCATGATCGGATGGTGGGCAGCGAAACTACCGGCCTGCGCATCTACGTTTGTGGTCATCGCAACACCCCTCCCCCTCATGCGCATTGCTACGGTCCTTCCTTTTCTGTTCATACTCACGGCCCATGCACAGATCACCTTGCAAAACCCGGAGCATGTCGCTTCACCGGGCCAGAGCTTCGCGGTGAATGCCGGTCCTTTCGTAACGCCGGGCCCCGGCGGTGCCAACCAGGTCTGGGACTTCAGCAGCATGGGGGCAACGGGCACGGGCACAATGTCCTTCGTGGATCCGGCGAGCACGCCCAGCGGGGCCGATTTCACGGCATCCACAGTGGCCCTTTTCGACGGCGATCAGACCTATGCCTATTTCCAAGCCACCGGGTCGGAGTACCTCGTCACCGGCAACGATGATGGCAACATCTCCTTTCCACTGACCGACCCCAGCAAGTTCTGGCCCTTCCCTTGCGCCTATCAGGACACATGGACCGATATTCTCGGTGGATCCATCGTGGTGCAAGGCCAAACGGTAACGAGGGCAGGATCCGTGAGCGGGATCGCCGATGGGTACGGAACGTTGGTACTTCCATTCGGTACCGTGGATGATGTGCTGCGCGTAGTGGTGGATGAGGACTACCAGGACGCGCTTATCCTAGGTACGGTGATCCACGATATCCAGACCCATTACTTCTTCAAGCGTTTCTTACCCTTTCCGGTGATGCAGATCACCAACGTCAGCACCAACGTCAACGGCAGCGTAACAACAAGCCAGACAACACAGTGGGTGGACAGCGCGGCCGTTGGTGTCCTGGAGAGCGTGTTCAACAGCAATGATGTGCAACTCTATCCCAACCCAGCCACCGAGCGCATTGAGATATTGAGTGCAACGGCACTACAGGGAACCGCGACCATAGTCGATGCGCTCGGACGCATGGTAGGGCAAGTGCCATTGGCACCGTCCGGTACGGATCGCCTGTCCTTCCGGGTCGATGACCTTGCCCCGGGGCGTTACGCGTTGCGGTTGATCGGCCAGCAAGGGTCCGTGGTGGTCCTGCCCTTCTGCGTCCATTAACCTCCGGCACTTATTCTCGGCAGGAAGTGTTCTCCTCGTGGTCGATGGCTGAAAGGTTTGTTGTCGGCGCGGCCAACCTTTTGCCAAGCCCGCCGTCATTCACCCGCAAACCAACCTGACCAATACCCCTATGAGAACACTGCTACTCCTTGCTGCCGCCCTTCCAACTGTCGGAGCGATCGGCCAAACGATCACCAGCGCCGACGCCCCCGCGCCCGGTGATCAGTACACGTACGTCATCGCCTCATGGGTGGACGTGCCGCAGACCGGTGGCAACCAAACGTGGGACATGTCCGGCGCTATCCCGAACGGGGCAATGGAATACTCCACGTTCGCAACCGTTGCCGCTACCACAGGTGGTGGCAGTTTCGCTTCGGCGGATGTTGCCCAAGTCACCCCCACGGCCAACGCCTTCATGGATGCACCTGGCAACGGCTTGTACATCATTGGGTCGTACGATATCCAGAACGCCGTGACCATCCAGTACACCAACACTGCCAAGGTCATGCAGTTCCCGTGCTCGAACGGAACCACTTGGACCGATCCATGGAGCTATTCAGCTACGATCCAAGGGACCACGTACACGATGAACGGCACCTACACGTACAACGCCAATGGTTATGGTTCAGTGATCCTGCCTTGGGGCACGCTGAACAATGTCCTGCGGCTGCAGTCAACGGAGCAGAGCACCCAAACCGGTGGAGGGTCAACACTGGTAACAACGATCCTTCGTGCTGCCTTCTTCCGGCCCGGGACACCGATCGCCATTGGGGGTTCGATCACCTACGAGTACGAACTGGACGGCACCGTAGTGCAGACCGGCGAACAGAGTTACTACCTGCAACAAGGCCAGGTCGGGGTGAACGAGTTGACATCGAACGCGATCGGTGTGGACGTGATGCCGAACCCCGCAACCGATGCTGCCACCGTGGTTTTCGGTGCCGAAGGAGATGTTCAGCTGAACTTGGTCGATCTATCGGGACGCACGATCCTGACGCAGAAGCTGCAGACCCTCGCGCCGGGCATCCACACCCAAACCATTGATGTCTCGGGATTGGCCAGTGGCTCCTACATGGTGAACGTGACCAACACCCGCGGCGAGCGCGGCACGCGTACGTTGATCGTGGACTGATCCTTCAGCAGCTGAGAAACCCCGCCTTGATCGAGGCGGGGTTTCTTTTTTCCCGTCATGGGTCACTTGCGTTTCAACAGATCCCTCAACGCACGCACATCACCGGCATGTGGCAGCAGATCCCGCCAGCGCGCCCCGGTGATCCCCAAGAAGACGAAGCCTTGGTACAAGGTGTTGATAGTGTAGGCCAATGAGGCGGTAACCGCCGCCCCATGCAGGTGCTTGGCGGGGATCAGCACGGCCCCGACGCCTAGTGTGATCAGAAGCGCGATCCCACTGCCGATGGCGTTGTGGTGGTTGCGTCCTGTTCCGCTGAAGAACATGCCGAACGCCTGCGAAGCCGCCATGGCAGCGATTCCGGGGGCCATGTACAGGATGATCATGGGGATGCCGGTGACCTGCGGCCCAAAGACCATACGGTACACCACTTCGGGCATGACCAACAAAGCCAGAAGCGAGAGCAATGCGAACGCAACCGCGGCCTTCAGAACCGTTAGCGTCGCCTTCCGCTGATCGTCCAAAACGCTGGTGTTGCTCAGTCTACCGAAGAGGACAGTGGCCAATCCGCGCGGGGCCAGCCAAGCACTTTCAGCCACCTGCACACCCACGGTATACACGCCCAGCGAGCCGGTGCCGGTTATGCGGTCGATGAACCAATAGGAACACCGGTACGTGAGCAATTGCAGCGCATTGGCCAGTTGCGTGAACCCTCCGAACCTCAATAGCTGCGGCCACACCGGTGCTCCCGACCTGTCCGCAACCACCTCCTCTACGCGCAGCAATAACACAACTGAAGCCAGTAGTGTGATACCGCTGGCCACGTACCCTGCAAGGACATATGCCATGGGATCGCGCTGCGACACGTCCTGTGTCACACCAATGAACACCAGCAGCAATACCACGCTTTGCAGCATCACGGTCCAACTGAACGCCTTGATACGCTGATGCCCGAGCAGCAGACCGGTGTGGCTGGTGAAGAGCACGGTGATCAACGACAAAGCAGCCACGTGCACCACGTACGGAGCGGGTACGATCCCCGACGCACGGATGACCGCATAGGCCAGCAAAGAGGAGCCGATCGCCCACACATAGGCGCGCCACAACAACGCCCGGCGCGGAACCCGTGAAGCCAAATAAGTGAGCGCAGCGCCGCAGACAACATTGCCGAGGAGCACGGCCAATGTTATTCCCAGCGCGATCAACCCCATGGTGCCCAAGCCTTCCGCGCCGAGCCTATGGCCTGCAACAGCGAACAACACCAGATTGCTGATGGCCGCAGCCACCCGCGCCGCAATGGAACCGATCGCAGCGCGCACCATCAGTCATCCCGTTGCTTAAGGCGGTCCCATTTACGTTTCAGCTCCCGTTTGCTCTGGGCCGACGCGGTGATGTAACGTTTCCCATCCACCAACGTGATGTTGCCAACGGCAGCAACCGTGTGTATCCCCTTGCTGAAGGCCGTGCCCCGGAACGGGTCGAGCCATTTTTCCGTGACCTCCGCGAACGCGTGCGGCGTAAGGGTAGTAACCCGATTGAACGCGATGCGACCGCCATAGGTGCGGCTGCTGTCCTGGGCTGGACGCCACAATTCATCGCCCCGCAGGAAGGGCGTACCGGCAGGGCGCGCACTCCGCACATCGTGCTTGATCGGATTCAGGGCGTGGGCGGTATATGGACCTTCCAGTTCCTCGCTCCAATAGGCATGCAGCTCGACATTGGTCAGGGGCGGTTTCGTGCCCATGAGCCACCACAGGCCGTTGTGCTCGAAGATCGTTGGATCCACCAGTGGCTCGTCGAGAAGGGTGCGCACATGTTCAAGCGATTCGTTGTTCGCATGCACCCTGTACAATTCCACCTTACCGAGCGCAGCGTTCTCGGGAACGCAATACACGGCATCGCCGCGTTGCACGGTGAACGGATAACTGAGGTGATTTTCACCGGCCAGCATGGTGCGGCTCCGTTTCAGCACGTTGTCCGCTTTCGGGCGCAGGCGTGCGATCTCTCC
Organism: Flavobacteriales bacterium; assembly: GCA_039931265.1. GTDB lineage: Bacteria > Bacteroidota > Bacteroidia > Flavobacteriales_F > PHOS-HE28 > PHOS-HE28. The sequence goes on from JBDTSG010000048.1 coordinate 22,488, forward strand.
CATGCCGGTGCCATAGTCGTACTTCTCGTACAGCATGTTCAACTCACCATCGCGCATGTATCCGAAGGGATCGGCCCGGAACTGTCCCTTCCCCGGTTCCGGGAGCCAGCGCGCATTGAGGTTCGGCTTCTCGTCCAACAAAGAAGCGATGGGCTGGTTGAGAATGCCGACGTTCCATTGCTCGTGGTGGTTTTGTCCATCGCGGTGGAACTTCAACTTGTTCGCCGCCTGTATCCGCAGGAACTCCAGGAAGGTGAAATTGCGGGGGTATTTGAAAACCGGTGCGTCGGTGGTGCTCAACTGTCCTTCAGCAGCCGCGGCATTGCCTGCCAAGATCTCTCGGCAAACGAGCCCTGGCCACTGGGCGCTGGCGGTGAGCAGCGTGTTCACGGTCTCCTCCAACGAGTGGTCGATGGTGTTGAACCAGCCCTTGCGCAGCACATACCCACCATCGAGCCGATCGGTCAGTCGTTGCAGTATCGCGGCGGTCAAGCGGTCACCGCGCATGATCTCCCAAAATCCAGGCGGGCCTCCGCGGTATTTGAGTTCATCGCCATGGTGGAAGCTCCAGACCCCATAGCGCGGTAGGCGAAGTACCGGGCCGCGTATGATATTGAAACCGAAACGCAACAACACGTCCGGCGCATGTGCCGCGATGGTGTCCAGATCACCTTGCGCGAAGAATTCGCTGATGCCCTTGCGTTCCGGCTTGCACCTGACGCGAGCAACATCGCTGAGCGCTTGGGACAGATCCACCGGCCGCATTGCAGCGGGCTTGAAGAACCGGCGACGGTATTGGAGGTATAGCGCCATACGCCACGGATAACGCAGCAGGCGCTTGAACAACGGTGCTTTCCGAGCGGGTGCAGTTGCGTTGACATCCGTATCGGCGTTCTCCACGAGAAGAACGATCCGGACACCGGGGACCGCTTGCACCGACCGGATGGCTTCAGCCTCCCATTGACGGAACACCAAGCCATTGCAAAGGATGCCGACGCGCAGTTCCATTCTCTTCTCAGTTGCGCTTGGCCAGTACGCGTTGGTAAATGCTGAAGAGTTGCTTGCCCACCACTTCGGCCGAATAGCGCTCATCCACTGTTGCACGGATCACCGCGGGATCATAGTCGTCATGTGCAGCGATCAGCTTCTTCATCGCTTCAACCAACGCAGCGGTATTGTCCACTGGGATCAACATCCCGTTGCGTTCGTTGATGAACGCTTCCGGCCCGCCACAACGCGTTGCGATCACGGGTTTTCCCAGCATCAAAGCTTCGCCGGTGACCACGCTGAACGTCTCCGTGCGGCTGTTCACGATCAGGAAACCGCTACGCGCAATGCAGGCCAAAGTCTGCGTCGGCGATAACTGTCCGGTGAACGCGACCCGCTCCTCAAGGTTGAACCCTGCGGAAACCCCACGGAGCTTTCGCTCATCCACACCGCCGCCCACAATGGTGAGTCGCAGCTTTGGCAAAGCATCGCGCAACAGGGCCATCGCCTCCAATACCCCGCTGATGTTCTTCACGCTGTCCACCAGGTCGGCTACCAACAAGGCTTCGAACGCCGATCCGCGTGGGGCCACTTGCACTTGCTCGATGGGAAGCACATTCGGCACTACCTCGAAGAACCCGACCAACCCTTGATCCACCAAAGCCTTACCCAAGCGGTTCGAAACCACTGTGGTTACCCGGGCCTTCCGGAACGCGCGGCGCGTGAACACGCGGTGCAACCAACCACGCCGCTGCCATCGGCCATCCATGAACTCACTGCTGTGCTCCGTGATCAAGAATGGAATACGCTCCTTGCGCAGAGCGCGCAGCGCCAGCAAGGAAGCCCGCGTAAGAACGTTCACATGCACCAATTGCGGTGTGCCCCGCTCTTTGCGGAAACGCAGCCAAGCGCGTTTGGCCGCGCGCCAATAGCGCAGCAGGTTTTTCGGAGTCCGCCAGATGCCCGGGCCCCGTTCCACCGGCCTGTAATAAGACCGAAGGGTCCATACACCGTCGTCGTCCACTATCTCTTCATCATAGGCCACCGCCATATCGGGGTCCTTGAGCACGGCCACTACGCTCACTTGCACATAGGGCGCAACTGCCACGGCATGGCGTCGGATGAACTCCCCCAACTGGGGATCGCGCCGACCGGGATAGTACTTGGGCAGAAAAACCACATGCATATGAGGGGCACAAAGTAACCGGCCTGTGTGCGCCGTCCGCCGGGCTATATTCGCCGCCCCATCGGCCCACGCCGATGGTCATGGTGGGTGTAGCTCAGTTGGTCAGAGCGCCGGATTGTGATTCCGGAGGTCGTCGGTTCAAGCCCGATCATCCACCCGAAGCCCTTGCGAAAGCGAGGGCTTCTTCGTTTCACATGGTCTTGATGCCGTGCAACTTGCACAACCAGCCCAAGTGCCCGATGTGGCTACCCTCGTGCCGAATGGCATGCATGATCACATGCCGGACCTGATCGCCGAACGGCAAGCCGGTGACATTGGGCTTTGCCAAGGCTGCATCATCCAATTCCGCAACATGTACGATGGCCTTTGCATGCACCGCATTGAACATATCGAACACTTCCCTGAAAGGCGGGCATTCGGCCGGGGGAAGTCCAGCGCCACGCAGGGTGAAATGCTTGGCCCAGGAGAACTTGATGACCTCGCCGCCAGTAGCCAGAAGCAAGAGGCCGTTCTCGGTGGTTGCCATGTGCGCGATCAACCAGAACGCCGAGTTCAATTCCTTGCCCTCGCATACGAAGCGCCTGTGCAGGTCCTGATCCTTAAGTCGGTTGAAATAGCTGAGCGTATACTGGCGTGTGCTGTCCATGACAGCAGCGAGGATCTGGGCTTCGGTAGGCATCCGGTTGGAACGTTGTGTCGGTCAATGCGCCCGCATTTCCGCGGTTCGATGAACCGGGTGCTTCAGCGGTCGATGGACCGAATGCGGAGAGGGAGGGATTCGAACCCCCGGTACCCTTGCGGGCACATCTGTTTTCGAGACAGACCCGATCGACCACTCTGGCACCTCTCCTGTGCTCCGATGCCAAGGCCACGGTATTACGCGACACATGCACCGCCTAGTGCTTCCGCAGAAGGCCGGCGAATATAGACGAAGGTGTTCTCGTCCCCGGTCGCGGCTAACTTGGTCAGTCAATGGACGATTGCCGCTTTGTCGTCAAGGCTTACCATTTCGTCACAACGGATGGGACCATTGTGACGCTTCCTACGTTCATTGCGGCTGACAGATGGGGAAAGAACGCGGTACATGCGGAACGATGCTGAAAGCAGTTGCGTTGAGCAGCGCTGTCCTGTTCTCGTTCGCGGCGGATGGTCAACAAGCCGGCAAGCTCCGCATCAGCCGGTCTTCCTTGCGTTTCGTGAGCGACGCGCCCATGGAACGCATCGAAGCCACCACCACCGAAGCGGACGGTATCCTGGATGTGAACGAACGGTCCTTTGCCATCCAGATCCCCATGCGCACGTTCGAAGGATTCAACAGCCCCCTGCAACGCGAGCACTTCAACGAGAACTATTTGGAGGTCGATGTTTTTCCGAACGCGATCTTCAAAGGACGCATCATCGAGGCCGCCGATATGGGAAAGTTCGCCACATACAGGGTGCGGGCAAAAGGCAACCTTTCCGTTCATGGTGTGGAGCGCGAGCGCATCATCGAATGCCTCGTGGTCGTGAACTCGGAAGGTGTCAGGTTGACATCCACCTTCGATATTGTATTGGCGGATCACGACATCCGGGTGCCTCGGGTGGTACAACAGAAGGTCAGCCCGCGCACGGAGGTTTCCGTCGATCTGCTTTTCGCAACGAACGCGGGGCACAAATGAGGACTTGTCTGCTCTGGACCTTGGCCGGGTTTTGCTCTTTGGCCGTTCAGGCACAGTACCCGGTAACGCGCACGTTCGAATTACGGATCGGTCAGCAACGCCCCAAGATCACATGCCTCACGCAGGATGCCCTCGGACTGATGTGGGTAGGCAGCGACATCGGTGTGATGCGGAGCGACGGCGAACGGACCGACCTGGTATTCCGGAGCGAGGTCCCCACCACGAGCATCACCACAAGCGGCAACGCGGTGATCGCAGCATTCAGCGACGGGCGGATCGTACGTTGCGACGGTCTGCGCACCGAGATACTCGTAAGCGACACCCTCTTCGCCCATTTTCCCGCCGGCTGCATGTATGCGGACGGCAGCGGCCGCCTCTGGGTTGGGCTCTACGGCTTAGGAGTGCGGCTGATCGATAAGGGAAAACAGCTCGCGATCACGGACAACGAGGGATTGCCCGACGATCATGTGCACGCCATTGCAGCTTTCGGCACGGACTTGGTCGCCGTTGCCACGGATCTGGGAATTGCGATCTGTGATCGCTCCGGAAAGGTCCTGCGCACGATCACTGAGGGCGAAGGATTGCCGGACAACCTTGTTACGGCCCTTCATAGTGACGGGCTGGGCGGGGTTTGGGCGGGAACCGACCGCAGTGGTGTGGTCCATATTTCCGGGAGCGGGAAGGTGGTGGCGCTCACCGCCGACCGATCGCAGGGATCGGTGCGTGATGTTGCTTGGACGGATAGCATGTTGTTCGTTGCAACCGCCGACAACGGTGTAGTGGCCTATGCCTTGGGCCAGAGCGGTATAGCCACGTACCCACCACCACCACAAGTGAAGAACGGCGAGGGCCGGGCCCAGCAACTGCTGCGTGCCCAAGATGGCAGTGTGTGGTGGTGCGACGGCACTGACCGGTTGTACCGCAGCGACCCAACGACGCTCATCGCACCCGAACACGAAGGCATCGATCTGTCGCACATCACCGCGCTGTGCAGTGATGGCGGTGACCGGATCTGGTTCGCCACACCCGATGGGCTGTTCGAGCACAAGGCATCCTTTCCGGATGCGGAGAAGCTGACCCGGCTGGAACTACCGCGCGATGCGCGCACTCCGATCGTCAGCCTTCACTCCGACCACTTCGGCGGGTTGTGGGTGGGCACCTTGGGCATGGGCGTGTTCCATTTCCACCCCGGCTCGCATACGCTCCAGCGGTTCACGGTGAAGGACGGATTGTCGAACGACAACGTCTTGGCCATCCGATCACGCCAAGTCCGTCAAAGCGCTGAAGTATGGTTCGCCACGCTGGGTGGCTCGTGCGTTTTCCGGTACGACCTCGATCCCCCGCACGGCGGCAAATTCACGACCGTGGAATTGCCCGGCAACGGATTCCAATACGATATCCTTCCCATGCCCGATGGCAACGTGTTCGTTGCCACGGACGGCGCCGGTGTGGTCCGTATCGCCCCGGACGGGAGCACCAAAGTGTTGCAAGCCGACCATGTGAAAACACTCTACTCGCTGTGCGCGGACCCCGACGGAACGGTATGGGCTTGTGGCCCGGGCACGGGATTGTGCAGGATAGGCCCCTTGGGTATTGAGTGCTACGGCAAGAAAGTCCCGCCGTTCGACGGGAACGTTTTTGCCATTGCGGCTTTCGCCGGTCGGATCGTAGCGCTTGGCGAAAGCGGGCTTGCCGTACTTGACACTTTGGGAACTGGCATCGTGGACCTATCGCATGAGCACGGCCTGGCCGGCGTACAGGCGGAGTTGAACGCGGCCTGCATCGATGGTCACGGCGCGCTCTGGCTTGCCACGGATCGCGGGCTAGCGCGGCTTCGCCCATCGGGCTCCGCGCTGGACGCGGCGGTACCTACGGTGATCACAACACTACGGTGGGGCAACGAACTATTGTCAACGGCCGGTGTTGCTGAACTGCGCCACGACCAGAACTTCATAACCATCCAGTTCGCCGGGCTCCATTATTCAGCACCTGAGCACATCAGGTTCCAGTACAGGCTGGCCGGTTTCGATGAGGACATACGCACCACGCGCGATCGCGAGGTGACATGGAGCCGGCTGCCGCCCGGCAAATACCGATTCGATGTGCGCGCCGCGCTGGGCAACAACACCATGCCGGAACACTGGACTTCGCTGTCGTTCACCATCCTTCGGCCATGGTGGTTGCAGTGGTGGGCACTGACACTGGCCATGCTACTGGCGATCGCGGTGGTGCTGTTGCTGATGCGGATGCGCGACAACCGTATGCGCTACCATGATCGGATGGAGAAGGAAAAGGCCCGCTTCCACTTGGAAGCGTTGCGCAGCCAAGTGAACCCGCACTTCCTGTTCAACAGTTTCAACACGCTGATCAACCTCATCGAGGAGGACAAGGACAAAGCCGTGGAGCACACGGAACAACTCAGTGACTTCTTCCGGAACATCCTTCACGTGCGTGACAAGGACCTGATCCCGTTGCGGGAGGAACTACCGTTGCTTTTGACCTATTTCAGTTTGGAGAAGCGGCGCTTCGGGGATCGTATTGCCTTGCAAGTGCGGATCCCGGAAGATGAACTGGATCGCTGCATTCCGCCCCTCACGCTTCAACTGCTCGTGGAGAACGCTATCAAGCACAACATAGCGGAGCACGAAAGACCACTGGTGGTGGAAATAACCGCCGAAGACGGAGTGCTGCACGTCAAGAACGCCTACCGACCCCGTGCAACGGCAAGCGAGGGCACCGGCTATGGGTTGGAGAGCATTCGGCAGCGGTACGAGATGCTCACCGATCGTCCGGTGCTGCTCGAGGTGACACAAAACGTCTTTGAAGTTCGGATACCCTTGATCGAGAACCGGCCATGAACATACTGATCGTTGAAGATGAACCTGCTGCGGTGAAGCGCATGCAGAAACTGATCGCTGAATTGGATCCGACGATCCGAACGGCCGGTGTCACCGATAGTGTTTCAAGCACCGTCGATTGGCTGGCGGGCAATGAAACGCCCGACTTGGCTTTCTTCGATGTGCAGCTCATCGATGGCGATAGTTTCCAAGTGTTTGCAAGAACGGAAGTGGGCTGTCCGGTCATCTTCACCACCGCATTCGATGAACATGCGCTCAAGGCGTTCAAGGTGAATGCGCTCGATTACCTTCTGAAGCCGCTTAAGAAGGAGGATCTGGCCGAAGCCCTGCGGCGTTTCCACGGATCGCATACCGTGCGCGATCATAGCGCCCTAGCGAACCCACTGCCTACCACGGCGACGACCGTACGGGGTGCCCCGATCAAACGGTTCCTGATCCGGTACGGTGATCACTTCAGAGTGGTGGAGCCGGATGGCATCGCCTACATCCACTCATTGGAGAAGAACACCTTCCTGCGCACCAAAGAGGGCCGTGACCTCCCGCTCGACGAAAGTCTCGACCGCTTGGAGAAGCAGTTGGACCCGGAGAAGTTCTTCCGCATCAACCGTCAGGTCATCGTTCAGTTCCACAGCATCAAGGAACTGCTTGCGTACAGCAAGAGCCGCGTGAAAGTGATGATGGACCCACCCTACGGGGAAGATGCCGTAGTGAGCAGCGAACGCTCAGCCGAATTCAAACGTTGGCTGGCCGGCTAGGCCATCGCCCTCTTCGTCACCCACTCTTCCCGACTCGTCGGATTCCATGGTGCGGTCGGCATCACCACGCGGTTGTTTCGCATTGTGAACGGTGGATGGGATGGACTTGAGCACGCAACAGATTGTCCTGGATCGCGCAGCGCGCAAGGCTCCGGCGGCGTGCGGGTGGGAAGGCCCAGCGGGAAAGGCCCATGGACGGTGGGGAAATCGGGACATGGCCACGCCGAGGGCAGTGGGGTGAACTGGTCAGCGGTCCAGGCAGTTGTTGCTGTACAATAGGGTATACGAGAGCACTGAGCGATGAAAAACGCTGAAGGAAAAACCACCAACACGCCCAAGGAGCTCGTTCATATCGATCCGCTCGACCTACATGAGCTCTTAGCAACGCGGCCGGAGAGACTGCTCGGACGGATCATTGAATTGAACCGTGGTGCGCGCTACCACAATTCGCTTGATGCGATCGGTTTGATGCAGCGCTTGTTGGAGGCCAAGGCCCATCCGCAACCACCAGTCAGTACAGCACCAGAGCGGTCGTGAACAACTGAGCCGTAGAACACGCCTTGCGCTAACCAACGAACTTCAGCGATGCCCCAACACATCCTCTCCAAGTGCCACCTCCGCAGTCCCGCGATGGGGCTTCTTACCTCCTTTGCGTTCGGGTTCTCGGCGTGCGTGCACGAACCACCGCTGGCGCCTGAACTGATCGGCGGAACGAGCGGTGGGGGCAACGGAGGTGGCAATAGTGGCGTCCCGTGCGATAGCAATGTGGTTTACTTCAACCAGCAGGTGTTACCGATCCTATTGAGCAACTGTGCGATACCCGGTTGCCACAACATTCCCACCGACGACAACGACGAGATCCAGATCACGAGCTACCAGAGTTTGATGAACAGTGGTATCGTACAGGACGGCGATATGATGGAAGCGATCACGGAGAGCGACCCCGACGACATCATGCCGCGCCCCCCGGGCGAACCATTGGATCCGAGCGAGATCGCATTGATCGCATTGTGGATACAGCAGGGTGCACAGAACGTCAACTGCGACAATTATGCCGGAGGTTGCGACACAACGAACGTTACTTACAGTGGCACGATCCAACCCTTATTGGCTTTAAAGTGCCAAGGCTGTCACAGCGGCCCCACTCCGCAGGGCGGTCTTACTTTCACCGCATGGAGCGTAGTGAACACGGTGGCGTTGGACGGCCGCTTGGAAGGATCGATCAAACACCAGAGCGGGTACGTTGCGATGCCGCTGAACGGCGGCCTGCTTCCACAGTGCGAGATCGACATGATCAGCGCGTGGGTTCAACAAGGCGCACCACAGAACTGATGGGGAACATCCGGAGCATCATAGTCCTCTGTTCCTTGTTGCTGCTCGGTGGTTGTTACTACGACTCCGAGGAAGTGCTTTACCCCGGGAGCTTTTGCGATACCGCTAACGTGACGTACAGTGGCACAGTGCAGAGCCTTATCCAAACGAATTGTGCAGTGAGCGGATGCCATGTACCCGGCGGCCAAGGAACGGGCAACTTCCAAGTATTCGCAGAATTGAAGGCACGCGTGGACAACGGCACGTTCCGTACGCTGGTTCTGGTGAACCGGACCATGCCCCCGAACAACGTTCAATTGAGCGCCTGTGAACTGGAGCAATTGACCATTTGGGTGAACGCCGGAGCCCTCGAGAACTGAACCATGAAGACCAAGTCGATCCTTTTACTTTCCACACTGGTATTGGCCATTGGCGGGGGTTCGTACGCCTACAAAGAATACAACAGGGGTGTTGAGGATGCCTCCCGCGAAGATGCCGCAGCGGCCCTCAGCGCAGAGCAGTTGGTGAACGAATTCAAGGCTGATGAGGCCGCGAGCAACACCAAATACACCGGCAAGATCGTGGAAGTGGTGGGTGTGGTGAAAAGCGTTGATGGCAGTACGCTGGTGCTGAGCGCAGGCGCTGAAGACGCCGAGGTGAGCTGCTCTTTTGAAAGCACCCCGATGGTGCGGACGGCCAACAAAGTCACGGTGAAAGGAGAGTGCGCGGGGTTCGACGCATTGATAGGGGCCCAGGTGCAATTGGTGCGCTGTGCGATCGTGGAATGATGCTTGCAAAACCAGTCAGGACAAACAACCGGAACGAATGACGACCAGAGATCTCTTATTGACCGCAGCCCTGGTGCTGCCCGTTGCCCTCAGTGCCCAAGAGCGCTGGACGAGTCGCAATGGCAATGTTTCTTTCTCCAGTTCCACACCTATGGAGAACATCGAGGCCAAGAACAACAAGGTGAGCAGCATCTACGACGCCTCCAGAGGTGAAGTGGTGTTCGTCGTGCTCATCAAGTCGTTCGAGTTCGAGAAGGCCCTGATGCAGGAGCACTTCAACGAGAATTACATGGAGAGCACGGAGTTCCCCAAGGCTTCTTTCAAAGGCAAGGTGGGGGGCATCAAGCCCGGTGACCTGAGCAAGCCCGGTAGCTATGCCGTAACCGTTACCGGCGACATGACCATTCATGGGGTTACGAAGTCGGTGAGCACCTCTGGGACTTTCACCGCGGACCCGACCGGCCGTGTGGAGGCGAGCTGCGACTTCACCATCAAGCCCTCTGACTACGGGATAAAGATCCCCGGCATGGTGAAGGATAACATCGCCGAGGATGTAAAGGTGCAAGTGCGAATCGACTACACCGTCAACTGATCCCTTAGCACGACTAAAACAGACAGGCCCCGCGAACCGGGGCCTGTCGCATCGATAGGAGTACCCATCATAACCTTGGCGAAATGAAGAAGTATCTACTCGCGATCGCATTCGCAGGCACCATGCCTGCATTGCACGCCCAGGATGATCTGCTCGCACTCCTGAACGACAGCGCGGAAGTGAAGGCATACAGCACGGCAAGCTGGAAGAGCACGCGCGTGATCAACGGACACAGCACCGAGAACACGGCGCACGGCGTACTGGACTTCCGCATCGGTCACAGGTTCGGGTTCATCAGCGATGGGGTCTCTGAATTTTTCGGGCTCGATGGTTCGACCGTGCGTCTTGGTTTCGATTACGGGATCACCGATCGGTTGCAGGTAGGTATCGGCCGCAGTGGGTATGAGAAAACGGTGGATGGCCTGCTGAAATACAAGTTGCTACGCCAGTGCGAAAGCGGTTGCGGCATGCCCATCACGCTCTCGCTGGTGGCTTCTTCGTCGATTACCACGCTCGTAAAGGACAAGTTGCCTTGGTACGAGGAAGGCCGCACGGACTACTTCACGCACCGCCTCTCCTATTCATGGCAACTGCTCATCGGCCGCAAATTCAGTGATGGCTTCACCATGCAGTTGATGCCCGGCGTGGTGCACCGTAATCTGGTGCGTTACGCGGAGGAAAAGAACGATGTGATCAACATCGGCATAGCTGCACGGTACAAGATCAGCAAGCGTTTGGCCCTGACAGCCGAGTACTACTACGTGCTGCCCGACCAACTTGCCAAGCCCACCGCCACCGAACTGGCCAATGATCCGAACGCCGGCTACAAGAACTCGCTCGCAGTGGGCATCGATATCGAAACAGGCGGGCACGTGTTCCAACTGCACTTCACCAACAGTACAGGGATGTTCGAACGCGCCTTCATCACCGAGACCGTCGGGTCCTGGGAAAAGCAGCAGATACACTACGGATTCAATATCAGCAGGGTCTTCACGCTCCACCGGCCGAAGAAGGGGTGATCACTGGTCAGGACGCCACCTGAACTGTGGGCGCATTGGGCACGGAACAAGCCGCTCCAACAACCCGCATCCCCGATCACCGCAGTACGTACCGCAACCGATCAGTGTCCCTCTTGGGTATGGCTGCTCCCGCTGTCGTATAGGAGGTAGCCGGTGAACATGCAGGCCACGAAGCCGATGAAGCTGAGCAAACCGGTCACGTTGTCCGCGTTCTCGGTTTCCATAAGACCAGCGTGCATGGGAAGCAGCACGCCCAGGAGCCAAAAGCCCCATCCCAAAAGCTTCTTCTTGTTCATTCTTTTGAAGTTGGCGGCAAAGTAAACCCCCTCTCCGATCCACAGGCAAACCGTGGCGGATGATCTTTGCACGATGCGGAACGGTCAACTACTGTGGCTGGCGGTGGCGTTCGCCGTCTTTTGCTCAGCCTCCTGTGCACCGGAGCGTATTGAGCGTCAGGTGCTGGGGGACGGGGGACGGTCGCTGGCCGAAGTGGCCATGATAGGTGACTTGAAGGACGGACCCGCAACACTGCACCTTTCTGGCGATGGCTCGAAACGGGGTGAGTATGCGCATGGCTTGAAGCACGGGCGATGGGTTGAGATCAACAGTAACGGGGACACCCTGGCCATTGCGAACTATTCGTATGGACGCGCGCATGGCTTATGGCAGGAGTTCATGAACGGACGACGGGTTTATCTGGCCTTGTACAACAACGGCGTTGAGCAAGGACCGCGCATTCATTGGTACTCCAACGGCGCCCCGGCCTCTTTGGTGCGGTTCAAGGAGGGTAAGGAGGAAGGTATAGCGCACCGCTGGGAAGTGAAGGACACGGTGAACGTGGGCATGCACGTAACCGGTGAGTACGTTGATGGAAAGCCGGAAGGTGCATGGCGCCGTTATTACAGCGATGGAGTGTTGTGCAACGAGAACCACTACCGTAACGGCCTACGCGATGGCATTTGGACGCTTTGGTCGCGCGATGGCGAAGTGCTCCGCCGGATCGAGTACCGTTTCGACAAGAAGGTGCGAACGATCGTGGATCGAGTAAAGTAGGGTTTGCCTAACCCCACCAACGGACCTACAACCCCAACCTATGGAAGAACCTTGCCGGGGTTCAGGATCCCGCGGGGATCGAAGAGTTCTTTGATACCGCGCATCAACCCGAGTTGGGTCTCATTGAAAGCAATGTCCATGTACGGCCGCTGCACGAGGCCTATACCATGCTCGCCGCTCAGCGTGCCACCCAGCGAAACGGTCAATTCGAAGATCTCGCGGATAGCCTTCGGTAGTTCATGCTCCCAAGCCTGGTCGCTCAACTGCCCCTTGATGATGTTGACGTGCAGATTCCCATCGCCAGCATGCCCGTAGCACACGCTGCGGAAACCATACTGTGCGCCGATCCTCTTCACCCCTTCCAGCAAGTCGGGCAGGGCGTAGCGCGGCACAACAGTGTCCTCTTCCTTGTACACGCTGTTCGCCTTCACGGCAACGGCAACACTGCGCCGCAGTTTCCAAAGGGCATCCTTGTCGCCCGGACTTTCAGCGAAGAGGATCTCCCCACAGTCGTGCGCCTCCATGACCTGCACGATGGTCTCACATTCCTTCATCATGGCATCCGCGTGGTTGCCGTCCACCTCGATGAGCAGATGCGCTTTCACACCCGGTGGAACGGTTACCGGAATACCCTCCACATGCTCCAGTGTCCAGTCGATGGCATCGCGTTCCATGAATTCCAACGCGCTCGGCGTGATCCCCGCCCGGAACACTGCGCTCACCGCCTCGCATGCTTTTCGGGCATGTGCAAAGGGCACGAGCATCAGTTTCGTCCCGTGCGGCAACGGCACTAAGCGAAGCACTGCTTTGGTGATGATGCCCAAGGTGCCTTCGCTACCCACCAACAAGCGAGTAAGGTCGTAGCCCGTCGCGTTCTTCAAGGTGTTCGCCCCGGTCCAGATCAACCGACCGTCGGCCAGTGCAACCTCCAGGTTGAGCGCGAAATCGCGCGTCACACCATACTTCACCGCACGCGGTCCACCTGCGTTCTCGGCCAGATTGCCGCCGATGGTGCAACTACCACGGCTGCTCGGATCGGGTGGATAGTACAAGCGTTTGGCAGCCACCGCTTCCTGCAGCACTTGGGTGATCACACCGGGCTCTACGACAACCTGCAGGTTGCGCTCATCAATGTCGAGGATGCGATCCATCCTGTCCAAAGCCAAACCCACACCGCCGTGCACGCTGAGCGCGCCGCCACTCAGTCCGGTGCGGCCTCCGATAGCTGTTACCGGCACATTGTGCTCGTTGCAAACGAGCAAAACCGCTGCGACTTCCTCCGCGGTATTGGGCCTTACCACCGCTTCCGGAGGGAACTTCAGGTCTTCCGTTTCGTCGTGGCCATAATGCGCCCGCTTCTCATAGCTCGTATGCACATGCTCGTTACCCACAACGCGCACCAGCGCTGTGATCACCGATCGACTGACCTTGTTGAAATGCATGGTTCACGCCGATCGTCCATTGTTCGATCGGCGCGGTGAAAGTATCCGCTGGGGCGGGCATCTACTTGGATCCCACCTCCTCCAGCGATCCACTTCGTGCGATGGACGCAGGCGTGACCACCGGTTCGTCCACTGGCAACTTGCCGTTCGGAAAGCGCTGCGCGATGATCCGGTGCGCAGCAGGTCCATCCAATTTCATGCTTCCCCATTTCTCCACCTCCCCCACTTCAACGCCTGCGCCGTTCTGGTAGATCTTCCAGACCAGTTCGCTGCAATAGATCTCATCATCGTTCCAAAGGAACCGCGTGTCATAGTCCTTGCCCAGCATCTCCTCACCCACAGCGCGCATGCGCACCTTGGCTTCATCCGTCAGTTTAGAGCCGTCCTTCAACCGGCGAATGGTCCAGTGCCCGGTGCGACCGAGCCATTCCTTCAACGAAGTCTTGCGCACCGGGCCGACCGCTTCCAAGACCATGGGGTTGCCGTTCTCCATGAACACGATCCCGCAGTGCGTCCATTCGCTTTGCGTGGCCTCACGGATGGCGCTGCACTGTGGTGAAATGGAAGTCTGCAAAACGATGTCGCCATCCTGAACAACCGGGATGGGCGGGCTCTTCAGCTTCAGCTGGAAGCTTCTCCCGGTCCAGCTGCTACCGAAGAACAAAAGACCCAGAAAAGCAAGCAACCAGACCGGGCGGAGCCGCTGGACGATACTGCGCAATCTCATGGCGGAACGATTTCAGCGACGGGGACAACCACCGTGCCGCAGTGCAATGCGATCAGCGCAATTCCGTCACGTCACCTACACCGATGGGGCGGGGCGCAACAAAACCTTCGCCGTATTTGACACCGATCAGTCGGCCGAACTGCAGGGCGCGGCCTTCAATGAAAGCCGTGAAGTCCTTGCCACTGATGCTCGATTCCGGCTCGTCGCTACTTGCATCGTAGAACTGGCTCTTGAAGGCGAGGACCGCCTCCATGCGCTTGGGCCAATAGACTGTGACATCCACGACGATAGTGGGTTCCATCCACCAGTCTTGGATGCCGTGCAAGACAGTGGTTGGTCGCCAAGGCTCTTGGCGGGCTCCTTCATCCATGGTCTCAATACGCCTCAATCCGCTGAGGAAACAAGCTTCAGCAACAAGGGCGGCCCCACGACCATGATCAGGATGGCGGTCTTTCAGCGCATTGGTGAGCACAGTGCCCGGCCGATGACGCCGTATGGCTTGCACCACCTTCAACAAGCTATCCCGGTCCGAGCGGAAAAACCCGTCCGCGAGGTCGAGCTGGTAACGGAACGCGGCGCCCAAAATGCCCCGCGCCACTTCGGCTTCTTGCTGGCGCAGTGGTCCGTTGCCCCGCGTACCCAGCTCCCCCACCGTAAGATCCACCAGGCCCACCGTGCGGCCCATGGCCACATGATGCAATACGGTTCCGCCCATGCACAGCTCTACATCATCGGGATGCGCGGTGATACACAAAATGTCGATGCTGTTCATTTCGCGCCGAGCCAGTTGAGCACTTCATCGCACATCGGATCTTTGCCGCTGGGTAAGTACATCACCAAGCGGCCCTCCTCGTCGATCAGGAATTTGTTGAAGTTCCACTTCACTTTGAAGTCATCCAAGCCGTTCTTGCTTTTCTGCGTGAGCCATTGGTAGATCGGGTGCTGGCCATCGCCCTTGGTGCTCACTTTGCTCATGAGGGGGAAAGTGACACCGTAGTTCTTGGTACAGAAAGCGCCGATCTCGGCTTCGCTGCCGGGTTCCTGGCCACCGAAATCGTTGCTCGGAAAGCCGAGTACCACGAAGTTCTTGTCCTTGAATTCGGTGTAGAGTTCCTGCAATTGCTTGTACTGCCCGGTATAACCGCACTCGCTGGCAGTGTTGACCACCATGATCTTCTTGCCCCGGAACTGCGCCATCGGCACAACCTCGCCGTTGAGCCCCATGGCTGAGAGCTCAAAGAAGGACGTGACCGGTATTTGCGCGGGACTAGCGATCTGTGCCCGGCCGGAGAAAGGATTGAGAGATGTGAGTACGGAAAGAAGGAAAGCGCGCATGCCGGAGTTGTTTTGGTAGGCGGTGCAAAGGTGGGGTGCGGCACCATGCCATGGACGCACGGATATCTTTGGCCGCGTTCGCGAACCGTTGAACAGCGATCCAACAAGCGATGCGCATCCTTCTCCTTCCCGCAATTCTTGTCTCGGTGTTGTGCACCGCACAAGCACCCATCAAGATCATCGACCCCAAGGCGGTAGACCCGACACGCGACCTGCGACGCGACAAGCAGGCCATGGCCGGTTTGGAGGCAGCGGGCATCACCAACGAGGAACAGGACTTGGTGGCCGACCAGAGCATTGCCAGCATTTGGCCCATGGGCCTGCTGAACGACAGTGCGCGTGCGGCGAACGCACCATACATCCAGAACTACTCCGGCTTCCGCCTCGGCAACTTTCTCCGCGATACCGTGCGCTACGCAGTGGTGATGATCCCCGCAGCAAGCAACATCCACATGCCTGAGGCGATGCGGCCCATCGCCGACCTGTTCCTTGCGCTGCCCGAAAAGGCCATCGTAAATGCGAACACCGGTGTGGTGCGGCCCCGTATCAGTCGTGGGCCGCGATGGAAAGGGCTGCGCGACGCCAAGATCCTCAAGCCCGACGAACTTTTTGCCACATACGAACTGGCCGCTGACAGTGCAGCAAAAGCCGCCATGTTGCGGACAATGAGCGAGGGTGAGTATGCGCAGGTCGTTTTCCGCAGCAACGAAACCAATTGGCCGGATGGCATGGACACTTTCGATGAGCGCTTTCCGCGGATCCAGGAGTTCAAGAAGTACAAAGCCTATGCGAGCGCCAAGTGGGATGACAAGATCCTGGTGATAGTTCCGGCGGAAAAAAACAAGAAGATGTCCGCGCTCCTGCGCCCCTACGTCGACCTCTACTTCATCTACAGCAAGAGCGCCATTGAAGTGAAGGAGAAGAAGAAGAAGAAGTGATCGGGAAGCTCTTTGACGGGTGTGGCATTGAAACCGATGAGCGTGCGCGCCACTGAGATCACCAGCCTGCTTGCGCTTGAGTTCCGGCTCGACATGCGGCAGCGGCATGCGCTGGGGGGCTTGCTGCTCTATGTGGTCAGTGCTGTTTACGTGTGCTACCTCGCGGTGCAGAAACTCGTTGACGTACCTGTGTGGAACGCGTTGTTCTGGATCATTCTGCTTTTCGCGGCCTTCAACGCATTGTCGCGCTCGTTCATGCGGGAGGATGGGGGCCGACAACTCTATCTCTATTCACTCGTCGACCCGCGTTCGGTGATCCTCGCGCGCACCGCGTACAATGGATTGGTGATGGTGGTGCTCAGTTTTCTGAGCCTCTGCTTCTACATCCTCTTCCTTGGCGACGGGGCATTGGCTAAGGCCGAGTTGGGGCAATTCATTCTGGTGACCTTGCTCGGTGGTATCGGCTTCGCGGCGGTGCTCACGCTGATCAGCGCCCTGGCCGCACGTGCGGGCAATGGCCTTGGCTTGATGGCGATACTCGGTTTCCCCGTGGTGCTGCCCATGCTGCTCACCCTCATGCGCGCAAGCCGCAATGCCCTTGACGGTCTGCCATGGGAAGTGAACGATCGTTACGTGCTGTGGCTGCTCGCCATAGACGCGCTTACTGTGGCATTGGCCTGGTTGCTGTACCCCTACCTTTGGCGCGACTGATGCGGCATTGGTGGTGGAAAGTCCTGTGCGTACTTCTGCTGGTGCACACAGCGGTTGCAGGGTTGTACATACCTCTTAACCCGGGCTTGGTGCACGTTTCCCGCAACAGCCTTCCACCCGAGCGCACATCGATCTCGCTAACGGGCTACAATACGCACTTCGCCAGTTGCTCCAGTGGCAATAACGCTTGGCTCGAAAGCGGTACCTACCGGTATTGCTTGGGGACTGCAAAGGCCGTTTCCGAAACGAGGGTCGACCTCAATTCCGCCGCACCCCCGGCGGCTAAGGACGGCATGTGGACCGTGGTGGTTGAAAACGATGTGGATGGGATGCTCCGATTGCAGAACGCACTCTTCGTGAAGGGATCCGGTGTGAACGGCAGCGACCAACCCTGCCCTGCACTTGTTCCCATGAATTCCTCCGCCTTTATGTTCCACAAAGGCTTCCCCAACCGCAGCATCCTCAACGAGACCATCCGCAACTTGTTCTTCCACGTTCCCATGTGGTTCAGCATGATCACGCTCATGGCCATAGCGTTCGTGTTCAGCATCAAGCATCTGCGTTCGGGAAGCTTGGACCATGATCTTGCCGCGAGCGTTGCAGTGAACGTGAGCTTGCTCTTCGGCACGCTCGGCATTGTCACCGGCAGCATCTGGGCCCGCGCCACATGGGGCGGCTGGTGGACGAGCGATACGAAGCTGAACGGCTCTGCCCTCACGTTGCTCATGTACTTGGCCTATGTGATCCTGCGCGGCTCCGTCCCCGATGCGCACAAGCGTGCCCGCTTGGCAGCGGTATACAACATCTTCGCCTTCATGCTCATGCTGGTGTTCATCATGGTTCTGCCCCGCATTACCGACAGCCTGCACCCTGGCAACGGTGGCAACCCCGCCTTCAGCCAGTACGATCTGGACAATGCACTACGCGCCGTCTTCTACCCGGCCTGCCTCGGCTGGATATTGCTGGGCATCTGGACCTACAACCTGCGGCTGCGCTACGGCCGCCTCAACGCACTGCTCGATGAGAACGAAAGTCGCTAGCCTCTTCTTCCTGTTCCTCCTGTCCGCATTGCCGGCGGGTAGCTTTGCGCAGGAAGCCGCACCGGCTTGGGTGGAGGAAACGATGTTCTCCAGTGGCAAGATGACCACGGTGGTCATCGTGGTCACAGCGGTGCTTGTGGGATTGGGCGTTTGGATGTTCGCCATGGACATGAAGCTGCGGAAACTTGAACGCCGATTGAAGAAGTGAAACGCTCGCACATCATAGCGCTCGTGGTGATCGCGGTGGCGATGGCCATGCTCATCGGCACCCTTGCCGACAACAGCACGTTCATGGGCTTGGCCCAAGCCATGGAGAACCCTGGCCGCGAAGTGCGGGTGAAGGGGATGTTGGACAAAAGCCAACCGATTGTTTACGAACCGGTGGCGAACGCCAACCTCACGGAATTCACCCTCGTGGATGACGATGGTGTGAAATGCAAGGTGCGATTGGCCAAGGCCAAGCCCTACGATTTTGAACGAAGCGAGAGCATTGTCCTTACCGGCAGTTACGAAGGCACCGCCTTCCACGCCAATGACATGCTGATGAAGTGCCCGAGCAAGTACACCGAGGGCAACAAGCTGCAGACCGATGGGGAGTGGACCAAGGTGAAGTGAAGACCTTGAGGTTCGCTGTTGTCCCTTCGACGGCCGTGCGGAAAGCCGACCGACCTGCAGCGAACAACCCCTTGCCGTCCCCACCTTCGCGCCGCGTAAAATGAAGGACAAGGACATCGTATTCGCGGGAGAGCACACCTGGGCCAGTTATGTCGGCCATGGCTTCGCGGTGATCTCCATCGTGGGTGCTGCGCTTGCGCTGGTGTCATTCTTTCTGGCGGAGCGAAAGGGGAGCGTGCAATGGCGATCCTTGGGCCGCGTCGGTTTCCGTGCGCACAGTGTGGCGGTCTTCTCGATCGTGGCGCTATTGTTCATCATGCTGCTGAACCACTGGTTCGAGTTCGACTATGTGTGGAAACACAGCAACCGCGAAATGCCGTTGCGCTACATCTTCAGTTGCTTTTGGGAAGGACAAGAAGGTTCGTTCCTCCTCTGGACCTTCTGGCATGCCGTGCTGGGCAATATCCTGTTATGGCGCTGGAAGCAAGGCCGCCACAGCGAATGGGAAGCACCCGTGATGATGGTGTTCGCACTGGTGCAGGTGTTCCTTGCCAGCATGTTGCTCGGGGTGCACGTTTTCGGCGAACGCGTCGGTAGCAGCCCTTTCCTGCTCATCCGCCAATTGCCCGAGAACCTCGGGCTCCCTTGGACAGGTCTTGCCGATTATCTGCAGAAGATCCCGGCCTTCCAAGATGGCCGTGGCCTCAACCCGCTGCTCCAGAATTATTGGATGGTGATCCACCCTCCCACGCTCTTCCTCGGTTTCAGCGCAACGCTCATCCCTTTCGCATACGCGATCGCAGGGCTCTGGCGCAACAAGCTGAAGGAATGGATGGAACCTGCCATCGGTTGGACCTTCTTCGGTGTGATGATATTGGGCACCGGCATACTCATGGGCGGTGCTTGGGCTTACGAAGCGCTGAGCTTCGGTGGCTTCTGGGCATGGGATCCAGTAGAGAACGCATCCTTGGTGCCTTGGTTGACGCTCGTGGCGTCAGGGCATTTGATGATGGTGAACAAGCGAAAGGACACTTCGCTCTTCACCGGCTTCCTGCTCACGTTGGGCACTTTCCTGCTGGTCCTGTACAGCGGCTTCCTAACACGCAGCGGCGTGCTCGGCGATACGAGCGTTCACAGTTTCACGGGCGATGGCATGAAACCGGGCCTTATGCTCTTCGTGCTCACGTTCATGCTGCTCACCGCGGTGATGCTCGTGCGCGACACGGGCCAGCGCAAATTCCTGGGGTTGTTGAGCCTCGCACTGTTGGTGTTAGGCATCGTGTTGAAGGTGCAAGCGCTGGCTGTTCTTGTGTTCGCCGTGCTCTTCGTTATCGCCCTGTTCTGGGCCTACCGGAAGTTCCCGAAAGCCGCTCAGGAGGAAGCCGTGTGGAGCCGCGAATTCTGGTTGTTCATCGGTGCGCTGGTGCTGGTGCTGAGCGCGGTGCAGATCACGTTCAGTACCAGTGTACCCGTGTTCAACACTTTGCTCTCGCCTTTCGCAAAGCCCCTGTCATGGCTTGCGGAAACCACGGGCAGCAGCTTCATCGCCGACCTGTCGCACGCCAAGCTCGCACCGCCCAGCGATGCAAAAGCGCACTACAACAAGTGGCAAGTGCCCTTCGCCTTCATCATCGCGCTGTTGGTCGGGATCGGCCAATACCTGCGTTGGAAGGAGACAGACATGAAGCGCTTCGGCAAGCAGATGCTGCTTTCACTCGTGGTCGCGGTGGTCGCAACAGCAGTGGTCGTGTTCTCCATGGAATACGAGTGGAAGGAACTGAACCTGATAGCGCTGCTTTTCGCGGCCGTCTTCGCCGCAGTGGCCAATGCTGCTTGGATCTGGAAAGGGTTGAAGTGGAAGTTCGCCCATGCTGGACCGAGCATTGCGCACGTTGGTTTCGCTCTTGTGCTGCTCGGCGCATTGATCAGCACCAGCAAACAGGAGGATGTGAGCCGGAATACCGGACGTATGGTGCTGAGCTTCCTGAGCAAAGACTTCGACGACAACACCGATGCGCTGCTCTATCGCGGCGATACCGTGCGCATGGGCGAGCACTTCGTTGTGTACAAAGGCAAACGCCAGGAAGGTGTGAACCTGTTCTTCGATGTGGAGTATCTCGAAGCGGTTCCGCGGGTTTACCATGTGGGTGATACGGTGCGCGTGAACAACAGCCTGTATGTCTGCACAACTGAGCATCTCGCGGTGGATCACTTCCTGGCCGATCCAGCGAATTGGCGTGCATCACAGGACTTCACGCGTCGCCAACAATGGCATGCGGAACCTTACGCGAGCAAGGCGCCGGGCAAGTCGCTTTTCGGTTTAGCGCCCTTGGTTCAGATCAACCCCAAGTTCGGCAACGTGGCCGAACCGAGCACCAAGCACTGGCTGCACCGCGATCTGTACACGCACATCCGATTCGCGGAATTGCAGCTCGGAGCCAACGAAGCCACCGATAGCCTGCAATGGATGCCGCCACGCCACTACGGCCGCAACGTCGGCGACACGCTTGTAACGCCCACAAGCGTTGCGATCATAGACAGTGTGCGGAGCGTGCGCGACAGCATGACCATGAAATTGCTCGGGCCGGAGTTCGATGTGAAGGTGGCATACCTGCGCATACGGGATCTCTACGATGAGGGCCGCTGGTTCGAAGCAAGACCCTTGTTGATCTTCCGCGGTGGAATGGCGGTTGCCGGAAAAGGTGCGGAGCTCGAACCGTTGCGTGTCCGCTTCGACCTTGAGCGCGTGGGCCCGGGCGAACCAATGGAAGGAGAGGATCCCGCCGCCGCCGAAGGCGATATCGGCCTGAGCGTGAGCGATCGGGAGTTCATCGTGATGCAGGCGATCGTATTCCCGGGCATCAATATTCTCTGGATCGGTTGCGCGCTCATGTTCTTGGGCACACTGGTGGCTGTGCGACAACGGTGGAAGCGCAAGCCTTCGAAGGCATGACACGCGTGCTCCTTATCGGAACGGGCCGCGCCGCGCATCATCTTGGCCATGCGCTGAAGAGCGCTGGTAACAGTATTGTCGGCGTGGTTGGCCGCGACGGAACCAAGGCCGAAGCACTTGCGACCGAGTTGGGTACAACGGCGTTCGCCTTCGGTGCCGCCTTACCGCGAACGGATCTTGTCCTGATCGCGGTGAGCGACGATGCCTTGACGGAAGTCGCGAGGCGGTTGCCTATGATGGAAGCGATCGTTGCCCATGTGAGCGGTGCGAAACCGTTCGATGTGCTGCTTCCTCATGCCCGGCGCGGTGTGCTGTGGCCGGTGCAAAGCCTTGCTGCCGGCGCCACCGTGGATCTCGCCCAAAGCCCCCTGGTGGTGGATGCCAGCGATGAAACCACCAGAACGGAGCTCCTTACCATAGCGCGCACCATCAGCCGGCGCGTAGTGGAATTGGACCAGACCGATCGCAGCATCCTGCATGCTGCCGCCGTCCTCGCCAGCAACTTCCCCATCTTCCTCTTGGGCGAGGCGCAGAAACTCTTGCGCGAGCATGACCTGCCCGGCGAACTGCTATTGCCGCTTTGGTCCAACAGCGCTCTGCGCGCAGCGACTATCGGTCCGGGGCAAGCCCTCACCGGCCCTGCCCGACGCGGTGACCTGAAGACCTTGCAACAGCACCTCGCGCTGTTGACCGGCGATCCCGACCTTCGCCGCGCTTACGCGCTCCTCTCCCGCCACATCCTGAAAGCATATGGGCACCCAACGGATGGCATCGAAGACGTACAAGGAGATCCTCGCTGACATCGACACCTTCTTGTTCGACGTGGACGGTGTCTTCACCGACAACCGGGTGCTGCTGTTCCCGGGCCTCGACCCGGTTCGCACTTTCCATAGCCGCGATGCCTATGCCGTGCAACACGCCATCAAAGAGGGTATGCGCATCGTCATCATCACCGGCGGCAAAAGCGCGGGTGTTGAGGAATCGTTCGGACGACTTGGTGTGAAGGAGTTCTTCTACCATGTCTTTGACAAGAGCGCCAAGCTGGACCAATTGATCGCTGCCACAGGTCTCGACCCGACGCGTGCCGCTTACATGGGCGACGACATTCCCGATCTGCGCGTGATGCAACGTGTGGCCCTGCCCTGCTGTCCCGCCGATGCGGCGGAAGAGATCAAGGACATCAGCCTCTATGTGAGCCGCAAACCCGGTGGTATGGGCTGCGTGCGGGATCTGTTGGAGCAGGCGATGAAGGTGCAGGGCAAGTGGTTGACCGAAGGCGCGCATATCTGGTAACATGCGCGATCTCATCCGCCTCACGCGCCCGTTGAACTTGCTGATCGTGGCGCTCACCATGATCATTATGCGCTATGGCGTTGTGGGCGGATGGTTGAACGCCGTCGTCGGGGAAGTGTCCTTGGTGATGAGCGGACTTCAATTTTTTCTCTTGACCCTGAGCACGGTGCTGATCATGGCTGGCGGCAACGTCATCAACGACTACTTCGATACGCGCATTGACCGGGTGAACAAGCCGCACGGTGTGATCGTTGGGCGGAGCGTGAAAAGGCGGGTGGCCATGGCCGGGCACTGGGTGCTGAGTGGAGCCGGACTGTTGATCGGTGTTTTTGTTGCAGCACATACCCGCCAAGGCTGGCTTGCGCTCATACCACCCTTTGCCGTCGGGGCGCTCTGGTTCTACAGTACCGACCTGAAGAAGCGATTGCTCATTGGCAATGGTCTTGTCGCCACGCTTTCGGCGATGGTGGTTCTGCAGGTAGGGCTCTACGATGTGCGAATGATGGAGTTCCGGTTCTCCGGCACTGCAGGGCTCGCCTTCGGCCCATTGTGGTGGTGGATCCTGAGCTACGCCGCCTTCGCGTTCGTTAGCACACTGATGCGCGAACTGCAAAAAGACATGGCGGATGTGCGCGGAGACGCCGCCGCTGGCTGCCGCACGGTCCCGATCGTTCGGGGAATGCGCGGCGCGCGCTTTTTGGTCGCGTTCTGGGCCATGCTCATCATCGTGGCCGTTGGCCTTCTCACCGACCGCGTGTTCGTTGACCTCGCCTCGCGGCTCTATTTGTATGCGCTGGTCATTCTGCCCATCCTTGCTTCGTGCATCCTCACATGGAACGCACGCACGCGCGATCAACACAACCGCGCGGGCGATGTGATGAAACTGGCGATGGTTTTCGCCGTCGCCTTCGGGGCGATCCATCCTTGGCTCCTTGCATGATGCCTCCACCCATCCGCCCTTTGCGACTGATCCTGTGCAGCGCCTCACCGCGCCGCAGGCAATTGTTGCAGGGCCTCGACTTGCCGGTCGAGACCACCAGTGTGGATGTGGATGAGACACCGCCGGTTGGACTTCCACCGGAGGAAGTGGCCGAACACTTGGCACGCAAGAAAGCCGAAGCCTGGACCGGAACATTGGCGAATGACCAGGTGCTGGTGACGGCGGATACAACAGTATTGCTCGATAGTGGGAACGGCACAGCGCTCTTGAACAAACCGTTGGATCCAGCCGATGCAGAGCGTATGCTCGCCCAACTCAGCGGCCGGACGCATCGTGTGATCACCGGGGTTTGCCTCCGCACATCAACGCATACAAACAGCTTCGCGGATACTGCGCTCGTCACGTTCCGTGCGCTTTCGCCGGACGACATCGCTTATTACGTGGCTGCGCACAAGCCGCTGGACAAGGCGGGCGCATACGGCGTCCAGGATTGGATCGGCTACACGGCCGTGACGCGCATCGAAGGCAGTTTCTACACAGTGATGGGCTTGCCCATGCACCGCGTTTGGGAAGGTTTGGTGCAACTGTCGCGGTAACCGATCAGCGCAACAGCACGACATGCCCTTGGGCACTGTGCAACAGGTTCTCGCTATCGCGTAAACGCAATCGCCAAGCATACACGCCTTGGGGCGTCTCGACGCCCGTCTGCGTGCCGTCCCATGCAAGATCAACAGTGGCACTGCTGAACACCGGCTGACCCCAGCGATCGAAAATGTCGAACTCGAAGAGACTCGGCTGACGCACGCTCGTGATCGGTAGGAACCCATCATTCACTCCGTCGCCATCAGGGGTGAACGCGTTGGGCACATAAAGCACGAATTCACCTTCAACACAAACAACCGCCGAAGCGGTGTCCATGCATCCTTCGTTGCTCGTGACGATCTGCTGCACCGTGTAGCAACCCACATCCGGATAAGTGAAGCCGGGAGACCCTTCAGCAGAAGTACTATTCTCAGGGTCCCCGAAATCCCAGGTCCACGTCGTCGCACCAGAGGAGCCATCAAGGAAAAGGAACGACGGCTGTGTGATGATGGCAACGGGTGGGAGCGGCTGGAAACCGGCAACCGGTGAGGCCAAGACATTCACGAGATCCTGCTGCGTCATCGTTCCGGTGCATCCGTTCGCATCGGTGCTGGTGAGCGTTGGGGAGTAAAGCCCATCGTCAGCATAGCAGTGCTGCACAATCGCTCCATTGCCCGTGGCACCGTCACCAAAAGCCCAATCACTTGACGTGCTGCCCGGCGTGTCGTCAGTGAATGTGACGCACCATGTTTCACATCCTTCCGCGGCGGAGTTGGAGAACGCAGCCTGCACTGGAGGGTACACCGTGACGATCACGGTGTCCGCTGGCGAAACACATCCGTTCGCATCTGTAGCGACCGCAGTGAAGGTGCTGGTCGCCGTTGGAGCAACCGCGGGCCCGCTCGGCGACCAGACAACACTGTACCCGGGTGAACCTCCGGACGCCGAGGCTTGGAGCAGGATCGCGTCGCCGCTGCAGATCGACGTGTCATTGGACGCCGTTAGGGAGACGGATGCCGGGGCCGTGATAGTGAATGCCACGGTACTTGCGCAAGCCACGGGATCGGTTACTTGAACCGTGTAATTGCCGGGTGCAAGGCCGCCTACGGAAGTACCTGTTTGACCACCGGGCTGCCAAGTGATCGTTGGCGGACCTTGGGGGCCGGTGACCACAACACTTGCCGAACCAGTGCCATTGCTGCACATAGGATCAACGATCGTAAGTGCCACGCTCTGGATGGCTACCGGCACCGTATCGAAAAGATCGATACCGCACGGGCCGGACACGTGCAGCGCCACCGCGTAACTGCCCGGACCGCTGAAAACATGGGTTGGCGCAGGCAATGTGCTGGTATTGGCTGCACCGCTTCCGGGATCATCAAAATCCCAAGCAACAATGTTCCCGCAGCCGATGATCGCACTTGTGAAACTCACCGTGTCACCGGTGCAAGGCAGCGCCGCAGCGCTCACGCTGATCGGTGCTTGGTCGATCAAGATGTCATCCACCGCAACACCGTCATAGCTGTTGCAGGAGGTACCACTGCCGAAGAGGAACCGGAGAAGCACATTGGGTTGGCCGGCGCAACCCAACAAGCAGTGCTTTGCTTCCAACCATTGCTGGCTGCCGAAGCCACCCACGCATGAACCCATGGTGGCTCCCACCCGGCCGCTCCAACCGTGCTTCGGCGTTGCGCCGTTCAGGTTGGTGATGGTGGCGTAGTTGTACCAGTTGTCGTTCAGGCAATCGACCGGGTTCCCGAAGGCGCCCACGTTGATCCACGATGTTCCGCCGTTCAAACTGTACTGGAGATTGGCGCCATCGTACTGCCGCTCGGTTTCCCAGAACACTTTGAAGCTGATCCATGGGTTAGGAACGTTCGTGAAGT
The DNA here is from genome assembly GCA_039931265.1 of Flavobacteriales bacterium. GTDB lineage: Bacteria > Bacteroidota > Bacteroidia > Flavobacteriales_F > PHOS-HE28 > PHOS-HE28. The sequence goes on from JBDTSG010000048.1 coordinate 49,157, forward strand.
CGAAGCATGGGCTCTGGAGATAGCTGGCTTGGCCCAGGCTGTAAAAGCTGCCCGTCAACCCTCCGACACACCAGCTCTTGCTGCCCCCGCCCGGCCCGGTGATCACTGGTTTGCTCGGTGTTCCCCAAGCCCAGTCGCTCGCGGTGCCTCCGGCGGTCCACGCGGGCGCACCTTCAAAGTCCTCGTTGTACGGGAAGGTGGTAATGCACTGGGCGTCGAGCCGCGTACCCGTGCAAAGCGATACGCAGAGCGCGCTCGGCAGCAGCAGGTATGATGGAACGATGCGCATCGGTGATAGGACGCCGAAAAGGGCTGCGAAGTTCGTTGAAGCCTGACCGGCAAGTACTGTGTGACCGGTCGAGGTCACTCTCCCTTCGCCCGCTCCCAATACACGTCCATCTCATCCAAGGTCATCTCCCCCATCCGCTTGCCATCGCTGGCGCTCTCGCGTTCCAAGAACTGGAAACGCTGAATGAACTTCCGGTTGGTGCGCTCCAACGCCTCGTCGGGGTCGATGCCGAGAAAGCGGGCGTAGTTCACGATGCTGAAGAGCAGATCGCCCAGTTCGTCGGCCTGCTTGGTCGACCCGGCATCCACCTCGTGCTTCAGTTCCTGCATCTCTTCGTTCACCTTCTCCCACACCTGATCGCGGTGCTCCCAATCGAAACCCACACCACGGGCTTTGTCCTGCACGCGTATCGCCTTCACCATGCTCGGTAGCCCACGCGGCACACCGTCCAGCACGCTCTTCGGCTTCTCGCCATCGGCACCGCGTTCCGCCAGTTTGATCTTCTCCCAATTGGCCTTCACTTCCTCTTCGTCCTTCACCTTCACATCGCCGTAGATGTGCGGATGACGATGGATGAGCTTGTCGCAGATCGCATTGCACACGTCCGTGATATTGAAAGCCTCCTTCTCGCTGCCGATCTTGGCGTAGAACACGATGTGCAGTAATATATCGCCGAGTTCCTTCTTGATCCCGTTCAGGTCGTTGTTCAGAATGGCGTCTCCGAGCTCGTAGGTCTCTTCGATGGTGAGCGGGCGCAAGGTTTCGAGCGTCTGCTTCATGTCCCACGGGCATTGGGCACGCAGTTCGTCCATGATCTTGAGGAGTCGCAGGAAGGCTGTGGCGCGGGGATCTTCGGTTGTCATCGTCGACGGGATGGACTTGGCGGCGAAGTTCCGATTCCCCGCGCATAGGAAGCGTTCGTCTTCGGAGTGCGCGTCGCGATAATTTCACCCCCATGCACCATAGGAACGCCTGGTTGGCAACATGCTTGATCGCGAGCGTGGGCCTGTTCGGGCAGCAACCGGACTTTTCCATCGGTGCCCGGGCTGGCTACGGTTACCTCATCGCCCACCACGACAACCTGAAACGGATGGTGGACGGGCATATCCCGAGCATCGAACTGTTCTTTGAACGGGCGGTGAGCGGTAAACAGGATTGGCACCGTACTTACAGGTCGCCAAGCTGGGGCGTTGCGTTCTTGGCCGCGGATCTCCGTGCGGAAGAACTGGGCAACGCTTTCCGGCTCACACCCTATTTGCTGTTGCCGCTGACGTTGGACGACGAACAAAGCCTCGACCTCCGCTTCGGCTGGGGCTTGGGAGCGGTGACGCACCCGTTCGATCGGGAGAGCAACTACAAAGGCCACGCGATCGGTAGCACATTCAATGTCCATATGCTGTTGGCCTTGGAGTATCGCCGCCACTTCGGTCGCACGTGCCTTGGTATCGGCCTTGGCATCGACCACTTGAGCAATGGCGCCTTCCGCGTCCCGAACCTGGGCATCAACCTGCCCGCGGTGCAATTGAGCGTACGGCAAGGCTTCGGTACACGTGCGGTTCCCGACACGATGAGCGCGGCGATCGCAACGGACCGCAGTACGCACCTCATGGCCTACGCGACCGTTGGTGTGAAGGAAACTTTTCCCGTGAACAGCGGCAAGCACATGACCTATGCCTTGGTGATCGCCGGTTCGAAACCGATGGGAAAGAAGATCGCGATCGAAGGTGGGATCGACGTGTTCCATAACACCGCTCTCGAGCAACGTGCATTGGAGGACGGCCAAGAACCGCCGAGCACATTGACACAGGTCGGCGTGCATGTCGGTGGTGCTTTGCTGCTCAACCGGCTCACCATCGTTTGGCAGGCGGGTGCATATGTCTTCAATGTCTTCAATGAAGATGGCGCCGTCTTCAACCGCATTGGCTTCAGGCACGCACTGGGGAGAAAGTGGCTGGTGAACTTCACGCTGAAGACGCATCTGGCCACGGCAGATCACTTTGAACTCGGCTTCGGCTACCGGTTCCGATGAAGCAAGCCATCGCCCTGCTCGGCTTGTTCCTGTTGGTGTCCTGCGCCGATGACCAATGGGATGATTGCGTGACCAGCACGGGCCCCACCCGCACCGAAGTGCGCGACGCCACTCCGTTCCACACGCTGGAGTTGGCCAGCAAGATCGACGTTGTGTTGACGCAGGACACCGTGGATGCGATCACGGTGGAAGGTGGCCGCAACCTTTTGGGACAGGTGGAAACGAGCATCACCGATGGCGTGCTGCACATCGGCAGCGATCTCACCTGCAATTGGGTACGCAACCTGCACGACCGTATCAAGGTGTACCTGCACTGCACCAGTTTGCGCACCATCGTATACAGCGGCAGCGGCGACATCACCTGCTCCAACACGATCGTGCAACCCACGTTCCGGGTAGACCAACGGCAAGGCAGTGGCACTCTCTGGTTGAACGTTGTTGCCGACACCTGCTGGTACGGCATGCACACGGGGCCGGGCAATGTGATCGCGACCGGCGCGGCGGATGTCCTCTACCTCTACTCCAGCGGGTACGCGCACATCGACACGCGCGACCAACCCAGCCGCGAAAGCAATTGCAACAACAGCGGCAGCGGCGATTTCCGGACCGCACCCTCCGACTTCTTCTACGGGGCGGTTAACGATGCCGGCAACATCCACTATTACGGCGATCCGGGTGCGGTGATCATCTTCGACGAAGGCTCCGGCTCCGTGATCCACGGCGACTGAACACGGGCAAAAGCAGGAAAGAGAAGTCCATGCGCCCTGCGGTTCGGCCCGCGCCATTGGCCTTGGGCTCTTAGCTCCAGATGCGCGACTTGTCCGAACCGCACAAGACGAAGGTTAACGCAGCAGAGCCAAAGGCCAGTGGCCAGCGGCCAGTGGCGCACCCAACATCCACGATCGATCGTTCATGAAGAGCCGGGGAAAGGGGAGCCAAGTCCTAGGGCGCCCCACACCTTCACGCCGTGAAAAAGAAGTTCGTTCGCTTCGTGCCACGTTGGTTGCGGAACCGTTACGGCGCCAGTGCGTTCGTGCTGCTGCTGTGGGTCGCTTTCTTCGACAAGAGCGATGCCCTTACCACGTACAAGAACCGCAGGGCCTTGCACCACTTGGAGAACGAGAAGGAACATTACGTGGCCGAGATCGCACTTACGCAGCAGCGTATCCAGGAATTGAAGGGCGACCCTACGCTCATGGAGAAATTCGCGCGGGAGAAGTACTACATGAAGCGCAAGAACGAGGACGTCTTCGTCCTGGTGCCGAAGAAAGACTGATCAGTGATGATGTCCGCCCGCCCCGTGCACATGGCCGTGGCTGAGTTCATCTGACGTGGCCTCGCGCACATCGGTGATCTCGACATCGAAATTCAGGGTAACTCCGGCCAGTGGATGGTTGCCATCGAGCAGCACTTTTCCATCGGCGACTTCCTTCACCGTGAACACACCGTGATCACCGCCTTGGAATTGCATGCCTTCGTGCACCTTCTGCCCACCGAATTTGTCCAGCGGTACGCGCTGCAACAGCGCGGCGTCGAACTCGCCGTAGCCGTGGGCAGGTTCCACCACGGCCTTGAACTTGTCGCCAACGGCGCGGCCTTCCATCTGTTGTTCCAGGCCTGGCACGATCATGCCCGCGCCTTGCAGGTAAGCGAAGGGGTCGTTGCCGGCTGACGTGTCGAGCAATTTGGCGTCGTTGTCGCTGAGGGTATAGTGGAATGAAACCACCGAGTTCTTCTTGATGCGCATAGGGTGTGGGGAAAGGGCGGTGAAAATAATAGGCGGCGTCAACGGATGCTGTGTATCGGGCAACTGTTGGAAGGGCAGCCAGTGCGAGCAACATGCTGCCGACATTTGGCGCTATGGAGAAGTTGTTCGACGCCTTTCCTGCGCTGGATGCCACGGCGTGGGAAGCCCTTATCCGGAAAGAGCTGAAGGGCGGCGACCCGGCGACGATCGCTGTGAAGGTCCCGGGGCTGCCGGAACTGCAGCCGTTCGCAACAAGGGACGCTGCTGGAACGACGGCGGGGTTCCGTCGTGGTGTGAAGCGGGCCAACAATCCATGGCGGGCAACGGTACCCCTGAACGCCAATGACGAGCATGCGAACAGCCTCTTTCTCGAAGGCTTGATGGGCGGCGCTGATGCCGCCGAAGTCCACGGCGATGCGAACGCCTTGCCCACGGCGCTGAAGGATGTGATGTTGGCCGCGATCGATCTCCAGGTCGAGCAGGGCACACCCGCAACCTTGCGCTGGCTGATCAAGGAGGCGGAGAAGCAAGGGGTAGCTCATGCAGAACTCAGCCTGTGCGCCGATCTACCGCACGACACGGATGTCACGGATCTCAAGGATCTGGTTGCACCATTTCCGCTGTTGCGCTTGTTCGATGTGGATGATCAGCGCGCTGGAGCTGACGTGATCTCCTCCGCATCCGATGCATTTCACCGCGGCAAAGCGGTTCTGGAAAAACTGCTCGCAGTTGGCTTCAGCATTGACGATGCCGCTGCCCGCATCCAGTTCCGCTTGCACCTGGGTGATGACCTCTTCGTGGAAGCCGCGCGCATCCGCGCGTTCCGCGAAGCTTGGGCGAACGTTATTTCCAGCTTCTCCCCTACGCACAACTGCTCGCACACCACGTGGATACAAGCTGTGGTTACGTATCCACCGGATATAAAATCCCCATACGACAATTGCATCCGGGCCACACTCCAAGCCATCAGCGCGATCACAGGTGGTTGTGATGGTCTCACCATTCCCGCGCCACCGCTTCGCGAGGGAGACGTTCTCGCGCGCCGCGTGGTCCGCAACATCCACAACCTTCTGCGGGATGAGAGCTTCCTCGCTCGCGTTGCCGATCCGCTTGGCGGCTCTTATACCGTCGAACAACTCACCACAACACTCGCGAAGGCGCTGAACGACCGAGTAAGCGCTGACCAGCCCGAGGCCCGCAGCCCGCAGCCCGTGGCCAGCATTCCCAACCGCGAAGAGATCCCGCTCAAGTCCTTCTACACGGCGCTCGACACAAAGGATCTGGAGCATATCAAGTTCGGCGCAGGCGCTCCTCCGTATTTGCGAGGGCCTTACGGAAGCATGTACGCCATCCGCCCATGGACGATCCGACAGTACGCGGGTTTCAGCACGGCCGAGGCGAGCAACGCCTTCTACCGCCGCAACCTCGCCGCAGGGCAGATGGGGCTCAGTGTCGCCTTCGATCTTGCTACGCACCGCGGCTACGACAGCGATCACCCGCGTGTGAAAGGCGACGTCGGCAAGGCCGGCGTGGCCATCAGCAGCGTGGAGGACATGAAGATCCTCTTCGACAACATTCCGCTGGACAAGATGAGCGTGAGCATGACCATGAACGGCGCCGTGCTGCCCATCATGGCCTTCTTCATCGTGGCTGCGGAAGAGCAAGGTGTTGCACCGGAGCTGCTGCAAGGCACCATCCAGAACGACATCCTTAAGGAGTTCATGGTACGCAACACCTACATCTATCCGCCGGGGCCGAGCATGCGCATCGTGGGCGACATCTTCAGCTATTGCGCGAAGAAGATGCCCAAGTTCAATTGCATCAGCATCAGTGGCTACCACATGCACGAGGCTGGCGCGCCCGCGGATCTGGAACTCGCCTACACGTTGGCCGACGGCATCGAGTACGTGCGCACGGGCATCGCCGCGGGCATGCAGGTGGACGAGTTCGCCGGTCGCTTGAGTTTCTTCTGGGGCATCGGCATGGACCTCTTCATGGAAGTGGCCAAGATGCGCGCAGGCCGCTTACTCTGGGCGAAAATGCTGAAGGAGATCGGTGCGAAGGATGAAAAGAGCCTCGCGTTGCGCACACACTGCCAGACCAGCGGCTGGAGCCTCACCGCGCAGGATCCGTTCAACAACATCGCACGCACCACGGTGGAAGCACTCGCGGCTGTGCTCGGCGGAACACAATCGCTGCACACCAACTCGCTCGACGAAGCCATCGCGCTACCCACTGACTTCAGCGCCAAGATCGCGCGCGACACGC